>NZ_QSOP01000001.1:0-122381 GCF_003436275.1 Collinsella sp. TM09-10AT
GCGGCCCGCGCTGCATGAGCATGCCCTTCTGGCGCGAGGACCTCTAAGGTTTTAACGGTTCCGGTGCGGTCCCCCTACAACCGCACCGGTTTCGCCCGTCAAACGGGCACCACTTTTTAGTAATTCACTTTTTCGAAAGGAAACGAACCATGGGTGTTAACCTCTCCGGCCGTAGCTTCCTCAAGCTCCTCGACCTCACCACCGAGGAGATCGAGTACCTGCTCAAGCTCTCCAAGAACTTCAAGGACATGAAGCGCGCCGGCGTTCCTCACCGCTATCTCGAGGGCAAGAACATCGTCCTGCTCTTCCAGAAGACCTCCACTCGTACCCGCTGCGCCTTCGAGGTCGGCGGCATGGATCTGGGCATGGGCGTCACCTACCTCGATCCGGGTTCGTCGCAGATGGGCAAGAAGGAGTCCATCGAGGACACCGCCCGCGTTCTCGGCCGCATGTATGACGGCATCGAGTTCCGTGGCTTTGCCCAGGACGACGTCGAGGAGCTTGCCGCTAAGTCCGGCGTGCCCGTGTGGAACGGTCTGACCACCGAGTGGCACCCCACCCAGATGCTCGCCGACATCCTGACCGTCCAGGAGAACTTCAACTACGACATCAAGGGCAAGACCCTCGTCTTCATGGGCGACTGCAAGAACAACGTCGCTCGCTCCCTCATGGTCGTCTGCTCCAAGCTCGGCATGAACTTCGTGGCCTGCGGCCCCGAGGAGTGCATGCCCGCTGACGACGTCATCGAGGCCTGCAAGCCCATCGCTGAGGCCAACGGCTGCACCATTAAGCTGACCACCGACGTCAAGGACGGCGTCACCGGCGCTGACGTTCTCTACACCGACGTGTGGGTCTCCATGGGCGAGCCCGACGAGGTCTGGGCCGAGCGCATCGCTCAGCTCACCCCGTATCGCGTTACCTCCGAGGTCATGGCTATGGCCAACCCGGGTGCCATCTTCCTGCACTGCCTGCCCAGCTTCCACGACACCAACACCACGATTGGCGCCGAGAAGTGCGAGCAGTTCGGCATCACCGAGCAGGAGGTCACTGACGAGGTCTTCGAAAGCCCCGCTTCCAAGGTCTTCGACGAGGCCGAGAACCGCATGCACACCATCAAGGCTGTCATGTACGCTACGCTCAAGTAAGAGCATCTAGCATCTCGCTCGGGGTGCATTGCTGCGCACCCCGAGCGCTTTTGTCTGGTAAAAATCTCGCACCGAGCGACATGCACGGCACGGAAGAGCCGCTTCGGGCGAGATCAGTAATTGATTTATGAAGGGGGGATGAGAACTATGACTGAGACCGCTAAGAAAAAGCGCGGTATGCCTTCATCGTTCACCATTCTTCTTGCTCTGCTGGCAATCGTCGCGGTTGTTACCGTTATCGTCTCCGGTACGTCCGGTGGCGCGGTTACCGCTGCCCGCTTGAGCGATTTCTGCACCGCCCCGGTCAAGGGCTTCGCTGACGCTCTGCCCGTCTGCCTCTTCGTTATGATCCTCGGCGGCTTCCTCGGCATGATGACCGAGACCGGCGCCCTGGACAACGGCATTGCCGTTCTGGTGCAGAAGCTTAAGGGCAATGAGATCATGCTCATTCCCGTGCTGATGCTCATCTTCTCCCTCGGTGGTACCACCTATGGTATGTGCGAGGAGACCGTTCCCTTCTACGCCCTGCTCGCCGCCACCATGATGGCTGCTGGCTTCGACCCCATGGTCGGCGCCGCTACCGTCCTGCTCGGCGCTGGCTGCGGCTGCCTGGGCTCCACGGTTAACCCGTTTGCCGTCGGTGCTGCCGTTGACGCTCTGACTGGCGTTGGCATTGAGGTCAACCAGTCCATCATCATCGGCCTCGGTGCCGTCCTGTGGATTGTTACCACTGTTATGTCCATCCTCTTCGTTATGAGCTATGCCAAGAAGGTCAAGGCTGACAAGGGTTCCACCATCCTTTCGATGCAGGAGCTCAAGGACGCCGAAGAGGCTCACGGCAAGGCTGCTTCCGAGGTTCACAAGGAGGTCAAGCTCACCGGTCGTCAGAAGGGTGTTCTGATCGCCTTTGCCTTCACCTTCGTCGTCATGATCGTCGGCTTCATCCCGCTGGCCGATCTCAACGAGGGCGTCGCCAACTTCTTCGATGCTGGCGCCGTCTATGACGCCGACGGTAACGCCATCGTTCAGGGCTGGTCTGCCCTGATCACCGGCCTGCCCATTGGCCAGTGGTACTTCGACGAGGCTTCCACCTGGTTCTTCCTCATGGCTGTCCTGATCGGTATCATCGGTGGCCTGTCCGAGAAGCAGATCGTCAACACCTTCATCACCGGCGCTGCCGACATGATGTCCGTTGTCCTCGTCATCGCTCTCGCCCGTGGTATCTCCGTCCTCATGGCTAGCACCGGCCTCGACGTCTACGTCCTCGACGCTGCCGCCAATGCTCTGGCTGGCCTGTCCGGCGTGATCTTCGCTCCCATGAGCTTCCTGGTCTACTTCGGCCTGTCCTTCCTGATCCCCTCGACCTCCGGTATGGCTACTGTCTCCATGCCCATCATGGGACCGCTGGCTGTTAAGCTCGGCTTCTCGCCCGAGGTCATGGTCATGATCTTCTCCGCCGCCATCGGTGTCGTGAACCTGTTCACCCCGACCTCCGGCGCCATCATGGGCGGTCTTGCCCTGGCCAAGATCGAGTGGACGACCTGGCTCAAGTTTGCCCTTAAGCTCATCGTCGCTCTCTCCGTCGTCTGCGCCATCATTCTGACCGTCGCCTGCGTGATGCTCTAAGTACCCCTTGGGTACCCCACGGAACCTTGACGATCCTGCAAAGGATTACCTGGTCATCGTCTTTCCGGTGGGGTAAACCCACCGGTAGACTCCTACCTTTAGCCCCCTCCCGTTCCGTGCGCTGGAGGGGGCGCTCTTGTGTTCCGGCGTTTTACCAAACGCCGGAACCACTCGACGCTGCAAGCCCGCCAGAGCGGCAATCTGACGTTCAATCGTCGGGCATGGCCAAAAGGCCTATGCCCTCCTCTTTCACGTCACCTTGCTCGCTCTGGTGGGCTTTCGCTGACTTATGCTCAACCTGCGGCGCTGCCATTGTTGGCGCAGGGGGCGGCTTGCTCGCTCTGGTGTCTGTTCGCTGTTCGTTCTCTGCCCGCGACGTTTCTGCTGTTGGTGCAAAGGGGTCAGGTTACTTTGCGCCAAAAGGGGAAGTTGCGGTGGAATAGTTCCCGTTTGGCCGTCTTGAGGGGTTAAACAGGAGCTATTTCACCGCAACTTATCGATGGCGTGTTTGGTTGGTGCCTGTTGATGGCCTGGGCATCGGGGAGGGCAGGCTCCGTTATAATCGCGTAGGAACTTAATTTACGAAACGGGACGGGAGCCATACATGCGCCAGGGTTTCGACAACGCGAAATATATCGAGCTGCAGGCCGCTCATATTAAGGAGCGCATCTCGCAGTTTGGCGGCAAGCTGTATTTGGAGTTTGGCGGCAAGCTGTTTGACGACTATCACGCGAGCCGCGTGCTGCCGGGTTTTGAGCCGGACAGCAAGTTTCGCATGCTCAAGAGCATAGCCGACGACGTCGAGGTCATCATCGCCATTAACGCGAACCACATCGAGAAGAACAAGGCTCGCGGTGACCTGGGCATTACCTATGACGAGGACGTTTTGCGCCTGGTCGACCTGTTCCGCGGCAACGGCTTTGCCGTCGCGGCTGTGGTCATCACCCAGTACGCCGGCCAGCCCGCTGCCGATGTGTTCCGCAACCGCCTGAACGCGCTCGGTATTCCCGCCAAGCTGCACTATCCCATCGAGGGGTATCCGCACGATGTCGATCTGATCGTGTCCGACGATGGCTATGGCAAGAACGAGTTTGTCGAGACCACCCGACCGCTCGTTGTGGTCACTGCCCCCGGTCCTGGCTCGGGCAAGCTTGCCACCTGCCTGTCTCAGCTCTATCACGAGCACAAGCATGGCACGGCCGCCGGCTATGCCAAGTTCGAGACCTTCCCGGTCTGGAATCTTCCTCTGACGCATCCGGTCAATATTGCCTACGAGGCCGCCACGGCTGACCTCGATGACGCCAATATCATCGACTCCTTCCACCTGGAGGCCTACAACAAGACCACGGTCAACTACAACCGCGACGTCGAGGCCTTCCCGGTAGTCCGTGCCCTGATGGAAAAGATCCTGGGCAAGAGCCCCTACCAGAGCCCTACGGACATGGGCGTCAATATGGTCGGCTTTGCCATCACCGATGACGATGCCTGCCGCGACGCTTCCAAGATGGAGATCGTTCGCCGCTACTTTACCGCGGTCGAAAATGTGCGCCGTACCGGCGTGGGCGATGAGCAAGTCGACCGTCTCAAGATTATTATGAAGAAAGCCGGCATCGATAAGAACTACTCACCGGCGCGCTCGGCGGCCCTCACCAGGGAGCAGCTGACGGGTGGTCCCGTGGGTGCCATGGTCATGCCCGATGGCTCCGTGGTGACCGGTAAGACCTCCACGCGCCTGGGCGCCGCAAGTTCGCTCATTATGAACGCCCTCAAGCATGTCTCGGGCGTCGACCTTGAGCTCGAGGTCATTAGCGATGAGGCGATCGAGCCCATCAGCAAGCTCAAGACGCATTTCCTGGGCAGCAAAAACCCGCGCCTCCACACCGACGAGACGCTTATGGCGCTGTCGATCACCTCGGCCACGAGTGAGACGGCCGCTCGCGTCCTTTCGGGCCTGGAGCAGCTGCGCGGTTGCGATGCCTTCTTTAGCGTGATTATCTCGCCGACGGACGAGACGGTACTGCGCAAGTTGGGCATCAACGTGTGCTGCGAGCCCAAGTTTGAGCGCCGCGGTTTCTTCCATCGCTAAGTTTGAAGCACCGCGGTAATTGCATTGCATTTTGGCCGTATCGGGTTAGCGCCCGGTACGGCTTTTTGATCAATAAAGCGTCTATTTCGGCGAAAAATAGCTGTTTACCTGCCTAGAAACAATTTGAGCGGTATACAATAACCGTAACTGTTTCATCCTTAGCGGGATGCCGCATGATGGATATTACCTGCCATCGTGAGGTGTGTCGGTCGCGCACGGCGCGTTAGATGCTCGTGCTCGGTTTGAGGAGGCTGCTATGGCGGGCAAGGGTCGTGCGAGTGTCAACGATATGAAGCGTGTCGAGGTGCTGGTGTTGATGGAGATCGACCAGCAAACCGAAGACAATGGCGGGCCGTATGGTTTCTCGCGCAAAACGCTTGCCGAGCGCGTGGGGGTTTCGCCGTATCGTGCCCGCGCCGCAATCGATCGCTTGGATTCCGAAGGTATGATTGATGTCGTCTCGCGTTATAGCGACGACGGCGGTCAGCTTGCAAATGGCATTTGCCTCACCGAACGTGGTGAGTGGTATCTTGAGGGCGTCCGTACCGGCATGCTCGTTCAAGAAATGCTTGAGGACGAGGTTGCTGATCGATAGCAGCATGTAACCCTTGCCATAGCGACGCCGCCTGGGAAACCGGGCGGCGTTTTGTTTCAAGATCGAGAAATGCAATCGCACGCGAGAAAAATTGCGGACGGTCCGCGGCGCGAGTATTACAATGAAGACCCGTAAGATGTGGATAAACAACTTCTACGGGAAGCGCAGGTAACTCAATATGACCAAGCATGTGTTCGTAACCGGTGGCGTGGTTTCGTCCCTGGGCAAGGGTATCACCGCGGCCTCGCTGGGCCGTCTGCTCAAGTCGCGTGGCTACAAAGTAACGATGCAGAAGGCCGACCCGTATCTGAACGTCGACCCCGGTACCATGAGCCCGTTCCAGCATGGTGAGGTCTTTGTAACCGAGGATGGTTACGAGTCCGACCTGGACCTGGGTCATTACGAGCGCTTTATTGATGAGAACCTGACCCGCGATTCCAACTTTACGACCGGTGCCATCTACAAAAGCCTCATCGCCCGCGAGCGTCGCGGCGACTTTTTGGGCGGTACCGTGCAGGTGATTCCTCACGTCACCAATGCCATTAAGGATAAGTTCCGCCGCATCGAGGAGCAGACCGGCTCCGATGTAGTCATCACCGAGCTGGGCGGCACGATCGGCGACATCGAGTCCCAACCGTTTGTCGAGGCCATTCGTCAGTACCGCAAGGAGGCCGGCCCCGAGAACGTCTGCTACATCCACGTGTCGCTCGTTCCCTATATCGCCGCCGCCCACGAGGTCAAGACCAAGCCCACGCAGCATTCCGTCAAGGAGCTCCGCAGCTTTGGCATCCAGCCCGATATTATCGTGTTGCGCTCCGACCACCATATCGATGACGCTATCCGCGGGAAGATCGCAAGCTTCTGCGACGTCGACACCGATTGCGTCTTTACCAACGAGGACTGCGCGAGTATTTACGATGTTCCGCAGCTGCTTGCCGAGCAGGACTTTGACCTGCGCATTTGCGAGCGTCTGGGTCTGGACCCGCGTGAGCGCGACATGAGCGAGTGGAACGAGTTCCTGCGCAAACAGAATCACGCCAACCATCACGCCGACAAGGTGAAGATCGCCGTCGTTGGCAAGTACACGCAGCTGCCCGATGCGTACCTGTCGGTTATCGAGGCCCTGCACCATGCGGGCGTCTTCTACGATCGCCATGTGGACGTCCAGCTGGTCGACGGCGAGAGCCTCGACGAGCAGAATGTCTCCGAAGTTCTGGGCGACGCCTCGGGCATCCTGGTCCCCGGCGGCTTTGGCAAGCGCGCCCTGGAGGGCAAGATCCTCGCGGCCGAGTTTGCCCGCGAGCACAAGATTCCGTATCTGGGCATTTGCCTGGGTATGCAGGTGGCCGTGTGCGAGTTCGCCCGCAACGTCGTCGGCCTTGCCGGCGCCAGCTCCTCCGAGTTCGACCCGGACGGTCCGTTTAGCGTCATCGATCTGATGAGCTCGCAGGAGGATGTCACCGAGAAGGGCGGCACCATGCGTCTGGGCGCCTATCCGTGCAAGCTCGCCGCCGATACCCTCGCTCGCGAGGCATATGGCGAGGATCTCGTCTACGAGCGTCACCGTCACCGCTTTGAGTTTAACAACGCCTTCCGCGACCAGCTTGAGGACGCCGGTTTGGTTATCTCGGGTCTGTCGCCCGACGAGCGCCTGGTCGAGATGGTCGAGCTGCCGCGCGACGTGCATCCTTGGTATGTGGCAACCCAGGCCCACCCCGAGTTCAAGAGCCGTCCGACCAACCCGCAGCCGCTGTTCCGAGAGTTCGTGCGTGCCTCGATCGGTCAGCACGAGGGTGTCGATCGCCTGCAGGTGACGCCCATGAACCTCGCTACGGACTAAGGGTGCCGGCGAACAAAGAACATACCGAAGCTACTCCCTCGTCGCTCGCCGTGGCGGCGGGGGAGTATCTCGATTACCTCGCGGTCGAGCGGGGTTTGGCGCGCAACACGATTGCGGCCTATCGTCGTGACCTGACGACGTACTGCGCGTATCTGGAGCGGGCGGGCATCATGTCTTTTGATGAGGCGACTCGTCAGGTCGTGGAGGGCTTTGTCGCCGACCGTCGCGATGGGGGCTATTCCGATGCCTCGGTGGAGCGTGCGCTTGCGGCCGTGAAGGGCCTGCATGCCTTTTTGGTGCGCGATGGGATTGTGGCCCAAAATCCAACGGCGGCGTTGCGCCTGCCTAAAAAGGCTGAGCGTTTGCCGGAGTATCTATCGGTGGAGGATGTCTCGGCGCTGCTCGATCAAGACTTCCCCGAGGGCGAGATGGGCTTGCGCGACCATGCCATCTTGGAAGTGCTCTACGGATGCGGCTTGCGTGTGAGCGAGTTGGTGGGGCTCGATGTGGGCGATATCCATATCGACGATGGCTTTGTGCTCGTTCGCGGTAAGGGCTCAAAGGAACGCCTGTCCCCGCTGGTGGGAAGCGCGGCGCGAGCTCTGACGCTCTATTTAACTGAGGGGCGTTCTCGCTTGGCGGCCCATGCCCACGGAACCGAGACCTCGGCGGTCTTTTTAAATAAGAACGGCCGCCGTCTGTCGCGCCAGGGCATCCATGCCATCTGTGAGCGCTACGGGCGCCAGGTGGGGCTGGTGGGACTCCATCCCCATACGCTGCGTCACTCCTTTGCCACCCATATGCTTGCGGGCGGTGCAGACCTCCGTGTGCTACAGGAGATCTTGGGACATGCCGATATATCGACCACGCAGGTCTACACGCATGTCGATCGTACGCAACTGACCGAGGTCTATCTGGCGGCGCACCCGCTGGCACATCGTTAACACATCGCTGGCCTGCATATCTATAGGTATTTGGGGACGGGCCCCAGATTGCCGCGGCGTGCTTTTGCGCGCGCATGGGCAATCTGGGGTCCGTCCCATTTTTTGCCACTTGTCGTCGCGGTGGCGGGCCGCATGTGCCTTGGGTGGGGGAGTTTGGGGGCGATGTGAACGGCATGTAAAGGGACGCAAAAATCGCCTCAAGGTCAACTTGAAGGTTGAGGTTGAAAGGCGGGGTGCCACAGGTGGCATCCCGCCGTTGCTGTAAACACAACATATTGTGTTTTCGAACATATGATTGGGGGTGTTTTGCAATATATGGTGGGTGGAGTGGTGGGGCGGGGTGGGGGAAGGGGTGGGGAAAGGTGTTGAAAAATGGGGCGGTTCCCCATATTATTAATGACGTCGACAGGCGGGGTGGTTCCCCGCGTACGTGCCATCTGAGTAACCGAGGGGAGGGCGCACATGGGAATGACTGGTGCATACGAGCGCAATCTCGATGCAAAAGGTCGTCTGTCCCTGCCTGCACCCCTTCGCGAGGAGCTTGGAGAGCACGTTCGCGTGTTCAAAGCCCTGGATGTCGATGCTCTGTACGTGTTCTCTGCCGAGGCCTTCGATAAGTGGGTCGAAGGACTCTTCGCGGGTCGTGAGGGCCACGAGGGTTTTAACCCGCGTGACATTAATGACCAGAAGCTCATGAGGGCGATCAACAAGCGCACCACGTCGATGGACGTGGACAGCGCCGGTCGTATCGGTCTTTCCGAGTCTCTCCGCAAGCAGGCGAACCTCGACCGCGAGGTCACGGTTGTGGGCAACTACGACCACCTTGAGGTTTGGGATCGCGCCGCGGCCGATGAGGACGATGACGATGAGGCCCTGCTGGACCTCTTCTTCTCGTAAGGGCAAGGCACGGGTAACGGATGGAGCGTGGGATCTTGACACAAGAATATCGGCATGAACCTGTCATGCTCGGCGAAGTGCTTGAGTCGCTGCGGCTAAAGAGCGGCTCCGTTGTCTGCGATTGCACCCTTGGCGGTGCCGGCCATTCGGTAAAGATGGCTGCGCAGGTGGGGGAGACGGGTCTTTTGCTCGGCGTCGATCAGGACGACATGGCCCTCGAGGCCGCTGGCGCCCGTCTGGACCGCGAGGTTCCCGGCGTTCCGCACCAGCTGCTGAAGGGCAACTTCGGCGACTTGGACGAGCTGCTTTGCTCGGCCGAGGTGCCCGGGGTCGATGGCTTCCTGTTCGATTTGGGCGTTTCGTCACCGCAACTCGATATCCCTGGAAGGGGCTTTTCGTATAACGAGGACGCCCCATTGGACATGCGGATGGATCCGGGTAATAACACCTTAAACGCAGCTGAGGTCATCAACACCTATAACGAACACGACCTCGCTCGGATTCTACGCGTCTACGGCGAAGAGAAGTTCGCCTCGCAGATCGCGCGCGAGATCGTGCGCCGCCGCGAGCAAGAACCGATCGAAACCACCGGCCAATTTGTCGAGATCATCAAGGCGGGTATCCCGGCTGCCGCTCGTCGGCATGGCGGACACCCGGCCAAGAAAAGTTTCCAGGCCATTCGCATCGAGGTCAATCACGAGCTCGATGTGCTCGAACGAGGGCTTGATGCCGCCACCAGGTGGCTCAACCCGGGCGGACGTATCTGCGTCATCTCATATCACTCGCTCGAGGACCGTATCGTAAAGAACCACTTTAAGGAGATGAGCCAGGGGTGCACGTGTCCGCCGGAGATTCCGGTGTGCGTGTGCGGCAACGTGCCGATACTCAAGGTCATCACCCGCAAACCCTTGGTTGCACAGCCTGATGAGGTTGAGCGCAACCCTCGGGCGAGATCAGCCAAAATCCGCGTGGCGCAGCGTCTGTAGGCGCGACCGCGTGATATTGGACCTCCCGCTCGCACCATAAACGAAGCTTAAACACACTACCAACGTACTCGGGATGGGAGGCGGCATATCATGGGCTACAACACTTCAAGCGCAGCACTCGCCTATGATATGAACGCCATGCCCGCCTATCGTGAGACGCCGCAGGCCCCCGTTGCTCCCCGTGAGCAGCGCACGCCGCGCTTTGATGTCTACACGGGCGCGGGCCGTCAGGCAAACCAGGCGGTAAGCCCGGTTTTCATGAGCGTTCTTAAAACGTTTTGCATCATTGCGGCTATCTTCATGACGATCGGCGTCGCCCGCGTGGCGCTCGCCGGTGTTACGGCCCAGGTGCTCAACAGCAACGCCGAGCTTACCAATACGCTCGAAAAGGCGACCGATGAGAGCTCCGACCTGGAGGTCATGCATTCGGTCTATGGCGCCGACACGCGCATTCGCGACCTTGCGGG
The DNA here is from genome assembly GCF_003436275.1 of Collinsella sp. TM09-10AT. Classification (GTDB taxonomy): domain Bacteria; phylum Actinomycetota; class Coriobacteriia; order Coriobacteriales; family Coriobacteriaceae; genus Collinsella. Next base: position 10,587 of record NZ_QSOP01000001.1, read on the forward strand.
CGCTTATGGCATGGTGGAGCCCAGCGAGAGCGTTACACTTGACTTTTCGCAGGATGCAGCCGCGGGCGCCAACGCGACCGCGACCGCTCAGTAGCAAGACGGTAGCTGAGTATGACAAATGACTATCGCCGCGGTTCCGATGGGGGCCGCGGTTCTGGACGTCCCTCGTCGCGGGGACGTTCTGGTTATCAAGGAACGGGTCGGCAATCTTACAACGCCGGGCAGTCCCGTGGCAACGACCCGGCGTCGCGACTTCGCGGCTCGGGCGGCCCTCAAGTGCATAACACCAGGTCGCGCAAGAGTTCGTCGACCGAATGGCTCACGGGCACGCCTCTGCCTCGCCGCAAAGCCGTCATGGGCTTCATTGGGCTTGGCTTGGGCTTGGGCGTCTTTCGCCTTGGCGACTATCAAATTGTCGAAGCCGATAAACTGCGCGAGCGTGCCGATGCGCGCCGCCTGCTTGCGCAGACCCTCTATGCCAAACGTGGCACCATCTACGACCGCAACGGTAACGTGCTGGCGTCGTCGGCCGAATGTCGCAACATCGCCGTGAACCCCCAGCTTGTCGAGGATGTTGACAAGACGGTGTCGGCGCTGGTCAAGGCAACTGGAATCGATAAAAAGACCTGCCGCAAGCTCGTTGAGTCCGATGGAACCTGGGTGTATATCAAGCGCCAGGTGGACGAAGACGACGCTGCGGCGCTGGAGAAGAAGAACCTGCCCGGCGTGCTTTTTGAGCAGGCCATGAAGCGCGTATATCCATACGGCAATCTGGCATCGCAGGTGCTGGGTGTAGTGAATGTAGACAACGACGGCTTGACGGGTCTCGAAAAGCAATACAACAAGCTTCTGACCGGCACGAACGGTTCTCTCGTACGCGAGCGCGCGAGGGACGGCAGCTATATCGCGGGCGGTGCCTATAAAAAGGTGGCTGCGGTCGACGGCGTTGATATCGTGACGACGCTCGACGTCAATATCCAGCGTGCGGCCGAGGATGCCCTGGCAGAGGCTGTCGAGAAGACAAAGGCCAAGAACGGCTCGGCGCTGGTCACCGATCCTACGACAGGCGAGATCTTGGCAGCCTGCTCGTATCCGACCTACGACCAGACCAATTTGGAAAACGCCAAGACCGAGGATATGAACCTGCGCCTGGTCACCGACGCCTACGAGCCCGGCTCGGTCTTTAAGACGCTCGTGGCGGGCGCCGGCTTCGACTTGGGCGTCGTGCGGTCGAGTACGTCGTTTGAGGTGCCGGCGAGCATCAAGGTGGGCGACGATACCGTCACCGATGCCGACAAGCGCGACTACGCCATGACCATGGATGTGCGCGAGATGATGCGCCGTTCGTCCAACGTGGGATTTGTCCTGGTGGGGCGCAAGATCGGTGCCGACGACTTTGCTGCCTATGTGGACAAGTGGGGCATCGGTCACAGCTCTGGTGTCGATTTTCCGGGCGAGAGCCTGGGCATCGTCAAGGAGCGTGACCAGTATGACGGCGCCACGCTGGGCTCGATGAGCTTTGGACAGGCGCTGTCTGTCTCGCCGATTGAGATCGCACGTGCCGTGGGCGGCATCGCCAACGGCGGCGTGATGATGACCCCGCACTTCTATAAGTCCAGCAAAGGCGACGAGAAGGACTGGGGCGAAGGCGAGCGCGCGATTTCGGAGGATGCCGCATCCCAGGTGACATCGTGCATGCAGACGGTCGTGTCGGAGGGAACGGGCGTTGGCGGCGCGGTTGACGGCTATGACGTGGCGGGTAAGACCGGTACGGCCGAACGCGCCGACGAGAACGGCGGCTACCTCAAGGAGAACTACATGTCGTCCTTTATGGGCTTTGCACCGGCACAATCGCCCAAGGTGCTGTGCTATATCACGCTCGACGGAACGCCGAGCGGCTCAGATGCCGCTGCGGTGCCGTTCCAGTCCATTATGGCCAACGCGCTCGACGTGCTGGGTATCCCGCACACGAAGTAGGGGGTTACAATCTTTGGGGCGTGGTTTGTTGTCCCATATGAGGGGTGTTCACATGCCCTGCACCACGCATGCGCGGCGCTGGGATACAATACGCCGATAGCATTATTTAGGTTTACAGGGGAGCTGCAATGATAGAGATCGCCGTCAACAACCTCGCGGCCGCAACAGGGGCCCGAACCGTGACGGGAGAAGTCGATCGGGTATGCCGCGGGTGCGTTATCGACTCGCGCCAGGTCGAGGAAGGGACGATTTTCGTCGCCTTTCCCGGTGAAAACGTCGACGGCAATGATTTTGCTTCCCGTGCGGTCCAGTCGGGTGCCGGCGCCGTCGTGATGACGCGTGAGCCCGAGGCCGAGCTGGTCTCGCTGGCGCAGGACAAGGGCTGTGCCATCTTGCTGACCGATGATCCCGAGGAGTTTCTGCTGCGTTTGGCGCATGCGTATCGCCTGGAGCTTGGCTGCCTGGTCGTTGGCATTACCGGTTCCATCGGCAAGACGACGACCAAGGACGTGCTCGCCGCTGTGCTCGCCAAGCGCTATCGTGTCTGGGCCACCAAGGGCAATTTCAATAACCTGATCGGCATGCCGCTCACGGTGCTTTCCGCTCCGGCCGATACCGAGATCCTGGTGCTCGAGATGGGCATGAACCATTTCCACGAGATCGAGCGCCTGTCCCAGTCCGCCAATCCCAACCTTGCCATCGTGAGCAAGATCGGCACCTCTCATATCGGCATTTTGGGCAGCCGCGAGAACATCGCCCGCGCTAAGGCCGAGATTGTACAGGGCATGTGCGCCGCCGGCGACTATTTGCCGCTGCTGGTTTTGGGCGGCGAGGACGATTTTACGCCGTTCATTCGCGATACGTTCGCCCAGCCTGCTGGTATCGACGTGATGCTGGCCGGTGTCTCTGACGATGATGAGGTCCGCGCCCGCGACGTTCGCGTTGATGACGAGGGCCGTCCGGTCTTTACGCTCGATTTTGGTCAGGGCGAGACAATCGATACCATGCTTGCCATCCCCGGCGTGCAGTCCGTTCCTAATGCCGTTAAGGCCGCCGCGGTTGCCTATCGCCTGGGCGTGACGCCCGAGCAGATCGATGCTGCCTTTAGGGGTCTTACGATCACCGGTCACCGCCAGGAGATCAAGCGCGCCAAGAGCGGTGCCCGCGTCATCGATGACTCCTATAACGCCAGCGCCGAATCGATGGCAGCCGGTCTCGACCTGCTGTGCTCGCTTTCGTGCACGGGGTCTCGCATGGCGATCCTGGGCGAGATGGGCGAGATGGGCGATGAGGCTCCTCGCATGCATGAGCTCGTGGGCGCTTATGCCGCCGCCAAGAAGCTCGACATGCTGGCGTGCGTGGGTGGTGAGCTGGCCCAGCTTATGGCCGATGCCGCACGCATGATGGGCATGGACGAGGACCGCATCCAGGTGTTCTCCGATTATCAGCAGGTGCTCGACCGCATGGGCGGCGCGCTTGAAAAACATGATGTTGTACTGGTCAAGGGTTCCCGCTTTGTTGAGCTCGACCGCTTTCTGGAAGGTGTGTGCTAGCCCATGTTCGGCAATCCCTCGTATCCAACGTATCAGGCTTTTTTGGGGCTTGGCATCGCCGCAGCCATTGCGCTGCTGCTCATGCCGTGGTGGATCAAGCTGCTCAAGGTCGAGGGTATCGGCCAACAGGTTCGTGCCGACGGCCCCAAGCGTCATTTGGTTAAGCAGGGAACGCCCACCATGGGTGGCGTTGTCATCCTCGTCGCGATCTCGCTGACCTGCCTGCTGATGGGCAAGCTCACCACCGAGCTCGTACTCGTGCTGCTCGCCACGCTGGCGACCGGCGTGCTGGGCCTGATCGACGACCTGACCTCCGTTACGCATGGGCGCTCGCTCGGTCTGACGCCCCATGCCAAGATGATCGGCCTAACCATTATCTGTGTCACCTTTACGGTACTTGCCGTCAACTGGTGCGGCGTCGCCCCCGAGATTCGTTTTCCCGGTGGGTTGACGATCGACCTTGGCGTGCTTTCGACCACCATCTGCGGCTATTCGTTCCCGTGGCTCTATATTGTCTTTTGCTGGTTGATGATTGCCGGTCTTTCTAATGCCGTGAACCTGACCGATGGCCTTGACGGTCTTGCTGGCGGCACCTCCATGATCGCCATGCTCGCCATGGCTGCCATGGCGTTTCTGCACGGAGACGTGAACCTGTCCATCTTCTGCACCGCGTGTGCCGGTGCCTGCTTGGGCTTTCTGTGGTTCAACTGCTATCCGGCGAGCATCTTTATGGGTGATACCGGCTCGCTTGCTCTGGGTGCCGCGTTTGCCTGTACGTCCATCATGACTAACACCGAGGTCGTCTCCCTCATCATCGGCGGCCTGTTTATCGTTGAGACCCTGTCGGTCATGATTCAGGTTGTCTACTTCCACTTTACGCACAAGCGCGTCTTCCTTATGGCGCCCATCCATCATCATTTCGAAAAGAAGGGTTGGGCCGAGACCAAGGTCGTCATCCGTTTTTGGATTATCGCTGCGGCATTTGGTGCCGTTGGCCTTGCTCTGTTCTTCCAGTTGGGATAGTGGTCTTTCATGCCTCTTGCTGAAGTCTTTAGCCTGCTCGTTTTGGGTCAGGGCAAATCCGGTCTCGATGTCGCCCGCTGGGCGCTGGCACATCCCGAGCGCGTAAGCGCCGTTACCGTGTATGGCGGCGGCACCTCTGAGCCCAATGACGCCACGCGTGCGCTCGAGGCTGCTGGTGCGTCGTTTGTCTATGGGACCGAACAGGTCGAGGGCGCCTATGACGCATGCGTGACGTGCCCGGGCATCTCGGAGTTCTCGGGCTTCTTTAAGGCCGGGCGCGAACATGCCGCCCAGATTATGGGTGAGCCAGAGTTTGCCTATCGCCTGTCGCCCGATAACTGGATTGCCATCACGGGCACCAACGGCAAGACGACCACCACGTCGCTGACCGATTATCTGCTCAAGGCTGCCGGCGAGGCCAGCGTAGCTGTCGGCAACATCGGCGAGCCGCCGGTCAACGAGATTGACGGCCGAGCCCGCAACGAGTGGTTTGTGGCTGAGCTCTCGAGCTATCAGATTGCTACGACCACCGAGCTCCACCCTCGTGTGGCGGTGCTGCTCAACATCACTCCCGACCACTTGGGCTGGCATAAGAGCCATAAGAACTATGCGCTTGCCAAGATCAAGCTGTTTGACAATATGGTCGATGACGATCTGGTGGTTGTCGACGTCGAAGACGCCGGCATTCACGAGTTCGATGAGTACATCTATACGCCGGGTCGCCGCATCTGCAAGGTCGCTTTTGACGAGCCCGAGGGTGCAGACGCCGCCTTTGTGCGCGACGGCAAAATGGTCGTGCGCCTGAAGGGCGTCGAGACTCAGCTTGTCGCCACGTCCGAACTCAAGATCTCGGGCCATCACAATGTTATCAATGCCCTGTGCGCTGCCACGGCTGCCCTGGCAGTCGGTGCCGATGTCAATGGTGTCTGCCGCGGTCTGGCCTCGTTCCAGCCGCTCGAGCACCGCGTGGAGCCGTGTGGCGAGATTGACGGCGTGCGCTACGTCAACGATTCCAAGGCGACCAACACCGATGCGGTCGAGAAGGCGCTGACGGCATTTCCCGATGACGACGTGATCTTGCTGCTCGGCGGCCACGATAAGGGCACGCCGCTCACGGACTTCGCGCGCGTTGTTATGGATAACGTACGCTCGGTCGTCTGCTTTGGCGATGCGCGCGAGCGCTTTACCGCCGCTATGGACGAGGCCGATGTCGATGGCGATGTGGATATCGCCCAAGCGGATGACCTGCGCGATGCCGTGGACGTCGCCCGTTCGCTGTCGAGCCGTGGCGACGTGATCTTACTTTCTCCTGCCTGCTCTTCGTTCGATGAGTTCTCGGGCTATGAGGAGCGCGGCCGCGTGTTTAAGGACTATGTGGCGCAGCTTGCCGCTGCGGCGAAATCGCAAATGGAATAGGGGTTGCCGGTGAGAGAGGAGAGCCCCCGACAAGGTATGAGGAGGCCCGACTCGGACCGTGCTTCCTCGCGGCGTAGCACACCGCGTTCCGGTCGCGGCGGGCAGTCGTTTAGCGAACGCTATATTGCCGGCGTTCCCGCCCGCATCATGCGCCCCCGTCTGATATTTATGGCCTGCCTGTTTACTTTGGTGTGCTTTGGTCTGCTGATGGTGTACTCGGCGTCTTCGGTCGAGGCGCTGCACGAGAATGGCTCGGCGACGTTTTTCCTGGGTCGACAGGCCGCGTTTGCCGTGGTTGGTGTTCTGGCGCTGATTGCCATCGTGCGCGTTTTGCCGGACAGCTGGTTTGGGGAGGATGTGCTTAGGATCTTCCTTATCGGCATGATAGGGCTACTGTTTCTGGTGTTCTTGGTGGGCAGCGGCAGCCGTGGCGCCACGCGCTGGCTCAACATCGCCGGTATTCAGTTCCAGCCTTCCGAGTTTTTAAAGCCATTTGCCATTGCGTATTCGGCCATCATGCTTGATCGCTTCTTTTCGCCCGGTGGCAACATAAACGAATTCCTTCGCAAGATGGGCATCTACCTGGGTATTTCGCTCTTTCTGATCTTTATCCAGCCCGATTTCGGTACTGTCCTGATCATCCTGTTGACCCTCATGTGCATGGCGTTGTTTGCGGGTCTCGACCCGAGATTTATCATCGGCGTGCTAATCTTCGGCATTCTCGTGATCGTGATTGCACTTGTCGCAGAGCCGTACCGTATGGTGCGTATTCAGGTTGCCTTGAACCCTTGGGCTGACGAGTATGGTGACGGCTATCAGGCCACGCTTGCCATCATGGCCTTTGCCTCGGGCGGTCTGTTCGGCCGTGGCATCGGCAACTCAACCATGAAGTACTCGTATCTGCCCGAGGCGCACAATGACTACATCCTGGCCATCATTGGCGAGGAAGTCGGCTTTGTCGGAACCGTGCTGTTCTTCTTGGTGTTTGCGATGCTGATCTACTCGGCGTTTCGCATTGCCGAGCAGGCGACCGATCGTCGGGGCGCGCTTATGGCGTCTGGCTCCGCGGTCATTCTCGCGGTGCAGTTTTTGATTAACGCGCTGGGCATCCTCAACGTGTTTCCCATGACGGGCAAACCGTTGCCGTTTATTAGCTACGGCGGTTCGTCGATTATTGTGTCGCTTATGCTTGCCGGGTTGATCCTGCGCGTTTCGTACGAGAGCGCCCGCCGCGATGAGTATGACCGCCGCCGTGAGAGCTTTGCCGTTATGGACGAGAGCACCGCCGGCGTGGCCCATGTGCGCGGTGAACGACCTTCGCGTAGCGGCTTTACCGTTCTGGATGGTTCTGCATCCGAGCCGGCAGCTCGTCCACGCTCGCGAACGGCTCCGCAAGGTCGTCCGCAGCGCCCCAGCCCTCGCAACGCGGGCGGCGGATATAATCGAATCGATTTGAACTCGGACCCGTCGGCGCGTCTGCGCACCGACGACCAGGGACCGCGTGTACGAAGGGACTACCATGACCGATAAAATGACCGTTGCTATTGCAGCCGGCGGCACGGCAGGACACATCAACCCCGCGCTCGCCTTGGCCGAAGAACTGCGTGACCGTGGCCACCACGTTGTGTTCGTGGGCCAGTCGCGCAAGCTCGAGGGTCGTTTGGTCCCCGAGGCTGGGTTTGATTTTGTGCCCATTACGGTCACGGGCTTCGACCGCTCCCGTCCTTGGACGGCGCTGACCTCGCTGTGGCGTGTCAATAAGGCCAAGCGTGCGCTCGCCAATCATTTCTCAAAGGTCGGCAAGCCCGATGCCGCCATCGGTTTTGGTGCCTATGTCGAGGTTCCGCTGTTGGGGTGGTGCAAGGGCGCAGGCGTTCCGTATCTGCTGCATGAGCAGAACTCTGTTCCGGGCCTGGCCAACAAGATGATGAACTCCCACGCCGCCCGCGTGTGCATCTCGGTGCCGGCAGCGCGTTCGGTCTTTGAGCGCGAAGGTGACCCTGACCACGTGCTCATGACCGGCAACCCCGTACGTCGCTCGGTGATCGAGGGCGATCGCGATCGTGGCCGCAAGGCACTTGGCGTTCCCGAGGACGCTACGCTGCTGCTCGTCTTTGGCGGTTCACTTGGCGCCCAGCACCTCAACGAGCGCGTGACTTCGCTCAAAAACGAGCTGCTTTCGCGCAAGAACCTCTATGTGTTGCATTCGACGGGTGCCGACGGCTTTGAGGAGACCGAGCGCGCTTTGGCGCTGACGCCCGAGGAGGCGAAGCGTTACCGCGTCCAGCCTTACATCGACAACATGGGCGATATGCTGGCTGCTGCCGATTTGGTGCTCTCGCGTTCGGGTGCATCGAGCGTGGCCGAGATCGCTGCGCTCGCCGTGCCCTCGGTGCTCGTGCCGTATCCGCATGCGACGGCCGACCACCAAACCACCAATGCTCGTTATCTGGTCGACGCCGGGGCCGGCGTGCTCTGCGCCGATGCCGATATCGACGGTTCTGCCTTTGCCGATGAGCTGCTGCACCTGGTCGATGACGCGGCGGCGCGCGACGCCATGCGTCAGGCGGCGCGTGGTCTGGCTCAGGATAGAGCCGCCGCTCTTCTGGCCGATGCGGTAGAGGGTTTGCGTTAGTTAGACGGGATATCTTCGGTCGCCCTCGCGCTGATGCGGTAGGTGCGGTACAGTTAACGGGTTACAGGCAGTGTTTACGCAAGGAGTACACGAGCACATGGCTGATTCCCAGACTGCAACCTCCGCGCCCGAGTTTAAGAGCGCCCACTTTATCGGTATCGGCGGCGCCGGCATGAGCGGCATCGCCCTCGTTCTGCACGAGCGCGGTTATGCCGTTACCGGCTCCGACCTTAAGACGTCACGTTATATCCGCCAGCTTACCCGCGCTGGTGTGAAGGTGCATGTGGGCCATGAGGCCGCCACGATCGACGAGGTCAAGCCCGACGTGGTTGTTGTCTCCACCGCTATTCCGGAGTCCAACCCTGAACTCGTGCGTGCTCGCGAGCTTGGTATTCCCGTGTGGCCCCGTGCCAAGATGCTCTCTGCTTTGGGCCACGGCTACACCACCGTCGCTGTTGCCGGCACGCATGGCAAGACCACCACGTCTTCGATGTGTGCCACCATGCTCGACCGCATGGGTCTGGATCCGAGCTTCTTGATCGGCGGCATCGTTGAGGGCTATGACACGAACGGCAAGAACGGCTCGGGCGACTACTTTGTCGCCGAGGCCGACGAGTCCGACAGCTCCTTCCTGTTCCTGAACCCCAACGTAGTCATTGTGACCAACGTCGAGGCCGACCACCTCGATCACTACTCGGGTATCGAGGAGATCGAGGCAACTTTCGCCAAATTCATGAGCCTGGTGGGCGAGGACGGCACCGTCATCGTCTGCGGTGAGGACCCGCATCTGGTCGAGCTCGCCAAGTCGACGGGCCGTCACGTGCTTTCCTACGGCTTTGCCGAGAGCAACGACATCGTCTGCATGCACCCGGATGTCAAGGGCATCCAGAGTGACTTTATCGTTCGCTTTGAGGACGGCACTGAGCGCGCTGTGGAGATCAAGAGCAATCCCGGTCGCCACAACATGCTCAACGCCACGGCGGTGCTCACCGTCGCCCATGTCCTGGGCCTTGACATCGACGCCGCCGCCAAGGCGCTCTCGAGCTTTGAGGGCGTCCGCCGTCGCTTTACCCACGTGGGCGATATCGATGGCATCACCGTGGTCGATGATTACGGCCATCACCCCACCGAGATCAAGGCGACGCTTGCTGCCGCTTCGTCGCTGGGTTACAAGCACGTCGACGTCGTGTTCCAGCCGCACCGCTATTCGCGCCTGCAGGCCCTGTGCGACGACTTTGCCGATGCATTTGCCAATGCCGATAAACTGCTGCTGATTGATGTGTTCTCGGCTGGCGAGATGCCCATTCCGGGTGTCACCTCTAAGATGCTCGCCGATACCGTGCGCGCCAAGCATCCTGGCAAGGAGGTCGTGTACTGCTCCAGCCGTCTTGAGCTCAATCAGGAGCTCGAGCAGATGGTGGGCGAGGGCGACCTGCTGCTCACCATGGGTGCCGGCGACGTTACGACCGTCGGTCCCGAGTTCATTGAGTATCTGACTGCCAAGAAAGACGCTTAAGTCTAATGGGTCTGTTTAACGCCGTCATGGCGCTCTCGGGCATGATCGACACGGATGTGATCGAGGACGAGCGCCTTGCGCGTCATACGAGCTATCGTATCGGCGGCAAGGCCGACCTCTTTGTGACGTGCCATAGCTATCATGCCCTCCGCCGCGCCGTGGCGGTGCTCGATCGCGAGCAGGTGCCGTGGGTCATCATCGGCAAGGGCTCCAATCTGCTGGTTGCCGATGGCGGTTATCGCGGTGCCGTCATTTCGCTCGGACGTGAGTTCCAGCGCACGGTTGTTGCCGATGACGGTTGTACGCTGACGGTCGGTGCGGGCGTGATGTTTGCGCGCCTGGTCAACGATGCCCTGTCGCGTAGCCTCTCGGGCCTTGAGTTTGCCGTTGGCATTCCCGGTTCGGTCGGCGGTGCGATATCTATGAATGCCGGCACGCGGACCGAGTGGATTGGCTCGCTGGTTGAGGATGTCGTAACGTTTGACCCGGCATCCGGTATCAAGCATTATGCGGGGTCCGAGATCTCTTGGGGCTACCGCGAATGTAGCCTTCCCCGCAATGAGATCATCCTCGAGTGCGTGCTCAAGCTTAAACCGGCGCCCAAGGCCGACATTCGCGAGCGCATGGAGCGGTACCTTACAAGGCGCAAGCGTACGCAGCCCATGGGTCGCGCATCCTGCGGGTCTGTCTTTCGCAACCCGCCCGATGCGAGTGTGGGCAAGCTTATCGAGGATTGTGGATTAAAGGGTTTTTCGATTGGCGGCGCGGAAGTTTCGCCCGTTCACGCTAATTTTATCGTTAATAACGGAACTGCCTCGGCCGATGACGTTGCCGCGGTTATCAGACATGTGCACGGAAAGGTGAGGGAGGCGTATGGCATCGAGCTCAGACCGGAAGTTAAATTCCTCGGCTTCTAGAGCATCGAAACCCACCTTCCGCCGCGCCGGAGGGCGTTCCGGCGCGCCTGCCAAACCTCAACGCAATACCGTCGCGCACTCTAAGTCTGTCGGGCATGCTCGACAGACCAGTCGTCCGGTCGTCGGCTCGCAGCTCGGTAATCGTCCGGCCGCAAAAAAGTCCTCGCGTCCCTCGGTGACGTCAAAGCCTGTTATGGGCGCCAAGCCTGCCCGTCCCATGGCAGCTCCCAAGCCCTCGACGGGAACTAAAGCGGCGCGTCCAGGTCTCACGCTGGGCGCATTGAAACCGCGCTCGCTGACATCGGTGCCGGCTACCGCCAAGAAGCCTTCGAGTAAAAAAGGTTTCAACCCGTTATCTTCACTTGGAGCGATGGCAAATAAAACATCAGACGCCGCTTCTGTCGTTACAGGCAAAGGCAAAATCGTGGGCGGCGTTCTGGCCGTCTTGGCCGTGCTCGTCGTCGTTGCCATCGTGGTGATCAACTCTGGACTGTTTACTGCCACTGATATTCAGATTCAAGGCAGCGAGCATGTGACGAAGCACGATGCTATCCAGCTGATCGACTTGCCCGAGGGAACGTCGCTTTTTAACGTCGATCCCGACCAGATTACCGAGGATCTCAAGCAGAACCCGTGGGTTTCGGGCGTGGATGTCCAGCGCCAGTTTCCCCATACGCTTATCATCACGCCGACGGAGCGTAAAGTTATCGCCATTGCGTATATCAGCTCCGACGACCTTGCCTGGGCTATCGGAGACGATGACACCTGGATCGCCCCGCTGTCGACGTCGGTCGAAGTGGACGACCAGGGCAACGTCATCACGACAGGGCAGGGCTCAAATACCTTGACCGGAATCGATGCCGCGCTGGCGCTCGCCAAGCATTATGGCGCGGTGTTGTTGACTGATGTCTCGGCGGATGTCGCTCCGGTTTCCGGCCAGGCGGTGAACTCCAAAGCCGTTAAGGCCGGCCTGGATTATGTGCGTGGTTTTTCGAGCGAGTTCTTGGGACAAGTCAAGGATATTTCCACGCCTTCGGTCGAAGCCATCTCGGCAAACCTCAATAACGGCATTGAGGTGTCGCTGGGCGATTCGGACGATATCGCCAAGAAGGAACGCGTAGTCACCAAGTTGCTTTCGCAGGTAGAGGGCGTAACGTATATCAATGTGCGCTCTCCGGGCAACTACACATTTAGGAATGCTCCGACCTCGTAGCGCTGGTTGATGCTTTGTTGAGGGGCCATACCACGCCGTTTATCTGGTTTGTTTGGTTTTCACGGTCAATTATTTGACTGATACGTTCATAATGTGCAAACATAATACGGTTTACCTTTGCATTTACTTTCAACCTGAAGGTTAATGTGCGCAGGGGTCGACCCATGCTATGGCTATAACCTTTGTTCGGAGGACCGACATGCACGAGACAGAGATCAACAACTACCTTGCCGTCATTAAGGTGGTCGGCGTCGGCGGCGGCGGTACCAACGCGGTCAATCGAATGATCGAAGAGGGCATCCGCGGCGTCGAGTTTGTTGCCATCAACACCGATGCTCAGGCGCTCGCGATCTCTGATGCCGATATCAAGGTGCACATCGGCACCGACCTTACCCGCGGCCTGGGCGCCGGCGCCAATCCCGAGGTTGGCCGCAAGGCTGCCGATGAGTCCCGCGATGACATTGCCGAGGCGCTCGCTGGCGCCGACATGGTGTTCATCACCTGCGGCGAGGGCGGTGGTACCGGTACCGGCGCCGCTCCCATCGTTGCCGATATCGCGATGAACGAGGTCGGCGCACTGACCGTCGCCGTCGTGACCAAGCCCTTCACCTTCGAGGGCCGCAAGCGCAAGAAGAGCGCCGAGGAGGGCATCAAGACCCTCTCCGATTGCGTCGACACCATGATCGTTATCCCTAACGACAAGCTGCTCGACATCGCCGAGAAGAAGACCACCATGCTCGAGGCCTTCGCGATTGCCGATGGCGTCCTTTCCCAGGGCACCCAGGGCATCACCGACCTCATCACCGTCCCCGGTATCATCAACCTTGACTTCGCTGACGTTAAGACCATCATGAAGCAGGCCGGTACCGCCATGATGGGCATCGGCACCGCTTCTGGGGACACCCGTGCCGTCGACGCCGCCCAGCAGGCTATTTCCAGCCCGCTGCTCGAGAGCTCCATCGATGGCGCCACGCGCGTCCTGCTTTCCATCGCCGGCTCCAAGGACCTGGGCATCCAGGAGATCAGCGACGCCGCCGACGTTGTCGCCAATGCCGTCGACCCCGAGGCCAACATCATCTTTGGTACCGTTGTTGACGAGTCCCTGGGCGACCAGGTGCGCATCACCGTTATTGCCACGGGCTTCTCTGATTCCAACGTCAACCGTCAGGATGAGCTCTTTGCTGCTCAGCAGTCTCAGAGCAAGGCCGCTGCCTCCGCTGAGCCGCAGCGCACTGCTCCGGCTGCCAGCCCGGCTCAGGCTGCTCCGACTCGCAACGTCGGTGGTACCGAGCTGCCCAACTTTGGCAACGACCAGTTTGAGCTTCCCGACTTCCTCAAGCGCGGCAGCTTCTAGTTCGTTTTTTCAACGACCTGCACGGGGTGTGTCCATTTGGATGCACCCCGTTTTGTTTCTCGTTTGTAAACGAAAGCCTCCAATCTCCTTACGTTCCCTTTACGTTTGGTCCCTACCGCTGCGGGTATCCTTTTAAGGAAGTATGGCAGCCGTATGACGCGGACTGCTGCGGCGTCGCCGCGATACTTGTGTTATTAGGAGGCTTTAGTATGGCAGCACGTGCGGACAACGTTTCGCGTGTCGACCATGATGGAGTTACGTTGGTAGAGGGCGCGACGCACGATGTTCGCTTTGCCTTTACCGAGCGCACCGGTGGCGTTTCCGAAGATGCGTACTCCTCGCTCAATCTGGGCTCGCATGTAGGCGATGACCCCTTTGCCGTTCAAGAAAATCGTCGCCGCGTGCTCGAGGCCATGGGGGCCGCTGAGTGCGAGCATAATCTGCTCGTGCCCAATCAAGTACATGGTGACCACGTCGTGACGGTGACCTCGAACGGCGCCGATGTTCTCGAGAACATTCGCGAGCAGATTGCCGAGGGCTGCGATGCCATCGTCTGCACGGCCCGTGAGGTGCCCGTGATGCTTTGCTTTGCCGATTGCGTTCCCGTGGTGCTGGTTGCTCCCAACGGTTTTGCCGTGGTGCATTCTGGCTGGAAGGGTACGATTGCGCGCATTTCCGCCAAGGCGTGCCAGGCGCTCTGCGAGGCGGCTGGTTGCAATGCGAGCGATGTTTCTGCCTATATCGGTCCCCATATCCTGGGTGACGAGTACGAGGTTTCCCAGGAGCTCATGGGCCGCTTTGCCGCCGAGTTCTCGTGCATCGATGCGGGCGCTTCTCGCATGCTCGATCTATCTGCCGCCATTCGTGAGGCGCTGGTAGATGTCGGTGTCGATGCGGATGGGATTGTGGATACCCAGCTTTCGACCGTGCGTCAGAACGACCGCTTTTATTCCTACCGCAACGAGGGCGGCACCTGCGGGCGCCATGCTGCGACCGGCGTGATGCTATGAGAAAGATTGTATCGGTCCTGAGCGCCGCGGTGCTCACGCTCGCGCTGTGTGCCTGCTCCTCGGGCTCTTCTACGTCTTCTATCACCGTGGCCGGCTCGACCACCTGCCTTCCCATTGCCGAGATCGCGGCCGAGGGCTTTAAGGAGGAAACCGGCACCGACGTGCTGGTTTCTGGCCTGGGCTCATCTGCTGGCATCGAAGCTGTTAGCGCCGGCACCGCCGATATCGCCAGCTCCTCTCGTGGCCTCAACGCCGATGAGCAAGACCTGGGCCTGACGCCTATCGTTATCGCACACGACGGCATCGCGGTCATCGTGAACGACGACAACCCGGTCGATAACCTCTCGACTGAACAGCTCCGCGATATCTATGCGGGCAAGATCACCAACTGGAAAGAGGTTGGTGGCGAGGACTTGAAGATTCAGGTTATTAACCGCGATGAGGCTTCCGGTACGCGTGAGGCTTTCCGCACCATCGTGATGGACGGCGCGCCGTTCGATCGCCGCTCGGCCGTTCTTTCGGGTACGGGCCAGGTACGCGATGTCGTGTCTCGCTCTCGTGGTGCTATTGGCTACATCTCGCTGGGTTTTGTCGAGAGCCTCAACGCCAAGACTTCGGTCAAGGCCGTCTCGGTTAATCACGTCGAGGCGTCCGAGAAGACAGTCGCGAGTGGCGGTTATCCCATTTCCCGCGACCTCTATTTCTTTGTGAAGGGAACGCCTTCGCAGCAAGCGCAGGATTACATCGACTACGTGACGTCCGAAAAGATGGACAAGCAGATTCGCGAGGCGGGCTTTATTCCCGTCACCAACGACGGGAAGGGGAGTGAGTAGCATGGAGGCACAGGAAAACTCCCAGACCGAGCAGACTGCTCGGGCACCCAAAAAGCGCGAGCTGGCGCTCGTGTCACGCAGCACTTATATCAAGGAGAAGGCGCTACAGTGGATCTTCTTCGCCTGCGCATTCTTGGCGGTCGTCACCGTCATCCTGATCTTTGTCTTCACCACGTACTCGGCCCTGCCCGTCTTTACCGATATTGGCCTGGCGGACTTCTTTAGCTTTACATGGGCTCCTTCCGAGGGGCATTACGGCATCATGTCTCTGCTGGCCGGCTCAGGTCTGGTGACCGTCGGTGCCCTTGCCATGGGCGTACCGTTGGGTGTGGGCACAGCCGTGTATCTGGTCGAGATTGCCAGCAAGCGCGTGCGCAAGCTCATCAGCCCTGCCGTCGACCTGCTGGCGGGTATTCCCTCCATCATCTACGGCTTCTTCGGCATGATCATCATCCGCCCGTTTATCGCGCAGCTGACCGGCGGTCTTGGGTTTGGTGCCCTGACGGCGTGGTTCGTGCTTGCCATCATGATCGTCCCCACGATCACGACACTCACCATCGATGCCCTTAACTCCATCCCCATGGGCATCCGCGAGGCATCCTATGCCATGGGTGCCACCAAATGGCAGACCATCTATAAGGTCGTGCTGCCCGCGGCCAAGCTGGGTATCGTGGACGCCATCGTGCTGGGCATGGGTCGCGCTATCGGCGAGACCATGGCCGTGCTTATGGTCGTGGGTAACGCTCCGGTCATTCCGGATAGCATCTCGAGCCCCATCTCGACGCTCACGAGCCAGATCGCGCTCGACATGAGCTATTCCTCGGGTCTGCACCGCTCGGCGCTGTTTGGCATGGGCGTGGTCCTGTTTATCATCTCCGCTGCGCTGGTGGGCATCGTCCGTCTGATTTCCAAGAAGAAGAGGGGGTAGGCTATGTCCGATTCCGTTGACACGACGGTCGATACGACCTCGTCGCGCGAGCGCATCAAGCGTGCCCTTTCCCACGGCAAGAAGGGCCGCATCAACAAGGACCTGTCCAACAAGATCATGCTTGGCGTGTTCCGTGCCGCGGCATACATCACCACGCTGGTGCTGGTCGCTATCATCGCCTACGTGGTCATTAACGGCCTGCCGCATATCTCGCTCGACTTTATCTTCGGTTGGCCCCAGGGCGTCAACGCCGAGGGCGGCATTTGGCCGACGATCGTCTCGACCGTCTATGTGACGGCGCTCGCCATGCTTATCTGCACGCCGATCGCTGTGCTGGCAGCCGTCTATCTGGCCGAGTACGCCAAGCAGGGCAAGGTCGTCGACATCATTCGTTATGCTGCCGATGCCCTAGCCTCGGTGCCCTCCATCGTTATGGGCCTGTTTGGCTACGCCTTGTTTGTCGAGGCCATGGGCCTGGGTCTTTCGATGGTCTCTGCCGCTCTGGCACTTGCGCTCTTGATGCTTCCCATCGTCATGCGCACCACCGAGGAAGCCATCCGCGCCGTTCCGCGCTATATCCGTTGGGGCGCATATGGTCTGGGCGCCACCAAGTGGCAGGTCGTCTCCAAGATCGTGCTTCCTTCTGCCTTTGGCCGCATCGCCACCGGCATTGTCCTTGCCATCGGCCGCGCCATCGGCGAGACCGCCGTGGTGCTCTACACCATGGGTCAGGCCATCAACCTGCCTATTTCGCCGCTCGATTCCGGTCGTCCCATGACCGTTCACCTTTATCTGCTCGCCAATGACGGCATCAACATGAACGCAGCCTACGGCACCGCGCTTTTGCTGATGGCGATTATTCTGGCCTTCAACCTGTTTGCGCGCTATCTGTCGCGCAAGCGCCGCTAGTTAAGGAGTCCCATGTCCGTCTATCAGTCCGCTCCCACGCCGGAGCAAGCGGCCATCACGGCCAAGGATTTCAACTTTTGGTACGGTGACTTTCATGCGCTGACGGGGCTCGACCTCAACATCGCCAAAAACGCCATCACCGCCTTCATTGGCCCTTCGGGCTGCGGCAAATCGACGTTTTTGCGTTGCATCAACCGCATGAATGACCTGATCGAGGGTACGCGCGTCGAGGGCACCATGACGCTCGACGGCAATGATATCTATGCCGAGGGCGTCGACCCGGTCGACCTCCGTCGTCGCGTGGGCATGATCTTTCAGCAGCCCAACCCGTTTCCCAAATCCATCTACGAGAATGTCGCCTTTGGCCCTCGTCTGCAGGGCGTGACTAGCAAAAGCGACCTCGATGACATCGTGGAAGAATCGCTCAAGCGCGCCAACCTCTGGAAAGAGGTATCCAATCAGCTCAACAAGGATGGTTTGGCGCTCTCGGGCGGTCAGCAGCAGCGTCTGTGCATCGCGCGCGTGCTTGCGGTGCAACCCGATGTCCTTCTGATGGACGAGCCCTGCTCCGCCATCGACCCCACGTCCGTCTCTAAGGTCGAGGATCTGATGGCCGAGCTGGCGCCCGAGATGACGATTATCATCGTCACGCATTCTATGCAGCAGGCAGCTCGTATCAGCGACTACACCGCATTTTTCTTGCAGGAAGTTGCCGGCGAGCCCGCCACGCTCATCGAGTATGGTCAAACCGACGCGATCTTCACCAGCCCGGTGGACTCGCGTACGGAAGACTATATCACCGGCCGCTTTGGCTGATCGGTGCGACTAGTCCCAAGCCGATCGGACCTGGTCCGGTGCGTATTCACTGTGCGGGCGGCATGACCGCACCCAACTGATTGGAGTGAACCATGCGCAAACTGTTTTCCCGTCAGCTCATCGAGGCCCGTCACGAGATGCTGAGCATCTATGAGGCCGTCGATCTGGCCCTCCACGATGCCGTAAAGGCCTACGCGACCGACGATCGCAAGCTCGCCACCAAGACCAAGAAGCGCACGCTTTCGATTGACGCGCGCTGCGCCAACCTGGAGGCCGTGTGCTACAACCTGATCGCTACGCAGTCGCCGGTCGCCTCCGACTTCCGCTTGTTGCAGACAATCATCTACGTCGACTTTAACCTGCAGCGCATGACCGATAAGGTTCGCCAGATCTGCCGCGCCACGCGTCACATGGTCAAGGCCGACATCTCGCTGCCTCAGGAGCTTGTGGCCCTGGTTGAAGCCGAGGCCGAGGCTGTCTATCAGGTGCTGGGTTCGTCGCTTTCTGCGCTCGTCACCAACGACATGTCCATCATCTGTAATCTGGCCGTCGAGGACGAGCCGGTGCATGCGGCGTACGAGAAGTTCTTCCGTACCTTCAACCGCATGGACACGGGCGATTTTATGGACGACGACAGTAACTATGACGATCTACGCCGTGCCATCATGGTTTCGCGCTACCTCGATCGTATCGCTTCGATTTCCATCGATGCCGCCTGTCGTCTGACCTTCCTTTTGACCGGCCAGCGCATGACTGCCGGCGATATCGCCCGCACGGACGAGGACGAGCTCGAGAGCATGCGCGTGCCTTCGGGCGAGGGCGTCATCATGAGGCCTGCCGTCGATGCACACTATGTTGCCAAAGTGCCCGCTAACGAGGTGAGCGAGGGTCTCCGCTACCTGCTCGAGCACCTCGAGGACGAGGACGATTCCGAGGACGACGAGGAGTAGGGTGGCCCCGTTCGTCGAAAGATTGTAAATACCTATGTGAGCGCGGCCTTGCGGATGCGGGGCCGCGCTCTTGCGTTAGCATGGGACTACTTGTTTGGCTGTCAGCGGAGGCGATTGGCAATGGATAACTATTTGGACTTGATGCGCGCTCGCCGCGAGCAGATTCTGGAGCGTTTTTATGCGGCACTCGATCGCGCGGGCCGTCCCCACGATGCCGCGTGCCTGATTGCCGTCTCCAAGACTGTTGGCGTCGATGAGACCGTTGCCGCTATCCAGGCGGGGTATCGCCATTTTGCCGAGAACCGCCCGCAGGAGCTCGTTCGCAAGCTTGCGGGCCTCGCAGAGCATCCGGAGCTACCCGAGGTGCGCTTCGATATGATCGGCAACCTGCAGACCAACAAGATCAATGCGGTTCTGGGCTCGGCCGAGCTGATTCATTCGGTAAGCTCGCTGCATTTGGCTCAGGTCATCTCGAGCCGTGTGGTCCGCAAGATTGAGGCGGGTGAGCTCTCCGGCCCCCAGCGTGTGCTGATCGAGGTCAATGTGAGTGGTGAGGAGTCCAAGGGCGGCTTTTCGCCCGACGAGGTCCGCGACGCCGCAGGTGAGCTTGCGGAGCTTGAAGGAATTTGTGTGCAGGGCCTTATGACTATGGCACCCCGGGGGAATAAGGATGTGGCGCGCCGCACTTTTGCCGGACTTCGCGAGCTAAGGGATGAGCTTGAGGCGACGCACTCCGATCTGAGCCTGCCCGAACTTTCCTGCGGCATGAGCGAGGACTTTGAGTCTGCCCTTGAGGAAGGCTCTACGCTCGTTCGCCTGGGCAGGGTAGTATTTAGCCCGGAGTTTGCAGTAAAATAAGGCTCTGAAGTGCGCACTGATTATCAGAGCGCCTGCACTAAACCGCGAGAGGACACAACCATGGGCTTCCTTGACGAGATTAAAAATAAGATGCACCTGGGCGGCCAGCAGGGTTACGACCAGGGTTATGGTCAGGACGACGACTACGGCTACGATGATGGCTATGACGACGGCTACC
This sequence comes from Collinsella sp. TM09-10AT, assembly GCF_003436275.1. Classification (GTDB taxonomy): domain Bacteria; phylum Actinomycetota; class Coriobacteriia; order Coriobacteriales; family Coriobacteriaceae; genus Collinsella. The sequence continues at coordinate 30,673 of NZ_QSOP01000001.1, forward strand.
AGAACAACGGTTACAGCGGTGCCTCGGGCGAGGGCTTCTACACCCAGGACGAGCCGAGCAACGGCCTGTTGGGTCAGACGCGCCGCGGCGAGGCCGAGTCGGTGGCCGTGTACACGCGCTCCGGTCAGCTGGTCGGTGACGATTCTCGCCACGCTACGACCTACAACCCGCCATCGCGCTCGCAGGAGACGGTTGCGGGCGGTTATCGTCCCGGTGCCTACGACACGCCGTCGAGCTATGCCGAGAGCACACGTGCCCGCGCTGCTGCCCCCGCACCTGCTCCCTCACCGAGCGATGCCTCGGCGTATGCGAGCAACATCATCAACTCTACGCCGCAGCTGCCGGCCTATGTCCTGCGCCCCGAGAGCTATGACGACGTGGAGACCGTCGTGCGCCGCGTGCGCACCAAGCAGCCTGTCGCGCTGATTTTTGTGGGCGTTCGTACCGAGGTCGCCAAGCGCGTCTTGGACTTTTCTTACGGCTTTGCCTGCGGCCTGGGTGCCACGGTCAAAGAGGTGGGCGACCGCGTGTTTATGGTGCTTCCCGCCGGCTGCGAGGTCAAGGATTCCGACCTCAAGAAGCTCCGTGCCGACGGCTACCTTAAGTAAAAACAAGACGAGGAGATTCTCATCAACATCTACACCATTGTCCAGCTGGTCAATACGCTGTTCAACTTTTACTCCACGCTCATCGTGGTCTACTGCTTTATGACGTGGATCCCTATGAAGCAGGGCGGATTGCTACAGGATATCGCCGCAGTGCTCGATAGCGTCTGCGGTCCGTGGCTCAACCTCTTTCGCCGGTTTATCCCGCCCATGGGCGGCATCGATTTTTCACCGGTCGTTGCGATTATTGCGTTGCAGTTGGTGCAGAAGCTGGTTCTGCAACTTCTTATAGGTATACTCATATAAAACTGGCTTAGTAACTCACGTCGGGCGCACGGCGCCAAGGCGAAGATAAAGGAGAACTTGTTATGGCTATTACCCCTGCTGACATTCAGGCTCAGACCTTCTCTGAGGCCAAGCGCGGCTACGATCCCGCCGAGGTCGACGTCTTCTTGGAGACCCTGTCCTCCGAGGTCGACGCCATGCTCGCCAAGATTGTCGATCTTAAGGGTCGTCTGACCGCCACCGAGCAGCAGCTCGCCGACACGCAGGCCCAGCTCGCTCAGGCTCAGGATGCTGCCGCTCAGGCCGTCCCTGCCGCGCCCGTCGCCGCTCCTGCGCCCGATTTCTCCGCTCAGGAGCGTCAGATTTCCGCTGCCCTGATTGCTGCCCAGCAGACCGCCGAGGGCATTGTCAACGACGCCAACGAGAACGCTGACCGCATTCGCAACGAGGCCGATGCCAAGGCCCGCGAGGTCATCCGCCAGGCCCTGACCGAGAAGCAGGCCGAGCTTGAGGAGATCGACCGTCTTAAGGCTTCCCGTGAGGAGTTCAAGGCCGAGTACCTCAAGCTCATCCAGCACTTTATGGATGATGCCCAGAACTCCTTCCCGGCCGACCTCATGGCCTCCACGCCGGTCGGTTCTGCCGCTTCTCCTGCGGTGACTGTTCCCGCCGAGCCGCTGCCCGTCGCTGACCCGGTTGTCCCCGTGGCCGATCCCTTCGCCCCGATCGACAACTTTGCCGCCGACGACCTGGACTAACATTCGTCCTGCAATTTAGTGCCTAGAAAGGACCCGCACCTTGCGGGTCCTTTTTTATGACTGTGCAGGGGCGCGCAACATAAAAAACCGAGCCCTGCACATAGTGGCGCAGAACTCGGCGAACGGGTGAGCGGTCAAGGGTAGGTTTTAAGGCATGTCCCAAAAATCTACTTGAGGAGGAAGTTGGAGAGGGGAATGGTGCGGGCCTCGCGATGCTCGGGATCGGCGATGTGGTCGGCGGGATAGCCACAGACGAGCATGTGATAGGGATAGACGCCCTTGGGCAGATTGAACTGCTCCTGTGCCACCTCAGGCTTAAAATGGCATACCCAGCACGTTCCCAGGCCCTGCTCGGTGGCCTCCATCATCATCTGGTCGCACACGATGGACGTATCGATTTCACTGGAATTCATCTGGTCATACGGGCGCACCCAAGCATCATCGGTAACGCTGCAAATAAGGAAGACAAGCGGAGCTCCAAAGATAGACCCATCACGAGCAAACCGAGGCTGACAAGCAGCAGCCTTCTCCAACAGCTCAGGCGTATCCAGCACCATCACACGGGCTGGATGATTATTACAAGCAGAAGGAGCAATCCGCCCCGCCTCAACAATGGCATCCACTACCGACTGCTCAACAGGACGGTCCTCAAAAGAACGACAAGAATACCGACCACGAGCCAGATCCAAATAAGACATACAAGCCCTCCTAAAATTAAAAATCAAACAAACCAAAAGTAACCCAAAGAGTACCCAAAGCAGCAATCAGCCAAACGCTCATCAAGGGCCAAAGTGTCCGAACGGATACCAAAGGTCCCTTCAGCCAAACCCCCGTCGCGCTAAATCTATCAGCCAAAGTTCCCAATGGTGGTGCATAAGGGAGCGGGCCCGGCCACTAATAACCTTTTGAACGACTCTGCTTGCAGCCGGAGTGAAAAAGGTTATTAGTGGCCGGGCCCGCGACCGGTGGGACATGTACCCCCAATTAACTGTTCTTCATGACAATCGAATCCACGACATCGGCCACATTCTCGCAGCAGTCGGCGCAGTACTCCAGGAAGGCGTACACGTCACGCCAAGCGATGACCTCGAGCGGGTCCTTGCCGTTAACGTGCAGGTTACGCATGGCGTTGATATAGAGCTCGTCGGCCTCGGACTCGATGGTGTTGATCTGGATGACGAGCTCGCGCAGCGTTTTGGACTTGCGGTAGTTAGGCAGCTCGACCATCAGGTCTTTCATGGCGCGGCAGGCGTCGGTCACCTTGTGGGCGATCACGATGGCATCGGGATGGATGCTCTGGATGTTGGTGAAGTAGACGCGCTGCACGACGCCCTCGATGCGGTCGAGCACGGTGTCGAGCGAGCAGCTCATCAGGTCCAGATCCTCGCGCTCAAGCGGGGTGATAAAGGCGGTGAGCAGGGCGTCCTCAAGCTCATGGTGCTTCTTGTCGGCCGCATGCTCGATCGCATGCATCTTGTCGAGCATATCGTGAATCTTTGCGGGATCGAAGTTCTCGAAAATCTTGGTAAGCAGCTCGGCGGCCTGGACGGCGAGGTCGGCGCAGGCGACGTAGTTGTCAAAGTAGAACGAATCGGGTTTCTTTGCCATGAGTGGGTCCTTTCGAGGCGAAGACGGGTGGGCGAGGTGTTACGGTCCGGATGGACGTTCGGTTTGACTAGAGGAACATCATGAACAGCTTGGCCATGACAAAGCTGATGAGTCCGCAGGCGGGGAAGGTGAAGAACCAGGTGAACATCATGTCCTTGACGACGCCGAAGTTGATGGCCGAGAGGCGTTTGACGGCACCGACGCCCATGATGGCGCAGGTCTTGATGTGCGTGGAGGACACGGGGATGCCGGTAAGGGTGGCAAGCAGCAGGTTCGCGGCGCCCGCCAGGTCGGCGGAGAAGCCCTGGTACTTTTCGAGCTTGACCATGCTCTGGCCAACGGACTTGATGATGCGCTCGCCGCCCACGCTGGTGCCGATGCCCATGGTGGCCGAGCATAGCAGCATAATCCAGATGGGGATGCCGGCATCGCCGACGCTCGTCTGACCGCTGGCAAAGGCCACGCCTAAAAAGAGCACGCCGATGAACTTCTGTCCATCCTGCGCGCCGTGCATAAAGCTCATGGCCGCAGCGCTCGCGATCTGAGCGTATTTAAAGAAGACATTGGCACGTCGCCTGTTGGCGGCGGCGAAAAGAATCGAGACGAGCTTGCACAGGACCCAGCCCATGACAAAGCCCAGACCGATGGAGAGCGCCAGGCCGTAGATGACCTTCATCCACTCGTGGACGTTGACGCTGCTCGCACCGCCGAGGGCGATGGCGGCACCGGTCAGGCCGGCGATAAGGCTGTGGCTTTGCGAGGTGGGGATGCCAAAACGCGACGCTGTGGCGCCGTAGACGACGATGGAGAACAGCGCCGCGCACAGACAGGCGAGCGCCATGGTGCTGTTTCCGCCAAAGTCGACAATATGGGAGATGGTGTTGGCGACGCTCGCGTTAAAGTGCGTCATGATGAGCACGCCAAGGAAGTTGAATGCGGCACTCATGAGAATAGCGGCGCGGGCGGGCATGCAACGCGTAGTGACGCAGGTCGCGATGGCGTTGGGTGCGTCGGTCCATCCATTGACGAAGATGGCGCCGAGCGCGAGGATCACGGTGACGGCAAGGACTGGGTTCGACACAAGTTGGCCGAGGAAGGTTGAGAACGTTACGTCCATATATGGGCTTTCTCGAAGTTTGCAGGCACGTTACAGAAACATGATAAATCGTATCACCTCCTGCGGGTTTCTTTACCGAGTTCTGATGGGAGCAGTGAATTTTTTGGCACTAAAAATGAATATTAGCCCTGTTGACCGTGGGTGTTCTTTTTGCTAACACACCATGAGGACACGTGCGCGCGCCCCAACACCCCAAAACCACAGCCTGTTCGCTTTACAACATGCAAACATGCGTTCGATAATAGGAGGCATGGAATATCGACAGACAGATGGCAAAACTCGGCGCGTGCACAAGCAGTATGTGGACGTCGTGGCTCGCATCCTCGCGGGCGGACAGGTCGTGCCGGTCACCGTCTGCTGGGTCGACGGTCGTTGCTTTACGATTGACGAGATTGTCTCGACCACTGGGTTTGGCCTGACGGTTCACGGCATTCGTACGGCAACCTATAAGGTGCGTTTTGGCGGGCACGCGACCGAGTTGTATCTGGAGGACCAGACGCGCGAGCGGGCGGACGGCTCGCAGGCACACGTGATGCGTTGGTGGGTGTGGGCGTTCGACCGAACACTCGAGAGCGGGCGCCGCAGGTAAGAACGCGTGGCGTTCGGGTACAATGGCAGGAAACTTGTCAGCTACGGCGCCGTCGCGGTGCTTTTTGAAAGGACGAAATTATGAACGATATCCAGGGCTATCAGAATGGCCCCATCGAGACCGGCGCAAGCCGTGCCAAGGAGATGTCGCCGCGCGCGTACAACCTTGTCATGTCTGCTCTGATCTTTTTGGGCTTTTGCGCCATGGGCGCCGGTGTTTACTTTACGAGCACCATGTCGTTTGCGCGCATGATGATGAGCGGCGCCGCTTTGCCGCTGGTCTTTGGCTCATTTATTTTGACCATCGTCGGCATGGTCATGATGTCGGCTGCTGCCAGCAAACAGTCCGTGGGCCTGTCACTCGTGGGCTACGTGGTCTTTGCGAGCACCTTTGGCCTGACGGCGTCGTTTGGTCTTGCCAACTACGACCTGCCTACCATTAACACCGCCTTTATCGCCACGGCCGCCATCACCTTTGTCTTTGGTGCGCTGGGCGTGACCTTCCCCAAGTTCTTCCAGCGTGTGTATGGCATTGGTTTTGGCATCCTGCTTGCCACGATTCTGGTCGAGATCGTGCTGATGTTCATGGGCGTTTCGCAGTCCATCACCGACCTGATCGTGATCGTGGTGTTCGCCGGCTTCATCGGCTACGACACCTATGTGGCAACGACGGTGCCGCCCACGCTGCCCAACGCCGTGCTCATGGCATCCAACCTGTTCGTGGACATTATCAACGTGTTCCTGCGCATTCTGAACATCCTCGGCCGTCGCGATTAAAGCGCGGCATTGCGATGCTTCCTGCCGGACACGGTAAAACGATGCGAAAGGCGGTCCTTCGGGGCCGTCTTTTTTGTACGCGGCGGGGTATCATGGATGGGAAAAGCCGATAGCGGCAGCGACAGGAAAGGTGGCCACGTATGGCAGACGTCGACAACAGGAACCGTAACCGCAGGTCCAACCGAGCGGGTCAGCCCAATCCCAAGCGCGAGGCCCGTGCCAAGGCCGCCGAGCGTCACGTGGCAACTGTGTCCGAAGCGTGCGCCAAGGATATCGAGCGTTCGCTTGCCGGTGTTCGCGAGTTTGACGGTATGCCTACCGGCTTTGTCGCGGCGATGAAGGCCAAGGTTCAGAGTGCTGTGGCCGCCGAAGAGCAGGTCGCCGAGGACGTCGAGAACGCGGAGACTACCGAGGTCGAGGCGGCGCCCGAGACCGAGGCGGCGCCCGAGCCCGTCGAGGAGCCTGCCGAGGAAATCGCCGAAGCTGAGTCCGCGCCTGCTGAGGAGCCCGCTCCGGTCCTGCCCGAGGTCACTGTGCTTGATGCCTCCGCCACGCAGGCAATCCTCGATAACGGTCGCGGCTATGCGCAGTTCTGCGACATGGCCGTGCTCGCCTTTGCCTCGTTTACCAATCCGGGCGGTGGATATATTCAGGGTTATCTGGGCCAGGAGGCCACGCTGTGCGCCGATTCGTATCTGTACAACGTTCTCGATAGGCAGCGTAAGTGGTACGGCGAGAACCGTCGCCGCAACATCAACTGCGAGCTCTATCGTAACCGCGCCCTGGTGGTGCCTGCGGTGCGCTTCGACCGCAACCACGTGCATGCATACGCCGACGTGATCGTGGCCGCCGCGCCCAACGTTAGGCGCGCCCGCCAGGAGTATCGCGTGAGCGACGATGCTCTGCTGGATGCCCTGCGCGACCGCATTCGCTTTGTGCTCGCCATCTGCGATGAGCTTGGTCGCGAGAAGCTCGTGCTGGGTGCTTGGGGCTGCGACAACAACGGCTTTGATGCCGAGGCCGTGGCCGAGCTCTTCCGCAAGGAGCTCGCGTCGGGCGACTTCAAGGTCAAGCAGGTCTTCTTTGCCGTGCCCTCTACGCGCTGGGACGAGGACTTCGCCAAGTTCGAGCACGTGCTGGCAAACTTCCCCGAGCGCAACCAGGAGTCCTATGCTCAGGTTGCCGCCCGCACCGCAGCCGCCCGTGCCGCCGAGCAGGCTCAGGCCGCTGCCGAGGATGACGAGGATGACGACGACTGGCGCAAGTACCTGTAAACGGTGCGCGTGATGCGATATACCGAGCCGACGGGGGCTGCTCCCGTCGGCTTTTTATTGAGTGGGGAGCTTACGATGAAAAACGTTCTATGCTTTGGTGACAGCAACACCTATGGTTACGATCCGGCGGGCATGCGCGACGGTACCGCGGTGCGCTATGCGCAGGATGTGCGCTGGTGTGGCGTGGTCCAACGTGACTTAGGCGAGGGCTGGCATGTAATTGAAGAAGGCCTCAACGGCCGCACGACGGTACGCGACGACATGTGCCATCTGGACACTAACCTCAACGGTATTCGCGCGCTTCCGATGCTGCTCGAGGCCCATAAGCCGCTGGACGCCATTGTGATCATGCTGGGCACCAACGACTGTAAGACGGTCTTTAACGTGACAGCTTCCGATATCGCCCGTGGCGCCATGGCGCTGATTCGCGCCGTCCGCGCGTTTCCGTGGACCGACGCTGCGCCTTGCCCGCGCATCCTGCTGATGGCTCCTATCAAGATTAAGCCGCAGATCGCCGATGTGTATATGACCGACTTTGACGAGCATTCCGTTGAGGCATCTGAGCATTTTGGCGAGTACTATGCGCACGTGGCCGAGCAGTTTGGCTGCGACTTTTTGAATGCCGCCGAGTTTGCCGAGCCGGGCGATATCGACTATCTGCATATGATGCCCGAAAGCCACGAGAGCCTGGGTCACGCCGTGGCAGCCAAGCTCCAAGAGATGCTCGGTGAGTAGCGCGACCCCAAGCCACCGCAAAGGGGACAGGCACCTTTGTGGTGGTTTTGCCCGGGTAAACGAACGGATTGGCTGCCATATGGGCATGGACGAGCTCATCGACCTCTTTGCCGAGGGCGATGAGCTCGTCTCCAATACCGCTTTTGAGGATTTGGATCTTGCCTGCGACGTGGCGAACGGCGCGACCTTCGATGGCGTCGTGTTCCGATCATGCGAGTTCGATAGCGTTGACTGGAGCGGCTCGACGTTTCGCGACGTGGTGTTTCGCGGTTGCCGCTTTATCCGCTGCAACATGGAAGGTTGCTGGCTCAACCGCTGCGACTTCGTTGACTGCTCGGCGCCGGGGCTCAACTTGCTCAGGGCGCGTCTGTCGAGCGTGTCGTTTACATCGTGCGATTTGAGCTATGCGAACCTTTCGGAGGGAAGCATTGGCCCCATGGCTGCGCGTGACACGCGTTTGACCGAGGCCGCACTCCAGGGGGCAAAGCTGGGGCAATTGCGCTTGGACGGCTGCGACCTGACGCGAATCGATGTGTTCAAGACGCCGCTTTCCGGCGTGGATGTATCGTGTTGTACGTTCGCGGCTCCTGTCGTCTCGGGCGACTACCATGAGCTGCGTGGCCTGACGGTTAATGCCGAGCAGGCGTTGGCACTCTCGGGTCTGCTCGGCATCCAGCTCGCCGACGAATAGGCGCCCCGGTCCTTTGCTCGACCGCTATCTAAAATCAAACCGTCGCAACATCCGATGATTTTTCGCGTTTGCACGATTTTCATCGAATGTTGCGACGGTTTTTGGTGCAAGGTAGCCTGTCTTTTTTTGGCAGGTTACTGGCTATTTAGTACTGCCACATGTGGTTGACAGGGCCGGAGCCTTTGCCCATGTCAAAGCCGGCGGCGAGAGCGCCCGTTAGGTAGGCCTTGCCGGCGTTGACGGCGTCGGCAAGATCCATGCCCTGCGCCAATGCGCAGGCGATGGCGGATGAAAGCGTGCAGCCGGTGCCATGCGTGTTGCCGGTCTCGATGCGCTTGTGGCGGAACCACGTGGTGAGCGGATCACCCAGATGGTTGCCCTCGTCATCGAGTGGCGCGGGTTCGGCCAATACATCGTTGGCCTCGTTGACAAGATGCCCACCCTTAACGAGGGATGCGCAACCAAAGCGGCGGGTGAGGAGCATGGCAGCATTTTGCTGTGTGCGCTCGGAGTCGATCTCGTAATCGAGCAGGGCCATGGCCTCGGGAATATTGGGCGTGATGACGGTTGCTAGTGGGAACAGGCGGCGGGTGAGCGCCTCGGCGGCATCTTCGGCAATCAGCCGTGCGCCCGAGGTGGCTACCATGACGGGGTCGACGACCACGTTTGTCGCGTTCCAGGCGCTCAGGCGGTCGGCGATAACCTCGATAATCTCGGCAGAGGAAACCATGCCGATCTTGACGGCGCTGGGGCGGATATCGTCAAATACGGCGTCGATCTGCGCAGCGACGATATCAGGGGAGATATTCTGCACGGCGGTGACACCGAGCGTGTTTTGTGCGGTGATGGCGGTGATGGCCGTCTCGGCATACAGGCGGTGCGCCGTGATGGTCTTGATGTCGGCCTGAATGCCGGCGCCACCGCTGGAATCGGATCCTGCGATGGATAGAACGGCAGGTACCTTACTGCGATCCATGTTTGCTCCCTTGTTCGGTCGGAATCAAATGGGTCTTTAAGCCAGCATTATAAAGATGCCCGGGCCGACTCTATGTCGAACCCGGGCGGGCGATGCAATCTTTACGCAAATGTAAGCAAATGTTCACACGTCAACAATTGACGAACACCATGTTACCGATTGTGGCTCCGGTGACGAGTTAGTCCTCCATGCCGAGGTCGATCGTCGTGCCTTCGAACACCTTGTTAACGGTGCGGACGGCGCACATCTTGCCACACATGGTGCAGGTGCCCTCGGTGGCGGCGGGGGACTCCTCGTAGCGCTTCTTACCGGTGACCGGGTCGAGAGCACACTCCCACATGGCATCCCAGTCGAGCTTGCGGCGTGCCTGGCCCATCTTGTCGTCCATGTCGCGGGCGTGCGGCACCTTTTTGGCGATATCGGCGGCGTGCGCGGCAATCTTAGTGGCCATGAGGCCATCGAGCACGTCCTGGGCGTTGGGCAGGCACAGGTGCTCGGCCGGCGTCACGTAGCACAGGAAGTCGGCACCGGAGCTGGCGGAGATGGCGCCGCCGATGGCAGCGGTGATGTGGTCGTAACCCACGCCGATATCGGTCACCAGCGGCCCGAGCACATAGAACGGGGCATTGTGGCACAGGCGCTTCTGCAGTTTCATGTTGGCGGCGATCTCGTCGAGCGCCATGTGACCCGGGCCCTCGACCATGACCTGGACGCCGGCGGCCCAAGCGCGCTTGCACAGCTTGCCCAGCTCGATCATCTCAGCGGTCTCGGTGGCATCGTTGGAGTCGTAGAGGCAGCCCGGGCGGCAGGAGTCGCCGAGCGAAATCGTCACGTCGTACTCGTGGCAAATCTCGAGCAGCTCGTCAAAGTGCTCGTAGAAGGGGTTTTCGTTGCCGGTGACCTCCATCCAGCCAAACAGCAGCGAGCCGCCGCGACTGACGATGTTCATCAGGCGGCCGGTCTCCTTAAAGGTCTTGGTGACCGACTTGTTGATGCCGCAGTGGATGGTCATAAAGTCCACGCCATCCTCGGCGTGCGCGCGCACGACCTCGAACAGGTCATCCTTGGTAAGCTTGACCAGCGGCTTTTCCATGTAGCCGATGGCGTCGTACATGGGCACCGTGCCCACCATGAGCGGCGTCTCGTCGATGAGCTGCTGGCGGAACTGGCGCGTTTTGCCCGAGTTGGAAAGGTCCATGATGGCGTCGGCGCCAAAGTCCTCGGCGATCTTGACCTTCTTCCATTCCTCGGCGGCATCGGCCTTGTCGCCCGAGATGCCCAGGTTGACGTTGACCTTGGTGGACAGGCCCTCGCCGACACCAAAGGCGCGCATGCCCTTTTTGATATGCACGATGTTGGCGGGAATGGCGATGCGGCCGTCGGCCACGCGCTCGCGGATGTACTCGGGGTCGCGATGCTCGCGCTCGGCGACTTCCTTCATCTGCGGCGTGATCTGCCCGGCGCGGGCGAAGTCGATTTGCGTGACGAGCTTGGGCTCGGTCTGTGTGCTCATTGGCACGGCTCCCTTCGTTGGCATTACCCATATCAGGTTTGCGGGTCAGGGCGGGCGCGCCCAGTCTCAGCCTGCCGTCTTGTCCTGCAAGCTCCCCGTTTATGTAATGGGCTCAAGTATAGCTCGAATGGGTACGATTGGCCTAACGAGCGTGCCTGTGGGGAGGCGAACATGGAAGACAAGCATCTATATCGAGAGACGCAATGGGATGTATCGGCCGAGGAAAGCCGTGCGCACCATGGCCTTGTCGCGATTGGTTTTGCGGTGCTTGCCGTGCTGGTGATTGCCTTTTGTATCTGGACGTTTGGCGGTCACGGCGGCGCTGCATGGGAGTTCGAGGCCGACGATGCCCTGCCGATCATGACAGTGAAGGTTACGGGCGGCAATACCGTTGCCGCGCCGGGCGACTATTGGTATTCGCGCGATGGATTTGTCCAGCTTCAGCTGAGCGGTGGGTCTATTCCTGGTGAGGAAATCGAACGCGTGACGTATGATGCGGCGCTCAAAACGCTGACGGTGAAGCTCAAGAATCAGGGCGACGTGCCTACGACTATGGATATCGCGCTGACGGAATGGCGCTTGGAGCCCCCATCGGGTGTTGCGGTGTCCGAGGTAGAGCACGTTAAGATTACCTACCAAGATGGCTCGACAAACGAAGTTGGCAAAGCCGACGGCTTGGCGGAATAGACCCCGTGCCTAGGCAGCACATTCAAAAGTAGCGGTGGTCCTACAAGGTCTGTTCGTTCAGGAAGACCAAAGTGTTCTTATTTGAAAGCTCGGGAAAGTGACGATAACCAACGTCAAACGCGGTGAGCCCGCTTACATCCTCGAGCTTGTTTTCTGCCATCCAGCGCACCATGGAACCACGTGCCTTTTTGCTGGCGGTCGAGCGCTGGATGGGCTTGCCGTTGCGGATGCCTTCGCCAAAGAGGCACGTGACGACCGTGGCGTCGCCCGCGAGATGGGGCAGAACGGCTTTGGCGTACTCTACGCTGGCGAGGTTGACGATCGTGGTGTTTGAGCCTGCCGGGGCGATAGCCCGCGCGAGCTTGTCGCTCCAAAACGCATAGAGGTCTCGGGCATCGTCAACGGCGAGCTTCGCGCCCATCTCCAGCCGATATGGTTCGACGGCATGAAAGGGGCGAACGCACCCGTAGAGGCCAGAGAGGATCCACAGGTGGCTTTGCAGCCATGCGAGCTGCGCGGAATCCATCACCTCGGGCGCCATGCTCTGGTATTGAATGCCGTGGTAGGACATGACGGCAGGGGAGAGGTGACAGGCGAGTGCGGGATTGTCGAGATCGCCGTTTTTCAGGATGGGCCCGAACTCATGCAGGGTGTTGAGGCAAGGCCCCAGCAGTTTGTCACTCACGTTCCATAGCGCCTGCAGGCTGTCGCTGCCTTCATTCCGCTCGATATCTAGCAGTGCGCGGTGGAGGCGAGCCGTCTCGCGCGCAAAGGGTGGAATGCCCAGGACTTCAAAAGCATCTTGGGCCGCGCGCATCTGCTTGGCGGGCGAAATGACGACCTGCAGCATGGACTCTCCTCTGCCAAAAAAGAAGTTGCGGTGGAATACGGTCTGTTTTGGCCGTTTATGGGCCAGTTTAGTCTGTATTTCACCGCAACTGATGAAGGGTTGGTTACGCGCGCTCGATGAAGGCCTTGTAGCCGCGATAGGCCTCGTAGATATCGGCCTTGTTAGCGACCTCCCACAGGGCGTGCATGGACAGGACGGCAACGCCAGAGTCGATGACGTTCATGCCGTACTTAGCCATGATGTATGCGATGGTGCCGCCGCCGCCCGCGTTGACGCGACCGAGCTCGCAGGTCTGGAAGTCCACGCCGGCCTCGTCCATGATGTCGCGGATGAGGGCCACATACTCGGCGTCGGCGTCGTTAGAGCCGCCCTTGCCGCGGCTGCCCGTGTACTTGTTAAAGCACAGGCCGCGACCCATAAAGGCTGCGTTCTTGGTTTCGAACTTGCCGGCGTAGCCCGGGTCGAAGCCGGCGGACACGTCGGAGGAGAGCATGCGGCTGCGGGCGAGCGCGCGGCGCAGGGCCAGCGGGCTATCCTCGCCGGCGAGCGTCATGATCTCGGCGACGGTGTTCTCGAAGAAGCGGCTCGTCATGCCGGTGGCACCCACGGAACCGATCTCCTCCTTGTCTACGATGAGTGTGATGCTCGTGCGCTCCACGTTGGCGACGTTGATCTGGGCGAGCATGGACGGATAGGCGCAGACACGGTCGTCGTGGCCATAGCCCAGAATCATGGAGCGGTCGAGGCCCATGTCACGGGCGGGGCCGGCGGGCACGACCTCGATCTCGGCGGAGAGGAAGTCCTCCTCCTCGACGTCGTACTGCTCCTTGAGGATATCCAGGAACATCTGCTTGACGGGCTCCTTGGGAGCGTCCTTGTCGTCCTCGTCAAACTTGACGGGGCGGCCGCCCACGATCACGTCGAGGATCTCGGCGTCGACGGCGTCCTTGGCCGGCTTGGACATCTGCTCGCTCGAGAGGTGGATCAGCAGGTCGGAGATGGTAAAGACCGGGTCGTCAGCCTTGTCGCCGATGTTGATGTCGACGGTGGTGCCGTCCTTTTTGCAGATGACGCCCACAAGCGCGAGCGGGGAGGCCACCCAGTGGTAGCTCTTGACGCCGCCGTAGTAGTGCGTGTCGAGGTAGGCCATGTCGCCGGCCTCGAAGGCGGGATTTTGCTTGAGGTCCAGGCGAGGCGAGTCCACGTGGGCGCCCAGGATGTTAAAGCCCTGCTCGAGCGGGGCGGTTCCAAGGTTGACGAGCATAAGGTCCTTGCCGTGGTTGGCGGCGTACACCTTGTCGCCTGCCTTGAGCTCGCGGCCTTCGGCGATCACGGTCTCCAGGTCGACGTAGCCCGCCTCCTCGGCCATCTTGATGCCGGCCTTGACGCACAGGCGCTCGGTCTTGTTCTCACTCAAAAACTGCTTATAGCCGCGGCAAAGCTCCTCGAGCTCCTCGATCTGCTGTGGCGTGTACTTTTTCCATGCGCTGGGACGCTCCATGACGCAGGCTCCTTTCGGATCGATCGTGCTGGTTGATGTACCGTGAGCCATCGTATCACGCGCGGGCCCGCGGCGGCAGGGAAGCCTGATGTGCGGTGGCCGCGGGGCGGGGAGCGTGTAAACTGGTGTGAGCAAACCGTGCCCAGCCCAAAGCGAGGTATTCAATATGTCTGAAAAGCGCCGTACCTTTGCCGTCATCGACGGCAACTCGCTCATGCATCGCGCCTTCCACGCCGTGCCGCCGACCATGAACGCGCCGGACGGTCGCCCCACCAACGCGATCTTTGGTTTTTTAAACATGTTTCTCAAGATGATCGATGCCTTTAATCCCGACGGCGTTGTCGTGGCGTTTGACAAGGGCAAGCCGCGCGTGCGTATGGAGATGCTGCCGCAGTATAAGGCGCAGCGCCCGCCCATGGACCCCGACCTGCACGCGCAGTTCCCCATGATCAAGGAGCTGCTCGCCGCGCTCAACGTGCCCATTTTGCAGTCCGAGGGCTGGGAAGGCGACGATATCCTGGGAACCATGGCGCGCCTGGGCGAGGAGGCCGGCTGCGACATGCTGCTGGTGACCGGCGACCGCGACATGTATCAGCTCGTGACCGAGCACGTCAACGTGGTCTCGACTCGCAAGGGCCTGTCCGACGTGGCGATCATGACGCCCGAGAGCGTGGACGACCTGTATCACGGCATCACGCCGGCGCTCGTGCCCGATTTTTACGGTCTGAAGGGCGATACGTCGGACAACATTCCCGGCGTACCGGGCATCGGCCCCAAAAAGGCGAGTGCGCTCATCGCGCAGTACGGCAGCCTTGACGAGGTCATCGCGCATGCTGACGAGGTCAAGGGCAAGATGGGAGAAAACCTGCGCGCACACATCGACGACGCGCTGCTGAGCCGTAAGGTGGCGACCATCCGCACCGATGCACCCGTTGAGCTCGATTTTGAGGCGACGTCCTTCCCGGCGTTTTCCGCCGATGAGGTTTCCGCGGCGCTGGGCACGCTTGGTATCACCGCCATGCAGAACCGTTTCTTGGCGCTGATCGGCGGCGAGGGCGGGGCAGCTGCCAGCACGTTTGAGATGCCCACGATTGAGCGCACCGCTGCCGGCGATGCCGAGGCGCTTGCTGCCGTGGCGTCCGAGGTTGCCCGCGCGATTGATGCCGGCGAGTGGGTCGCCGCCGTGGTGGACGATGACAAGGAAGAGGGCGCGCTCTTTGGACTGACGCGCACGCTGTGGTTGGCGACGTCCAAGGGCCTGTTCGCGCTCGAGGAGGACGACAGCTGCGCGGCGGCTGAGGTTGAGGGCTTCAACTTCGTCCACGGCGTGATTGCTGGCGTGCTCGCGCGTCTGTTTATGGAGGGTCGCATGGCGAGCCCGGATATGAAGGTGCTGTTGCACGAGCTTTCGCCCATTGATTCTTCTGAGCCCGAGCTCATGGATCCGCTCGCTGCCGATTCCACGCGTATCTTCGATACCGTGGTCGCAGCCTATCTGCTGGATTCCGATCGCTCCGAGTTCGATGAGGCATATCTTGCCGATACCTATCTGCAGATGGCGCTGCCTGCGGCGCGCGGTGCAGAGGGTGCCGGTGAGGACGCTCCGGCGTCTGCCGCCCGTACTGCGGCCCTGACGTTGGCGCTCGTGGCGCCGTTGCGCGAGTGCATGGCCCGCGAGAACGCCGCCAACGTGTTCGATGGCATCGAGATGCCGCTTGTGCCGGTGCTTGCCAAGATGGAGCGCGCTGGCATGCTCGTGGATCCCGATCGGCTGCGCAGCCTGTCCGAGGGCCTGGCGACCCAGATTGCCGAGGTCGAGCGCAGCATTCGCGACCTGGCAGGTGATGAGACGTTTAACATCGGCAGTCCCATGCAACTGTCGCACGTGCTGTTTGACGTTATGGGGCTTCCGACCAAGGGTCTCAAAAAGACCAAGCGCGGCTACTATTCGACCAACGCCAAGGTGTTGAGCGACCTTGCCCGTGACCACGAAATCGTGCGTCTGATCTTGGACTGGCGTGAGAAGTCCAAGATCAAGTCCACCTATCTGGACACGCTGGGTCCACTGCGTCGAGGCGACGGCCGCGTGCACACCACGTACAACCAGACCATCACGGCAACGGGTCGCCTGTCCTCGAGCGACCCGAACCTGCAGAACATCCCGACGCGCTCGGAGCTGGGTCGTACCGTCAAGACGGCGTTTTCGGCAGGCGAGGGAAGCGTCTTTTTGGCGGTGGACTACTCGCAGATCGAGCTGCGCCTGCTCGCGCATCTTTCGGGTGACGAGCACCTGGTGCGCGCCTTCAACGAGGGCGAGGACTTCCATGCCGAGACGGCCGCGCGCGTATTTGGCGTGCCGGTGTCCGAGGTGACACCCGACCTGCGCAGTCGCGCCAAGGCCGTGAACTTTGGCATCGTGTATGGTCAGCAGGCCTACGGCCTGTCGCAGTCGCTGCATATCTCGATGGCCGAGGCGCGCGACATGATTGATCGCTACTACGAGGCCTACCCGGGTGTGCGCACGTTCCTCGACAACGTGGTGGCACGTGCCAAGCAGACGGGCTACGCCGAGACCATGTACGGCCGCCGTCGTCATATTCCGGAGCTCAAGGCCAAAAATCCGCAGCTCCGCGGTTTTGGCGAGCGCACGGCCATGAACCACCCCATGCAGGGAACCGCGGCCGACATCATCAAGATCGCAATGGCCCGCGTAAGCAGCCGCCTGGAAGAAGAGGGCTTTGCCGCTCACATGATCCTGCAAGTGCACGACGAGCTGGACTTTGAGTGCCCCGTCGACGAAGTCGAGCGCCTCACCGCCATGGTCCGCGACGTCATGGAGCACGTCGTAGACCTTCGCGTACCGTTGATCGCCGAAGCCAGTACCGGCATAACCTGGGCCGACGCGAAATAGGAAAGCACTCGGTAAGGCAAGCTCGCCCAAGACGCAAGCCCCCACATACTTAAGATTTGGGACAAACACTACTGATTAATTTGTCCCACAGTAACCAAAACAGAGGGGAGCCCCTTCCAACAAGGAGCTCCCCTCTGCTCAAATCATTTCAGCTAAGTATCTAGACACTCAAGACGCCATCTTGGCGGCAGGAAAGTAAACCTAGGGCCTGGCCGGGCGGCACGGGTTAACTTTTCGTAGATTCCGCACGCAAAGAAAGCCACTTAATGTGGCTTTCGTCTTGCGCAGGACCTGACCGAGCGAAAAGATATCCCGTGCCGCCCGGCCAGGCCCGATGGGACGGCTACCGAGCCGCCAGGATGGCGTCGATGAGCGTCAGTACGCCCCCGTCGTTGTTGCTCGGAATGCGCCACTCAGCATGCGCGTTCATATGCTCCTCGGCATTGTCCACGATAAAGCTGTGACCGACGCGCTCAAGCATGGGGATGTCGTTGTAGGTATCGCCCACGGCGGCGGCATCGGCGATATCGATGCCGAGCTGCTCGCACAGGTGCGCGACGCCCGAACCCTTGTCGACGCCCAGGTTCATAAAGTCGATCCACTCGCGGCCGGCATTGGTGACATAGAGCTGATCCGAGAACGCGGGGTTATAGGTCTCGCGGAACGCGGGCTCGGCGTCGTAGCCGGGGAAAAAGATCGAGATCTTATTGGACTCGATATCGATGCCCTCAAAGGTGTCGACGTAGTTGATCGTGTTGTAGTAGACGCTGATCTCGTCGTGGTACTGATGGTCGCGGGCGAGCACATAGAACTCGTCGTAGCAGCACAGGACGGGAACGGCGCGCGGGTCCTCCGAGGCACGAGCGAGCACCTGCTGATACAGCGCCACATCGATGTTGCTCTTATAGATATAGTTGCCGCGGTAGATAACGCAGGCTCCATTGTCGGGGCAAAAAGCAAGGCGGTTCTTAATGCTCTCGAACATTTCTTCGAGTTTTGGGGCGGGGCGTCCGCTGGCGGGGCAGAACACGATGCCAGCCTCGGCGAGCTTGTCTAGGCGCTCATCAAGACCCTGCGGCAACACGCGCTCGTCGGTGAGAAGCGTCTTGTCCATATCAACGGCGAGAATCTTAATGCTTCCAATATTGGTGTCCGATTCGTAAGTTTGCATAAAAGCGCGCCTTTCGTTTCGAAATTGTTTCAGACGTTATAATCATCAACCAGTAACCGAGCGTATTGTCGCAGGAACGGGGCGTATTTGCACCACGCTT
Source organism: Collinsella sp. TM09-10AT (assembly GCF_003436275.1). GTDB lineage: Bacteria > Actinomycetota > Coriobacteriia > Coriobacteriales > Coriobacteriaceae > Collinsella. Next base: position 48,820 of record NZ_QSOP01000001.1, read on the forward strand.
CACAAAGTAATGAAAAAAAATTTCAGAAATTTGAATTTGTCGCTTGCGCTGTAGGCACTTTAGCGTAATATAGCGACCATCGAAAACGGAGACGGAAAAACAACCGCTTACCGAGGAAAAGGTACCGTTTACGATATTAGAATTGCGCCCGGCGGTAGGTGAAAGGAGAGGCAGATGCAGTTCGTAAAGATCATCACCACTGCAGACAATGCCATCCGACGCCAGCGCGCAATTTCCCGACGACGATAACAATCGTCTCTGTCCGCATGGGGCGAATTGCCTCAACAGAGTCATTTTGAGGTCGTTGGGTTTTAGCACGACATTGCTGCATGTTTCTAGGGCATGTATGTGCTGATTTTTGCTATTTAACCTGATATTGCACGGTTTTTGACCTCAAAGTGACTTGCAACTGACCGATGTTCTAATTAGCTACCAAGGGCGAAAGGAAACAGCCATGAGCAAGGAAAAAGTCGTTCTCGCATATTCCGGTGGTCTTGATACATCCGTATGTGTCAAGTGGCTCCAGGACGAGAAGAATCTCGATGTCGTTTGCGTCTGCGGCAACGTGGGCCAGGAGGAGACCGGCCTGGATGCCAAGAAGCAGAAGGCGCTCGACCTGGGCGTTCTCGATTGCCAGGTGCTCGACCTGCGCGACGAGTTCTCCGATGAGTTCCTGACTAAGGCCATCGCCGCAAACTCCATGTACGAGAACAAGTACCCGCTGCTCTCCGCCCTGTCTCGCCCGCTGCTCGCCAAGAAGCTCGTCGAGGTCGCTCACGAGTTTGGCGCGACCTACGTCGCCCACGGCTGCACCGGCAAGGGTAACGACCAGGTTCGTTTTGAGGCTGCCGTCAAGGCCCTCGACCCCGAGCTTAAGGTTATCGCCCCGGTTCGCGAGTGGGATCTGAAGTGCCGTCCCGATGAGGTCGCCTATGCTCACGCCCACAACGTGCCGGTTCCCGAGGGTGCCAACGACAACCCCTATTCCATCGACGACAACCTGTGGGGTCGTGCCATTGAGTGCGGCCACCTGGAGGATCCCTGGAATGAGCCACTCGACGACGCCTGGGTTATGACCAAGAATCCCGAGGACACGCCCGATACCCCGACGTATATCGAGATTGAGTTTGAGGCCGGCAAGCCCGTCGCCGTCGACGGCAAGATGATGAAACTCTCCGAGATCGTCATCGCCCTCAACAAGATTTCGGGCGACAACGGCTTTGGCCGTCTCGACCTGGTTGAGGATCGTCTGGTGGGCCTCAAGAGCCGCGAGTGCTATGAGGTTCCCGGAGCCCTGACGCTCATCACCGCCCACAAGGCACTCGAGGACATTTGCGTCGAGGGCGACCTGCTCAAGACCAAGATTAAGCTCGAGCAGGATTGGGCCACCGCCGTGTACAACGGCCAGTGGTACAGCCCGCTCAAGAACGCGCTCGACGCCTTTATGGCCGATACCCAGAAGTTCGTGACCGGCACCGTCCGTCTGAAGTTCTTTAAGGGCAATTGCCATGTCGTCGGCCGCAAGAGCCCCTTCAGCCTCTACGACTACGGCCTGGCCACCTATGACCGCGACACCACGTTTGACGAGAAGGCCAGCGCCGGTTTTATCGAGATCGATACGCTGTCGCTCAAGACGTGGGCTAAGGTCCAGGGTCCCAGCTCTGCTGCCGCCCAGGCTTAAGTCTTCCTTTCCTTGGTATCCGCGCGGCCCATCCGCGTGATACATAACGGGCGCATGGGGTCCCTACCTTTCGTTATGCTTGCTGACACTTCTTAACATCGGTGGCCCCTACGTTCCGCCCGCATATATGATGCCGCGTCTGCGGCTGAGTCCGAGCCCCGCCGGGGTTGTCTGGCGGGGCTCCTTCTATCAATTTGGCAGCTCTGCGCCTATATATATGAGGAGTATCCATTATGTTCAATGCTTTCGCGCATGCTTTACTTGCCCTCGCGCCCGAGTTCGATGCCGCAAAGGTCGAGGACGTTCCTATGAGCCTGAAGGCCTGGATCGATGGTTCGCAGGGCAACATTCGGAGGGAGACGTTGGGCGCCAAGTGCATGGCGCGTCACTTCTTTGCAAATTAGCTACATGGTCCCGCGCACGGCGGGGAATGTGTAAAACTAGCGGTTGAAAAATCGCTTTAGCGATATGGCGCATTGCTTTGGGCGCTTGTTTTGGTATTTGGAGAAAGGGGACGGTTCCATGGCTCTTTGGGGCGGTCGTTTTGAGGCGGGCGTGGCCGAGGTCACGCAGGAGTTTGGCGCGTCGCTGCCGGTCGACAAACATCTCTATAAGCAGGATATCGCCGGTTCTAAGGCGCATGCCAAGATGCTGGCGGCCCAGGGCATCATCAGTGCCGAGGATGAGCAGGCGATTGCCGAGGGCCTGACCGGAATCGAACAGGATATCGATGCCGGCAACTTCACCTTCGATATCAACGACGAGGACATCCATATGTCCATCGAGAGCGAGCTGACGCGTCGCATCGGCGAGGCCGGCAAGCGCTTGCATACCGGACGTTCGCGCAACGACCAGGTGGCGACCGATTCGCGCCTGGGCGTCAAGGCGTTGGCCAAGGAGCTCATGGAGGCCAACCTGCAGTTGCGCCACGTGCTGGTGGATGCGGCCAAGAAGTACGACAAGGTGATTCTGCCGGGTTACACGCACATGCAGCATGCTCAGCCCGTGCTGCTGTCACATCATCTGCTGGCGTATTCCTGGATGTTCGCGCGCGACTTTACACGTCTGAAGGCCGCCTTTGATGCCGCCGACAACTGCCCGCTGGGTGCTGCCGCGCTTGCCGGTACGAGCTATCCGCTCGATCGCCAGATGACGGCTGCCGAACTTGGCTTTGCGGGCGTGATTCCCAACTCGCTCGATGCGGTTTCCGACCGTGATTTCCTGCTCGATCTGCATTACGCCGGATCCGTCATGGCGATGCACCTGTCGCGTCTTTCCGAGGAGATCGTGCTGTGGTCGAGCTCCGAATTTGGCTTTATCACGCTTTCAGACTCCTACTCCACCGGCTCGTCTATCATGCCGCAGAAGAAGAATCCCGACTTTGCCGAGCTTATCCGCGGTAAGAGCGGTCGCGTGTACGGCAACCTGGTGCAGCTGCTCGTGACCATGAAGGGCCTGCCGCTTGCTTATAACAAGGACTTGCAGGAGGACAAGGGGGGCGCGCTCGACACTGCCCATACGCTCATGCAGTGCCTGTCCGTTATGGCCGGTATGATTTCGACTTGGACCGTCAACGAGGATGCCATGGCGCGCGAGTGCGGCGTGGGGCACCTTGCCGCCACCGATGTTGCCGATTACCTGGCCAAGCGCGGTCTGCCGTTCCGCGAGGCACATGCCGTGGTGGGCCATCTGGTCCTGATGTGCGAGAAGCGCGGCTGCAATCTTGAGGACCTGCCGTTTGAGGTGTTCCAGGAGGCAAGCCCGCTCTTTGAGCACGATATTACCGAGGCGCTCGATATTCCGTCGATTGTCGCCGCGCGTACGACCGAGGGCGGTACCGCCCCTGCCGCCGTTGCCGTGCAGTTGGGGCGCGCCGAAGCGCAGCTTGCGGCCGATGAGGGTGTGTTTGGCTCGTTGACTAAGGTCGTCGAGATGGGCCACGGAGCTAATTAGCTTATTGGATGCGTCTGTCTGGTGCGTTCATCATATCTTGCCTTTACGGGTGCCCGCTACGGTAGGCGCCCGTTTTGTTATAGAGAAGGAAGGAGCTTGTCGAGAACTTTTGTAGGACATTTGCGCAGGTTGTGAAGGGGGTGCGTTCACGGGCGGCAATCGACCGTCTGTTCTGTTCGGTGCAGTTGGAAGTGGGGCGGATGGTACTCTAGTCGGGCTTCGGAACAGAAGTGACACATATGGAGCGCTTCAATAAATAATAACGCTTCAATAAACGGCTTTTTGTTTAACTGCAGCTAGAACTCTGTTACGATGCAGTCCAGGCGGGTGCCGGAATGGGACTTGGGCACGCGCGAACCTACTTGAAAGGCTACCTTATGGCTATCGAGAAGACCTTCATCATGATTAAGCCCGACGCCGTGCGCGATCGCAAGATCGGCGAGATCGTTGCTCGTATCGAGCGCAGCGGCCTTGTTATCGAGCGCATGGAGATGACCACGCTTGAGCGCGCCACCGTCGAGGAGCACTATGCTCATCTGGCCGATAAGCCCTTCTTTGGCGGTCTGTGTGACTTTATGACGAGCGGTCCGGTCGTCAAGATGGTCGTTTCCGGTCTCTCCGCTGTCTCCAAGATGCGCACCCTTATGGGCGCCACCAACCCGCTTGATGCCGCTCCCGGCACCATTCGCGGCGACTTTGCCGTCGATGTCAACGCCAACGTGATCCATGGCTCCGACTGCCTGGAGAACGCCGAGATCGAGATCAAGCGCTTTTTTGGCTAAACCAGCTTTGACTCCTTAAAGCTGTTAGCGTGTGGTTTGGGCGCCGCGGAACTCCATCCGCGGCGCCCTTTTTATTCCAGTAGATTTTGGTAAACGCCCACAAATCTACTAAAGAGCCCCCGTCCGGATGTTTCTTCCGGGCGGGGGCTGGCGTTAGCGTATGGCTTTGTGAATCTTTAGGCTTCGTCGACGATCTTAAGGCCGCGCGTCTGGTCGATCTCGTTGAGGAGATTGACGCGACGCTCGTGACGACCGCCCTCAAACTCGGCGTCGAGCCACTCGTCGACAATCATCTTGGCGAGCTCGGAGCCCACGACGCGGGCGCCAAAGGCGAGCACGTTGGTATTGTTGTGCATGCGCGAGAGCTTGGCGCTGAAGGGCTCGGAGCACACGACGGCGCGAACGCCCTCCACCTTGTTGGCAGCCAGGCTGATGCCGACGCCGGTGCCGCAGATCAGGATGCCCAGGTCGACGTCGCCGTTGGCAACGGCCTTACCCACCTTGTAGCCGGCGATGGGGTAATCAAAGCTCTCGGAGGTGTCGGTTCCAAAGTTCACGACCTCACAGCCGCGCTCCTTCAGGTGCTCGGAAATGATGTTCTTGAGCTCGACGGCGGCGTGGTCGTTACCGATACCAATCTTCATGAGTGGTTCCTCTCTGGTCCGTGCGGCGGAATTGCTAAAGGTTTTACCGCGTTCGACTGCATGATAGCGCGACTTTTGTGTAAACGCTCGGGCGTTTTTTGGTCAAACGCTTTAGCATGCAACAAGACCGGCTTTTCATGAATGAATGCCGTCGGATTGCGCTTGAACGCCGTCCGTCGGAACCATGGTTGCGGTTTTTGATGCATTGTTATCAAATAAAAGAGCTAACTATTATCGAGAGTCCAGTCCGTTATGTAAGCAGGAGATACCTATGCCTACCGATTCCATTCGCGATGCCGCTTTTTGCGATGTCTTGAACCGCGAGCTTGTCTGTGCGCTCGGCTGCACCGAGCCTATTGCCGTTGCCTATGCAGCGGCGCTGGCGAGCCAGACACTCGGTTGCGAACCCGATCATATGGACGTTGCCTGCTCGGGCAACATCATCAAGAACGTTAAGAGCGTGACCGTGCCCAACTCGGGCGGCATGCACGGTATTGAAGCAGCGGCCGTACTGGGTGCCGTGGGCGGTGACGCCAAGAGCGCGCTCGAGGTGCTCGAGTGCGTTAACGACGAAGATCGTGCTCGCGTGGCCGAGCTCCTCGCCGATGCTGATTACTGCGATGTGTCGCTTGTCGAGGGTGTACCCAACCTCTACATCAAGGTGACTGCCACAGCCGGGGGCCATACCGCGGTCGTCGAGATTACCGACCACCACACCAATGTCACGTGCCATACGCTCGACGGTATTCCGGTGTGCGGCAAGTCGGCGGGGGAGTGCGCCGCCTGCGCCGAGCGCGTCGTGGCCGAGCGCGCGGCAGATAACGCCGACACGCCCATGTCGATCGAGTCCATCATCGACTTTATCGAGGGCGGCGACATCGAGAGCGCCCGCGCGGCCGTTGAGCGCCAGATTGAGCTGAACGGTGCGATCAGTGCCGAGGGCCTCGCGCACGCTTGGGGCGCCGAGGTAGGCCGTACGTTGCTGGGTGCTCGTGCCGATGACGTCGCCTGCCGTGCCCGTGCCCGTGCGGCCGCCGGGTCCGACGCCCGCATGAACGGTTGCGCGCTGCCGGTCGCCATTGTGTGCGGCTCGGGCAATCAGGGCATTACCTGCGCATTGCCCGTCATGGAGTATGCCGAGTACCTGCGCTGCGACCACGATCGCCTGGTGCGCGCCGTAATTCTGTCCGATCTTATCGCCGTGCATATCAAAAGTTATATTGGTGCGCTCTCGGCGTTTTGCGGTGCTATTTGCGCCGCATGCGGTGCCGGTGCCGCGATTACCTGGCTGTGTGGTGGCACGCGCGAGCAGATTGGCGCGACGGTCTCGAACACGCTCGGCAACGTTGGCGGCATCGTGTGCGATGGCGCCAAGGCAAGCTGCGCCGCCAAGATTTCCGCTGCCGTTGATGCGGCGATTCTGGGTCACGATATGGCCATGCAGGGTCGCGGCTTCCGCGCCGGCGAGGGCCTCATCCAGGATACCGTCGAGCAGACAATCGCCAGCATGGGCTACGTGGGCCGTGTGGGCATGAAGGACACCGACGTCGAGATCCTCAACATTATGATCGGCAAAACACGGGTTTGCTAGCTACGCGGTTTTACCAAACCGCGTAGCTAGCCGACGCTGCAAACGCCCCTAAGCGGCAATCTGACGTTCAATCGTCGGTCGCGTACCAAAGTACGCTTCCCTCCTCTTTCACGTCACCTTGCTCGCTTAGGGGCGTTTTCGCTGACTGATGCTCAACCTACGGCGCTTTTTTGTTTGGGGCACTCATTGGGGACAGACTTGAATGAGTAGTCGTTGGGGACGTTCTTGTTTGACTAGTTGTTTAGAACGTCCCCAACGACTAACCCTTACGACAGTTCGTCGGCTACTTGGTGCTCGTAGAAGGCTTCTACTACGGCGTTGAAGTCGCGGGCGAAGTCTTCCATGGTGCCGTGCCAGGTGGCTCGGCCGGGTTTTCCCTGGCCAACATAGGCGGTTTGGATGCCGCAGGCGGGGCTGGGGAAGTCGCGCTTGGGGTCGTTGCCCACCATGAGGACCTCATGAGGCTCGAGTCCCATCACCTGAAGCTGCTCTAGATAGTAGGTGGCATCGGGCTTGCAGCGGGTGGCGTTTCCCATGTGCGTCACGAGTTCAAAGGGGGCGTCGGCCATGTCGCCCCAGCCCATGCGGCACTCGATGGCCCCCTGCGGAAAGCTGGGGTTCGTAAAGAGCGCGCAGCGCAGGCCCGCGTTCTGTACCACCTCGAGCGCGGCGTGTGCACCCGGCATGGCTTTCGCATTGATCATGTCATCGTTCTTGTACGGCAGGACTTCACGATCGTAGTAGGTAAACGCCTCGTAGATGAGTGGGTCTGAGAGGCAAATGCCGCACCGGCGCTCAATTTCTTCTTGGTAGAACTCAAGATTGGTGCGATTGTCAGTGCCGCTTCGGCGATTGGCGTTGAGGTCGACCAGAATCGTGCCGAGGCGCGCCATCGTGCCGCCGCGGCTGCGTCGTCCGATATCTGCAAGCATCGACGAGACATCCTTAAAATAGCGAAGGATGAACGCGTTGAGGTTGATGCTAAGAAGCGTCTCGTCCATATCGAAAACGACTGCTTTGAGCACGCGGGCACCTTTCTCGATAAATCGTTTCAGAATCGTATGTCTGGGATACTTTACTCCAAAGCCGTATGCCCAACTGCTTATCGTCAGCTTGTGGAGACAGTCGTTCACAAGATTGCGAAAAAGTCTCCATACGAGTAAAAAATGGCAGTTCACGCTTGAAATCGAAGTGATTTCCCCGTAACCTATACGAACGTGATTGCATAAGCGTCACATTAGTATCTGTCGGCTCCCGAGTGTTCCTAAACGTTGTGTGCTTGTCGCACCCTTCTGTAGGTCCTAGCAATCGGGGCCCCGTAGTTCGAAAGGGGTCCACCTTTGAGTGAGATTCAGAACTCGTCCATTTTCTCTCTTGACGATGTCAACGAGGAGGAGATGAACAACCTCATCGACGGTACGATTACCGACTTTGATGAGGGCGATCTCGTTAACGGCACTGTCGTTAAGATCGAGCATGACGAGGTGCTCGTTGACATCGGATTCAAGTCCGAGGGCGTTATCCCGGTCCGCGAGCTGTCCATCCGCAAGGACGCTAACCCTGCAGACATCGTTGCACTCGGTGATCCCATCGAGGCCCTCGTTCTCCAGAAGGAGGACAAGGACGGTCGTCTGGTCCTGTCCAAGAAGCGTGCCGAGTACGAGCGTGCTTGGAACCGCATCGAGGAGAAGTTCAACTCCGGCGAGAACGTCGAGGGCGAGGTTATCGAGGTTGTCAAGGGCGGCCTGATTCTCGACATCGGCCTGCGTGGCTTCCTGCCCGCTTCCCTCGTCGACCTCCGTCGCGTCAAGGACCTCACCTCCTACATGGGTACCCGCATCGAGGCCCGCGTCATCGAGATGGACCGCAACCGCAACAACGTCGTCCTCTCCCGTCGCGTCGTGCTTGAGGAGTCCCGTAAGGCCGAGCGCTCCGAGATCCTGTCCAAGCTCAAGTCTGGCATGCGTCTCCAGGGCACCGTTTCCTCCATCGTCGACTTCGGCGCCTTCGTCGACCTCGGCGGTATCGACGGCCTCATCCACATCTCCGAGCTCTCTTGGAACCACGTCAACCATCCTTCCGAGGTTGTCAAGGTCGGCCAGGAGGTCGAGGTCGAGGTTCTCGACGTCGATCTCAACCGCGAGCGCATCTCCCTGGGTCTCAAGCAGACCACCGAGGATCCGTGGCGCGCACTGGTCAAGAAGTATCCCGTCGGCGCTATCGTCGAGGGCACTGTGACCAAGCTTGTCCCGTTCGGCGCTTTCGTCGACCTGGGCGAGGGCATCGAGGGCCTGGTGCACATCTCCGAGATGGCCAACAAGCACGTCGATCAGCCTTCTCAGGTCACCCATGTGGGCGACAAGGTTCAGGTCAAGGTCATGGAGATCGACCTCGACCGTCGTCGTATCTCCCTGTCCATGAAGTCTGCTGCTGAGACTCTGGGCGTCGAGATTGAGGTTACCCCGCTGCCTTCCGAGAAGAAGGACGAGGAGACCGACGCCGAGTAAATCGGTTGACGATCACTTGTTTAAGGGATCCGTCCGTAATGGACGGGTCCCTTTTTACATTTGGCGGTGAAATGCACGATGCTACCCGGGCGCAATTTTGTCCGGGCTATCCGTTTGCTATTGGCTTGTCGGTGCATAAAATATGCCGACATCCCGCCTCGGGGAGGAGGCGGGAACGCACTGAGTAGACGGAGGGGTGCGGAGCGCGGTCGCGTCTCGACTGACGACGTTGCCCATCGACAAGCCTATTGTACTGCATGGCGTGGTTCTTGGTTTATCGTGTCGAACGCTTGTGTTGTGCCATTGCCAATAGCGACGGTGTGCTACACTCTTACACTGCTGAGTGGGCCAGACGGTCGCGCGATGTGCTGCTTGCAGCACGCGTGAGGAAAGTCCGGGCTCCAGAGGGCGGGATGCCGGCTAACGGCCGGGCGGAGTGATCCGACGGAAAGCGCCGCAGAAAAGAAGACTCCCACCTGCGCCGCAAGGCGTAAAGGGAAAAGCTGAAACGGTGGTGTAAGAGACCACCAGCGTCGTGGCAACACGGCGGCTTGGCAAGCCCCATCCGGAGCAAGCGCGAATAGGAACGCTATGGGCCGGCCCGGTCCGCGTTCGGGTAGCGTGCGTGGAGCTGCACGGTAACGTGCAGACAAGATAAATGACCGTTCACGACAGAACCCGGCTTACAAGCCCACTCAGCACTTTGTTGACGCTGCGACGTCGTCAGCTGGCCGATTTGGCGCTCATTCGTCGGTCGCCGCCATAAGGCGTGCTCCCTCCTCTTTCGGGCCAAATCGACTCAGCTGACGCCGTCTCGCTGTTTTTGTCTGATCATCGGCGGTTCCGTTCTTAGCGTCTCGCTGTAATTGCCTGGTCATCGGCGCTTCCATTCTTTTTACTGGGGTTTTCGGTACGGGCTTTGCCGTATTATTGAGGCTGTTTGTTGCTTTGCTTGTGTTTGAGGGGCTTTGTTGGACAGCTATTTTACTCTGCAATCGAATATTGAGACTTCGGGCGAGTTTGTGGACCGCAAGAGCCGGTTTATCGCCCAGCTGGTCCATATTGAGTCCGAGGATGAGGCGAATGCCTTTATCGAGATGGTTCGCAAGCGTCATTACGATGCCCGGCATAATGTTCCCGCGTGGATTTTGGTCGACGGGCGCGAGCGCCAGAGCGATGATGGCGAGCCGAGCCGCACGAGCGGTATGCCGACGCTCGAGGTGCTGCGCGGCGCGGGGCTCAAAAATGTTTGCTGCGTAGTGACGCGCTATTTTGGTGGCACGCTGTTGGGGCCTGGTGGTTTGGTACGCGCCTATACCGCGGCGACGCAGGCGGCGGTGGCCACGGCTCAGGAGGCCGGGCAGATCGTCGAGATGACAAGTGTCGTGCCGGTTGACGTGCATGTGGCCTATCCGCAGTATGAGCAGGTGCTTCGCTTGGCGCAGGATTGTGGTGCCAAGGTTTCGGACACCGATTACGCGGACGCCGTGACGATTCATTTGGTGTTTAAGGCGGGGGAGCAGGAGCCATTTTGCGCTAAGATGCGCGAGCTTATGGCGGGTCGCGAGCAAATCGAGGTCGGCGCTCCAGAATTTGCCGAGTTCTAACGGCGACGGCCGGCGTGCTTTTGGATGGATCCCAAGCGCGCCGGCCGTCGTTTTCTGTTGCCGCAGTTTACTCGGCGAGCTGCTTTAGCACATCACAGGCGATCTCGACGGCATCGTCGATGCAGCCGGGGCAGCTGCGGAGCGGACCCTTATCCGATCCGACGCCCTTGAGCGTGCCGCAGACGGTCGTCGTGTTCTTCTCGCCAAAACGTTTGGCGATCTCGCGCGACAGTTTGTAGGTCTGGCCCTTGGTCTTGGGGTTTTCCATGCAGTCGCTCATCACGAAGCCCATGATGGCCACGGCGCCCGAGATGGCGCCGCAGGTTTCGGTCATGCCGCCCATGCCGGCGCCAAAGCCCTCGGTGAGGTTAAAGGCAATCTGGGGATCGAGGCCGACGGCTGGTGCGAGCGTACAGGCGACGGCCTGGGCACAGTTAAAGCCACGGGTGTGGTATTCGGCAGCCTGAGCCTGGCAGGCGGTGGTGTCGAGCTGGGTCGTATCGATGTGCTTCATCGTTGTCTCCTTGTTCATGGTGTACCCGCCTATGGTACCCTTGCCGGCGCATTCGCTTATCGAGACCGCAGTGCATATCTCATTGTTTTTCGCCATCGAACACTTTCTTAAGATTTAGGACAAATAAACCTGATTAATTTGTCCCATAACCTATCGGCGGGATGGGTTGAGAGGGGTGCGGGGTAGCGGTATCGTGAACCGAATAAAAACAAAACCCAAGTAAGGGAGTTGGATATGAGCGAGCAGACTATCGGTACCACGTGCGTTCAGGGCGGCTATCATCCGGGCGATGCGGAGCCGCGCCAGGTGCCCATCTACCAGTCCACCACGTGGAAATACGACACGTCCGAGCACATGGGCAAGCTGTTTGACCTGGAGGAGTCGGGCTACTTCTACAGCCGTCTGCAGAATCCCACGTGCGATCTGGTTGCCGCCAAGATCTGCGAGATGGAGGGCGGCACCGCTGCGATGCTCACGAGCTCGGGCATGGCTGCGAATTTCCTCGCGATCTTTAACGTGGTCGGTGCCGGCGATCATGTGGTCGCGAGCTCTGCCATTTACGGCGGTACGTATAACCTGCTCGCCCACACCATGGGCCGCATGGGCGTGACCTGCACGTTCGTCGCCCCCGACTGCACGGATGAGGAGCTCGAGGCAGCCTTTGAGCCCAATACCAAGCTCGTCTTTGGCGAGACGATCGCAAACCCCGCCCTTGCCGTGCTCGATATTGAGCGCTTTGCCAAGGCCGCGCATGACCACGGCGTGCCGCTGATGGTCGACAACACCTTCCCGACGCCCGTGATGTGCCGTCCCTTTGAGTGGGGCGCCGACATCGTCACGCACTCTACCACCAAGTACATGGATGGGCATGCGGCCTACCTGGGTGGCGTGATCGTCGACCACGGCCAGTTTGACTGGATGGCCCATGCAGACAAGTTCCCGGGTCTCACCACGCCCGACGAGAGCTATCACGGCGTGACCTATGCCGAGAAGTTCGGTCGCGAGGGTGCCTTCATTACCAAGGCAACCGCTCAGCTCATGCGCGACCTCGGCCCCATGCAGAACCCGCAGGCGGCGTTTTTCCTGAATAGCTCGCTCGAGAGCCTGCATGTGCGCATGCCGCGTCATTGTGAGAACGGCCTGGCCGTTGCCAAGTTCCTGCAGAGCCATCCCAAGGTGCGCTTTGTGAGCTATCCGGGCCTGGAGGGCGATAAGTACTATGACCTGGCTCAGAAGTACATGCCCAACGGTACCTGCGGCGTCGTGAGCTTTGGCTTTAACGGTGGTCGCGCGGCGGCCGAGACCTTTATGAAGAGCCTTAAACTCGCCCAGATCGCCACGCATGTGGCCGATGCTCGCACCTGCTGCCTGCATCCCGCTAACGCCACGCACCGTCAGATGAACGATGAGGAGCTCATCGCCTGCGGCATCTCCGCCGACATGGTGCGCCTGTCGTGCGGCCTCGAGGACACGGCCGATCTGATTGCCGACCTTGAGCAGGCGCTCGAGCAGTGCTAGGCTAGCGTTCGCATAAGGCGCCGATGCTGGCAGAAAACTTCGGCGACCTTTCGTTCCGATTCCGTAGGCGGGACCCCAATCGCGACTGTTCGCAGGCGATTGGGGCCCCGTTTTTGCGTTGCGCCACTCGAAAGGATGGATATGGAGAAAACCGCAGAGCAGCTGCGCCGCGAGCACATTGCCCTTGAGGGCGACACCCATGGCAAGAGCAAATGGGCGATTCTGTTTACCGTGCTCATCATGACGTTTATGTCGTGTCTGGATTCGACCGTCGTGACCGTGGCGTTGCCCGTGATGCAAAAGGAGCTGGGCGTGGGCCTCGACCGCATCCAGCTGGTGAGCTCGGTGTACCTGCTTGCGACATGCGTGGCTATGCTGCCGTTTGGCCGCTTGGGCGACGTGCGCGGCAAGGTGGGCGTATTCCAGCTGGGCGTCATCGTCTTTACGGCCGGCTCGCTGCTTTGCGGCCTTTCGAGTTCGCTCGAAGTTCTTATTCTGGCACGCATTGTGCAGGGCGTCGGCTGCGCAGCGGCCATGGCCAACAACATGGGTATCATCACCGAGTCGTTTCCGGCGCGCGAGCGCGGTCGTGCCATGGGTATTCTCGCGACTTTCGTGGCCCTCGGCATGATGTGTGGCCCCGTGCTGGGTGGCGTGCTGGTGGCAAGCTTTCCCTGGGAGAGCATCTTCCTCATCAACCTGCCCATTGGCGTCATCTCGTTTATCGTGGGGCTCTCCACGCTGCCGCATGTTAAGCCGGAGGCCGGCGAGCGCCCCATGTCCCTGATTGAGGCTGCTCGTCGCTGCTTTGCAAATTCGGCCTTCACCATCAACCTTGCTTGCATGCTCATCGTGTTCGTTGGTATTGGCGCATCCGAGTTTATCCTGCCGTTCTATTTTCAGGACGCTCACGGCTTTGGTTCCGACATCTCTGGACTACTCTTTTTGGCGCTGCCGATGGTGAATGCCTTTATCGGCCCGCTTTCGGGTACGGTTTCGGACCGCGTTGGCTGCGAGGGCCCCACGGCGGTGGGCCTGGGTGTGTACGTGTGCGGTCTCTTTGCGGTAAGTACGCTCGACGAGCACTCTTCCATCCCTGTGATCGTGTGCTGTGTCGCGTTTATGTCGTGCGGAACGTCGATTTTTCAGAGCCCCAATAACTCACTGTACATGGGCTCGGCTCCGCGCGAAGCGCTCGGCTTTGCTGGCAGCCTGGGTAGCCTGGCGCGCTATGCGGGTATGGCAGTGGGCATTACGGTGGCGTCGAATATCCTGTATGGGCAGATGAGCGTGGCGATGGGCGAGGCCGTGACCAGTTTCGTTGCAGGCCGTCCGGATGTATTCCTATTCGGTTTTCGCTCGGTGTTCTACGTGCTTATGGCTGTGGCCGCTGTGGGTTTTGCGCTCGCCATGGTGCGTTTGGTGAGGATGCGCGCCCGCCATTAGCGTGTTAGGAGGCTGCCTGCCACGTATTCGCGCCGTCTCAAAAAAACTGGTTTGTGGTGCGATGCGGCTTGTGGGACGGGCGGGGTCGGTCCGTGGTAGACTATCGAACAACGTTTATTAATCGCGCGGTATCGTTGCCGCGAGAAGGGGTTGCGCCATGCAGGAGCTTGAGGATCGTATTCGCCATGACGGCATCGTAAAGGCCGGTAACGTCCTTAAGGTTGATGCCTTCCTCAACCACCAATGCGACGTTGAGCTGTTCGACCACATGGGCGCCGAGTGGGCCCGTCTGTTCAAGGATGTCGAGATCAACAAGATCCTGACGATCGAGGCTTCTGGCATTGGTATGGCTTGCATCGCGGCTCAGCATTTTGGCGGCGTGCCGGTGGTCTTTGCCAAGAAGGCACAGTCCATCAACCTCGACGGCGAGCAGTACGCCACGACCATCTACTCCTTTACCAAGCAGAAGGAGTACCCGGTCATCGTTGGCAAGCGTTTCCTGTCTGAGGGCGACAAGGTTCTGATCATCGACGACTTCTTGGCCAACGGCTGCGCGCTCGAGGGTCTTATCAAGATCTGCGAGGCTGCGGGTGCCGAGGTGTCCGGTATTGGCATTGCGGTGGAGAAGGGCTTCCAGGGCGGCGGCGATAAGCTCCGCGAGCGCGGCTTTCGCGTCGAGAGCCTGGCCCGTATCGCCGATATGGACTGCGAGACCGGCGAGATCACCTTCGCCTAAGCGCGCAACACAAGCGATTGGTATGCGATGTGACAAAGGGACTGTCCCTTTGTCACATTTTTTGTATGAGGGGAGGTGTTGATATGGATGAGAACAAGATGGGATGGCGCGAGTATGTGCGCTATGCCGAGATGTCGGCCGAGGAGTTGGCGCGCGATTGCGAGGTGCAGGTGTTTCGCGCGACGGGTCCGGGCGGGCAGGGCGTGAACACGACGGACTCGGCGGTGCGCATGAAGCATATCCCTTCGGGAATTACCGTGACGGCGCGCGAGAGCCGCAGTCAGTTCCAAAACCGTAGTAGCTGCCTGCGTAAGCTGCGCGCTGAGCTTGAGCGTCGCGGGCGTCCACCGCGCCGACGCGTAAAGACCAAGGTGCCTCAGCGCTCGCGCCAGCGGAGGCTCAATGACAAGCACTTCAACGCGATTAAAAAGGCCAACCGTCGCAAGCCGGGGAGCGACGAGTAGCCGATTGTTTCGCTGGTCTTGCTAGCGGGTGGGGTGCCAGACCTGGAGGGCGCCGGCGAGGATGTCGACCTCAATGCGCGAGGCGACAACGGGCTCGCCGTCGGCCTGGATGGGGTAGTCGGGCTCCTCAAAGGTGAGCTCGGCATGGCGACAGCGGCGCATGCGAATCGGTGGCAACTTGGTATGGTGGCCGTCCTTGGCCGAAAGGAACATTGGCAGGGCTACCGCGCGAGGGACGGGACCGCAGGCGTAGCAGACGTCGAGCATGCCGTCGCAGGGGTCGGCATCGGGGCAGATGCGATAGCCCGAGCCATAGGTGGGGCCCAGCTGAATTGCCATGATGATCGCCCTCACGCGCTCGGCGGGCGCGCCGTCAAAGCTGACTGTCATGGGGTAGTTGCGATAGCGTAGGCCAAACTGCTCAAGTCCTGAGAGGGTGTAGAGCGGCGCGCCCGTCAGGCCGGTCTTTTTGCGCAGCTCGGTGGTGCCAAGGCCGATGGCGGCATCGATGCCGACCGAAAGCGTCTGGTCGTAGTACTCTACGGTAGCCTCGCCGCTGCCGCTCGCGGGGCTCCACGAGCGAATGCGCCCGATGTCCTGACGCTGCAGCTCGCAGGTGAGCAGCGCGCCAAAATCCTTGCCGGAGAAATCGTCGATGCCGAGCGTCTGGGCAAAATCGTTGCCGGAGCCCACGGGCAGGACGGCAAGGGCGGGGCGGGCGTCCTCCTTTTGCGTCATAAGCCCGTTGACGACCTCGTGAATCACGCCGTCGCCGCCAAGGGCGATAACGGTGCGATAACCCTGTGCCTGTGCGGCCAGCTCCTTGGCGTGTCCCATACGCTCGGTCAACACCAGGTCAAACTGGGATGCGCGTGCAGTCATGTCCAAAAAGCGTTGCAGGCGCTCGGCAACTTCGCGTGCCGCACCCGACTGGGCGGCTGGGTTGGCGATGATGAGCGTGCGACCAAAATCAGTTGCGTGCATGGGGCGACTCCCGGCGTATGACGTGACGGTGCGGTCGCGCTCGGGTCGAATTGCTCCCGATTGTGGCTGCACGGCGAATACTAACGTCTACTCTATCAGGTCGTTGTGGCGCTCGATAGCCTCTGCCACCGTGCCGCCCTCGTCCACAATAAGCGAACGGCGTTTAGGCGAGACAATGCGCTGTGCGGGATATACGCCGCGGTGTCCGCCGGCGAGATAGCTGATAAACGCCACGATCACGAAGAAGCCGGCGGCCGTGCCGTGGAACAGGTCGATGGCCATCATGCAGGTGGTGATGGGCACGTTAAGGCCGGCGCAGAACACGCCGAGCATGCCCAGCGCTGCTAGAAAGCTGGGGTCGATTCCGACGAGGCAGCCGATCCAGCCGCCGAGCGCCGCACCGATGCCAAACAGAGGCGTGACCTCGCCGCCTTGGAAGCCGGCGCCCAGGGTAAGCGCTGTGACGACCAACTTGATGGCTGCGTCCGCCAGGGTGGTGTTGCCTGCAAACCCGGCGCCGGAAAGCCACGTGGAAAGGCCGGCGTAGTCCCAGGCGTCGAGGAGGGCGTAGGCGGCCAAAACCACGAGTGCGCCTATGAGTGCGCGAACGAGGTAATTGGTGATAAAGCGGCCGTACAGGCTCTTGACGGTACGAACCGACCAGGCAAAGAGACGTGCGGTGAGACCAAAGATGATGGCGCTGATGACTACGATGACAACCGTCCGTGGTGTCATGTTGGGAACGCTGGCGATGACATTCGCCTCGTACTCGGTTCCCAGGGCAAGCGACGTAAAGTAGCCGGTAAACGAGGCGACCAGGCAGTAGATGCCCGCGGTGTAGTCGATCTTGCCGATAAAGCACATCTCCATGCCAAAGAAAGCTCCAGCAAGGGGCGAGCCGAATACGGCGCCAAAGGCCGACGAGATGCCGGCGAGCATGAGGTCGTGGTGGTCATGTTTTTTGAGGTGGGCGACGCTCGAGATGTTGCTGGCGATGGTGCCGCCAATCTGCACCGCAGCTCCCTCGCGACCGGCCGACCCGCCCGTTAGGTGCGTGAGCGTGGAGCAGACGAAGGTGAGAACGGCCATGCGCATATGGATGAGGCGTGTGCCCAGAGCGGAGTCGATGACCAGGTTGTTACCGCGTTTGGCGGCAAGGCCGTGGTTTTTGTACACCCATGCGGTGACAACGCCCACAACGGGAAGCAAGGCGTAGACCCATGCATGGTGCTCGCGATAGTCGGTCGCGATATTCAGCGAGGTCAAAAACGCCCAGGCGGCAACGCCCATGGCGAGCGAGACGATGACGACGAGTGTGAGCAACTTGGCGCTCGCGAGTAGGTTGCGGGCGTTGCGGCGCGTGTCGGCGGCCAAGAGATGCTCGGAGCGGGTGAGCTGATGCCTGCCGGCCATGATGACGTCGTTCAGGGAGAAAAAGCCGCCGTCGTCGAGCGACTGAGAATGATCCTGCGCCTCGTTTGCGCTTTCGGGTTTGTCGGTAAAAGTCATACGTTCCTCTTTTGGGTTGCAACACGAGCATTATAAAACGCGGTAAACGCGACGAGCCGGTGGGTTGGTTTTGGTTTTGTTTCGCGGCTTGCGGCCGACAGATGTATTCGCGGCCGCGGGCCAGGTCTTGAGCAGGCGGCGAGGGATTATACTGAGAGAAACATAAAGAATCGGCGCTTTTGTTGCGCGCCGCAGCATGCTAGAGGTGTATATGGCTGAGAAACTCATTCCGTTGGAGGACGCGCAGGCGATCGTCTTGTCGCACGTGAATCGCACCGAAGTCGTCGAGATTCCCGTGTGGCAGGCCGCCGGTCTTCCCTTGGCAGAGGATGCGGTGGCCGATATCGACATCTCGCCGTTTGCCAACAGCGCTATGGACGGATATGCCGTGCGCTCGGCGGACTTGGCGCAGGCATCTGGCGAGGCGCCGGTGACGCTCGACGTTATCGGACACGAGGCTGCGGGCCATGTGTTTGAGGGCACAATCGGCGCGGGCGAGACGGTCCGCATCATGACGGGCGCGCCGGTACCCGAAGGTGCCGATGCCGTGGTGAAGTATGAGATCGTCGATGTGCTCGTCGGTGACGGCAACGAGGGTTCGCGTGTGAGGTTCTCGGCGCCTGCCAAGGTAGGGGAGAACGTTCGCTCTGCCGCCGAGGAGGCCCATGCCGGCGATGTTGTGATGCACGCCGGCGAGGTCGTGGCTCCGGCGGGCGCCGGCTTGTTGGCGAGCGCCGGGTATGCGAGCGTGAAGGTGCATGCCGCGCCGCGTGTGGGCATTATCTCGCTGGGCACGGAGCTGGTCGCGCCGGGTGAGCTGCCGGCGCGCGGGCAGATTCGCGACTCCAACTCGTCGGCGTTGATGGCCGAAGCGCTCGATGCAGGAGCCGAGCCCGTGTTCTACGGCATTGCGCCCGATGATGAGCAGGCAATTGCCGAGCTGGTGCATCGCGCCGTGCTGGAGTGCGATTTTGTCATTACGAGCGGTGGCGCCTCGGCAGGCGACTACGACTACGTGACGGCGCTCGTCCGGCGCGAGGGTGAGGTGCTGTTTGACCGCATCTCGATGCGTCCGGGCAAGGCCATCACGTTTGGCTTGCTTGGGGGTGCGCCCTACCTGGGACTTTCAGGCAATCCGGCCGCGGCGTATGTGGGCTTTGAGATGCTTGCGCGTCCGGCGATCCGCAAGATGCGCGGCTTTGCCGAGGGTACGCGTCCCGTGCAGCAGGCGACACTCACGCACGGCGTGAAAAAGCGACAGCATCGCCGCTTCTTCGATCGCGCCACGGTTTTGCGCGACCCCGAGACCGGTGAGCTGTTGGTGACCGAGGCCAAGACGCAGAATTCGGCGCTGCTCGGCACAATGCAGCGGGCTAACTGCCTGCTGCGTATTGACGAAGGACCGTGCGACCTCAAGGCGGGCGATGTCGTGGATGTCGTGCGAGTCGACCTGCCTGAGGGCACGGTGCTATAGGAGGAATGTTATGGAGTTAAAGATTTCGATCGTAACGTGCTCGGACACGCGCGACCTTGCCCAGGACGAGGCAGGTGCCGCACTCGAGGAGCTTATCGAGGCGCAGGGATGGACGGTCGCCTCACATGTGGTCGTGCGCGACGACGTCAGTGAAATCGGTGATGCCATTGTGGAAGCTGCCGATGAGTGCCGCGCCAATGTCGTGCTCTCCTGCGGCGGCACGGGGCTTTCGATGCGCGATGTGACGCCCGAGGCGACGCGTGCCGTTTGCGAGCGCGATGTGCCGGGTATTGCAGAGGCAATCCGTGCGTACTCCATGACCAAGACGCGCCGCGCTATGCTCTCGCGCGCTATTTGCATGCAACGAGGTCATACACTTGTCGTAAACTTTCCCGGTTCTACGAAGGCCGCCCGCGAAAGCTGGGAGGCCGTGAGCGATCAGCTGGAGCATGCAGCCCAAATGACAGCGGGCGGCGGACATACCAACTAAGCGGTTTACCTGCGGCGGGGCGACCTGAACGGCTGCTCCGCCTATTATTTGTGCCCAAGGGGACGGCATTCTGTAGGCATGCCTGAAACTATATTCTCAGACGAGAATAATTTCTCAGAATCATTATTCGCACCGAAGTATAATCTAATTACAGAATAAAGCCTGCGGCGAGGTGCCCGGGTGTATCGTTCGAAAGGGTTGAACATGTTCGATATGGTTTCTCGCCGCGGATTCGTCTCACTCTCTGCTGTCGCCGCTGCCGGCCTTGGCCTTGCCGGCTGCTCCGGCAACAAGACGTCTGAGCCGACTGGCTCCGATGCCGGTTCTGCTAAGGCATCTTCCAAGAAAGCTGTCGAGCTTCAGGTCTTCGCTGCCAACTCTCTCGAGAAGGCCCTGCCCGAGGTCCAGGAGCTCTACACCGATCAGACCGGCACCACCTTTGCCGACACGCAGTTTAAGGCCTCCGGCGACCTCGTCGAGCAGATGCGTGCCGGCGCCACGGCTGATGTGCTCATCACCGCTTCCAAGGGCACCATGGACGACGCCGAAGCCGCCGAGCTCGTTGACGCCGACACCCGTGAGGATATGTTCGTCAACGACCTCGTGATCATTCGCGCCGAGGGCTCCGACACCAAGGTCGAGGCCATCGCCGGCGTCGCGAATCTGGACGGCAAGATCGCCATCGGCGACGCCAAGACCGTCCCCGCCGGCAAGTACGCCAACCAGGCCCTGGCCTCCGTGGGCCTCTATACCGGCACCGAGGGCGACGACGGCGAGTACGCCTCCGAGATCGCTGACAAGGTGGCCCTGGCCGACAAGGTCGGCACTGCTGCGTCTTACGTCTCTACGGGCGACTGCGTGGCTGGCTTTGTCTATAGCTCCGACATCTTCCGCTACGACGGCATCGAGGAGGCCTTCGTGTGCCCCGAGGATTCGCACAAGCCCATTGTGTATCCGGGCGCTGTCGCCGATGGCTCCGAACATGCCGACGAGGCCAAGGCGTTTATCGACTTTTGCCTGTCCAGCAAGAAGGCTCAGAAGATTTGGGCTAAGTACGGCTTTGAGCTTTCCGCGTAGTGCGGCTTGGCGCGATAATTCCATCGTTTTGTGTTTCACTCCGTCCTTGTATTCGCTTGGAGCTTTTCGTGCTTAATAGATTCCGCATGCTCGTCGCCTGTGCTTTGACCTTCGCGCTTTGCTGGGTGCCGGGATTTGCGTTTGCTGGGGTCGCTGAGGACGGGGCCCAGGTTGCTGCGACCGCTCATGGGCTTTCCTATGGGATCGAGGGTTTTGAGCGGTTGGCCAAGGGGACCGCTCGTGCTATGGAGGGCCAGCCTGAGGGCTACCGGTTTCCCGTTGACGAGGACGTGGACCTTGTAGTGGCGCCTGCTGCCGATCGCGTTGTGGTGTGGGTATCGCCCAAGGCGGCCGAGAAGTATGGATTGGATCCGCAGGACAACGAGTGTGTATCGGGTCTCAAGGCCCTCGTCTGTGAGCTCGACAGCGCAAACTCCATGGGAGGTGCGCAGCTAGGGGACGTTGATCTTCCTTGGTATGTTACGGCGGAAACAACGTTTGATGCCGGCGGGTATACCTATGGCTTTGACGAGCACGGTGCGGATGGGGACCGCTATGTGGTGATTGCATCGGCCTCGGGTGATGCCAAGGGCGGCGCGCGCTGGCTTGATAGCGCTCAAATGGTAGAAGCATCGTCTGTCGTGTTGCGGGATGAGCAGGGTCCCTTGACCTCTCTGGCCTCCTTTTTGGGCGACATCGACTATCGCCCGCTTTGGGTGTCCATAAAAACGAGCGGCCTTGCCCTGCTGATTTCCTTTGCGCTGGGCCTGTTCGCCGCGTGGAAGACTATGGGTACCTCGAGTCGCATCAAGGGCCTGCTCGACTCGGTCTTTACGATTCCTATGGTGCTGCCGCCCACGGTCTGCGGCTTTCTGCTCCTCATGCTATTTGGCCGCTCGACCGGGGTGGGCCAGTGGCTCATCGCGCACGGCGTCTCGATCGTCTTTACGTGGCCTGCGGCGGTGATATCTGCCGTGGTGGTGTCGTTTCCCCTGGTCTACCGTACGGCGCTCGGTGCCTTTGAGAGCCTCGACACGCAGATGCTCGATGCCGCGCGAACCCTGGGATGGTCCGAGCGTCGCATCTTTACCAAGCTTATGATGCCGCTTGGCTGGCCCTCGATTGCCGCCGGCGCGGTGCTTGCCTTCGCGCGTGCCATGGGCGAGTTTGGCTGCACCCTGTTCTGTGCGGGCAACTACGCCGGCATTACGCAGACCATTCCCATTGCGATTTACTTTGAGTGGATGGGCGGCAATACGTCGGTGGCTCTCTTCTGGGTCGTGGTCGTAATAGCGTTCAGCTTCCTGGTCATCCTATTCATCAACATGTACACGGCGCATTCTCAAAAGTATCGCGAGCGGGGCCTTTCCCGTGCGGAGCGCAAGCAGGCCAAAGAGCTCGCCGGACAGGGCGATTCGCTTGATCCGGTGGGCGGTGATGCCTTGCGTATCGATCGCGAGGCGCTGGCCGAGCTTATGCGCGATGGCGCGGTCGCAAAGGGAGGTCGATAAGCCATGTCGCTCGTTCTGGATATCAAAAAGCGCTATCCGGGCTTTACCCTCGACATTCAGCTCGATGCCGGCGAGGAGCGTGTGGCGCTGCTGGGCGCCTCGGGTTGCGGCAAGAGCTGCACGTTGCGCTGCATTGCCGGCGTGGAGACACCCGACGAGGGCGAGATCGTCGTTAACGGCGTGACCTTTTTTGACTCGGCGGCGGGTGTCAACCTGTCGCCCCAGGAGCGAAAATGCGCCCTGCTGTTCCAGAACTATCAGCTGTTTCCCAACATGACGGTGGCCGATAACGTATGCGCCGGTGTTAAGGATGCGGGCGACGCCGCCGCGCGCAAAAAGCTCGCCGAGCGCTATCTGGGCATTTTCGGTCTGGCCGATTTTGCCGACCGCTACCCCGCGCGCCTCTCGGGCGGTCAGCAGCAACGCGTGGCGCTTGCGCGCATGGTGGCGGCGCATCCGGGCATTTTTATGTTCGACGAGCCCATGAGCGCGCTCGATTCCTATCTTAAGAGCGCGCTCGAACAGAACATGCTCGACCTGTTCGATGTGTGCAACCGTACCGTGCTCTACGTGAGCCACGACATCGACGAAGCGTGCCGTCTGTGCGAGCGCATTTGTGTGATGCACGACGGGCATATGGAGGAGATCGGCTCCGTCGAGGACGTGGTCCGCCGGCCGCAAACTTTGGCTGCGCTGCGCCTGACGGGCTGCAAGAATACGAGCCGCGCGCGCAAGATCGGCGACGAAGAAGTTGAGGCCCTCGACTGGGGCATGACCTTCAACGTGGGCCGTGAGGTTCCCGATAACGTGGCGTACCTGGGTATTCGTGCGAGCTACTTCCATGTGGACAACCGTGCTGAGCGGGGTCGCAACAGCTACGACCTGCATGTGGCCCGCGTGAGCGATTCACGCTTTGAGCGGCTGGTGCTGTTGGACGTGCCACGTGTCGATTCGCCCACGCGTCTGCAGTGGAAGGTCAACAAGGTGAGCGTGGCTTCCGACGAGCTGCCGCAGGCCGACGAGACCCTGCGCATGCACTTCGATGCCAAGAGAATTCATCTGGTTTGTCGATAATGTGACAAAGGGACAGTCCCTTTGTCACATGCGGGACCTCGGTCGCCTAGAAGCGCGACCGTTTGCCGAATCTAGACTGACAAAACCTTATCAATATGATAAATAATTATCAGAGGGTAGGTTCGGGCATTAGACATCTTGTGCTCCGATGCTGTCGTACGTGTGTCGGCGGTGTTCGTCTGGACGACGACCGCCGGTATAATTGCCTTCGATAAGAAATAGGAGGGTGCGTCGATGCCGCAGATGACATATTCGTGTCGTATTGCGGCGCGCGCCCTGTATATGGCTCGGAGCCGCATATGAGCAGGTATGTTCACGGCTCCGGGAGAGACGACGCACAACTAAATAATCGACCGCAAAGTAGGTTCCCTAAAAATCCGGTTTTGAGCACGGCCGGGCAATCGCCGCCCGTCGTGCATCGATACCGCTGTTATCCGTTTTTGGTTCGAGAGGGGAACCGTTATGGCTGAAGAATTTGATTTCCATCCGATGTGGGAGAGCCTCGGCATGAATCTTGCCGACCACGACATGCTGCTGGGCGCCGTGGGCCAGATGTACGGCGATATGTTCCTGACGCAGAACAATCGCCCCAAGTCCACGTCCTACCTGGATTTTGTCGCCACCAACATCCACAGCGGCCGTATTAAGGAGATGCTCGACAAGAAGGAGGCCGGCGAGGCCACCAAGATCGTGGGCAGCTTCTGCGTCTACGTGCCCGAGGAGATTGTGCTCGCCTGCGACGGTATCCCCGTGGGTCTGTGCTCGGGTGCCGATTGGGCGACCGACAAGGTCGAGGAGCACTTGCCGCGCAACACTTGTCCGCTCATCAAGAGCTTTGCCGGCTTTAAGCTGGGCGAGGTCTGCCCCTACATTGAGTCGAGTGACTTGGTGGTAGGCGAGAACACCTGCGACGGCAAGAAGAAAGCCTACGAGTTCTTTGCCACGCAAAAGAACATGTACGTCATGGATATTCCCAACGTACACGACGAGTCGACGCTTGTGACCTGGAAGGCCGAGGTCAAGAAGCTCGCCGCCAAGATCGAGGAAGAGTGCGGCGTCACGATTACGCCTGAGCGTCTGAAAGCCGCCATCCACGCCGTCAATGAGAAGCGCCGTGCCCTGCAGCGCCTCGCTGCCACGCGCGCTGCCGACCCAGCGCCCATCAGCGGTCTCGACAGCCTGCTGACCGTTCAGGCCGCCTTTATGGACGACACGCCGCGTCTGACCGGGGCCATCAACGATATGGCGGCTGAGTGCGAGCAGCGTGTCGAGGCCGGCGAGGGCGTGGCGCCCAAGGGGACCAAGCGCATCCTGTACACCGGCACGCCCATGGCCGTGCCCAACTGGAAGCTGTTCAACCTCATCGAGAAGGCCGGCGGCGTTGTGGTAGGCGAGGAGTCCTGCACGGGTTCGCGCTATTACAAGGACCTGGTCGACGAGTCCGGTGAGACGGTTGACGAGATGCTCGATGCCATCGCCGAGCGCTACTTTAAGATCAACTGCGCCGTCTTTACGCCCAACGACCAGCGTATGAAGGACATTGTCCAGATGGCCAAGGACCTGCACGCCGACGGCATCGTCGACGTGGCCCTGCAGTTCTGCACGCTCTACGAGATGGAGTCGTTTGCCGTGGAGAAGGCCGCCGAGGAGGCAGGCATTCCATTTATGCACATCACGACCGACTACGCCGGCGAGGATGCAGGCCAACTGCAAACCAGGATTGAGGCTTTCTTGGAAACCATCTAGGACTATTCGTCCCGGCGGCTTCCCCAGGCACCCGATCTTGCTGTTCAAACCGTCGCTTGCGTACCAAAGTACGCGACGCTCCTCTTTCACGGCAACCTCGGGCACCTGGGAAAGCCGTTTCCTTGGTTGGTTAAAAGGTTTGTTAAGGAGTTATATGTCGGAAAATATTGAGCAGCCGTTGCCGTCCACGTTTGAGGAGTTCAACGAGCAACGCAAGGCGGCGTTTATTCGCGTCAAGGATTATAAGCAGGCGGGTAATCGCCTGGTCGGCTTTTTGTGCAGCTATACGCCGCTCGAGATTATCGATGCCGCGGGCGCCTCGAGCGTGGCTCTGTGTGGTACGTCCGACGAGGTGATTCCCGAGGCCGAGAAGGTGCTGCCGGCAAACCTGTGCCCGCTCATCAAGTCTACGTATGGTTTTGCCTATTCGCAAAAGTGCCCGTTTACGTACTTTAGCGACATGATCATCGGCGAGACCACCTGCGACGGCAAGAAGAAGATGTACGAACTGCTCAACGAGCTCAAGCGCACGCACATTCTGCATCTTCCGCAGGGTCGCGATCGTGCCTACGAGCGTGAAGGCTGGTACGAGGAGTGCCGCCTGCTCAAGGAGGAGCTCGAGGGCTTCTACGGCATCACGATTACCGACGATGACCTGCGCGCTGCCGTCCGTCGTCGCAACCGCTTGCGTGCGGCCCAGCTCGAGATGTTTGCACTGCAAGCCAACCAGCCGGCGGCCATGAGCGGCGTCGACCTGATGAGCACCATGTTTGCCGGTACGTTCAGCTTTGATATCGAGGCCTATACGCAGCAGCTGGAGCAAAAGGTCGCCAAGCTGCGCGAGGCCTACGACGCAGGCGAGCGCCCGGTTGCGGTGGATGCCAAGCGCATTCTGATCACTGGTTGCCCGGTGGGCGGCGTGATCAACAAGATCGGTCGTACCATCGAGTCCAATGGCGGCGTGGTCGTGTGCATGGACGATTGCTCGGGCGAGCGCACGGCGGCCATGATGATCGATCCGGAGGCTCCCGACATCCTGCGTGCCATCGCCGACCGCTACCTGGACATCAACTGCTCGGTCATGACGCCCAACGATGGTCGTATGGAAAACACGCTGGCCATGTGCGAGAAGTATCACGTCGATGGCGTAGTGGAGAGCGTGCTCCAGGCGTGCCACACCTTTAACGTGGAGAGTGCGCGCATGCAGGAGGCTGTCGAGGGCGCGGGTATTCCGTATATGAAGATCGAGACCGACTACAGCAACGGTGACATGGGCCAGATCGAGACCCGTATCGCCGCCTTTATCGAGACCCTCTGACGTCTGAGGCACCCGACCTTCCGGCTCCAACCCTCCTCGCGTACCTTGAGTACGCTTCGTCGGGCTTGTCGCTCGGAATCTCGGGCACCTCAGACGCCAGAGGGCCGTTGTTGCAGTGGTGTCTGATCGTTTGATTAGTTTGCCGATTAGGAGAGAGCCATGATAGGGATCGGGATCGATATCGGGTCTACGGCGGCTAAGGCTGCTGTGGTCGATGGTGAGGGTTCGGTGGCGTGGACGTGCGTGCAGCCAACCGGGTTCTCCTCGGTCGATGCCGCCGATAGGTTGCGCGAGGCGCTCGCGGCGGCGGGCTTTGACGTTGCATCCGATTCTGCGCGTGTGGTGGCCACGGGTTACGGGCGCGTGGCTGTGCCATACGCCCACAAGGTTGTGACCGAGATTACCTGCCACGGCGCCGGTGCCGTGCGTCTGTTTGGCGATCGCGGCACGGTGATTGACGTGGGCGGCCAGGACACCAAGGTCATTCAGCTTAAAAATGGCCGCGTGGCCAAGTTTGCCATGAACGACAAGTGCGCTGCCGGCACGGGGCGCTTTTTGGAGATCATGGCCGACCGCCTAGGTATTTCTCAACAGCAGATGGCCGACCTGGCGCGTTCCGGCGAGCCTACCAAGATTTCCAGCATGTGCACGGTGTTTGCCGAAAGTGAGGTCATTAGCCTGATCGGTCGCGGTGAGCCGCGCGAGAACATCGCGCGTGGCGTGATCGACAGCGTGGTCTCGCGCGTGGCGACCATGGCCGGGCAGGCCGCGGGCGCCCCGTACTACCTGACCGGTGGCCTGTGCGAGAACGCCTTCGTGGTGGAGCGGTTGGGCGAGCTGCTGGGGTCGCCGGTGACCACCTCGCCCCAGGCTCGCTTTGCCGGTGCCATCGGCGCGGCGATTCGCGCACAGGCGCTCGATTAATGCATCGGCCGTGGGCCTGCATTCATGCGTATACTGGGAGGAAATGATTGACCGATGAGAGGAGGTATCGATGGCTGACGATCAGATTAAGCTCACGTCTATGACTGCCGCGAGCGGTTGAGCCGCTAAGTTGGCTCCTGGAGCCCTCGCCCAGGTCCTGGGCGACTTACCCAATGTGCATAACGACAACCTGCTCGTGGGGTTCGATACCTCCGACGATGCGAGTGTTTTTCGTGTTGGCGAAAACCTGGGCCTCGTGCAGTCCGTCGACTTCTTCCCGCCGATGGTCGACGACCCGTTCCTGTTTGGTCAGATCGCGGCGGCCAACTCGCTGTCGGACATTTATGCCATGGGTGGACGACCGAGCCATGCCATGAACCTGCTGTGCATTCCCAGTTGCCTGGGCGTCGAGGTCGCAGGTGAGATTCTGGCGGGTGGCGCCGACAAGTGCGTCGAGGCTGGCTGCACCATCGCGGGCGGCCACACCATCAACGACGACGAGCCCAAGTACGGCCTGTCCGTGAGTGGCTTTGTCGCGCTCGACCGCATGCTCGCCAACAGCGGTGCGCGCGTGGGCGATGTCCTACTGCTGACCAAGGCGATCGGCTCGGGCATTATCACCACGGCCATTAAGGGCGTGCTCATCGAGCAGGACGAGGCCGCAGCCATGTTTGACTCGATGCGCACCCTCAACGAGGCCCCGATTCGCCTGGCCGAGGGACTCGAGCTTCACGGCTGCACCGATGTCACGGGCTTTGGCCTGATCGGGCATGCGTGCGAGATGGCCGAGGGCTCGGGCGTGCAGATTGAGCTCGCGTCGGGGGCGGTGCCGCTCTTTGACCAGGTGCTCAATATGGCGCGTCTGGGCATTATCCCTGTCGGCGCCTACCGCAACCAGGATTTCTTTGGCCCGCGCGTGGCGGCCGACGATGACCTGGAGCCGGGAATGCTGGATGCGCTGTACGATCCGCAGACCTCGGGCGGCCTGCTCATCGCAGCGCCTGCTGCCGATGTGGATGAGCTCGCCCGCCGCCTGCATGCCGAAGGTCGCGTTGCCGCCACAATCGGCCGCGTGTGCGAGGCGGTGCCGGGTGGTCCTGCCGTTCACGTTGTGCATTAAGGAAAACCGTTTATGCGACCGTCTACTGTTCTGGGCGGTCCCTTTTGAAAGGATTTGCTATGTCTACCAAAATTGAAGTCAATGCCATGGGCGATGCCTGCCCGCTGCCCGTCGTCAAGACGCTCAAAGCTCTGAAGCAGCTTGATGGCGAGGGTGTTGTCGTGACCTCGGTCGACAACGAGACGGCCGTCAAGAACATCTCCAAGATGGCACAGGAAAAGGGCTGCACGGCCTCGGTCGAGAAGGTCGCCGATGCCGAGTGGCACGTGATCGTGGCGACCGCCGGCGCCGTTGCCGTGGCCGATCCTGAGCAGGACGGCGCCGCTTTCTGCGACGCCAGCGCCGGCAAGGGCAAGCTGGTCGTGGCCGTCTACACCGATTGCATGGGTCGCGGCGACGATGAGCTGGGCCACAAGCTCATGAAGGCCTTTATCTTTGCCGTGACGCAGCAGGAGGAGCTGCCCGCCACGATGCTCTTCTACAACGGCGGCGCCAAACTCACCGTCGAGGGGTCGCCGGTGCTTGACGACCTCAAGGGCCTGGCCGAGCAGGGTGTCGAGATCCTTACCTGCGGCACCTGCCTCGACCACTTTGGCATTAAGGACCAGCTTGCCGTGGGCGATGTCACGAACATGTACGTGATCGTCGAAAAGATGGAGCAGGCCGGCCGCGTCGTGCGTCCGTAGCGCCTGGGTGGGATTGCCATGAGAGAAAAGCGCCCGGCGCTTGTCATCACGTTTCCCACCACGGCGGCCGCCATGGGCTGCGAGTCTCTGTGCCGTGAGCGTGGCCTTCCCGGGCGAACGATTCCCGTACCCGGAGAGGTTGCTGCCGGCTGCGGCCTGGCATGGAAAGCCCTGCCTGAAAATGAACCACTGCTGCGAAGCGAGCTTGCCGCGGCGGACGTTCCCACCGAGGGCTTTACTGTGATCGATATGTGGGAGGTCGTGCGATGATCTACCTGGATAACGCGGCGACGACCATGCACAAACCTCAGGCGGTCATCGATGCCGTGGTGCAGGCGATGTGCTCGCTCGGCAATGCTGGGCGAGGCGCCACGTCGGGTGCGCTCGACGCGGCGCGCACCATCCACAGCTGCCGCACCAAGCTTGCGCGCTTGCTGGGCTGCCCGCGGGTGGACCATATTTGTTTTACGCCCAACTCCACGGCGGCGCTCAACACCGCCATCAACGGCGTGGTGCGCCCCGGCGATCGTGTGGTCACGACGGTGCTCGAACACAACTCCGTGCTGCGTCCGCTCAACCGCCTGGCGGTAGAGCAGGGCGTGACTGTTGAGCATGCGGGCTGCGACGCGAACGGCGTGCTCGACTACGACGAGCTCGAGCAGCTGGTCACGCCGGGCACGCGTGCCGTGGTGGTGACACACGCCTCCAATGTGACCGGCAACGCGGTCGACATTGCACGCGTGGCTGCCATGGCCCATGCGGCCGGCGCGCTTGTGATCGTCGATGCCTCGCAGTCTGCCGGCACGGCGCATATCGATATGCAGGTCATGGGGCTCGACGTGGTGTGCTTTACCGGCCACAAGGGGCTCATGGGCCCGCAGGGGACCGGTGGCCTAGCCGTGGCGGAAGGCATTGACGTGGCTCCTTGGGCCATGGGTGGCACGGGCGTGCGCAGCTTCGATGCGCTGCAGCCGCAAGAGTGGCCCACGCGTCTTGAGGCGGGCACGCTCAACGGTCACGGTATCGCCGGCCTTTCCGCCGGCCTCGACGTTATCGAGGCTCAGGGCGGGGTAGAGGCGATTGCGGCACGCGAACGTGCGCTTGCCGAGCGCTTCCTCGCCGGCGTTCGCGACATTCCCGGCATTGCGCTCTACGGTGCGTTTGACCAGCCCGTGCGCTCGGCGATCGTTTCGCTTAACGTGGGCGATATCGATTCGGCCGAGGTCTCGGACGCGCTCATGCAAGGGTGGGGGATTGCGACACGCCCCGGCGCCCACTGCGCTCCGCTCATGCACCGCGCACTGGGGACCGAGCGCCAGGGTGTCGTTCGCTTCTCGTTTGGGTATTTCAACACGGACGAGGAAGTCGACACCGCGATTGACGCTCTGCGCGATTTAGTCTGCTAAAGCGTATATACTTGCGGGACGGGTCTTTTGCCCGTCCCGTTTTTGTCTCGACTCGAAAGGTGGTCCCATGGCCTCATCCGCTTCCCGCGGCCTGCGCTCCGACCATGTCCTCACTGTCGGCATCGCCCTGTTCTCGATGCTCTTTGGCGCCGGCAACCTCATTATTCCGCCGCTGCTGGCGCTGTAGGCAGGTTCTGCCACGCCGGTCGCCATGCTTGGATTTCTCATTGCCGCCATTGGCCTGCCCGTCATGGGCTTTATCGCCGTGGCGCTTGCCGGAACGGCGCGCGAGCTTGCCGGCCGCGTGCACCCCAAGTTTGGCGAGTTCTTTGTCGCGGCGGTGTATCTGGCTATCGGCCCGTGTCTGGCCATTCCGCGTACGAGCTCCACAGCCTTCGAGATGCTGGTGCCGCTGCTGCCCGAGGGCGTCTCGCATGGCACCGCGCGCTTGGTCTTCGCCGTCGCCTTCTTCGTGGTCGCATTTGCGCTCACGCTGCGTCCCGGCGTCATCACGCGCGTGCTCGGCCGCATTACGGGCCCCGCGCTCATCGCCCTTATCGTGTTGGTCGTGGGCGCAGCCGTGGTTTCGCCGCTGGGCCCTGCTGCCGCGCCGCAGGCTCCCTATAATGCCGGTGCTGCCGTGCAGGGCTTTTTGACCGGCTACCAGACCATGGACCTGCTCGCCTCGCTCGCCTTTGGCATCATCATCGCCGAGACTATCCACGAGCTGGGGGTTACCGATGACAAGCGCGTTGCCTTCGAGATTTCGCGCTCCGGCGTGATCGCCGGTGTGCTCATGGCCATCATCTACTGCGGCCTAGCACTTGCCGGCGCGCAGCTCAGCACCGTGATGCCCGATGCCACCAATGGCGCCGCCATCCTCGCTCGCTCTGCCTCCATGCATTTTGGCCTTGCCGGCACGGTCGTGGTCTTTGCGATCTTCTTCCTCGCCTGCATGAACGTGTGCATCGGCCTCATCAGCTGCTGTTCGCGCTATTTCTGCGAGACGTATGTGGTCAAAGGGGGAGCGGAGGCTTCCGAGGAGGCCATGCGCCGCCCCTTTGCGATTCTCGCCTTTGTGTTCGCGGCGTTTTCGTGCGTGCTTTCCAACGTGGGTCTCGACGTGATCCTCATGTTCTCGGTGCCTATGCTCAACGCCCTGTACCCCGTCGCCATCGTGCTGGTGCTTATGGGTCTGGTGCACGGTTTCTGCGACGCGCATCCGCAGGTGTGGGTCTGGGTCGGCGGCGTTGTCGCTGTCCAGAGCGTGATCACCTCGGTTCGCGATGCGTTCTTTACGGGCGCGTGGCTGCCGTTCGATGCGCTGCCGCTGGCAGACATTGGAGCCGCGTGGGCGCCGGTTGCCGTGGTGGCGTTTGTGATCGGCCTGCTCCACAGCCGGTTTGTTGCACATTCGAGGAGCTAGGGTATCGTCGCTTGCACAGGCGGGGAGTCTCCCCTATAATTTCCTTCGCTTTGGGACACGCAAGGTTTAGACCTTAGCTGCTCAACACCTTCGGGACGTGGCGCAGTTTGGTAGCGCGCCTGCTTTGGGAGCAGGATGTCGCAGGTTCAAATCCTGTCGTCCCGACCATATCTTGCGGGCGTAGTTCAATGGTAGAACCCCAGCCTTCCAAGCTGATGACGCGGGTTCGATTCCCGTCGCCCGCTCCATAAGAATTGTTTTAACGGCTTTGGTTTCCTTTGGGAATCAGAGCTGTTTTCGTTTACGCGCCGGGCGACGGGAATCGAACCCGTCAGGGTGCTGCGCTGAGAAAATGCGTGAGCATTTCCAGCGCAGCACGCAAGGGCCGAAGGCCCGCAGCGAAGCAAATCCTTGGACTTCCCGTCGCCCGCTCCAAGCTATATAATCGCAGGCCAATATGCTAATTTGGCTCGCGTTTATTTTTATACCGTCCGACCTCGCGGGGCAAATGAACCAGGAGCGTTTGTCCCAAATCGTAAGAAAGTAGTGATTGCCATGGCGCAGAGTAAGGCAGAATATCCCACCCCCGATTGCCTGGCGCCCGCCGCGATCGAGGCCAAGACTGAGGCCGCCGGCGTTACCAAGGCTAACCTGCCGGTCTCGAAGGCCTTTTTGCTCGCTATGTTCGCCGGTGCGTTCATCGCCTTTGGCGGCCTGTTCTTCACGGTCTTTCTGAGCGATGCGTCCCTTGGCTGGGGCGCTCAGCGCTTTGTGGGTGGCCTTGCTTTTTGCCTGGGGCTGGTGCTCGTGCTTATTTGCGGCGCGGAGCTGTTTACCGGCAACTCGCTTATGGTCTGCGCGCTTAAGAGCAACAAGATCACGCTCGTCCAGATGCTCAAGGCTTGGGCTATTGTGTGGATCGGCAATTTTGCCGGCGCCCTGTTCGTTGTCTTTTTGATTTACATGGCAGCTATTTACAAGCTCAACGGCGAGGCCGTCGCCAACGCCATGGTGAGCGTCGCCGCCGGTAAGGTTACGATCGACGCCGTTACCATCTTCTTCCGCGGCATTCTGTGCAACATCTTTGTCTGCCTGGCCGTATGGATCGGCACTGCCGGCAAGACCGTGGTCGATAAGGTCGTGGGCATTTTGCTGCCCATTGCCGCCTTTGTGGCCTGCGGTTTTGAGCACTGCGTTGCCAACATGTACTTTTTGCCCATGGGTATTTTGATGCACTCCTGCGGCTATGGAGCCGATGTCGCTGGCGCCGATGCCCTCAACGCTGCCGGGTTGGCGCTCAACCTTACGGTCGCCACGCTGGGCAATATCGTGGGTGGCGCCCTGATCGTGGCGCTGGGCTACTGGTTTATCTACGCCAATAAGGAGGCCTAAAGCCACCAAGCCATAACCGACCAAAAAGGGACAGGTTTATTTTGGCAGGTTTTAGACGAGGCGCTTCGACGTCTTGTCACGAGCTGCCATAATGGACCTGTCCCTTTTGCGTGCGCGCCGGTATTTATTTGCCCGATGACGATCGCGGGGGACCAGCTTTTTATTGAACATGTCGAAAGGCTTTTCATGAGCGACTGCGAATCCATGTCTGCCGAGGTGCGCGGCCGCCTGCGTTCCATTCCCGCCGTTCACGAGCTGCTTGCCGAGTGGCCGGTCATGAAGGCTGCTGGCGATGCAGGCGACACGATGGTACGCGAGGCGATTGACGCCGAGCTCGATGCCGAGCGCGCGGCGATTCGCTCCGGCGCCCCTGCAAGGAACAAGCGCGAGCTCGCCTTGGCAATTGAGCAGCGGACCCATCGCCTGTCGCTGCCGACCCTGCGCCCTGCCGTCAACGCGACGGGCGTTGTGATTCACACCAATCTGGGCCGCGCTCCGCTCGCTCCCGCGGCGGTGCAGGCGGTGACCGATGTCGCCCGAGGCTACAGCACGCTTGAGTATGACGTCTCAACCTGCGCTCGCGGGGGCCGCAAAGAGCATGCCGCGCGTCTGCTGCGCACGCTCACGGGGGCGCAGGACGCCTTAGTTGTCAACAACAATGCCGCCGCGGTGCTGTTGGTGCTTGCCGCGCATGCCTTCGGCAAAGAGGTCATCGTGAGCCGCGGCGAGCTTGTCGAGGTGGGCGGCAGCTTCCGCATCCCCGACATCATGGCGGCTTCGGGTGCCAAGCTTGTCGAGGTTGGCTCTACCAACCGCACACATCTGGATGATTATCGAAACGCCATCACGCCCAACACGGCGATGATCCTCAAAGTCCATCCTTCCAACTACCGTATCGAGGGCTTCCACGAGGAGGTTTCCGTGGCGGAGCTTTCTGCGCTGGCGCATGAACATGGCCTGTTGCTTTACGAGGACCAAGGCTCAGGCGCTTTGCTTGCAGATGGGGTACTCGCCGATGCGGGGGAGAGGCCCGCGTCCGTGTCTCTTGGCGCCGGCGTTGACGTCGTCTCGTGCTCGGGCGACAAACTGCTCGGTGCTTCGCAGGCGGGCATCATCCTTGGCAACGCCCAGGCAATTGCCGCCTGCGCCTCTCATCCGCTTATGCGCGCGCTTCGCCCCGGTAAGCTCACGCTCGCGGCGCTCGAGGCCACTTTGCGACTGTATGTGACCGGTCCCGATGCGGCGCATCGGGAGATCCCGGTACTCAACATGCTTTCCGGCGCGCCGGCTCCGCTCGAGCGCCAGGCCAAGCGCCTGCACGACCGCATGCTGCGCAAGCTTCGCGAGGCTCAGTGCGAGGAGGCCGTGGAGCTGCAGGTTGTCGAGGGCGCCTCTGCCCCGGGCGGCGGGTCGCTGCCGACCGTCGAGCTCCCAACTTTTTGCGTTGCCGTTTGCCCCGTCGATGGGCGCCTATCCGCCGATGGCCTAAAGCGCGCCTTGGTTCAGGAGCCCGATACGCCGGTTGTGACGCGCGTGCGCCACGACCAGGTGCTGTTTGACGTTCGCACGCTTTTGCGCGACACCGACCTTGACCTGTGTGCGTCCGCGTTGGTGGATGCCGTGCGGGCAGGTTTGCGTCGATGACTACGCGTGAGCTTGTCGAATGTCCCGTTGTCGTTGGAACAGCAGGACACGTCGACCACGGAAAGTCGGCTCTTATCGAGGCGCTGACCGGCAAAAATCCCGACCGTCTGGAGGTCGAACGGCGCCGAGGCATGACCACGGAGCTCGGCTTTGGCGAGCTCGAGCTTCCCAGCGGCAAGCTTGTCGGCTTGGTCGACGTGCCCGGGCATGTGCACTATCTGCGCGCGATGGTACAGGGTGCCACCGGCGTGGGCGTTGCGTTGCTGGTGGTTTCTGCCGTTGAGGGCGTGATGCCGCAGACGCGAGAGCACGTGTACGTGTTGGAGCTGTTGGGCGTGAGGCACCTCGTGGTGGCGCTCACGATGCGCGATCTGGCCGATGACGAGACGGCGGAGCTCGCCGAGCTCGACGTGATGGACTTCCTCAGCGATACCGTCTTTGCCGATGCGCCCGTGGTGCCTGTTTCCTCGCGCACGGGCGTGGGCATCGAGGACGTTCGCCTTGCCCTCGATGCCGCCATCGACTCTTTCCTGGCCGATGCCGCATCCCGCCCGGTGCGCCCCGGTCTGGCCCCGCGCCTGCCCATCGACCGCTGCTTCAGCATCAAGGGATCCGGGACGGTCGTCACGGGCACGCTTCACGATGCCCCCGTAGCGGTGGGCGACGAGCTCGTCTCATGTCCCGCGGGCGTGCGCTGCCGCGTGCGCGCGATTCAGGTGCATGGTGATACTCCTCGGGCGTTGCCCGGACAGCGCGCGGCGCTCAACATCGTGGGCGACGGTGCGGGCGACCTTCCGCGTGGCGAGGTCCTCTGCGGGTCTGGTGCTGAGGGCTCGACGCTCAGGCTCATCGCCCGCTTCACGTATCTGGGGCGCGAGGGCACCAAGCCCGCGCCCTTCGAGTCCGGTACGCGCGTTCATGTGATGGCGGGTACGGCGGAGGTCCTTGGCCGTATCATGCTCATGGAGGGTGAGGGACCCATTGAGGTTGGCGAGACCCGCATCGTGCAGGTCCGTCTGGAGGAGCGCCTTCCCGTGCGATCGGGCGACGGCCTCATTGTGCTCGCGTTCTCGCCGGTGGTGCTTATCGGCGGCGGTCGTGTTCTTCTTTCGCGGTGTCGCCGCTCGCGCGTCCTCTCCGCGGGCGAGTGTGCGCTGCTCGGGGCCCTGGATGCCGACGACCGCGCCGCCGCCGTTGCCGCATGGTTGGGGCTGCAGCGCCTGCCCGTGCCTGCCGCGGCCGCAGCCCGTGCTCTCGATCTTTCGGGTGCCGAGGCGGCTGCGCTCCTGCACGGGGCGGTTTCCTCGGGTGACGCCGTGGCGCTTCGTGCCGAGCGCTTGACCGAGGAGCTCTATGCCGCCCCCGCTGTGCTCGATGCCGCCCTCGCCACGCTCTCCGTCACGCTGGCCGCCATGCACGGGGCCGCGCCCAAGCAGACGGGTTTCACGCCGGGCGAGGTCGCGCATGCCGCCTGGCCGACAGCGGGCGAAGACGTCGCGTCCGCGCTCGTTCTCGAGGGCTGTGCGCGCGGCGTGTGCACCGTCGACGGTGCCGAGGTGTTCGACCCGCACTCTGCCGCTGCGGCGATACGTGTGGTGCGCGAGGCGAGCCAGCGCATCGTGGCCGCCCTCGACGAGGCGGGTCTCGGTGCGGCGACGCTGCCCGAGGTGGGTGAGCGTCTGCAGCTCGATCGCGACACCATGACGCGTGCCCTGCGCGAGCTTTCGCTCAACCGCGCGATCGTTAAGATCGAACGCGACGTTGCCCTGTCCGCCGCCGCCGAGGCCCATGCACGTGAGGTCGTCGCCGCGGCTATCGAGGCCGACGGCGGCGCTGCCACGACGAGCGTGCTGCGCGAGGCCCTAGGCGTGTCACGCAAGCGCGCCATTAGCATCCTGGAACACCTGGATGCGATGCGTTTTACGACGCTCGACAAAGAGGCCGGCGGCCTCAGATCCCTGCGCTAGGGCTCCGAATCGCCGCTCGCCACAAAACCGGCCTATCTACTACGTTTAAGTGACTACCCTCGACCATTTCAAAAACCGCAAAAACAAAACCGCAGGTAGATGACTTGCCGATGTTACGAAAAAGTGGGTATGGCTAACCCTTGCTGGTTAAACGTAGTAGATGGGCCGTTTTCGTGGCGCGACACTGCGCGTTTGGTAAAATACCGCCACGCTTGGGAACGGATGGGCTCCGGTGGGCCCCGCGGTCCTCAAAACCGTTGCGAGGCGTGCAAAACGTCTTGGATGTGTTCGATTCACATACGTTCCCGCCAACGTATCTCGCCAAAACCACCACAAAGGTGCCTGTCCCCTTTGTGGTGGTTTTGAAACGTGCGGGAAACAGCTTCGAAACACGCAACTTGCACGTCAGGCGCTCAAAAACGCATCTACCTGCATCGTAATCAAAATGAAACATCCGCCCGCGGTCTTATTCGTAACTTTGCGGCAACAGTGCGATATTATCCATACTCGATAAAGCTCGCGGCGCATAGGGTGCCGCGACCGACACTTTTCTTTCCCATCATTGGAGGAAGCATGAGCTACACGCAGAAAGTTCTCGACGAGCTCAAGGCCCGCTATCCCGAGCAGCCTGAGTTCATCCAGGCCGCGACCGAGATCCTCGGCACCATCCAGCCGGCGCTCGACGCCCACCCCGAGTACGAGGAGGCCGCCCTGCTTGAGCGCCTCGTCGAGCCCGAGCGCATCGTCATGTTCCGTGTTCCCTGGGTCGACGACCAGGGCAAGGTTCAGGTCAACCGCGGTTACCGCGTCGAGTTCAACTCTGCCATTGGACCCTACAAGGGCGGCCTGCGCTTTAATCCGACGGTCACCCTGGGCATGCTTAAGTTCCTGGGCCTGGAGCAGATCCTCAAGAACAGCCTGACCACCCTTCCCATGGGCGGCGGCAAGGGCGGCTCCGACTTTGACCCCAAGGGCAAGTCCAACAACGAGATCATGCACTTCTGCCAGTCCTTCATGACCGAGCTCTATCGCCACATTGGCCCCAACACCGACGTTCCCGCCGGCGACCTTGGCGTTGGCGGCCGCGAGGTTGCCTACATGTTCGGTCAGTACAAGCGCCTGACCAACGAGTGGACCGGCGTCCTCACTGGCAAGGGCCTCTCCTTTGGCGGCTCGCTCGCCCGTACCGAGGCCACCGGCTACGGCCTGGTCTACTTTGTGGACGAGTACCTCAAGAGCCGCGGCGACTCCTTCGAGGGCAAGAACGTCGTCGTTCACGGTTCCGGCAACGTTGCTATCTATGCCGTCCAGAAGGTCGCGCAGCTCGGCGGCAAGGTGCTGGCCTGCTCCGACACCCACGGCTGGGTCGAGGATCCCGACGGCATCGACTACTCCGTGCTCGAGCACGTCTACAACCAGAAGCGCTCCGGCCACGACAAGGGCGTCACGCTCGCCATGTACGTTGACGAGAAGCCCGGTGCCGTGTGGCACGAGGGCGACGGCCGCGGCGTGTGGCAGCTGCCCTGCGACATCGCCCTGCCCTGCGCCCGCGAGAACACGCTGCTGCTCGAGGACGCCCAGGCGCTCGTCGCCAACGGCTGCAAGGTGGTCGGCGAGGGCGCGAACATGCCCACGACCATCGAGGCCACGACCTACTTCCAAGAGAACGGCGTCGCCTTTATGCCCGGTAAGGCTGCCAACGCCGGCGGCGTGCTCGTGTCCGGCCTGGAGATGAGCCAGAACGCCGAGCACCTGTCCTGGACCTTCGAGGAGGTCGACGGCAAGCTCGAGCAGCTCATGCGCGGCATGTTCCACAACGTGGACGACACCGCCAAGGAGTACGGCCAGGAAGGCAACTTTGTCATGGGCGCCAACATCGCCGGCTTCCTGAAGGTCGCCGACGCCATGCTCGCTCAGGGCGTCTGCTAAATTTTCGCTCGACATAGCATCGCAGAAGGCTCCCAGTCATCTTGGCTGGGAGCCTTTTCTATCCCGGAGGACTCCTCATAACTTGCGGTGGAATACGGATTGTTTTGCGTTCCAGAACGGCTAATCAGTCCGTATATCACCGCAAGTT
Organism: Collinsella sp. TM09-10AT; assembly: GCF_003436275.1. Taxonomy (GTDB): domain Bacteria; phylum Actinomycetota; class Coriobacteriia; order Coriobacteriales; family Coriobacteriaceae; genus Collinsella. Next base: position 88,088 of record NZ_QSOP01000001.1, read on the forward strand.
ATGGATGGGTGGGTGGATTTTGTCCTAAATCGGTGTGCGGCCCCTCGTTTGGTACACTTAAAAGTACTGGACAAGTGAAGAGATGGGGGAGAACGTGCTCAAGTTCGGTACCTACGTCCGTGTTGGAAACGCGGCCGAAGCCTATGAGCTCTTGCAGAAGAACCGCAACAACAAGATTGTGGGCGGCGGCATCTGGATGCGCCTGGGTTCGCGTCGCGTGGCGACGGCGATTGACCTTTCGGCCTGCGGACTCGATCAGATCGAGGAGACCGAGACCGAGTTTCGCATCGGTGCCATGTGCACCCTGCGCCAGCTCGAGCGCCATGCCGAGCTCAACGCGCTTGTCAACAATGTCTTCGAGTTCGCCGTTCACGATATCGTGGGCGTGCAGCTGCGCAATACCGCCACGGTGGGCGGCAGCATCTATGGCCGCTTTGGCTTCTCGGACGTTCTCTCCGCCTTCCTCGCGCTCGACTCTTACGTTGAGCTGACGGGTGCCGGCCGTGTGCCGCTCGCCGAGTTCGTGGACATGGGCTATGTGCGCGACGTGATCGAGCACGTCGTGGTCGTCAAGCACGATTACCGCGCGAGCTACGAGGCCGTGCGCAAGGCTGCGACCGACTTCCCCTCGCTCAACGTCACCGTCGCCTGGTGGGACAACACCTGGCACGTCACCGTGGGCGCCCGCCCGCTGCGCGCGACCTTGCTGCAGGGCGAGGCATGTGGCCTCACCAGCGAGCAGCCTTCCGAGGACGAGCTGCGCGCCCTGGCCGTGTCCGTACGCGCGTTGAGCTATGGCACCAACCTGTGGGGCTCGGCCGACTACCGCCGCCGCGTCTCGGCCCCGCTTGCCGTGCAGGCCGTTCGCCGCGCCGCTGGCATCGAGCTTTCGGCCGCGCTTGCCCGCGAGCTCGAGACCGTGCAGATCCCCAAGTTCGCCACGGACGAGTATTCCTGCCGCCGCGTGCCCGGCGTCGATTCTAGCGAGGTGCGCTAATGGCTGCCAAACTCATCGATCTTTCCTTTACGCTCAACGGCCGCAAGGTCAAGGTTCAGATTGCCCCTGACACCATGCTCTTTTCGCTTTTGCGTGAGCAGGGTTGCGCGTCGGTGCGCTGCGCCTGCGAAACCACCAACTGCGGTCTGTGCACGGTGTGGCTCGACGGCGACCCGGTGCTGAGCTGCTCGGTTCCCGCCGCGCGCGTCGAGGGCCATACCATCACCACGCTCGAGGGTCTCAAGGCTGAGTCCGAGGCGCTCGCCCGCGCGATGGCTGCCGAAGGCGCCGAGCAGTGCGGTTTTTGCGCCCCCGGCCTTATCATGAACGTGCTGGCGCTTGCCCGCGCCGCCAAGGAGGACCCGAGCCTCGTCGCCACGCGCGAGGAACTGTCGCGCCAGCTCGCCGGCAACCTGTGCCGCTGCAGCGGCTACGAGAGCCAGCTGCGCGCCATTGTCCGCTTCCTCAACGAGTCCGGCGTGCAGGTGGGCTTTGAGATGCCCGAGCTGCCGGTCAACGACACCAGCTGCGACGGTGTTTCGTACAAGCAGATTACCCATAAGCAGCCTAAGAAGGACTCGAAGGCGCTGCTCGAGGGCCGTCCCGTCTACACGGGCGATATGGTGCCCGCCGGCGCCCTGATCGTCAAACTCAAGCGCAGCCCCTATGCCCGCGCCAAGATCTGCTCCATCGACACGTCTCGCGCCCTGAAGGTGCCGGGCGTCGTGGGCGTCTACACCTATGAGGACGTGCCCAAGCGCCGCTTTACCATCGCCGGTCAGAGCTATCCGCAGCCGAGTCCCTACGACCGCTTGATCCTCGAGAACCTCGTCCGTTACCAAAACGAAGAGGTGGCGATCGTCGCCGCCGAGACCGAGGAGGCCGCAGACAAGGCGCTCAAGCTCATCAAGGTCGACTACGAGGTGCTCGAGCCCCTGCTCGACTTTACCCAGGCGCTCGATAACGACATCGTGGTCCACCCCGAGGGCGACGTGACCTTTATGTTCCCGCAGGGCGGCGACGTCCTGCGCAACTTGGTATGCAGCGGCACGAGCGACTTTGGTGACTTGGATGAGGCCTTCGCCCAGAGCGATATCGTCTTTGAGCGCACCTACACCAGCCAGGCCACGCAGACCGCGCCCATGGAGACCTTCCGCGCCTTCGCGACGACCGACGCGTTTGGGCGCATCTCGGTGACCACCTCTACGCAGGTGCCCTTCCACGTGCGCCGCATGGTCGCTCAGTCGCTCGATATTCCGCAGTCGCAGGTGCAGGTCATTAAGCCGCGCATCGGCGGCGGCTTTGGCTCCAAGCAGACGGGCTGCTGCGAGATCTTCGTGGCATTCGTTACCCAGCAGACCGGCCGTCCGAGCTACTGCTGCTACACCCGTGAGGAGACAATCACCGCGGGCAACTCGCGCCACCAGATGCAGATGACCGTCAAGTTGGGCGCCATGAACGACGGCACCATCACGGCCATCGACCTGCACACGCTGTCCAACGCCGGTGCGTATGGCGAGCACGCCACCACGACGATCGGCCTCTCGGGCCACAAGAGCCTGCCTATCTACAACCATGTGAAGGCGAGCCGCTTTAGCTGGGACGCCGTCTACACCAACACCAACCGCGGCGGCGCGTATCGCGGCTACGGTGCCACCCAGGGCCAGTTTGCCGTGGAGAGCGCCGTCAACGAGCTCGCCGACATGCTGCACATGGACCCCGCCGACCTGCGCCTTAAGAACATCGTGCGCGAGGGCGAGATCATGCCGCAGTACTACAACGAGAAGCTCAACGCCTGCGCGCTCGACCGCTGCCTGCTGCGCGCGATGGACATGATCGGCTGGCGCGACAAGCCGCTGGCCGTCGATCTGGGCGACCGCGTGCGCGCCCTGGGCTGCGCGCTCACCATGCAGGGCTCGGGCATTTCCAACGTGGACATCGCCGGCATCGACATGCGCCTGGAAGAGGACGGCTTTATTACCATCGGCACCGGCGCCACCGATAACGGCATGGGCGTCGACACGATCCTGGCGCAGATTGCCGCCGAGGAGCTGGGCGTGGAGAGCTCGCTGATCGTGGTGCGCGGCGTGGACACCGACGTGTCGCCGTTCGACGCCGGCTCGTACGCGAGCTCCGGTACCTACGTGACGGGCCTTGCCGCCAAGAACGCCGCGACCGAGCTGCGCGAGAAGATTTGCGCCAAGGCCGCTCAGATGTGGGACGTTGACGCCGCCGACGTGGTCTTCGACGGCCAGTACGTGCGCCTGTCCGACGAGCGTGCCGCTCGTGAGCAGAACCGCTACCTCACGCTGCGCGAATTTGCCAACCTATGCGTCAAGAACATCGCGGGCGGCGACGCGCTCACCTCGCATGCTTCTGCCTGCCTGCCCGTTTCGCCTCCGCCGTTTATGGCCGGCATTGCCGAGGTCGAGGTCGACAAGGCCACCGGCAAGGTGACCGTGGTGGACTATGCGGCGGCCGTCGACTGCGGCACCGTGATCAACGAGGCGCTCGCGCGTGTCCAGGCCGAGGGCGGCATTGCCCAGGGTATCGGTCATGCGCTCTACGAGATCGTCGAGCACGACGACCGTGGCCGCCTGCGCACCGGCAACTTTATGAGCTACAAGCTGCCCACGCGCCTGGATATCGGCAGCATTCGCGTGGCCTTTGAGCCGAGCTACGAGCCGACGGGTCCGTTTGGCGCCAAGTCGATCGGCGAGGTCGTCATCAACACGCCGCTCGCCGCCGTGGCCTCGGCCGTCGCACACGCCACCGGCCACCAGGTGCGCTCGCTGCCCATCACACCGGAGAAGGCTCTGCTGGGGGAGTAGCGGGTCGGCGAACAAATCGTAGTTGGCGGGACGGGACAACTCGCCCCGCCTTTTGCACTCGTGGTGAGGTCGTGAGCCTGTAAAAGGTGTGGGTGCGCTTGCCGCTCGTATCTGCTATCATTCCTAGTCTGTGCGCTCATGCGGGCGTGGCGGAATTGGTAGACGCGCCAGATTTAGGTTCTGGTGGGATTCCCGTGAAGGTTCGAGTCCTTTCGCCCGCACCATCGCACCTGCGTCGGCCCTGGCCGTCGCGACACTTTGTTGCATAAAGGTACCAGCACCTCAGATAAGCTGGGCAGTATGAGGAGGAACGTGTTGAACATCACCGCTTCTGACGTCAAGGACGCCAAGCTCACCGCTACGGTCACCATCCCGGCCGCCGACGTCGACGCCGCGATCAAGAAGGCCTACAAGGACACCGCCAAGAAGTACCGCTTCCCGGGCTTCCGTGCCGGCAAGGCTCCCCGTCCGGTCATCGATTCCGCTCTTGGCGCCGAGGCTACCCTCGCTCAGGCCACCAACGACCTGATCGCCGCCAACGAGCCCGCCGTCCTCAACGAGCTGGACATCGTCCCCACCAAGAACGGTGACTACAAGGAGCTCGACCTCGCCAAGGATCACGAGGACTACACCTACACCGTCGAGTTCTCCCTGCGTCCTGCTGCCGAGCTCTCTTCCTTCGACGCCGTCGAGATCGAGATGCCCCCTGCGGAGGTCACCGAGTCCGAGATCAACAACCAGGTCGAGATGCTCCTCAGCTACCGTGCCACCTTCGAGGACGTCGAGGGTCGCGCCGTCGAGGCTGACGACTATGTGACCGTCGACCTCAAGGCCGTCGAGAACGCCGACAACTTTGCCGCCGAGGGTCGCATGCTCATCGCCGGTAGCGACAGCAACCCCAAGGAGTTCAACGAGGCCCTGATCGGCGCTAACGTTGACGACGTCAAGACCGTCACCTGGACCGACGAGGTCGAGGAGGGCGAGGAGGCCGAGACCCACACCGTCGAGGTCACCGTCAAGGGCATCAAGGTCCGCAATACCCCCGAGCTCACCGACGAGCTCGTTAAGTCCGACTTTGGCTTCGACAGCATCGACGCCATGCGCGACGCCATCAAGATCGAGATCGAGCAGGACAAGGCTTCCCGCCTCCCTGCCGAGAAGGAGAACCGTTGCGTCTCCGCTCTCGCTGAGCGCCTGCAGCTCGACGAGATGGATGCCGACTACGAGCAGTCCGTCTTTGAGGAGCTTGGCCAGAACTTCCTGTCCAACCTCGCTGCCCGCGGCATGACCCTGGACACCTGGCTGCCCGCTTCCGGTCTGACCATGGAGCAGTTCATCGGCGACCTGCACAAGCAGGCCAACGACGTTGCCCGTGAGTCCCTGGCGCTCGACGCCCTCGCCCGTGAGCTCAAGATTGAGGTCACCGAGGACGACATCAACGCCGAGTTCGAGAAGGCCGGCGTCAAGGACGTCGAGGCTTCCAAGGCCGAGTTCATCGCCGATGGCCGCATGCCTGCCGTCCGTGATTCCATCCGTCGCTCCAAGGCCGTCGACCACCTGGTCGAGAACGCCAAGGTGACCGAGGTCGACGAGACCGCCAAGGACGCCGAGTAATTCTCGCCACCTTGCCCGCGAGCGCATGCGTGCGCCTGTGATGGGGTAAAGTTATAAGCCGGTTATCCGGTTGCTTCGTACGGTGCCAGCCAATGCATAGCATGCGGGCACCGTACGTTTATCTAGAACCAATTTGGTCCGCAAGAGAGAAATGGAGATGCGTATGATCGCTAAGTTCGATTCCGCCCTCGTGCCATACGTTATCGAGCAGACGCCGCGCGGCGAGCGCAGCTACGATATCTATTCGCGCCTGCTCAACGATCGCATCATCTTCTTGGGCGAGGAGATCAACTCCGTCAGCGCCAACCTGGTCGTTGCCCAGCTACTGCATCTTGAGAGCCAGGATGCCGAGAAGGATATCTCGCTCTACATCAATTCGCCCGGCGGCGAGGTTTACTCCGGCCTGGCGATTCTTGACACCATGAACTTTATCAAGCCGCAGGTCTCCACCATTTGCGTGGGTATGGCCGCGTCCATGGCCGCCGTGCTGCTTTCGGCTGGCGCCAAGGGCAAGCGCTTCTGCCTGCCGCACTCCAAGGTTATGATTCACCAGCCCAGCGGCGGTGCCCAGGGTCAGCAGACCGAGATCGAGATCGTTGCCGAGGAGATCAAGAAGACCCGTCGCGAGCTCAACCAGATCCTGTCCGATGCCTCGGGCCAGCCCATCGAGAAGGTCCAGGCAGATACCGAGCGTGACAATTACCTGACCGCCGCCGAGGCCCTCGACTACGGCCTGATCGACCGCATCGTCACCTCGCGCGACTTGGCCGCGAAGGACGCCTAGGATGGCCGGTAACATGCAGGACAACTTTGACGAGAACGGCAACCCCATTCGCTGCTCCTTCTGCGGAAAAGAACAGGGCCAGGTCCGACGCCTCGTAAAGGGCCCGACCAACATCTTTATCTGTGACGAGTGCGTCGCCGCCTGCTCCGAGATTCTGGAGGAGTCGCTGGCTTCGGACTTTATGGACGCTGCCCGCAACGGCAAGCTGCCGGGCTTCCTCAATGATCACGGCCAGGCTGCCGGGCAGCCCGCCATGGATCCCGAGGCCGAGGGCTTTGAGCTCGAGGACGACCGCCAGGTCATCACGCACGTGCCGACGCCGCACGAGATCTATGACGAGCTTTCGGCCTATGTCATGGGCCAAGAGGACGCCAAGCGCGCCATGTCGGTTGCCGTGTACAACCACTATCGCCGCGTGATTGAGGGCGGCGCCGCGGTGTCTGCCTTTGACGAGGCATCGGGCATGGGCTCGCAGTTCGATGACGATATGGACGAGGTAGAGCTCGCCAAGTCCAACATCCTGCTGCTCGGTCCCACCGGTACCGGCAAGACCCTGCTCGCCCAGACGCTCGCGCGCATCCTCGAGGTGCCGTTTGCCATCGCCGATGCTACCGCGCTTACCGAGGCTGGCTATGTGGGCGAGGACGTGGAGAACATCCTGCTCAAGCTCATCAACGCTGCCGATGGCGATATCGAGCGCGCGCAGGTGGGCATCATCTACGTTGACGAGATTGATAAGATCGCCCGCAAGGCAGAGAACCTCTCCATCACTCGCGACGTCTCGGGCGAGGGCGTTCAGCAGGCGCTGCTTAAGATTCTTGAGGGCACGGTGGCCAGCGTTCCGCCCACCGGCGGCCGTAAGCATCCCCAGCAGGAGCTCCTGCAGATCGACACGACCAACATCCTGTTCATCTGCGGCGGTGCCTTTGTGGGCCTGGATAAGATCATCGCCGATCGCGTGGGCAACAAGGGCGTGGGCTTTAACTCCGAGATCGCCGGCCCCACCTCGGTCGACGAGAACGACCTGCTGCGTCAGGTGCTCCCGCAGGACCTCAACGCCTTTGGCATGATCCCGGAGTTTGTGGGACGTACGCCCGTTGTCACCCAGACGCAGGCGCTCGACGAGGACGACCTGGTGTCGATTCTGACCGAGCCCAAGAACGCCGTGGTGCGCCAGTACCGCAAGATGTTCCAGCTTGAGGATGTCGATCTTGAATTTGAGGACGCGGCCCTGCACGAGATCGCCCGCATGGCGCTCGCCCGCAAGACCGGCGCCCGCGGCCTGCGTTCCATCTGCGAGGACGTGCTTCAGCAGACGATGTTCGACCTCCCCAGCGAGGAGGGCGTTTCCAAGGTCATCGTGACCGAAGCCTCCGTAAAGGGCGAAGAACAGCCCCAGCGCATCTATGGGTAAATAGCGCCCGTTTAGGTCCCGCGGCAACCACCGCGGGACCTGCTATTTAGGGACAGGTTTATTTTGGTCGGTTTTATATGGGCAACTGTCGTTTCCCCTGATAAAACCTACCAGAATAAACCTGTCCCTATTCGGCAGGTATGCCTGTGCTATTCTGTGAGATTGTCAAGTTAGTACCTTCAGACTGAAGTAATCGATACCTAAGGCGTGTCCGCCTGCTTGGTTTTCGTAGATTCCGCACGAGCCGAAGAGCACTAAATGTGCTCTTCGTGCGAGCCAGGACCTGACCGAGCGAAAACCAAGCAGGCGGACACGCCGGCGGGACAGGGAGAGATATATGGAAGAAATGCCCAAGAACTACGATCCGTCGACCAACGAGCCGGCGATCTTGCAGAAGTGGCTCGACGGCGGCTACTACAAGCGCCGCGAGGGCGTGGGCGATTGCACCGTCACCATTCCGCCTCCCAACGTGACCGGCAAGCTCCACATGGGCCACGCCACCGACGACTCCATCCAGGACGCCATCATCCGTATGGCCCGCATGCGCGGCAAGTCCACGCGCTGGGTGCTGGGCACCGATCACGCCGGTATCGCCACGCAGACCAAGGTCGACAAGAAGCTCAAGAGCGAGGGCATCAGCCGCCTGGAGATCGGTCGCGATAAGTTTGTCGACGCCTGCTGGGACTGGACTCACGAGTACGGCGGCATCATCGTCGAGCAGATCAAGCGCATGGGCTGCTCCGTCGACTTCGACAACGAGCGCTTCACCATGGACGAGGACTATGCCCAGGCCGTGCGTAAGGTCTTCTGCGACTGGTACCACGACGGCCTGATCTACCGCGGCAAGCGCATCGTCAACTGGTGCCCCAACTGCACCACTGCCATCTCGGACGACGAGGCTGAGTACAAGGACGAGAAGGGCCACCTGTGGCACCTGCGCTACCCGCTGACTGAGCCGGTCAACGGCCAGGACTACATCGTCGTCGCCACCACGCGCCCCGAGACCATGCTCGGCGACACGGGCGTCGCCGTCTCCCCGAAGGACCCCGAGAAGGCCGCCTTCGTGGGCAAGACCGTCATGCTGCCGATCGTCAACCGTGAGATCCCCATCTTTGAGGATTGGCATGTCGACGCCAACTTTGGCTCCGGCTTTGTTAAGGTCACCCCGGCCCACGACCCCAACGACTACGCCATGGGTCAGGCGCTCGACCTGCCGCAGATCAACATCTTCGACGAGCACGCGGTGGTCGTCGAGGGCTACGGCGAGTTCACCGGCATGAACCGCGACGAGTGCCGCGAGGCCGTCATCAAGTGGTTCGAGGAGCACGACCTGCTCGATCACGTCGAGGACCTCGATCACTCCGTCATGCACTGCTACCGTTGCGACTCCGCCCTGGAGCCGTGGCTGTCCGAGCAGTGGTTTGTGGCCGTCGACAAGCTCAAGGGGCCGGCGCTCGACGCCGTCAACTCCGGCAAGGTCACCTTCCATCCCGCGCGCTGGACGCAGACCTACACCACCTGGATGGAGAACCTTAAGGATTGGTGCATCAGCCGTCAGCTGTGGTGGGGCCACCGCATCCCCGTGTTCTACTGCGAGGACTGCGGTTGGGAGGACGCCCTCACCGAGGACACCGACGTGTGCCCCAAGTGTGGCGGCCATCACGTGCATCAGGACGAGAACGTGCTGGACACCTGGTTCAGCTCGCAGCTGTGGACCTTCGCCACGCAGGGCTGGCCGCAAAAGCCGGAGCTGCTCGAGGGCCATCACCCCACGACGGCGCTGGTCACCGCACGCGACATCATCGCGCTGTGGGTCGCCCGCATGGTCATGAGTTCGCTGTATTTCTTGGACGAGGTGCCGTTTAAGGACGTCGTCATCTACCCGACGATTCTGGCCAAGGACGGCAGCCGCATGTCCAAGTCCAAGGGCAACGGCGTTGACCCCATGGACCTCATTGGCATGTACGGCGCCGACGCCATGCGCTACAACCTGCTTACGCTGTGCACCAACAACCAGGACGTCAAGTTCGACGCGAACATCGACAAGAAGACCAAGAAGCTCATCGATAGCCCGCGCACCGAGCAGGCCAAGTCGTTTGTGACCAAGATCTGGAACGCCAGCCGCTTCCTGCTTATGAACATGGAGGGCTACACGCCCGGCGAGCCCGTCGTGGAGACGCCTGCCGACGCGTGGATGTTCAGCCGCCTGGCCAAGGCCGTGAAGATGGTCACCGAGGGCATCGAGCAGTACACCTTTGGCGATATGGCCCGCGGCGTGCAGCAGTTCTTCTGGAACGAGGTCTGCGACTGGTACGTCGAGGTCACCAAGGCCCGCCTGAAGGGCGAGGGCCGACTGCAGGCGCAGCGCAACCTGATCTTTGTGCTCGACACCTCCATTCGCCTGATGCACCCGCTTATGCCGTTTGTCACCGAGGAAATCTGGGACAACATGCCGGCGAGCGTGCTCGATCTGGACGCCGAGGGCAACGTGGACCGCGCCGAGGCGCTCATGATCGCCAAGTGGCCGGAGCCCGCCGACTACGCCAAGTATGTTGACGAGGACGCCGAGCGCGCGTTTGAGCTGTGCCGCACCGTCGTTTCCGCTGCCCGCGCCACGCGCTCGCGTTATCGCTTGAGCCCTAAGGCCGAGCTCGACGTGGTCGTGCGCGCCGGTGCCGAGGATATCGAGAAGCTCGAGAGCCTGCGCTCGACCATCGAGCCGCTGGCGAACACTGCCTCGCTGGTTATGGGTACCGACGTCGAGAAGCCGGCAGCGAGCATCGCCGTGGTCGACAGCGGCGTCGAGGTCTTTGTGGTGCTCGAGGGCAAGGTTGACCTTTCCGCCGAGAAGGCGCGCCTGGAGAAGGAGATCGCCGCGGCCCAGAAGGAGCTCGCCGGCTGCGAGAAGACGCTTGCCAACGAGGGCTTTGTGGCCAAGGCCGCGCCCGCGGTGGTCCAGAAGAAGAGGGACCGTGCAGCTGAGCTCAAGGAGATCCTTGCGGCGCTGACCTCGCAGGTTGCTGACTTCTCGTAGGCGTTACTGGGGGACGCGGTTTGGGGCATTGCTCGCTACTGCGGACACCTATTCCGCCGTTCTAACGAACGGCGGCTGACTCGACGCTGCAAACGCCTCTGATGGCCAATCTGCCGTTCAACTTCGGGCGCATGGGCATAAGCCCTATGCGCCCTTGTTTCACGGCACCTTGGCTCATCAGAGGCGTTTTCGCTGACTATCCTCAACCTATACTGTTTTATTTTTCTATGAATGGCGGTTCTAAAAATGCCTAAGCGTTCCGGCTTGTATACCGTTCCTTTTGAGTTTGATTTGCTTTCGTTTGATGAGGTTGTTGGGCTTGCTGCTGATACGGGGCGGATTTCTGGGGATGCTGGTCCTCTGCTCGAGACGGTTGTCGATATGCTCGATGAGCTGGGACGTCCGGATGAGTATTTCGATTGCATTCAGGTTGCCGGTACCAATGGCAAGACTTCGACCACGCGTTTTTCGGCTGCCATTCTTCGTGGTGAGGGGCTCAAGACCGCGCTGTATACGTCGCCACAGCTGGTACGCTATCCCGAGCGCATGGAAGTCGATGGATGCGTCGTGAGCGATGAGGCATTCGCCCGTGGCGTTTCGGCCGCTGTTGAGGCGGGGCATCGAGTGAATGCCCGTCGTGTGGCGGCGGGGGAGCGTGCCTATACCATCACGCCGTTTGACCTTTTGACGGCTGCTGCACTTGTGGTGTTTGCCGAGGCTCGCGTGGATGTTGCCGTGCTTGAGGTTGGCATGGGCGGACGCTGGGATGCTACGAGTGCGACTGATCCCGTGGCCGTCGCCATTACGGGTATTGGGCTCGATCACACACGTATTTTGGGCGATACGCTCGAGGCCATTGCGGGGGAGAAGGCTGCGGTTATTAAGCCTGGGCGATTGGTTGTTTTGGGCGAGGGCACGCATGAGCCGAGCGTTCAGCGCGTAATGGATACGCGCTGCCGCGAGTGCGGTGTGGTGCCGCTGGTTGTGAGCCATTCCACGACCAAGGTACCGGCGCATGTAGGCGATACCGTGGAGTTTAGCTGTACTACACCGCGTGCCATCTATACGTCGAGTATGGTTAAGCCGGCGTATCAGCCGCAGAATGCTGCGTGCGCGATTATGCTGTGCGAGGGGTATCTGGCTCGCGAGCTCGATCAAGACAAGCTCGATGTGTCGCTTGTGGGCTGCCCCACGCCGGGCCGATTTGATGTGCTGGGAACTGATCCGCTCAAGCTGATCGACGCCTGCCATAACCCTCAGAGCTGCGAGAACTTTGTGAGCGCGCTGGACGAGATCGATCCGTGCGTAGAGAATCGCCCCACGCTGCTGTGCGCTGCGCTGGCCGACAAGGACGTGGCGGGTATCGTTGACGTACTGATCCCGGCCTTCCCGCGCGTGGTTGTGACCCAGACCGATTCCGACCGCGCCCTGTCGGCAGAGGAGCTTGCCGCACTTGTGGACGCCGACAAGCTCGCGGGCGTGTATCCGAGCGTGTCCGAGGCCCTCGCTGCCTTCGATGCCGCGGGCGAGCCCTTCGTAGCAGCCGGTACCATCACCCTAGCCGGCGAAGTAGCGGGGCTGCTCCGTTAACCCATCCCCTCATCAGTTGCGGTGAAATACGGACTGTTTTACAAGCCAGAAGCCTCAAACAGTCCGTATATCACCGCAACTCAAAAGCAGTCAATTTGGGACGGGGCTTTTTGGCTGCCCTGCGCCTCGAGTTGACTTGCTCGCCACGAAATGGCCCTATTTACTACGTTTGACCGGTAACCCTCGACCATACAGAGAATTGCGAAATCAAAACCGCAGGTAGATGGCTCGCCATTTTTCAAAAAAGACCCGCATGGTCGACTCATGCGGGTTAAACGTAGTAGATAGGCCGTTTTCGTGGCGCGGCGTTTGTAAGATGTGTCAAAGGGGCTCTCCCTTTGACACATTGCCTAGTCTAGGCGGACCGGATCGTGGGGGTAGGCGTTGAGAATCTCGACGCCGTTCTCGGTCACCAGGGCCAGGTCCTCGATGCGGACGCCGGTGCGGTCGGGGAGGTAGATGCCCGGTTCGATGGAGAACGTCATGCCCGGCTCTACGACCTGCTCGTTGACGAGCGAGACGTCGCCCGGCTCGTGGTCCTGCAGGCCGATCGAGTGACCCAGGCGATGCGTAAAGTATTCGCCGTAGCCCGCGTCTTCAATCACATCGCGTGCGGCGCGGTCCAGGTCGCACATGCGCACGCCCGGTGCGATGAGCGCTTCGGCGGCCTCGTTGGCGCGGCGCACGATGTCGTAGATGCGTGCCGTCTCCTCGTCCGGCTCGCCCCAAAAGAACGTGCGCGTCATGTCCGAGCAATAGTTGCAGCGGCGTCCGCCAATGTCGAACAGCACCACGTCGCCGCGCTTGAGCACAGTGTCGTCGGGTTCGTGATGCGGGTCGCCGGCGTTGGCGCCAAAGCTCACGATGGGCGGAAAGCTAAAGCCCTCGCAGCCGTGCTTGCGATACAGGCCGAGCATCTGGTCGGCAATCTCGCGTTCCGTCACGCCCTCGTGGACAAGCTTAATAGCATCGGCCATTACAGCGTCGTTAGCGGTCGAGGACGCACGCATGAGCTCCTGCTCGGTGGCATCCTTGTGGGTGCGTGCGGCGGTGACGGCAAAGTCACCCAGGAAAAACTCGCTTGCGGCGTGGCGCTCCATGAGCGGCATCAAAAAGCCGGAGCGCATGACGGTGTCGATGCCGAGCGGTTTGGTCGGATCGACCTCGCGAGCGATGGCGTCGGCCACGACATCGGTATCGGTGTGATAGGCGACGCGGGCATTGTCGTACTCGGGCAGTTGATGCAGTGCGTTGACCAGGATCACCGGCTCGGCATCGCGCACGAGCAGCACGCCGCAAAAACGCTCGAACATATCGGCATAAAAGCCGGTCAGGTAATAGATCGACCACGGGTCATTCACGAGCAGCTGCGCACCGGGGTGCTGATCCTCGAGCGCATCGAGCACGCGCGCCATGCGCTGGTCATCGACATGTGCCATGAAACATCCTTTCGCTAGGCTGCCACCATGGTATCCCAAGCCCGGCACATAGGGACGTTCCTTTTATGCCGGCACCTGGGGACACTCCTTGCAAAAGCAGCTAAAAGAGCCCCGTCCCAAATTAGCTGCTTAGGTTGGATCGATGTTCATGCTGGCGACTAGGTCAATGTTGGTGCCGAGAAGATCTTCCAGCACGACGTCGCCCATGCGGATGGGGGCCTCGACGACCACGCCGCGGATGAGGTCCATGGCTTGGGCGTGGAGTGCCAGCGGGATGGCTTCGGCCGTGCGCACGGGGAGCAGGGCTTCGTCGCCGCCGGAGACGGCCACGGTCGTCGTGAGCACGCGCATGGGGCAGGTGAGCTCCTGATGTGCGAACGTATCGCCGCGCGGGCAGTTGTTGCCGGTCACGGAGCGAACTTCCACCACGGCGCCATTTGCGTCGCGCTCCATCTCTACGGTCAGGAGGCACTCGGATGGGCAGGTGGTGCAGTTGAACTGCAGCGTTTCGATCACGTTATCGCTCATCTTGGTTACGCCTCCTCGATGGGATCGACGGATAGGACAATCTTGCTGGCACCCAGGTCGAGCGCTTGTTTGATGACCTTCGCAGGCAGCGGGAAGCTCTCCATAACGCTCGGCTTAAACGCGCGGACCTTGCCGGCGAACAGTTCCTCGCCGTCGGCCAAGATTCTCACGCGGGCGGTATCGACTGGCCGCCGCACGCGGAAGTTGAGCTTGGTGAGCGCCACGGCCGTAATGCGTCCCGGCAGCGCGTATCCCGCAATGCCGGCAGGGAAGACCGTGAGCTCGCAGCCCGTGTCCGCGACCGCGTCCGTCTCGGCTCCGCCACCCAGCACGTACGCCGCTGCAGCTGCGCCAGCCCTCTCGGACTCGGTCGTCACGTTGTCGGCCAGATCGTGCACGTGCAGCACGTTGCCGCAGGCAAAGATGCCCGGCACGCCCGTCTGCAGACTCTGGTCCACCACGGCGCCGCGCGTGTGCGGGTCAAGCTCCACGCCCGCGGCAACCGAAAGCTCGTTCTCGGGAATCAATCCCACCGAAAGCAGCAGCGTGTCGCACGGAACAATGCGCTCGGTCCCCGGAATGGGCGCCAGGTGCTCGTCGACCTGGCTTACCTCGACGGCTTCCACACGGTCGTGCCCGATCACGCGCGTGACGGTGGCGGACAGGTGCAGCGGAATGCCAAAGTCGTCCAGGCAGTTCTTGACATTGCGACGCAGTCCGTTGGCGTACGGCATAAGCTCGTACACGCCCTCGACCGAAATCCCCTCGAGCGTGCAGCGGCGTGCCATGATGAGCCCGATGTCACCCGAGCCCAAAATGACGGCACGCGAGCCGGGCTTGAGGTTTTCGATATTGATGTATCGCTGCGCCAGGCCGGCCGTAAACACGCCGGCGGGACGGCTGCCGGGGATCTTGATCTCGCTGCGAGTGCGCTCGCGGCATCCCATGGCAAGGACGACCGCGCGCCCGGTGAGCTGCAGCATGCCGGCGGGGCTCATGAGCGTGACGGTATGGACCGCGGTGTCTTCTGTAGGCTCGCCTGAATCTACCCCAATTACCATGCTGTTCAGGAACAGCGCAATGTCGGTTGCGTGCACCTGGTCGATAAAGCGCTGCGCGTACTCGGGACCAGTGAGCTCCTGTTTAAAGTGCGACAGGCCAAAGCCGGGGTGGATGCATTGGCGGAGGATGCCGCCCAGGTGCTGCTCGCGCTCCACGATGGCCACGCGCGCTCCGGCCTTATGCGCGGCCAGTGCGGCCGCCATGCCGGCGGGGCCGCCGCCGATAACGACCACGTCGAAGGCTTGCGTTTGTACGGCTTCTACGACGCCGCAATCAATCGCGCTCGATTTGAATTTCGCCATCCTAACGCACCCCCTTCAGCGGTCCCTCAACCAGCCAAGATCCGGCGTCCTCCAGTAATACCTCGCTGGGGTCGCAGTCCAGCTCTCGGGCGAGAATCGCCACCACACGGCTCTGGCAAAAGCCACTTTGGCACCGACCCATGCCGGCACGGCAGCGGCGCTTGACGCCCTCGACCGAAACCGCGCCCGGATGGCGTCGAATCGCCGCCACGATTTCGGCCTCGGGCACCGTCTCGCAGCGGCAGACAATCTGTCCCCACGCGGGATCGGACTCGATCAGCTCCTCCTTGCGCGCCAGCGGTGCGCGGTCAAAGTCGTCCGGCGCGCGGCGAATTGGGTTCCAGTCCGCCCGCTCGTGCAGCTCCACGCCCGCTTCACGCATCACAAGCTCCATGCGCTCGGCAATGGCCGGCGCGCTTGCCACGCCCGGCGACTGAATGCCCGCCGCCTGGAACAGCCCCGGCACCACGGCCGACTGTCCAATAAAGAAGTCGTTCGTTCCCTGAATGACCGGACGCCCGCCGGCAAATGCGCGCACCACACGTCGCGTATCCAGATCGGGCACTAGCTTGTGCGCGCCGGTCAGCAGCGCGTTCACATCGCTCGCATAGGTCTGAGTGTCGCCCGGCTCGCGCACGGCAGCCGTCGCGGTAATCACGGTGTTGCCATGTACGGTGCCCGTCACGATAACGCCCTTCGACACCGGCGTCGGCACGGGGTAGAGCGGCATGAGCGTGCGCGGCTCCTTGTCCAGCACCACGATGTTGCCCTGGCGCCAGACCATCTGAAACTCTTCGGCCCCCGCCATATGCGAGATGTCGGCGGCGCCGTTGCCCGCGGCGTTGATCAGGTAGCGGCAGCGCACATTGCCAGCGGGGGTCGCCAGCGTAAAGCG
This sequence comes from Collinsella sp. TM09-10AT, assembly GCF_003436275.1. Taxonomy (GTDB): domain Bacteria; phylum Actinomycetota; class Coriobacteriia; order Coriobacteriales; family Coriobacteriaceae; genus Collinsella. The sequence goes on from NZ_QSOP01000001.1 coordinate 104,578, forward strand.
CGCGTCGTCGCCCGAGTCCGCGACTTCAATCGCTTCCACCGGCGCGGACCGCATAAACGTCACCCCGTTGGCCACGGCGTTCTCCAGCGCGGCGATGGCAACCTCAAACGGGTCGACAAACCCAGTCGAGGGGCACCACAACGCGCACGTTGCATCGGCACTGGCACGCGGCTCTAATTCGTGGATGCGGTCGGGTCCGACGATCGACAGCTCGGGAACACCGTTGACATGGCCGTTGCACCGCAGCTGCTCCAGATGCGTGCGGTCCTCGTCGTTAAAGCCCAAAACCATCGACCCGGTGCGGCAGAACAGAAAGTCCAGCTCCTGGGCCCAGGTACCATACAGCTCACAGCCACGGGCATTGACCTGTGCCTTTACGGTTCCCGGCGCCGGATCGTAGCCGGCGTGCACCAGGCCGCCGTTGGCCTTCGACGCACCCAGCGCAATATCGTTCGCCGCCTCGACTACGCAAATGGACAGTTCAAATCGCGCGAGCTGCCGCGCGATGGCGCATCCGGTGATGCCCGCGCCCACAATTGCGATATCAAACGTTTCTGCCACGGTGCCTCCCAGACGAGTTGACAGGCTGTCAATAAGACTATCCTACGGTCTGCACACCCCCAGCGCGGCGGCAATGCGGTGAACAGCCCCGCAACACCCGCCAACGGCAGAAGAGGGGAGACGCGGCAACGTCGACAACCTCGTCCGCCGACAACTACGGCAACCTTTCGTCTCGATCTGTAACAGTTAGCTGATGATTTGGGTTCTAGATGTTACAGATCGAGACAAACCTTCAGGCGGATTTTGAATGTCTCGATCTGTAACAGTAAGAGGGGTTTTGGGGCCCAAGATGTTACAGATCGAGATTGAAGTCTGGGAGGGACCCCTGTGTCTCGATCTGTAACGTCTAGACCCGGATTCCGCTCCCACCTGTTACAGATTGAGATGTTTGTGTCCGCGCCAGCCCCGTACCCAGCCGTAGTCCCATATAAACAAACCCCGTGGTAAACTTGACTGGACTGTAAATAATCCGAAAGGTACCCGTAATGTCCAAGTACATCTCCGAGCTCATGTCGCCGCAGCTTATGGGCGTCGTCTATGCCTTCGTTGGCTTTATCATCGCCCTGTATGTGCTGTCGGTCGTCTATGTGTTCATCGATGCCCGCCGCCGCGGCGCCAGCGCCTACGTGGCATGGGGCATCATTGCCCTCATCCCGTTTGTAGGCCTCATCGCCTACCTGGTCCTGCGCCCGCACTCCTACGCGTCCGACCGCGAGGAGCAGGAGCTGGATATGGCCCTGCGCGAACGCCAGCTTGCCCAGTACGGCACCTGCCCGCAGTGCGGCGCCCCCATCGAGAAGGACTTTGTCGTCTGCCCGGTGTGCGACACTCAGGTTCGCAACGTCTGCCCCAGCTGCCATCGCCCGCTCGATGCGCACTGGAAGGTCTGCCCCTACTGCCGAACTCGCATCCAGTAACGCATCCATCGCCGGGCCGGCCGTAAGCCACGGGCTCCGCGCACCCCGCGCATCCCACGGCCGCCACGCGCCCCGCGCCGCCCCACACGATGAAGCATGCGTAGAAAATCGCCCGCCGTGCCATTAAGGTGCGGCGGGCGCTTGTATACCAAGGCAACCTGCCTATAATGATGCAAGTCAAAAACGCCGAGCGCATCGCACGCACTTGCATCAGGCATCCGAGAGGAGAAAACATACCCATGAAGGCACTCTACAATGACGGTTCGGTGGCCGAGCTCCCGCAGGACGAGGTCACGCACGTCATCCGCCACTCCGCCGCGCACATCATGGCGCAGGCCATCAAGCGCCTGTACCCCCAGGCCGATTTTGCCTACGGTCCCGCGACCGACAACGGTTTTTACTACGACGTCGACCTGCCCGAGGGCGTCAAGATCAGCGAGGACGACTTCCCCGCGATCGAGGCCGAGATGAAAAAGATCGTCAAGGAGAACCTCAAGTTCACCGTCTTTGAGAAGCCCCGCGCCGAGGCCATCGCCCTTATGGAGGAGCGCGGCGAGAAGTACAAGGTCGAGCACATCGGCGACCTGGACGACGACGCCCGTATCACCTTCTACCAGCAGGGCGACTACATCGACATGTGCGTCGGCCCCCATATCTGCTACACCAAGGCGCTGAAGGCCTTTAAGCTTACCGGCGTCTCGGGCGCTTACTGGAAGGGCGACAAGGACAACAAGATGCTCACCCGCATCAACGGCGTCGCCTTTGCCACCAAGGAAGAGCTCGACGAGCACATGCACATGCTGGAGGAGGCCAAGAAGCGCGACCACCGCAAGATCGGCCGCGAGATGGACCTCTTTATGATGCGCGACGAGGCCCCCGGCTTCCCGTTCTTCCTGCCTAACGGCATGATCCTTAAGAACACGCTGCTGGACTACTGGCGCGAGATCCACCACAAGGCCGGCTACGTGGAGATCTCCACGCCGCTTATCATGAACAAGCAGCTGTGGAAGACCTCGGGCCACTGGGACCACTACAAGGACAACATGTACTCCACTGTCATCGACGACGAAGAGTACTGCATTAAGCCCATGAACTGCCCGGGCGGCGTGCTGGTGTACGCCTCCAAGCCGCACTCCTACCGCGAGCTGCCCATCCGCGCCGGCGAGATTGGCCTGGTGCACCGCCACGAGCTGCGCGGCGCCCTGCATGGCCTGTTCCGCGTGCGCTGCTTTAACCAGGACGACGCCCACCTGTTTGTGCGTCCCGACCAGCTGACCGACGAGATCGTGGGCGTGGTCAACCTCATCGACTCCGTGTACCAAAAGTTTGGCTTTAAGTATCATGTTGAGCTTTCCACCCGCCCCGAGGACTCCATGGGTTCCGACGAGGACTGGGCACGCGCTGAGGAGGGCCTGCGCACCGCTCTGGAGAAGCTGGGCATGGACTACGAGGTCAACGAGGGCGATGGCGCCTTCTACGGCCCCAAGATCGACTTCCACCTGGAGGACTCGCTCGGACGTACCTGGCAGTGCGGCACCGTCCAGCTCGACTTCCAGATGCCGCTCAACTTTGATCTTGAGTACGTGGACGCCGACGGCACCAAGAAGCGCCCCATCATGCTGCACCGCGTATGCTTTGGCTCCATCGAGCGCTTCATTGGTATTCTGATTGAGCACTTTGCGGGCAAGTTCCCCACCTGGCTGGCTCCCGTGCAGGTCAAAGCGCTTCCTGTCTCCGAGAAGAGCCGCGACTACGCCCACGAGGTGTGTGCCAAGCTGGAGGAGGCCGGCATTCGCGTGGTCTGCGACGACCGCGACGAGAAGATCGGCTACAAGATCCGCGAGGCCCGCAGCATCGACCGCGTGCCCTACATGCTCATTCTGGGCGAGAAGGAGGTCGAGGCCGGCAACATCTCCGTCCGCGATCGCTCCAACGAGACCGTTCAGATGAGCGTTGACGAGTTTGTTGCGAAGGTGCTCGAGGAGATCAAGACTCGCGCCTAAGGCAAACTTCACAACAATTAACAAAGGCGACCGTCTACACAGGGCGGTCGCCTTTTTCATGCCGAAATAAGAAAAGCCGCTGGTTGAGCGGCTTTTTTTGTTGCACAAAAAGGTACAGGTTTATATAGAGGGGTATGGAGATGTACCTACTAGCAGTACATTTTGCGTAATCTGGGCAAACGCTGATTAATTGCTCGTATAATGTCGTCTGTCGAAAGATACAAAAACCTGTACTTTTGCGACTGCGCCTAGCTGCGAGCGAGAAGCCTGTTCTAAACGCCCCTGCATTTGCGTGCATCGCAAAGCCAAAAAGAGGGGGCGAGAACATGGAACAGACGGCACGGCGCCAAGAGCAGCTGCCGGGCGCATTTAACGGCGCCACCACCAACAGCCAGCACGGCCGCGTCCGCTGGTATCTGGTCCACACCCCCAATGGAAAAGAGCGCGAGATCTGCGAAAAGGTCCGCTGCATTATCCCGCACAACCTTATGCAGGACGCTTTTGTGATGCAAAAGGAGTTCTGGTTTAAGCGGGACGGCGCATGGTCGCTCCAAACCAAACCCATGTACAAGGAATATTTCTTCGTCGCCACGCACGATGCCGCAGCGCTCGATAGGGCTTTGGCTCAGTTGAGCTTTGGCTGCCGCATCGCCGGCAGCAGGGAGCGGGCCTATGCGCCCATGCCGGACGATGCGCGGGACTGGTACCGCAGCGTGCTCGACGACGACGGCGTGGTGCGCAACAGCGTTGCGCGCATTGAAGACGGTGTGCTGCACATAGAGCAGGGCCCACTTGTGGGGCAAGAGGCCCACGTAAAAAAGATCGACCGTCACAAGCGCTGGTGCCTGGTGGACGTGGGCGAAGGCGACTCCGCATTTAGGGAGCTGCTTCCGTTAGACGTGCCGAGCAAAACGTAAGGAAGACGTTACGCCGGCAATTTATTTGGTTTTTGAATTTGTGGATTGGGGGGGGTTCCTGGGGACAGGAACGAAATTTTTATTGTGACTACTAAAGAAGTAACAGAGGATAATGCGCCCGTGGGCGCGGCGCTCATTGCTCAGGCCATGGACCGGCGCGAGAGCGCGGCGGGCGCCGGTGCCGGATCCGCTGCAAGCACGGGCACGATGAGCCTCCCAGGCTCGCCCGAGTTTGCCGCAGAGTCCCGCGCGCTCGACACGAGGTCGCTTGGCTACCGCTTCGTCAAGCGCACCTTCGACATCGCGTTCAGCGCGTGCGTCTGCGTCGTGGGGCTCATCCCTGGCGCGGTGCTCTGTGCGTTCATTGCGGCCGATACCAAGGGCGCACCCATCTACGCTCACGAGCGCGCGGGGCGCTTCGGTCGCCCCATCCGCGTGCTCAAGTTCCGCTCCATGGTCGCCGACGCCAACGACGTGGAGAAGTACCTCAGCCCCGAGCAGATCGAGGAGTGGCACCGCGAGCGGAAGGTCACAAACGATCCCCGCATCACCAAGCTAGGCCGCGTCCTGCGCAAGACTTCCCTGGACGAGCTGCCCCAGTTCTTCAACGTGCTCGCGGGCCAGCTCTCCGTCATCGGCCCTCGCGCCATCACCTACGAGGAGCTCGGGAACTTTACGCACGAGCAACAGGTGCAGGTGCTTGCCGTCCCGCAGGGCATTACCGGTGCCTGGCAGTCGGGCCCGCGCAACCTCGCGACCTTCGAGAACGGCCTGCGCCAGGAGTTCGAGCTTGCCTACGCGAAGGGTGCCAGCCTCAAGGCAGACTGGAAGGTCTTCTTCAAGACCTTTGGCGTCATGTTCGGCAAGAAGAAGACGGGGAGGTAGCGCATGAGTGCTGACAAACCCCTCGTCTCGATCGTGGTGCCGACCTACAAGCGCTCTGACAGGATTCGCGTGGCCCTGGACTCAATCGCCGCGCAGGACTACGGCGCGGAGAACATCGAACTGATTGTAGTGAGCGACAATCGGCCGGAGTGGCCGGAAAGCGCCGAGACTGACGCGGCGGTCGCCCCCTATGCCGCGAGCCTTCCGCACTTTAGGCTGCTGCACACCTCCGGCCAGACCGGCGGCGGGGCGGCGCGCAACTACGCCTGCCGCCAGGCGACGGGCGAGTACCTCACGTTCCTCGACGATGACGACGAGTTCCTGCCTGACAAGGTGTCCACCCAGGTCGCCTTCATGCAGGAAAACTCCCTCGACATGAGCTGGCAGGATGTCTCGTGGTATGACGAACGTGGCCGGCTTGTGGAGCACCGCAGGCTCGACCATTGCGAGGACTTCTCCACCGAGGGTCTGCTGCGCGCGCACCTCCTAACGCCGATAAGCCCAACGGCCATCTATATGCTCAGGCGCGACCTGTTCGACCGCACTGAGGGTTTCGGCGAGGTGGCGACCGGCCAAGACTGGTGGCTGATGCTGCGCTGCATAGAGGCTGGCGCCCACATGGGCTACATGCCCGAGGTGCACGTGAGGCAGTACCTCCATTCCGGCGAGAGGCTCTCGCTTGGCAAGAACAAGGTAAACGGCGAGGTCGCAAGGCACGAGGTGGTGCGCGGCTACTACCCGCGCCTCAGCAAGAAGGATGTGCGCTACATCGAATTTCGCCACAACGCCGTGCTCGCCTTCGCTATGAAGCGCAGCAACCAGCCAGGCCAGGCTGTGATTTACGCCTTAAAGGCCATTGCCTCATCGCCCGCCGCCTGCGTCTCTGAGGCGCTGAAGTTCTTCGGCAAGGCGAAATCCTAACTATTTCATATGTGTGCCTGCTCTTAACGAAAGGTTGAATGATATGTCCGAAAAAATGAAGATAGCAGTCGCCGGCACCGGCTATGTGGGGCTCTCGTTGGCCGTTCTGCTCTCGCAGCACAACGAGGTGCGCGCGCTCGACATCGTCTCTGAGAAGGTAGAGAAGATTAACGCTTTTCAGTCGCCCATCCAGGACGACGAGATTGAGCTCTTCCTGGCCGAGGCTAAGGCGGGCACGAGGAAGCTCGACCTGCATGCAACCGTGGACGTCGCCGAGGCCTATACAGGCGCGGATTTCGCCATCGTGGCCACGCCAACGAACTACGACTCGGACCGCAACTTTTTCGACACCTCGTCTGTTGAAGCCGCAATTTCGGCAATCCGCTCGGTGAACCCGACGGCCTGGATTGTCATCAAGTCGACCATCCCTGTGGGTTACACTTCGTCGCTTCGCGAGACGCTTGGCGACAGCCGCATCATCTTCAGCCCCGAGTTCCTTCGAGAGAGCAAGGCGCTCTACGATAATTTGCACCCTAGCCGCATCGTTGTGGGCGCGCCCAAGGACGACGAGGAAGCTGTGAAGGCCGCAAAGACGTTTGCTGGGCTGCTCGCCCAAGGCGTCGGCCCCGCCGAGCTTGAGCGCACCAACCCTGATGGCACGACGGGCATCCCGCAGCTCGTTCTTGGTACCACCGAGGCGGAGGCCGTGAAGCTGTTCGCCAACACCTACCTGGCACTTCGCGTGGCGTACTTCAATGAGCTGGACACTTACTGCGAGATGAGGGGACTCAACACCAAGGACGTCATCGATGGCGTGTGCCTAGAGCCCCGCATTGGCTCCCACTACAACAACCCCTCCTTCGGCTACGGCGGCTACTGCCTGCCCAAGGACACCAAGCAGTTGCTGGCCAACTATAAGGACGTGCCTCAGAACCTTATCGAGGCCATCGTCGATGCCAACCGCACTCGCAAGGACTACATTGCAGACGAGGTACTGCAACTGCTGTGGGACAAGGTATACGAAGGCAAGGAGAAGCCCGTGGCGGGCGTGTACCGCCTGACCATGAAGTCGAACTCCGACAATTTCCGCGCCAGTTCCATCCAGGGCGTTATGAAGCGCGTGAAGGCCAAGGGAGTGCCGGTCGTTGTCTACGAGCCAACGCTGGACGCGCCGGAATTCTTCGGTTCCGAGGTGACGCATGACCTTGAGAGGTTCAAGGCCGAGTGCGACGTGATCATTGCCAACCGGTGGAGCGACGATCTGGCCGATGTTGCCGGCAAGGTGTATACCCGCGACCTATTCAAGAGGGATTAGTATTTGTGGCGATTACTGCTGATAAAAAAAAGAGACGGCTGCTCCTTCTGACGAGGAGGTTCCCCTTTAACCGCGGCGAGGTCGCCGCTGAGTCCTATCTCGAGAACGAGATAGGCGTTCTTTCGACCTATTTCGACGAGGTGCTCGCCGTGGGGACCGAGGCGCAGCCGGGTGACGCGCCCACCTGCGCGCTGCCGGGCAATGTGACGCCCCTGGCCTTGGGTTGCGGTAATACCTCCAAGGACAAGGCTTTGCTTGCAGTCAAAGGGATCGCGTTTCCCCTTTTGGGCGGTGCGGACGTTCGTGAGGCCTATGCCACAGAATCCGTTCATGGAATCGGAAAGCGCGTGTTTCGGGGCTACTTTGCCGCGAGGGCGAAGGCAAAGGCGGACGTGCTTGCGGAGGAACTGGTCCGCTTTGGCTTTGAGCCCACGCACATATACAGCTTTTGGCTTTACGACACCGCTTTGGTCGCTGCTTGGCTGACCGGCACGTACCCATGTGCACGCGCCGTTGCGCGTGCACATGGGTACGATCTGTATGCAGATCGTACCCATGTGCATTATTTGCCCTTCCGGGGATACCTCCTATCCAAGCTTTCCGGAGTGCTTCCCTGCTCGAAAGACGGGGAGGAATACATAAACGCGAACTGGCCGGGCCATGAGGGCAAGGTGACGACCTCCTATCTCGGAACGCGGGAGATGCCAGACAAGTCCGGCGAGCCGTTGACCTGCCCGTTGCGGGTCGTCTCGTGCTCGCGTATTGTCGACGTTAAGCGCGTGCCTCTTCTTGCTAAGGCTGTCACCCTTCTTGATGCCGAAGGGCTTCGCGTCGAATGGACCCATTACGGCGACGGCCCACAGCTCGAGGAGGCGAGGGCCGCCTGCTCGTTGCTGACGCACTCCACCGCGAAGTTCGCGGGGGCTTTGCCGAACGACGCGCTTTTGGGGGAGTACGCAGCGAAGCATTTCGACGTCTTCGTGAACGTCTCGTCAAGCGAGGGCCTGCCGCTTTCGATCATGGAGGCCTGCGGATTCGGCATTCCCGTCATCGCCACGGACGTTGGCGGAACCCACGAGATAGTAAGCGATGGCGTCAACGGCTTTCTCCTACCTAGTGACTGTGGACCGGAAGATGTCGCCGCGGCCATAAAGCGATTCGTCTTTTTGGGCAAGGCCGAAGGGTCTTCTATGAGGCGCGCTGCAAGGGCCGTTTGGGAGAGGGACTTCCGTTTGGAGGCCAACGTGGAGGGGCTTGTGCGCTCGCTCGGAGTCGATTACAGAAACGAAGGTGAATGATGGGCCAGATTGCGCAGAAGATGACCATGCTCAAAAGGTGGAGCAAAATGCTCACTGGCAAGACGGCTGTGGCCGTAGAGCAGAGCTTGGGCAGGGCCTATAATGTCGGACAGTTGTCCGGGTACTACAACGATTTGACCGGCAAGGTCACTGGCAGTACTCTGCTCGACGAGGGCGGTGTCCCTGTTAGCGTCATCGCCGGTGGGGCGCGGGTGCATTTCCCCATCGCCATTTTCCAATACGGTTTGGGCTGTTACGACTTGAGCATTCTCAGGTCGGATGAAGTTGAGCGCTTTCTCGACGCACTAAGGGTATGCTCGGATTGGGCGATCGGCGCCCAGCGGGATGACGGCTCTTGGGACGCATTTGGTCCGATAGGCAGCGCTAAGTACTCCGTCTCCTCGATGGCCCAAGGCGAGGGGTGCTCGATGCTGCTGAGGGCCCATGCGGCTTTCGGGGACGAGTGCTATAGAGTTGCGGCGCTGAAAGCTGCCGAGTTCATGCTTATCGACATGGACAATGGCGGCGTGTCGTCGCATGACGGGGGAGAACTGTTCCTGGAGGAGTACCCTCAACGCCCCAGGCGCAGTGTCATGAACGGTTGGGTGTTTAGCCTTTTCGGTCTCTATGACGCATCGTTGGTCGACGCGCGCTTCGCCGGGCCATTCAAGCACTCTGCGGAGACGTTGGCTTGCCATTTGGATGACTACGACGCCGGCTTCTGGTCTTATTACGACATGGAAAAGCATATCGCCTCTCCCGCCTACCATCATCTACATATAGCGCAGCTCCGCGCAATGGCGGATCTTTCAGGCGACGCAAGGTTCGCGGTGAAGGCCGAGGTATACGAGCGCTATCAGGAATCTCCGGCCAACCGCAGGAAGGCGATTGCTAAAAAGGCGCTGCAGAAGCTGATCGAGAAATCCGATGCGGTGATCGTCCAATGAAGAAGGCCCTCTATATCGTGACCTCGATGGACACCGGCGGGGCCGAGACGGTATTCATGAAGTATTACCGGGCTTTGGACAAGTCGCGCTATCAGCTCGACTTCTGTGTGTCGTCCGACGTGCCGGGCTTTTACGACGCCGAAATCGAGTCGATGGGCGGCAGAATTGTGCACACAGTCAAGAAGACCGAGGCCGGGCCGGTCGCATCGTTCAAGCGGCTCATGCAGATAGCCCGGGACGGCGGTTATTGCTGTGCTGTCAGGTCGTCTCAGCACAGCCTTTCCTGTCTTGATTTGCTCGCCATGAGATTCGGAGGCGTGTCCAGAACCATATTCAGGTCAAGCAACACGGGTACAGTTTCGAACAGCAAAAAGGAGACCCTGCTGCACAATCTTTTCAAGCCCCTTGTCAGGGTTGCGGCGACCGACTTCGCCGCCCCGTCTACCGAGGCGGGCGTCTACATGTTCGGCAAGGCGGGGGTATCGGGGCCGCGTTTCCATCTCATGAAGAACGCGCTCAACCTCGAGGACTACGCCTATGACGCTTCGACACGGGACGATGTTAAGCGCGAACTGGGCGTTCCTGCCGAGTCCTATGTCGTCGGGCACGTCGGGAGGTTCAGTGAGCAGAAGAACCACCTCTTCCTTGTCGATGTTTTTGCTGAAATCGCCCGGAGAAGGCCAGACGCCGTCCTCATTCTCGTCGGCAAAGGCGAGACACGCACGGCCGTTGAGAGGCGCGTTGCCGAGCTCGGATTGACCGATAGGGTGGTGTTTGCCGGGGTTAGGAGCGATGTCCGCCGTCTCTATTCGGCTATGGACGTCTTCATCTTCCCCTCTGTCTACGAAGGCCTGCCGAACGTCGTCGTCGAGGCGCAGGCAAACGGACTCCCTTGCGTGATTAGCGACTCCATCACGCGGGAGGTTGGCATTTGCGAGAACGTCGTTTACAAAAGTCTGGGCGACGCTCTGGACGAATGGGCCGACGCCGCGCTCTCCGCGGATCGCATAGGGTCAAGCGCCAGTGCGAGGGATTTGAAAGGCTCGGGCTATGAAATCAATTCGGAGCTTCCCGGTTTCGTGAGGCTGGTATTCGGATGAACTTTATCGAAACATCGCTTTTCTACTTTCTTGTCGTTTTGCTTTCAGCGGCGCTTGCGCGCATGTCGGAAAACGGCAAGAGTAAGGCTGGGCTGGTCGCTGCCGTGGTTCTTCTTACCGCCATCGGGGGCTTGAGGTCGTATGCGGTTGGGCAGGATACCCTGGGTTATAAAGAGGGAATCGAGTACTTCTACGCGTATGGGACCACGATGTGGAACCATACGTTCAGCGTTCCGTACGGTGTCTTCACAAGTGCGGTGCTCCATATCTGTAACAATTACTCGTTCTTGCTCGTCGTCGAGTCGCTGATCACCAACGCCTTTTTTGCTTTCAGGCTTTGGGATTTTAGACGAACGGCATCGCTCTCGTTTGCGATGTTCGTCTATACGGCAACGGTGTTCCCGCTGTCTATGTGTCTGACGTGCCAGATGATTGCAGTCTCGCTGGTTTTCTACGCAACCAGGTTTTTAGAACAGAATAAGCCGTTGCTTTTTTGCGCTTGGTGGGCTGTTGGCGCTCTTTTGCACGCGTCCGCCCTGATAGGGGGCCTATTCCTCATCTACTACCTATTTTCCAACAAAAGCAAGAGCCGATCGCAGTTCGCCGCGAAGATGCTTGCATCGGTTGCCCTGCTGTTCCTGGCAGCTTATGCGGGCTCTAAGCTCGTCGACCGGTATGCGCGTTACTCCGTGAACGAATCGAGCATCGGGTTGATGGTTTTTGCGCAGGCGACCGTCCTCGCGATCGCATATTTCGTCAGCCGCGAAACTGCGAATGTTGCCCCGGTTGAGAGCGACGGAACGTCGCGGCTCAAAGCCAACCGGATGCCGCTCGTGTTTTACGCTTTAGGCATTTTGGCTTCGGCGTCCTCTTATGTGATTGCCAACGCCGGCCGCATAGCCTATTACTTCACCGTATTAGGCCCTGTGATTTTCGGAGGCTTCGTGAAGGACGCTCGGAAAATAAAAGCCCGTTTTTGTCTTGGCTGTTTTCTAGTTGTCTGGTTCCTTTTCTACGCCTTTTATGCCTATCTGCTTCATACCGGGCTTGGTATCGAGTCTTATTCGTTCGTCTGGATGGGGTAAATAGTGCCCGAAACCGTTTCGGGCATATACGAGCAAAGTCTACGTTGGTGGTTTGCATACGCCCAGGGCTTGTTCCATGTGTAGCGCAGAGAATTAAAAAGTAAAACGCTTTGTTTAAGCTCGGACTTAAGGAAATTGTATATATGGAAAGCAAAATTAAAAAATACCTAAGTGACCCGTGGATGGCCTACTGTGCCTTTACGTCGAAGGGTCTAACGAAATGGGTTTCCGACAGGACGCACCTTCGATTGATGCATCGCGCCAAGTTGGGCATGTGGCCTAGCATAGACTCGCCGGTGACCTTCACTGAGAAGATGCAGTGGCTGAAGCTTAACGATCACAACCCTGCGTACACGACCATGGTCGACAAGTACCGCGCTAAGGACCTCATTGCCTCGCGTGTGGGCTCCGAGCACGTGGTCAAGACGTTGGGCGCCTGGAATTCCGCTGATGACATCGATGTGAGTGGGCTACCGGAGAAGTTCGTACTCAAAACGAACCACGACTGCGGCGGCGTGCTCATCTGCACTGACAAGGGACACTTCGATCTCAACAGTGCCAAGGACTTTTTTCGGGGTCATTTGAAGCAGAATTATTTTTACGGGTGCAGGGAATGGCCTTACAAGAACGTGAAGCCCGTCGTGTTCGCCGAGGAGTTCTTGGAGAGCGAGGGCGATAATGCCCGTGATGAAGACGATAACTGGGAAGGCATCGACGAGTTCGACTTCTTCTGCTTTGACGGGGAACCCCGGCTGATTTCTTATTGTCACGGGGACAAGAACGATTCTGAGAAGAGGTACAACGATTTCTACGACACTGAGTGGAATCTGCTGCCTTTGGCGATGGGATACGCGAGTTCCGAAGAGACGATCCCTGCCCCGGAGCAGCTCAGCGAGATGCTCGAGCTATCAAGGAAACTGAGTGACGGTGTACCTTTCTTGAGGGTCGACCTCTTCATCTGCAAGGGGCGCGTTCTCGTCGGCGAGCTGACTTTCTACCCGTGGGGCGGGTTTACGCCTTTCAGCCCCGCTGAGGCGGAGAGGACGTTGGGGCAAATGGTTTCTTTGCCCCAACGTGAAAACGAGGAATGATGGCAAACGAAAGCTGCATTCAGTGCGTGCGCATGGATAATCAGCCAGTAAGCGCGCTCCGGCGTTTCTTCATGGAGGTTTAGTATGTCCGACACAAAAGACCTCCGGGCGAGGTCGGCAAGCGCGGCAAAGTGGTCTCTGGCAACCGAGATTATCGCCAAAATCATCTCGCCTATCTCGCAGCTCGTCTTAGCGAGGCTGCTGGCGCCAGAGGCGTTTGGCATGGTGGCGACCGTCACCATGGTAGTGAGCTTTGCCGACATGTTCGCGGACGCCGGGTTCCAGAAGTACCTGGTGCAACACAGCTTCCGAGACAAAAAAGACCTGCATGCCAACGCTAACGTGGCCTTTTGGACGAACTTCGGCATATCGGTGGTCCTGTGGTGTCTCATTGCCATATTCAACGATCCGGTGGCCACCTTCGTGGGCAATCCGTCGCTGGGCTTTCCCTTGGCCGTGGCCTGCCTCTCTCTCCCGTTGACGTCGTTTTCGAGCATTCAGATGGCGTTGTTCCACCGTAATCTCGATTTCAAGTCGCTTATGCCGGTGAGACTGACGTCGACCTTACTTAACTTCGGCTCGACGCTTGTACTGGCGTTTATGGGATTTGGTTACTGGTCGCTTATCGTTGGCACTTTGGCGGCGAATATTGTAAATGCAGTGGGGCTGACTCTGCTGTCTGAGTGGAAGCCGCGTTTTTTCTACTCCTTCAACATGCTGAAGGCTATGTTCTCATTCAGCGGATGGACGCTTTTGGAGTCGTTCACCATATGGCTTTCCTCTTGGGCGGGCACCTTTATCGTGGGGCATTTCCTGGGTGCGGCTGAGTTGGGATATTACAAGACGCCAGTCACCTTTGTGAGCGGGTGCTTCGGGATTATCACGAACGCTACGACGCCCATCTTGTTCTCGTCACTTTCGCGCCTTCAGTTTGATCGGGAAGAATACGTTGCTTATCTGCGACGCTTCCAGTTCATGGTGGCATTGTTCCTGTTGCCGTTGTCTGCGGGTATCTTCGTATTCCGCGAGCCTTTGGTGGCCCTGTTGCTCGGCGATCAGTGGGGCGAGGCGACGCTCATGTTCGGGTTGTATGGGCTGGTGCAGGGGCCGATGGTGCTGCTCTCATACTACAGCAGCGAGATGTATCGCTCTCTTGGTAAACCGCGCGTGTCTACGCTTGTGCAGGTGATGTACCTCGTGTTGATGACGCCGCTTATGACCGTGGCGGCTATGCAAGGGTTCGATGCCGTCGTGTGGGCTGATGCGGGATTGAGAATCCTTTTGATTGCTATCAACCAAGTGGTCACATATTTCGTGGTTGGCCTTTCGTTTGGGCGCACTATGTTGTCGCTCAAGGAGCCCATTTTCTGCACATCGATGATGTGCGCATTTGCATGGGTGACGTATGGACTCGCATCTAGCAACTGGCTTGGCGTCGGGTTGGACATTGTAGGGTGCGTCGTTGTCTATTTCGCGATTTGCTTTGCTTTGCCCAAGAGTAGGAGGGTGCTGCTGAAGCTGGTCAAGGGCGGCGGCTTTAAAACGTTTTGAGGTCTGTAATTAACTTGTTGGGAGTTCCATCTCGGGACTTCCTTAAAACGAAAGAGTGGGGTATATATGCAGGATAGAAAAGTCCTCGTCACTGGCGCCGCCGGCTTCATCGGGGCGTTTCTGGTGAAGCGGCTGCTCGAAACCACCGACGACGCGATCATCGGTCTGGACAACGTGAACAGCTACTACGACCCTGGCATCAAGGAGGCTCGCCTGCGAATGCTGGCGGAGGTGGACAAGGCGGGGCGTTTCGCCTTCGTGCGCGGCGACCTGTGCGATGCCGCGTTGATAGAGCGCCTGTTCGCTGAGAACGGCTTCGACGTTGTGGTGAACTTGGCCGCCCAGGCGGGTGTGCGGTATTCCATTGAGAACCCGAGGGCTTACATCGACTCGAACCTGATTGGATTCTTTAACATTTTGGAAGGATGCCGTCATCACCCGGTGAAGCACCTGGTGTACGCGAGTTCGAGTTCGGTTTATGGCGGCAACGAGAAGGTTCCCTTCAGCGAGGAGGACCGCGTAGACTCCCCCGTGAGTTTGTATGCTGCCACCAAGAAGAGCAATGAACTCATGGCCGCGGCCTACTCCAAGCTCTACTCCATCCCGGCCACGGGTCTGCGCTTCTTTACGGTGTACGGGCCCATGGGAAGGCCCGACATGGCGTACTTCGGCTTCACCGAGAAGTTGCGTCGTGGCGATACGATTAAGATTTTCAACATGGGCGATTGTAAGCGCGACTTTACGTACGTGGACGATATTGTGGAGGGCGTGCGCAGGGTCATGGACGGCGCTCCTGAGGTCAAGATCGGTGCTGATGGTTTGCCAATTGCCGCTCATCGCGTGTATAACATCGGCAATTCGAATCCCGAGAACCTGCTGGACTTCGTGGACACCCTGCAGCGTGTGCTGGTTGAGGAGGGCGTGCTCCCCGCCGATTACGATTTCGAGGCGCATAAGCAGCTCGTTCCTATGCAGCCTGGTGACGTGCCTGTAACCTATGCGGATACTGGCGCCTTGGAGCGCGATTTTGGTTACAAACCCGCAACGCCGCTCGAGGACGGTCTTCGTGAATTCGCGAAGTGGTATCGCGAGTTCTACGGGAATTAGCTGGGTGATAGCAATGTCGAATGTATACAGCAGTGACCGTATTCGCTTTGGGGGGGGGTCTATTCTCTCAAACCATGCTTTGAGGTTTGTTTGGCTACTTCGAAAGTGCCAGAATTCGCACAATCCTTTATGGCATCTTTTTCGAAAGAGGATGGCTTGCAAATATGGTCTCGAGATCGCGCCTGCCACCTCGATTGGCGAAGGCTTGTATCTGGGTCACGCTTTTGGCATTACGGTAAACCCGAATGCCGTTATCGGTCGCAACTGCAATATGCACAAAGGTGTGACAATTGGTCGGGAAAACCGCGGCAAACGAAAAGGTGCGCCTGTTCTTGGCGATTGCGTTTGGCTTGGTGTCAACTCAACTATTGTTGGTGGCGTTCGTTTAGGCAACGACGTTCTCGTTGCACCGAACACTTATGTTAACTGCGACGTACCAAGCCATTCGATTGTGATTGGGCACCCATGCAAAATCATTTCTCGAGATGGGGCAACAGACGAATATATAAACAACAGGGTCTGAATAATAAAATCGGTTTTACATGTCTTATCCAGGATAGAGGGGGGGGGATCGTCTTCGCTAATTACAGCGAGTTAGCGACTCAGTGAGCTTTGGCGCGCTCTGATGCGAGCGGAAGGTGAAGCAAACTGGAACGGGTAGTAGATTCACAGAAGCTATATGCAACGTGAGTGTCAAAGATAGCGCGTCTTAACGCATAACCCTGCATTCCTCCTTTCACCGACTGGCAAAACGATTTACACCTAATTGTCGACATTACCCACGCGATTTATCTTTGCCCCCGCATCGATCTCGCTAAACTAATAACTGTCGCTACCAGGGCATTTTCTGGTGCACATTCTATTGGCTCCTGCGAAGATCGGAGCGGGTATGTTTGCCGCCGAGTCCCACGCCAGCCGTCATCACATCGCGATCGCTGCCATGGCCTGCCTATGCGTTTTGCTGGGCGGGCCTTCCTATGCCGCGGGCGCGGAGAGCCTGTTCATCGCGGGCGCGACGTACTGCGAGCCGGGCGTGTCGGGCCCCGGCTGGGCCTGGACCGATGCCGGCCACCTGGAGCTTGACGGCTACGCGGGCGACGCCATCGGCGCCGACGGCGACCTGGTCGTGACGCTTGCCGGGCGCAACTCGGTGACCGAGTCGCATGCGCCCGATGCGGACATCGCGCAGTGCGGCATGGAGGTGTGGGGCAGCCTGACGCTTCGCGGCACCGGGTCCCTGGCGGCTTCGGGCTCGCAGTGCGCGATCCACGTCTCGCGGGCGCTCGCGGTGGACGGCTGCGCCGTCGATGCCCGGGCGGACGGGGCCGGCGTCACGGACGAGGCCGTGGCCGGCGTGATCGCCGCCCGCATGGCCGTGCGCGGCGGCGGGCGCGTCGTCGCCGCCGGTGCCGCGCCCGCCGCCGGCGTGCAGGCTTTTGGCGTGTACCTGCAGGACGCGGGCGCAGGCGACGATTCGGCCGGGCGCGGGCTTTCCGTCGATACCTCGCGGCTCGATGCGACCGGTGCCGACGGCGGCGTCGCATGCGCGGGCGGGTCGCTCGTGTCCGCGCGGTTCGTGGCGCCTGCGGGCGGGGCCTTCGGTGCCGGCGGCGCGGTGGATGCCTCCGGGTCCATGGCGCCGCATGTGGTGATTGAGCCCCAGGGCGCCACGGCGCCGGCGGGGGAGACCGACGGGCGCGAGGAGCCCGGTGGCGCGGGCGAGCCGGCCGGTGGTGCCGGTCCTGCCGTTGGGCGGCCCGGCGCCGGGTCCGCGACGGATCCCGTCCTTAAGCCCGCGACCGCGACGCCCAAGACGACCACGACAACCAAAACGACAGTGGTCAAGACCGCGGCGTCCGCGCCATCCAGGGCCAAGACCGCCAGCGCTGCCACCGTCACGCTCCCCAGGACAGCCGACAGCAACTGGATCGCCGCCTCCTTGGCGCTACTCCTGCTGGGAACAGCGCTTGTGTTTGTTAACGTCGTGATTGCGGTTCTAGGTAGGCCAAAGCGTAAAGGCGATTGATCGAACTGCCATACACTTCTAGGTAGGGGCAATTGCAACGTGTATGACGCATAGCAGGGGCGCGCCGGCAAACGCCGGCG
>NZ_QSOP01000001.1:122391-220355 GCF_003436275.1 Collinsella sp. TM09-10AT
GGCAAACGCCGGCGCGCCCCTGCTATTCAAAGAAGCTCGGAAGCCTCTATGCGTCTGTGCAAAAGCGCGTGAACGAGCTCATCTCTTGAGCTCCCAAGAAATTCGCGAGCGCATCAACTCGGGCGTGGCCACCCTGCTGGCCGCGCCCCTCTGCATCGCACTGCTGCTGGTTTTACCATTTCTGATTTGGGATAGGCACCTTCGCTAGCTCCATGCAAGTGAATTGTGGTCCCACGTGGATTCTTTGGGCCCGATCGCGAGCGCGGACCCGAAGGCTGTAGTAGCTGGCCCATGCCTGGCGCGACGGGTCGCAGACGCTTTCCTGGCTGCCGCCGTCCCAATAGGTGGGCACGTCCATGCGCGCCTTGGCCTGGGACGAGCCGTTGGTTTGGGTTACGTGGAAGGTCGTCGCGGTGCCCGCGGGGGCGTCGTTCCACGATACGGTGAAGGTGACGCCGTTTTGGCTTGCCGTGGCGGAGTGGGCGTAGGTGGTTTGTGACGTGGTGGAGATGGCCTCAGGCGTGGGGTTGGCTTGGGCTCGGAGGGATGGGGCGGGGGTGCCGGTTGCGGCGGCGGTGCCGTCGGCGCTTTCCGTGTTGACGGCGCTGGTGCCGGTGGATGTTGCGGTGCTGTCCTCTACGGTATCTGCTGTCGTGCTTGTGTTGGTGCCGTCTTCGGCCTTGCCTGCGTCGCTGCTCGTTGCGTCGGCTTGCGCCTGCTGCCCGGCGGTTTCTTGAGGCTGCATAGCTTCTGCGATGGCTGCCATAGGCAACGTCGCGCCGACCATGGACGTGCACGCGATCGCGCAGAGCAGGTAGTAAAGGGATCGTTTCATAGCGGAGCCTCTCGGTGAGCAGCCAATAGGGTCCGAAGGCAGCTCCAGGCCAGCACTCCGCACATATTTTGTTGGGGTTTATTTTACGGGAACCCCAGTCAACATCAGCGAACTTTCTGGGGAATGTTGGGGAGGGGGAGTCTTAGGAGACGGCTTGGTGCATGTAAACAACCTTCTTAGGACTACTCTTATGATTTACAAGCCTCTCGAAGTGGCTGTGCCTCAAGTTCAGTACAACACGAGGCGTGTTAGATTGTTGGAAGCCATAAAACCATAAAGGTCGGGAGGACGCATGAGGATCTCTAAACTGAGGATTGAGAACTATCGGAATCTCGATGGAGTGTCGATTAGTTTTGACGAGGACGTGAGCTATATTGTCGGCGAGAACAACCTCGGCAAAACGAATGTGCTTGACTTGCTCAATACAATTTTCAATCAAGCGACGATTAGCGAAGAGGATTTCGCTGACATTGAAAAGCGCGCAGGGGCTCTAGTAACTTTAAAGTTGGACGAGGACGAGATCGGAATAACGAGGCTCGACATCGATCCTACGACCGGAAACACTATTACCATCTGCGCTTTTGCTGACGACCCGGATTCTCGAATTGAATTTAAGGCCGAAGGGAGCGGAGAAAGTATTCCACCCTCTCTGATGCGATCCGTTCACATGTTCAGGTACTCGACTGCATCCTTTAATAGGGGAGACCTGGCGTTTGATGGTACCCGAGGTGTCGGTAAAGTTCTCTCCAAAGGTATCGCTCTTTATCTAGATAAGGAGGGTAAAGAGGTCTCCGATTTTCTGGATGGGAGCGAGCTCGAAGGTCTGGTTGCAGATCTCGGCGAAATCGTCGGCGACGTTCCGATCCTGTCATCATATGGTGTGAGGCCTGGCGTCGATTCATCGGATGGCGGAACGCTTGGAAGTTTGGTTACCTTGCTTGACAAGAGGGGCGTTCATTTTAAAAAGGCAGGGGTAGGCTTGCAGTACCTCGCTATTGCCTCGCTCTCGATAATCGAGAGCATTATGCGTCTTTCGCCTAAACGCCTTCAAGAGAGCCTTTGCTCAGATGATGATGACAGACGCGTGCTGCATGCCGTTCTGGCTTATGACGAACCCGAAGCCCACCTTCACCCGTATATGCAGAGGCGTCTCTCGAAGAGCTTGCATAGGATTTGCGAAGGGAAGGATGATAGATTCAATGCTCTTCTAAAGGACTATTTCGGAATTGATTCAATCAAAGCTCAGCTGATCATGGTGACGCATTCGCCTAACATTCTGGCTCGCGGCTATAAGAACATTGTGCGATTCGGGCAGGGCGAAAATTCGCCGAAGGTCATATGCGGTAGGGATATTGACCTGTCCGACAAGGTTGAAAAGCATCTTATGCTGAACTTTGAGTCGATACGAGAGGCCTTTTTCGCGCGGTCGGTTTTGGCTTTTGAGGGGCAGACAGAGTCTGGAGCCATTCCGGTGTTCGCTCGCAACCTTGGGATGGATCTGGATGATTATGGAGTTGTGCCTATCAGGGCCGGCGGGAAAAAGAACGTTAAACCACTCTGTGAACTTCTGGGCAAGTTCGAGATCCCAAATTATTCAATTGTCGACAGAGATGAGGATGAGCTGCAAGAAACTTCTGAAGACCATATAACGACAACCGAACGGGATTTCGAAGGTGAGGTCGTTGACTCGTTCTTCGCTAGCGATAACCAGGGTGCGTTTATTGCGCTTCTTGAGTCGATTGATCCTCTTCAGAGGGCAACTTGCATCAAGGGGAATAGTAAAGCTTTGAAAAGCGCCTGTGCTGTCTACGGCGTTAACTTGCGGGACCCTGAATACGATTTCCGGGGATCGGAGTTTGACGGGTTA
Organism: Collinsella sp. TM09-10AT; assembly: GCF_003436275.1. Taxonomy (GTDB): domain Bacteria; phylum Actinomycetota; class Coriobacteriia; order Coriobacteriales; family Coriobacteriaceae; genus Collinsella. The sequence continues at coordinate 125,094 of NZ_QSOP01000001.1, forward strand.
TTCGCAGACACGCCCAAATCACGTGCGCTTATGTATGCATGGCTTTCATCGAACAAGGGCGTCGTGTCTGGCGTCGCCCTCGCGGAGGCTCTTGGTGCTAATGGCGTTCCCACATGTTACAAAAGTATTATTCGCAAGGCCGTGGGGCTCGAATGCTGATGAGTCAGACTGACCTGCGGGATAGTGTTAGAGCCGAGATTGAGGCGCGCTGTGGTGGGGATGCGTCACAGTGCTCCGCGATTTTCTCGCCATCAAAGAGGGTGTTCGTGGAGGCGCCGGCAGGCTACGGGAAGACCACGGTGATGACTGGGCGGGCTTGCTGGCTGCTGGCATCTGGCGAAGTCCATCCGCCAAAAAGGATTTTGGCCCTGACCTTTAGCGTTGCCGCCGCGCGGAGGATGCGTATGAATTTGGGCATCACTATGTCGGCACTTCCTGGTCCCGTGGCCAAGCGTTTTGAGGACAGCGTCATGGCGACCAACTTCCACGGCTTTGCTTGGGCTCTGCTACGCAGATACTGGAAATCGCTCTCGCTCCCAGTGAACGTTGGCGAGCTCTCTATGGTTGATGACAACAGCGCCGTTAGCGAGCTGGTTTCGCGAGGTGGCAGGCTGACCTGGGATGAAAAGAATGCCGTTGACGACTTCCTCCGCTTCATGAGAAACGGTCAGGAAATGGACTTGAGGCGTGTGATGTTTTCCTTTAATAGGATCATCAAGGAAAGGTTTGCATCGAACGGTCTCTTGCCATACTCTGCAATGATTTCCCTTGCAATTGAATTGCTCGCTCATTTTCCCAAGTTAAGGTCCTATCTGTCGGCAGCATATCCTGTCGTGCTTGTCGACGAGGCGCAGGACACGAATGCGTTGTGCTATGTCTTCCTAAGGGGTCTGATTTCTGATGAGTCGGGGATCTGCATGTTCGGCGACCCCATTCAGCGTGTTTATGGTTTTATTGGTGCAATGGAAGGCTTAAAGGCAAAGGCCACTACCGACCTGCGTCTAACGCCGTTGGAACTCGAGCATAACCATAGGTTTTCTGGGAGATCTATCGTCGGAGAGCTCGGTGCTGCGATTCGCTCCAACATGAAGGGCACCATTGCCGGCGGTACGCCCCGACTTCCCATATTTGTTGGCTCTACTCAGCAAGACGAAGCGACTGCCATCGTTTCCAAGGTTACGGCGCTCGCTCAAAGCAGTGGCGGGAGGATTGCGATTCTTGTTCGTAAGCGTGGTGCCCTTGCCGATCTCATTATGGAAGAGCTTGCTAAAGAAGGTATCTCTTACTTCAACGGACTCTTCTCGGATACAAGTCGGGGGTTCATCGAATTCAATGCGTTTGCTTTATCCAGGATTACTGATGCAGTGTCTGGAGAAAAGGGCGTCAGCCGGTCTGCTGCGGACAAAATAATCGACTCCATCTCTGATGAACTGCTGACTGGCTCCAAGAGGTTCGAGTATGGGCGGTCCTATGCCATGCTTCTAGGAGCGCTGCGGAAACACCTTAAAAATGACTGCGTCGCGATGGGACCTTCGGAGCGCTTCGACTATATAGTTAGTATCTTTTCCGAGGGCTCCCTGCGACGTTTCTCCGATTACCTTGATGTGGGCATCTCCATGATGACCGCTCACTCCGCTAAGGGGCTCGAGTGGGACACCGTTTTCATTCCGGGCGTTACGCGTTTCGATTGGCCTGGAGGGATTTGCTCTCGTTGCGAAAATGCTGGTATATGCTTACGTTCTGCGCGAGGTTGCCAGATTGCTGATGCGAAGAAAATGCCAGATGGGCTTATTGAGGAAATAGGCCTGCTGTACGTCGGCGTCACTCGCGCCCGCAAAGCGGTATACGTCTCCGCTTCGATGCAGCGCAGAACAAATTACGGGAACTATCAGGTTGCCTGCCCCTCTTGCCTAACGTCTCTTCCGGGCATTGAGCCTGTGAGCTGGACGGTCATGGACGGGGAGGGGTGATTGCCGGTGGGATGGAGCGTGTCTGCTTCTGACGCGAGGTCCGGTTGCGGCCCTTACTATGGTCTCATGGAGTGTGCCCAAGCTGCTCTTTGACTAGAACGGCTTGGGCACTGGCGTCTTGGTAGGATGCGGTGTTTGTTTAATTAGCCACTGTTGAATATTGCGAAGTGGTACCGCAGCATTGCGCCTAGGCGCCGTGGCCGTCATGGGCCCTCGTTGCCTTTTTCTTGCTAACGTTCGGCTCTGCGGTGCTGCCGCGTGTTGTTTTTGCTCATGTTGGCGCGGGTCGTGTCGTGTGCGTCTTTGTCCGTGATGGTTGCTTCTTCTCGGATGAAGTGGTCGAGTGCCATTGCCTCGAGCCCGGATGCGGGCGTCATGGAGCTGTGCATAAGGCCACTGGACGGATCGCCGCCGCCCTACGATGGTGGCGTCAGGCGCTGATATAGCTGCTGATTGAAAGACATTCTGGTAAGTTCACAATTGCCCAGTTCTTTGACCCGTGGGTCCCTGTCATCGTTGCCGTATATCAACGCGCATAGATCTTCTACAATACGCTTGCGTCTATTTTCAATATCCTGCTTATAGGGAAGTTCATCCTTATTGGCTCCCCATACCGATTCAATCACTTCATCAAGATATTGGATGAAGCGATTGCTGTGTTTCGCAAGTTCGTAGACAGCCCCGAAGTCAGTGCTGGTTTTCATTTCGTGCCAGGCGAGCGGGTCATAGTAAGCAAGAATATTTATTACAGGAAGCAGGCCCTGGTCTTGGAAATGCTGAACCCTTCCATCCCCAAAGTGCTCCCAGTGGTTAGTAATGTATCCGGACAGACTTGTTATAGAGTCGATAAGCCTGTTGCAGGCTCTTAGTGAGGCATGTTTGTAGCTGAGCAAATCGACGGTTATATCCATGAAGGTATATCCATCCATTGTATTGATGCCTTTATACAGAAGGTAGTCAGCCGGCTTTATCGGATTTAGCTCTAGGCGCTTGTCGTAGAAGCGCTCGAGGTATTTTCTCCCTTCAAATCTTGGGCCATATACGCCTTGGAGGGAATGTGCAAGCTGCGTGATGCTGGTCGAATAAACCACAACAATGCTTTCTTGTTGAAACAGGGTTTTGGTCTGCTCGAGCACCTTTATAGCGAATTCGGGCCGGCAGCGGTCAAGCTCGTCGATAAAGATGATGGCTCGTTTGGCTACCTTGGGCAGATGGCTCTTTATGAGCTCGCCAATTTTGCTCCTAAGCTCTTTTCCGCTTTGTACTGTTCGAGAAAATCGGTGCCGCTGAAATTTTCAATGATGCCATTAATGTCAACGCCGTATCCAATAATGGAGGCGGCGGTTTCTATGACGCTAATGACTCCCTTGCCGAAATCCTTTCCTCCCTTGACGCTCTGTTCGTCTACGGCGTTAGCGATAGAGGCCAATATAGGCAAGATCGGATTGTCGAAATGGTCGTCTTCCCATGCGTTGAAATAAATGGGGAGGCATGGTGTCGCGGGGAGTTCTGTTGCGGTTTCTCCTAGTGTCGCGTTAAGTGTCTCGAAATCGTGGTTGAGAGTCGGATTTGCCATTTGCAGGACTCTAGCTACTTGTTTTACAAAGAATGTCTTACCAGATCCCCAAGGCGCGTCAATAACAAAGGTATACGGAGGCTCAACTGTAATGAGCATCTTTAGAAAGTCCTCAATTTCTCTCTTGCGGTGAAGCGGATCCTGGCTGAGGGCGTTGTCAATCGCTTTCGGCGTGGGCTCCTCATCGACTCGTTTCATGGTGGCCGCCTTCTTTCTGTGGTCTTAGATTGTGTTTCGGTCTTATTCTTTCCGTAAATAGGATCGGTAGGTCTCTTCTTATCTGGCTTCCATCCGTAGGTTTTACCCTTTTAATGTTTAACAATGCCTAGACCGTAAAATGGGCTTACTGGTTATGCTGATTGATTGGATGGTTTAGATGGCGCTTTCAATGAGTCAAATACACTGGGATTACTTCATTTTGCTCGAGGAAGATGTCATTCGTATATTGCATTACATCGAGCCAACCGAAGCGAACTATGGCACCTATGGCGCCGAGCTCGTCAAAGCCTATCTCTCGATTTGTTCCGAGATCGACGTCGCCTTTAAAGATCTTAACCACCTTGTTGGGCGTTACGAGAGCGTCAATTGGGGTGTGGTTAAAAACATTTCCGGAGCGCGTGAGATGGTTCACGCTCGCTTCTCGCAACAGTTTCGTTTTAGCTGGGTTGTTATTGATGCCAGCGAGATCGTTATTAACCCCTGGTCATCTTGGTGGGCAGATGATGGGACCGAATCCACCATGAATCCTGAATGGTGGATCTCGTATAACAATGTCAAACACCATCGCTTAGATAGCTATGCCGAAGCCAATCTTGGCAATGTGCTCCAGGCGCTTTCAGGATTGTTCGTTCTCCTTTCCTGTTTATATCGGTATGAGTATGAACACAATGCGGATGAGGCCCCTCGCTATCTGCCCGCCCCGCAGCGATTGAAGTTCTCGAGTCGGGGGATCGAAATCGGCTCGAGCGATCCGTTATATGTTATCGATACCGCGCTCTGCTCTTCTCCGGGCTTTCATGTTGACAAGCCACTGCAGCTGCCTTCATCAGGCGAGAGAGATTCTCGTGATGATTGCGAACGGGGCGTGAGTTCGATTCAAGTGAATGATTGAGTGTAGTTGCCGACTAGCAATTAGGCGAACCCGCTCCATTCCCGTCAAGTTCGATTAAGCAGTGACTCAAGAGTTGTGAGTTCGCGTGGCGATGTAACGTGAGTATTTTCTCGCTTGAGCTTGAGTCGTCTGCGGAGGGCGGCGGAGATTGCGCCGTGCCCCAGTTCCATTAGTTCCTTGCGGTATTGAGTAGGGTTCCATTGTGGCTTTTCGAGTGGTCGATTGCTTGCTCGTCGACTTGTTATTTAGCTAACGGCAGTTTAAGCATGAGGCCGCCTTTAACCTCCGTGAGGCTCGATACCGGCACCTTCCAGGAAAAGTCCATAAGGCTGCCGCCTAAGTCCAGTTCCGCATGTCCATACTCTTCGATTTTGTAGTCAGGGTTGTTCTTGTCGGGCTTAAGGCGCCACTTGACCGGTTGCGATCCGACGATTCGATACTCCCGTTGGTATGCAAATTTGGGTGTTTTGATAACAAGGTTGTCCGGGATGCCTTGGAATGCCTCGGCAGTTACGCTTGGACTAGGGGCGCCGTAAAAGACGGGGCCGTGCAGGGATACGCCATCTCCCGAATCAAACTTCCTATTTAGCAGCCGCTCAAAGCGGTCATACCGCACGATGCCGATCCAGCCGTCGGAACACCTGAACTCCTCGACCATTCGCTTGGTAATTACGACAGCGTTGTCAACGATGTCGCTCTCCCACACCGTGTACATGCAGTAGATCGGCAAGAGCCAATGGGCGTAGATGCCCATGCCGCATGCCAGAGACGCTTCTAGCGGATCGCCCTGCTCTCCGGGCAGACCGTGATAGTAGCCGGCGGCGTTCATATAGAGGCGCCCGTTCATCAGGTCGTCGATGTACGCCTCTTGGGGAGCGAACTTCAGTAGGTAGATGATTCCGTCTATTGGCATGGCGAGTCCTCTCGTTGGTTGATGTATCCCGAGCCTCGTCATGTGCTCAGGTTCTTAGTGCAAATATAAGAGCGTCTCCTCAAACCCGCGTGCCGGATTGGGTAATGTCGTGAAAGTTGGCGTAGCGTCCGATCTAAAGCAATGCGTCTCGACGTTGAAGAACCTGGTATGCGGTTGATTCGATCATCCTCTAGCTTGTGGGCATTGATGCTTTCGTGGCGGGCGAACTGGGTATGATGCTTCACCTTATTGAGGTGTATAGTACGTAGTCATAGTACAAAAGCTCTTTGGGGCTTTAAGGGCGACGCTTTCAGTTAGAGGGTGTTGCCCTTTTTTATGCGTTTAAAGTCTGGCACGCCGGCCGTGTCCGCTTCGACGATGGACTCATTTTTACCGCACTTCCGTGTTCGGCGCCCTATACCTGTTGTCTTGGGAGTGGTAAACACTTGATTGATGTTTCTTAAAGTCTATAATCAAATAAAAACTCTGAAATATCTTTTCAAAACAATGAAAGGAATTTTGAGGACGATGCTTTGTCAGTTCACCTTCAGGAACTATAGATCCTATCGCGACGAGACCGAGCTTTCTATGCAGGCAACATCGATGAGGGAGTTCGAGTGCTCCCTCATAGAGTTCCCTGACGGGCAGAGTTTTCTTCCGGTGGCTGCGGTGTACGGGCCTAACGCTGGCGGCAAGTCTAATCTGCTCGAGGCGCTTGATTACGTTCGCTCGGCGGTGGCCAGGCCGATCAGATTGCTGTCTGCCAGCACTGATGCGCCAGAGGGTAACCGTCCTTCGATACCACGTTGCTCTGCGTTTGAGTTCGATGAAGTGTCGGCTGCTGAGCCCACCGAATTCGAGCTCTACTATCGCGCGGGTGAGCACGAGTACCGCTATGCCCTGTCCGTGCATGCGGACGAGATCGTGTCCGAAGGCCTATGGCGGCGAAAATTGGGAGCGTCACGCACGGCGATGCTGTTCGAGCGTGAGGGCGCAGAGGTTGAGCTCGGTCCCACGCTGCGTAAGCTCGTGACGGCTGCGAGATTCAACCCGAGGCTGCCGTACCTGTCGTTTCTCTGCATCAACTTTGACGCGCCGGTGGTCAAGGAGGCTGCCAGCTGGTTTCTTGACGGGGTGTTCCTGAACTATAACAGCTCCTATCTGGAGCAGATGCTCGAACAATTGCTCGATGAGGATGACTCACCCGAGGTCACGCGTTTTTTGCGCGCCGTTGATGTACGTATTGATGGCTTCAGAGTGGAGAGGGCGCCGGAGTGGCGCGGCCAGCGCGTCTTCGTGAGGCACGAGGTGGGCGGCAAGGCGTACGAGCTGCGTTTATCCGAGGAATCTGCCGGAACCCAGAAGCTCATGGGGTTGGCTGCGTATCTGATGACAGCGCTTGAGCGTGGTGGCACCGTTGTGGTAGACGAGCTCGACGCCAAACTGCACCCGAAGCTTCTTCGCTATGTGATTCTGCTGTTTAAGGATCCTGGGGTCAACAAGAGTGGCGCGCAGCTCATCTTCTCGTCCCAGGATGTGTCAACCATGCGAAACGATGTGTTCCGCCGTGACGAGATATGGTTCGCTGCGCGCGGCGAGGGGGAGGCGAGCCAACTGTGGTCTCTCGCCGACATCCACGAGGCAAACGGTAATCTGGTAAGCAAGAACGCGGCTTTCGACAAGCAATACCTGTCCGGTCGCTACGGCGCCGATCCGTATCTCACCCGCATCGAGGAGTGGGATTAGCATGGTGGCGAAGAAGTCGAAGGGCTGGCGTAGCGGCAAACGAGAGGGCCGCTCGCGCATGGTTCAGATGACGCGTCATCTTGTAGTGAGCGAGGGCAAGGAGACCGAGCCTCGCTACTTTGAGGGTGTGCGTGCGGCGTTGGGTGCGGCGAACGAGCGTAAGGTTGCCATTGTCGTTAAGGGGACCGGCAAACACACACTTGACCTACTTGACTTTGCCGTCGAACACTGCCGCTATGCGCCCGAGACATTCGACCATGTGTGGCTCGTGTATGACAAGGATGACTTTCCTGCGTCCGACTTTGACGCGATGGAGCGCAAATGCGACGAGCTCTCCGATGGTTCGAGGACCTTCCATGCGTTGTGGTCGAACCCCTGCTTCGAGCTGTGGCCTCTTCTGCACTTTCGCTACACGACCGCGCATATGTCCGCGTCCGACTGCCAGCATGCCCTCGCGCAGGAGATGTCGAGAGACCTGGGCATCGAGTACCGCAAGAACTTGGACGGGCTGTTCGAGGTGGTGGACGGCAAACGAGGCGAGGCATTGCAGCGTGTTGGGCGCCTCGTTACATACCATAGGGGGCTGGGCAACGTTATGCCATCTGCGCAAAACCCTGCAACTAAGGTGGGCGAAATTTTCGATGTAATCGGGCCGTATCTGGTTGGCTAGTCGAGTCTGTGGATTGGCTTTCCGGTTAGGGCGATTGACGGATTGTACTGTGCTATTGCAAGTCCAGTGCGTAGGAGAAGTGCGGGGAAAATCGGAAACCTCTGAGCACAAACCGATTTTTGCCAACAAAACCGCAGGTCGCTGCTGTCTAAAACCGGGCTTGGTCTGCCGATCTCGGATTTTCGCCGCACTTCCGGATTGGGCGCTCATTTAACACTCTCGAAGTTCCCACATCCTCTAAAAAAGTTCTTAAGACAGCCTTAAAGGCGTTCCAGCTCGCGTTGGCAGCGTACAATACGCATGTTTTGCATGATTGAAATCTGATGAAAGGGGGAACGCCATGGAGGTGCTGGTTGTTGGCAACACCGCATATGTTGACGATGACTTTTGCGCCAAGGCATTCCCCGAGGACCACGTTAATGTCGTAGCCGCGCAGGAAGCGCGCCGCGATGAGTCGTCGCCCCATGCCTCGTGGAAAGAGCTCCTCCAGCACCTGGATCAGGCCTACGAGTTCGACCGCGTGGTCTACCTGTCTAATTACCTTACCCCGCATACCGATACCGTGGGCGATATCGAGCTTCTGCGTTCGGTCTTTCGTGCGTGCATGGGGCGCCGGGTTCAGCTGCTGTTTGTAGCCGGGCCCGCGGGCGCTGAGGATGCCACCGATGCCGCAGAACAAACGGGCAAAGGCATTATCGCGCACGCAGCCAACGACCTGTGCCGCTACTACGCTGCTCGCGAGGGCGTTCAAACCAAGATCCTGCGCGTGCCGTTCCTGTATACCGCGTCTGCCGCGCTGGAGGACCCGTTTTTGGTGCCGCTGTTCGACGCGTGCTCAACCGGATCGGTCGCTCTGCAGGGCGCGCAAGCTGCGGCGTTTCCCCTGCTGTGTGCCGAGGAGCTTGCGGTGCTGGTACGCCGTATCTTCGACAGCTGGGATGGTAACTTTGAGACGCTCGACGTTGCCGATGCCTTCCATCACACGTCAGGTGAGGTGGGCGAGGCCCTCAAGGCGCTGTTCCCAGGGCTTGACGTTGCCTATGGCGATTCTGCCGGCTATGCTCTGCCCGCCAGCGACGTCGTTCGCGTGCGCTATGGCTGGTTTCAGCGTTACGACTTGCTGCGCGATCTTTCGACCATTCAAGCTCGCTGGGGCGCTGGACGCATCAAAAAGGTCAATCCGCTGCGTGCCGCCATCGACCGTATCCAGATGCGCTCGCTGCCCATCAAATGCCTGGAGACGGGCGTTGCTTGGGTTTTCTTCGAGGTACTGGAGCATCTGTTCTCCCAATCTGCCCAGCTCAACGTGCTCGATTATCGCCTGCTCTACGTTGTGCTGATCGGCACATTGTATGGCTTGGACTTTGGCCTGGTTGCGGCGCTGCTGGCGTCGGTGGGTTTGGCCGCGAGCTACTTTACTCAGTACGGCTATACCTTCCAGGGCCTGTTCTATGAGCCGTCCAACTGGCTGCCGTTTATCGCGTACTTTGTGGTGGGTGCCGTGTGCGGCTATGTGCAGCTGCGTAACAGCGAGGCCATTAGGGCGGAGCGTGATCAAAACGAGCTCGTGCGCAACCGCAATACGTTTCTTACGCAGCTCTACCACGATGCCATCGAGGACAAGCGCACATACAAGCGCCAGATTGTGGGGCGTCAGGATAGCTTTGGCAAGATCTTTGCCGTGACGCAAGAGCTCGACGTGCTCAATCCGCGCGACATCTATCGCAAGTGCTGCGAGCTCATGGGTGAGATTCTGGAAAACGATTCGGTGGCGATCTACCACGTTTCGGGCGGGGCGTTTGCACGTCTGGTGGCGGCGAGTCCCGTGATTGCCGAAGACGCCACGCGCTCGTTTTCGCTTGAGCAGCTTGCGCCCCTTTTGGGCGGCGGGGGTCGTTCGAACCTGTGGGTGAATCGCGAATTGACGCCGGGGCTGCCCATGTTTGGATACTCGATCGAGCGCGACGGGGCACCCGCCGTGTTGATCTCTGTGCGTCGTGCGGCTCAGAATCAAATGACGCTCTATTACCAAAACCTGTTCCGCATCTTGTGCGGCTTGGTCGAAAGCGCGCTGGGGCGCGCCTTTGACTATGAGGCGGTGGCGCAGGATAAGCGCTGCGTTGACGGCACTTGCGTGCTCAAGCAGGCGGCCTTTGGCCAAGAGCTCGTGGCGGAGCAGGCGTTGGCAGATAGCAAGATGGGGAGCTTTTTGCTCCTGCGCGTGGTGCCGGGCATGGAGCCTGTCGGCGAGCTGGTGGGCGCGATTGGTTCGGCTATCCGCGAGAACGATGCGGCGGGCTTGGTCGACGGCGACGTGCTCTACCTGCTTATGCGTCAGGCAAAGGCGTGCGATCTGCCCATTATCCGCGAGCGCCTGAGCGCAAAGCAGATTGCGGTGGAGCCCGTCGACGGCGAGGACATCGTGGCGCTGTTGCAGCACATCTCTTACACCGGTGACGGTGAGGGGGGTGCCGCTTGATCTCGCTTGTCGTTGCTGCCGTCTTGCTGCTGATTCATGCGCTGGTTTGCCTGGTGCTGTGGACGCTCATGAAGCTGGGCCTGCTGCCGGTGCGCGGGCACATGCTGCCTGTGATAGTGCTGGTGCCGCTGTGGGGCCCATTGCTGGTGGCTCTGCTATCGGTCCGCAGCGCGGTGTTTGGCGAGGGACTGAAAGAGTCTGCGCTGGAGTCGCTGCGCTTCAACGACGACCTGCATCGCAGTATGCCGGTACCGAGTGGTGAGGATGATGCAGGCGTAGTGCCGCTCGAGGAGGCGCTCATCGTCAACGACCCGGCATACCGGCGCCGCCTCATGCTCTCCATGCTCACCGAGGAGCCCGACGCGTACCTGGCGCAGCTGCAGGCGGCTAAGCTTAACGACGACGTTGAGGTGGCGCACTATGCCGCGACGGCGGTGGCGCAGATCTCCAAGGAGTCCGACCTTAAACTGCAGCAGCTGGAGCGTGCCTTTAAGACAGACCCGAGCGCGCAAAACCTCAACGAATATTGCGATTTTCTTGGTGAATACTTGGACTCGGGCTTGGCCGAGGGGCGCGTGGCTCAGATTCAGCGCCAACAGTACGCGCGTTTGCTTGCGCGTCGCTGCGAGCGCGAGGACACCCTTGAGCTTCGCATTCGATACGCGACGGCGCTGGCCGATGTCGGACAGATCGACGAGGCGCAGGCCGTGACCGACCAGCTGGTGCTCGATGTGCCCGAGGAGCAGGAGGTTTGGATGCTTTGTCTGCGCCTCGCGGTGATGCGCCGCGACGGTGACGAGGTCCACCGCGTGATCGATGCGATTGACAAACAGCATGTATACTTGAGCGCCGCCAACCGCGAGGAACTGGCGTTTTGGCGCAACGGAGAGGAGGCCCGATGAGCGTGGTACAGCATATCCGCGACCGTGCGGGCCATTTTCGCTGGATGGGGCTGCTTGTGGTGTGGGCGGTCTTTATTGCCATGGCGGCCGTGCTGCTGGTGGAGCGCGCCGGCGTACAGTACAGTGCGGGCCAGCATAAGCTGGGGATGCTTGCCGCCAACGATGCGGTGCCGGCTTCCTCGGCAATATTTGGCCAAAAGCCCACGTGCCTGGTCATTACCGATTCCGATCAAGCTGGCGTCGAGGACGTAAAGGAGCAGTTCGACCAGATTCTGCTCGACATGAAGATCGCGCACCGCGACGTGGACCTTGCCCTGGACGGCGCGGATGCCATTCCCTCGCTGACCTCCTACGATCGCGTGATTTTGCTCATGCCGTCGCTCGATGGGCTCGGTACGCACCTGAGCGACATTATAAGTTGGGTGAGTGCCGGCGGTTCGCTTATGCTCGCCATGCCGCCGGATAACTCGGGCTATCTGCAAGTGATTGCTCCTAAGCTTGGCATTGAATCTGCCGGATATGACTATGTAAAAGCCGAGAGCATTGTGCCGAGCGAGGACTTTATGCTGGGCGGGGGAGAGCGCTACGAGCTCTCGGACCCCTTTGATTCGTCGCTTTCGGTTTCGCTGCGCGAGACGGCTCGTGTGTGGGCTAAGACCGGCGATGCGGGCGCCCCGCTCATTTGGTCGAATGACTGCGGTAGCGGTCGCACCGTGGTGTGCAATATCGGTATCTATGACAAGGTCATGCGCGGTTTTTACGCCGCGGCGATCAGCCTGCTGGGCGATGCCACGGCCTACCCCGTCATCAACAGCGCCGTCTTCTATCTGGACGACTTTCCCAGCCCCGTGCCCTCGGGCGACGGCACCTATATCAAGCGCGACTACGGGCTTTCTATCGCCGACTTTTATGCCAAGGTCTGGTGGCCCGATCTTCAAAAGCTCGCGCAAAAATTTGGCGTTCGCTTTACCGGCGTGATGATCGAAAACTACGAGGACGCGGTCAACCAGACCGAGCCCGCGCGCCAGGCCGATACCACGCAGTTCCGCTACTTTGGCGGCATGCTGCTGCAGATGGGCGGAGAGCTGGGTTTCCACGGCTACAACCATCAGCCGCTGGCGCTCTGGGATACCGACTATGGCACACTGTACGACTACAAGACGTGGAAGAACAAGGAGGCGCTCGTCGCATCGCTCAACGAGCTTATAGCCTTCCAGGACGAGGTACTGCCCAACGCGCACGGCTCGGTCTATGTGCCACCGTCGAATATCCTTTCGGCCCGTGCGCGCAAGCTTATCGGCACCGACGTTCCGCGCATTAAGACCATCGCCAGTACGTATTTTGAGGATGGCACCGACCTGCCGTACGTACAGGAGTTTGGCGTGGCGAGCGATGGCATTGTGGAGCAGCCTCGTATTGTCTCGGGCGGCATGGTCGACGATTCCTATATGCGCCTGGCAGCCGTGTCCGAGCTCAACATGCACTACGTGAGCACGCACTTTATGCATCCGGACGACCTTTTGGACCCCGATCGCGGCGCTAAGGAGGGCTGGGAGGTCTACAAGGGCGGCCTGACCGACTACCTGGACTGGCTTTCCAAGTCTGCGCCCGACCTGCGGCGCCAGACCGGTTCGGAATGCTCGGGCGCCATCCAGCGCTTTTCGTCCGTGACGGTGAGCGTGGATACAAGTGCGGATGCCTGGACGCTCAGCCTGGGCAATTTCCACGACGAGGCGTGGCTCATGTTTCGCGCCAACAACGGCGACCCGGGTGCAGTCACGGGTGGCGAGATTACGCATCTGACGGGCGACCTGTACCTGGTCAAAGCCACGGACAAGACGGTGACCATTGCACGCAAGGAGGGTGGCGACAAATGAGAATCTGCTTGGTACTCGAGGGTTGCTACCCCTATGTGCACGGCGGCGTGTCCACCTGGATGCACGGCTACATACAGGCCATGCCCGAGCACGAGTTTGTGCTGTGGGTGATCGGCGCGCATGCTGCCGACCGCGGCAAGTTTGTCTACGAGCTGCCCGGCAACGTGGTCGAGGTACACGAGGTGTTTCTGGACGACGCCCTGCGGCTTTCGGGCGAGCAAGAAGAGGCCGACTTTAACGCTCACGAGCGCGAGGCGCTGCGCCGCCTGGTATCGCTCTCCAATCCGGACTGGGACGTGTTGTTCGATATCTTCCAGCGCCGTCGCGTGCATCCGCTCTCGTTTTTGCAGAGTCGCGCCTTTATGGATATCTTTCGCGACGTGTGCCTGGCCGAGTACCCATACACGCCCTTTGCCGATGCATTCCACACCATGCGCTCCATGCTGCTGCCCGTGCTCTACCTTCTGGGCAGCGAGGTGCCGGTGGCCGATGTGTACCACGCCATCTCGACCGGCTACGGTGGCCTGCTCGCCTGCCTGGGCTCAATCGTTCACCATGCGCCGGTGCTGCTGACCGAGCATGGCATTTATACTCGCGAGCGCGAGGAAGAGATCATTCGCGCCGACTGGGTGGTGCCGTCGTTTAAGGACCGCTGGATTCGCTTTTTCTACCTGCTTTCGGAGGAGATCTACCGCCGCTCCTTTCGCGTGACGAGCTTGTTTCATAACGCCCGCAAGACGCAGATCGATATGGGCTGCGATGCAGGTAAATGCCTGGTCATCCCCAACGGCATCCAGTTCGACCGCTTTAAGGACATTCCCTTAAAGACCGATGACGGCTGGGTGGACATTGGCGCGGTGGTGCGCCTGGCGCCCATCAAGGACGTCAAGACCATGATCTATGCCTTCTTTGAGCTGCACGAGCGCCTTCCCAAGGTGCGTCTGCACATCATGGGCGGCGTGGACGACGAGGAGTACGGTGCCGAGTGCCACGCGCTGGTCGATACCCTGGGCGTGCGCGATCTGATCTTTACCGGGCGCGTCAACGTGGTCGAGTACATGGAAAAGCTCGACTTTACCATTTTGACGAGTATCTCCGAGGGCCAGCCGCTCAGTGTGCTGGAGTCGCTCGCCGCGCGTCGTCCCTGCGTGACGACCGAGGTGGGCTGCTGCCGTGAGCTGCTGGAAGGCGCCCCGGGCGACGATTTTGGCGTGGCGGGCTTTGTGAGCCCGCCCATGTATCGCAAGGGCTTGGCCGATGCCATGGAGCGCATGTGCGCGAGTCGCGCCCGCCGTATCGAGATGGGGGAGCGCGGCCAGCGCCGTGTTGCCACGTACTTTTTGCACGAGCAGATGCTCGCCAACTATCGCGCACTGTACGACGAGACGGCGCGTGCGTTCGACCTGCCCAGAGAGGGGGAGTAGCCGGTGGCCGGAATCGGTTTTGAGCTCAAGCGCCTGTTTAGGCGCAAGGGCCTGTTTGCCACGATGCGCGCCTATGGCTACGCCGGCATTGTGTGCACGGGCCCCATGCTGCTGGGCGTGCTACTCCAAGTGGGCATCTTGGTGCTGTGCGGCCTGTGGGGCGTCGGGCGCGCCAACCAGGATCTGCTGGTATGCATGGTGACCTATACGCTGCTGGCCTCACTCACGCTTACGAGCTTCTTTTCCATGCCCGTCACGCGCTTTTTGGCCGACATGCTTTTTGCCGAGCGCGAGGAAGAGATCTTGCCCTCGTTTTGGGGCTCCAACGCCATCATGCTCGTTGCGGGCACGGTGCTCTACGGCATCTTTTTGCTGTTCTCGGGCGCCACACTGCTGCAGGGGCTGCTGTGCCTGTGGCTGTTCAACATTATGATCGTCAACTGGAACGGCATGAGCTATCTCACGGCCATCAAGGACTATCGAGGGATCCTGTGCAGCTTTGCGGCTGCCATTGGCATGGCGTGCCTGTGCGCCCTGGCCGCTCTTGCGCTGGGTCTGCCGCCGGTCGAGGGCCTGCTGGCGTCCATCGCTCTGGGCTACGGCGTGATGCTTGCCTGGGACGTGGTGCTGCTGTACCGATATTTTCCGCAGAGCGATCGCAGCCCCTGGCTCTTTTTGCAGTGGCTCGATCAGTTTCTGCCGTTGGCGCTCACGGGCCTGTTTACCAACCTGGGGCTCTTCGCACATCTGGTGATCATTTGGGCCGGGCCCATCGGCGTGCAGGTCAAGGGCTTGTTTTACGGTGCGCCCTATCACGACGTGCCGGCGCTTATCGCGTTTTTGACCATTCTAGTCACGACCGTCAACTTTGTGGTCTCGGTCGAGGTCAACTTCTATCCGCGCTACCGCGACTACTACAGCCTGTTTAACGACGGCGGCGTGGTGGGCGACATTGTGGTGGCCGAGGAGGAGATGCTCTCCACGCTCAACCGCGAACTGCGTTTTTGTGCGCTCAAGCAGCTGTTTGTGACCGCGGCGGTCATTTCGCTCGAGACCACGGTGCTCTCGGCCCTGCCGCTGGGCTTTAATAACCTTATGCACGGGTATTTTCGCACGTTATGCGTGGGCTACGGACTGTATGCCGTGGGCAATACGGTGATGCTCATCTTGCTGTACTTTACCGACTACAAGGGGGCCGTGCTGGCCTCGGGCCTGTTTTCCGGCGTGGCCGGGCTGGCGACCCTCGTGTCGCTGTTGTTGCCGCAGCAGTTTTACGGCTTTGGCTTTTTGTTGGGCGCGGCGGTGTTTTTTGTTGTGGCGCTGCTGCGGCTCGATACCTATACCGCCAACTTGCCGTATCGTATCCTGAGCCAGCAGCCCATCGTGGCGACCGACAAAACGGGTCGCTTTACGCAGCTGGGTCGCTTGCTCGACCGTGCCGAGCAGCGCTATGAGGAGCTTCGCCATAACGGCGAGCCGCATGGCACGTTTGAGCGCACGGTGGTCCGCGTGTATCGCAACCATTGGGGAGGTTCTGATGACCGATAGGATGATGTCTCGTCGCCGTCTGCTTGAAGCGGCTGCCGGTGCGCTGCTACTTTCGGGCTGCTCGTCTCAGGACGAATCCTCGACCAAAAAGCCCAAAAAGCAGGGCAAGATCAAAAAGGCCGAGGCCTCGGGCGAAGCCAAGCACCTCCGCGATAAGGACGAGCTGTACGAGGTTTACGACGACTCGGGCATTGTGACCATGTACCTGACGGTCTCGCGCGGCAACAGCTCCGAGAACACCGACCACAGCTGGGCCGAGATCAACACGTACTCGGTCTACGACTACGCCGACATGGGCGTGACGCGTTATCAGGTTATGGGCCTGCTGCAGGCGGGCGACGAAAAGGGTCCCGTGGCCGGCGAAGTGGGCTATGGCGAGGAAGCGCCCAATGCCACCGTGCAGGTGCGCGGTCAGACGTCGAGTTCCAACACGCAAAAGAATTACAAGGTGGAGCTCAAAAAGGGCAAGGGTGCCTGGCGCCAGCAACGTGCGATTGCGCTCAACAAGCACATGGGCGAGGGCATGCGCTTTCGCAACAAGATGGCCTATGACCTTATTCGCGGGATTCCCCAGATGATGGGCCTGCGCACGCAGTTTGTGCATCTATGGGTGTGCGACCAGACCGAGAAATCCAACGACACCTTTGAGGACTATGGCCTGTTTACGCAGGTGGAGCAACTCAACAAAACGGCGCTCAAGGCACATGGCCTGGATAAGAACGGGCATCTGTACAAGGTGAACAGCTTCGATTTCCACCGCTACGAGGACACCATAAAACTTGCCGACGACCCCGACTACAACCAGGCTAATTTTGAGGGCATGCTCGAGATCAAAGGCGACTCGGACCACACCAAGCTCATCGAGATGCTCGACGCGCTCAACGATGAATCGCAAAAGATCGACGACGTGCTCGATACCTACTTTGATACCGAGAACCTGGTCTATTGGCTGGCGTTTCAGATCCTGACGGGCAACTGCGATACTCAGAACCGTAACTGTTATCTGTACAGCCCGCTCAACTCAAATACCTGGTACTTTTTAGATTGGGATAACGACGGAATGCTGCGTAAGCTGGAGCTTTCTCTTGCCGGGTTCTCGGACTATGCGAGCTGGGAGCGCGGCGTAAGTAACTATTGGGGCAACGTGCTATTCAATCGTGCGCTGCGCAGCAAATCGTTCCGCAGTGAGCTCGACCGCGCCGTCAAGGACCTGCGCTCGTATATGACCGAGGCACGCCTGGCCAAGATGATTAAACATTATCGCGAGGTGACCGAATCGCTGGTCTTTGCTTCGCCCGATATCGACAATCTGCCTGTCACCAAGGACCAATACGAGCAAATCGCCGCGGCGATTCCCTCCGAGATTGAGGAGAACTACAAGAGCTTTTGCGAGAGCTATAACAAGCCCATGCCGTTCTACATTGGCGTGCCGCAGATCGATAACGGTAAGCTGCGCATGAACTGGGATGCATCCTACGACTTTAAGGCGCGTGACATCCGCTATACCGTGGAGCTGGCGCGCGACTATGCCATAAGCGACGTGCTTTTTAAGGCCGAGGACGTGCTGCTTCCCGAGGTGACCTGCGATGCTCCCGATGCCGGCCAGTATTTTGTGCGCGTGCGCGCCACCAACTCAGATGGCTATACGCAAGATGCGTTTGACTACTATGTGACCGACGACGGCAAGCACTACGGCATGAAGTGTTTTTACGTGCAAGACGGCGGTAAGGTCGTGGAGGACACGTATGAGGAGGGCTAGCGCGCTGCTTGAGCGCCTGGCGGCACCTCCCGCGCGTACCACGCAGGAGCGTTACCGCCACGAGCTCAAATATCTTATTAACGAGGGCGAGCACGCCTCGCTTGCCTGTCGCATGGCGCCGGTGTTTAAGCTGGATAAGCATGCGCGGGCGGGCGGCTACACCATCCGCAGCCTGTACTTTGACGACTACTGCAACTCGGCCTACGAGGAAAAAGACGCCGGTATCCTTATGCGCAAAAAGTATCGCGTGCGCATCTATAACGGCAGCGACAAGGTGATTAAGCTCGAGCGTAAAAAGAAGTACGGCAGCTGGATCTACAAGGAGGACGCGCCGCCCACGCGTGGCGAGTTTGAGCAGATTCTGGCCGGCGACTACGACTTTTTGCTGAGGAGTCCGCACCAACTCTGCCGTGAGTTCTACATCGAGTGCATCTGCAATATGATGCGCCCGCGGACCATCGTGGACTACGAGCGCGAGCCGTGGGTGATGGACGAGGGAACCGTGCGCATTACCTTTGATAGCAACGTGCGTGCGGCGGTGGGGAGCTTTGACATCTTTGACGCGACGTTGCCCGCGTTGCCCGTGCTGGAGCCCGGCAAGCTGGTGATGGAGGTCAAGTTTACCGAGTTTTGCCCGCAGCTGGTGCGCGATATGGTGCCGCCAGGTGCGGCCGAGCTTACGGCGGTCTCCAAGTACTGCCTGTGTTACGAAAAGACCGCCTACCTGCGCGGATTTAATTACTGGGAATCGGATTTTGAGAACCGAGGGGATATTTAGACCATGAGCACCAGGGACTTTTTTAAGAACTCCGTCTTGGAGGCGTTTGGTCAGGTCGACCCTGCCAAGATTGGCCTGTCACTGCTCGTGGCGCTCGCCATGGGCATCCTGATCTATTACGTGTACAAGCGCTTTTTTACCGGCGTGGTGTATTCGCGCAGTTTTGCCGTAACGCTCGTTGGCATGTGCGTGCTCACCTGCATGGTCACGCTCGCGATCTCGACGAATGTGGTCATCTCGCTCGGTATGGTCGGTGCTCTGTCTATTGTCCGCTACCGCACGGCGGTCAAGGATCCGCTCGACCTGTTGTATCTGTTTTGGGCCATTACCACAGGCATTACTGCAGGCGCCGGTATGTATGCGCTCGTAGGACTCACGGCAGTGGTGATCGTGGTGATGATCGCCGGCTTTGCGAGCCACCAGGACAAGGCGCGCGTGTACATGATGGTCATCCACTACACGGGGCAGACCACCGGCGATGATATCGTTCGCGCGTTTGGACGCACCAAGTTCACCGTCAAATCCAAGACGATGCGCGGTGACAAGGTCGAGATGGCCGTCGAGGTCTTCTCGGACGGTGTGGACATGCCCTACGCCGACGCCATCCGCGCGCTCGATGGCGTGGAAGATCTAACGTTGATCCAATACAACGGCGAATATCACGGCTAATTTTGTTCCGGCGTTTTAACAAACGCCGGACCGCTCGACGCTGCGCGGACATCTGCCGGGCGATCTGCCGCTCAAACCGTCGCTCGCGTACATAAAGTACGCGTCGCTCCTCTTTCGCGGCACCTCGCCACGGCAGCTGCCCGCTCGCTGGCGTACGATCTTCATGGATGGTTTATTCGGTTCGGTTTTTGGGGACGGTGTTGCGTGGACGTGCAACAGTTAGAAGAGGACTGGGCTGTCAGGGCTGGTGCGCGTGAGGCGCGTCTTGTTGCGGCCTCGCATGTGCCGGCGGCGCTGTCGATGCTGGGGATTGTGCAGCCCGGCGATCGCTTGGTGGCCTTTGCGGACGACTTTGCCGATGCATTTGCCTGCGGCTTTGATGGCTGCGATGTTGCGCTGGTGGGGGAGCCTGCGGCTGCGGCGTTTGCTGCTGCGTCCGAAGGCTTTGATGCTTCGTTTGATGCCGAGGGGCCGCACCTGTGGTGGTTCGTCAACTCCATCGGCGGGTTTGGTCTGCGTGTGCCCGACCTTCGCGCTCTGGGCCGCGCCGCTCGTGAGCCGCATGCGCTGCTCGTGGTTGATAACACTGCGTCAGGCGTCTTTGGGTGCAACCCGCTGCGTCTGGGCGCCGTGCTTTCGCTCGAGGCACTCGACCGTGTGTGTGCCGGCGTTGCGCCGCGCAAACTCGTCGCCGCTTCGGTGGCGCGCTCGCAGCTTAAGCGCCATCGCGTGGATGCCGCCGCCGAGTGTGCGCATGCGCTTCTTGCGGATTGCGGTGCGTCTGCACTCGACCTTTCTGCTAATGAGGCTTGCATGCTGGAGCGGGGGCTGTCTTCGCTCGACGCTCGCATGCAGGCCCACTTCGATCGCGCCCGTGCGCTCGCCGAGTATCTGGCCGCCAACGAGATGGTGCGCAACGTACGCTATCCCGGGCTGAGCTCGCATCCTGACCATGTGGCTGCAACGGGAATCCTGGAGCACGGCTTTGGCCCAGCAGTAGAATTTGACCTAATCGAGCGTAGCGCGGGCGAGCTGTTCGACGCTTTGCCGGACGAATTCCGCACATCACCCGCCGGCGGCTCAACAACGCGCCTTTCGGCCCCGCGCGGTAAGCAGGGGAGCGCCATCCGCCTCTTCGCCGGCACAGACGACCCTCTGCAGGTGGCTGCCACTCTCGATAACGCCCTTCGCAAGTAGCTAATCGGGGTCTATGTCATGAAAACGGTCTATTTACTACGTTTAAGCAATAGGGGTCGACCACACCCGCCTATTTTGAAAATTACCAAGCTGTTTACCAGCGGTTTTAATTTCATAATGTCCGGTATGGTCGTGGGTATTCAACTAAACGTAGTAGATGGGCCCGTTTTGTGGCGCGAGCCTCAACCCGAGGGCGCTGTGGGCTAAAAACCGCCTAAAAGGACTACTCCGCGTTGATGCTGGCGATGAGGACGTCGGCTTTGGCGGCTATGGCCTGGTTGATGTCAGCCTGCAGCTCCTCGTACACCGCTATGGCTCGCTCGCCGGCGGGGGTGAGGGTGGATCCGCGGGCGCCGTCGCGCTCGATGAGCTTGCAGCCCAGCTGTCCTTCGGCCTCGTTCACGATGCGCCAGGCCTTGGAATACGCCATGCCCATGCTTTTGGCGGCGCGGTTGAGCGAGTGCTCCCGGGCAATACCCTGCAGCAGCAAGACACAGCCGTGGCCAAACACGCCCGGCAGGTCTTTGTCGCACGCTTGAATGACCAACTTTGCCGTCGTCTTGTACTCCATGTGCTCCACGTCTCCCTGCTAAAGTGTTTGCTGGGCAAACGCAAAGCCTGCGTCAAACCCTCGTGTGCTCTTCTTAAATCATGCATTGTAGCAGTCAAAGTGCGTTAAGATACTTCCCCAGTATTGGGCGCCCAAGGTTGGGCTGGGTCCTACGAGGCCTGCAGCCGACCGGTCGCATGGAAAAAGGAGAAACATGGCTACGTTCTTTCCCGGTGAGTCCCACACGTTTTCGGAGTATCTGCTGGTCCCTGGTTACTCGTCCTCGCAGTGCATCCCCAACAACGTCTCTCTTAAGACGCCGCTAACCCGCTTTAAACGCGGTGAGAAGCCGGCAATCACCCTGAACATCCCCATGGTTTCCGCCATCATGCAGTCCGTCTCGGGCGTCGACATGGGTGTCGCGCTCGCTACCGAGGGTGGCCTGTCCTTCATTTACGGTTCCCAGGCTCCCGAGTCCGAGGCCGCTATGGTCAAGGCCGTCAAGGATCACAAGGCCGGCTTCGTTCAGTCCGATTCCACGCTGACCCCCGACATGACCATGGAGCAGGTCATCGAGCTCAAGGAGAAGACCGGTCACTCCACCATGCCGGTCACCGACGACGGCACTCCCAAGGGCAAGCTCCTGGGTATCGTCACCAGCCGTGACTATCGCCCCAGCCGCGATGACCACCAGAAGAAGGTCTCCGAGTTCATGACCCCGCGTGAGCAGCTCATCGTGGGCGATAAGAACATCAGCCTCAAGGTTGCCAACGACGTCATCTGGGACAACAAGCTCAACGCTCTGCCTATCGTTGACGACAACGATCACCTCATGGGCATCGTCTTCCGCAAGGATTACGACAGCCACAAGACCAACCCCAACGAGCTGCTCGACGGCGATAAGCGCTACATGGTCGGCGCCGGTATCAACACCCGCGACTATGCCGAGCGCGTGCCGCTGCTCATCGAGGCCGGCGCCGATGTCTTGTGCATCGACTCTTCCGAGGGCTTCAGCGAGTGGCAGAAGCGCACCATCGAGTGGATCCGCGCCAACTACGGCGAGGACGTCAAGGTCGGTGCCGGTAACGTCGTCGACGCCGAGGGCTTCCGCTTCCTGGCCGACTGCGGTGCCGACTTCATCAAGGTCGGTATCGGCGGCGGTTCCATCTGCATTACCCGCGAGACTAAGGGCATTGGCCGTGGCCAGGCCACCGCGCTGATCGACGTCTGCCGCGCTCGCGACGAGTACTACGAGGAGACCGGCGTCTACGTGCCCGTGTGCTCCGACGGCGGTATCGTCTACGACTACCACATGACGCTCGCCCTTGCCATGGGTGCCGACTTTATGATGCTGGGTCGCTACTTCGCCCGCTTTGACGAGAGCCCGACCGAGCGCGTCAACGTCAACGGCCAGTACATGAAGGAGTACTGGGGCGAGGGCTCTGCGCGTGCCCGCAACTGGCAGCGCTACGACCTGGGCGGCGCCGCGAAGCTCAGCTTCGTCGAGGGCGTTGACTCCTACGTTCCCTACGCCGGTTCCCTCAAGGACGGCGTGGGCGGCACGCTCTACAAGGTCAAGTCCACGATGTGCAACTGCGGTGCCCTCTCGATCCCCGAGCTCCAGGAAAAGGCACGCCTGACACTGGTAAGCTCGACCTCGATCGTCGAAGGCGGCGCCCACGACGTCGTAGTCAAGGACTCCCAACAGAGCGTAACGTATCGATAAGATAAGACCTGCACATAAAGGTTGAGCCTCAACCACGTTATTTAGATAAAGCGAGATGCCTGCAAGTCGCAGACATCTCGCTTGTTGTATTTGCTATCATCAGTCAAGTTAACCTTAGGGTCGGGCGGTTTAGCTTTGTTCGCTACAAGTTCCGCACGCAAAGAAGAGCACTTAATGTGCTCTTCGTCTTGCGCAGGACTGTCCGCAGTAGCGAATAAAGCTAAGCCGACCGACCCCATTAAAGATTAAAGGAGCTGATATGTGCGATTGCACAGATCATAAGGATGAGATCCCTGCCTACGACGCGCAGGCCATTGAGTCCAAGTGGATGAAGGCCTGGGAGGACTCCAACCTCTTTGCCGTCGACACCGACGCCAGCAAGCCCAAGAAGTACGTGCTCGAGATGTTCCCGTATCCGTCGGGCGACCTGCACATGGGCCACGCGCGCAACTATACCATCGGCGATGCCATGGCCCGTCAGGCCCGCATGCGCGGCTACGATGTGCTGCACCCCATCGGCTTTGACGCCTTTGGCCTGCCTGCCGAGAACGCCGCCATCAAGCACAACACGCAGGCTGCCGCCTGGACGTATAAGAACATGGACCAGGCGCTCGCCACGATGAAGCGCATGGGCTTCTCCTACGATCTGGATCGCATGGTCAAGACCTGCAGCCCCGATTATTACCGTTGGGGTCAGTGGATCTTTGAGAAGTTGTGGGAAAAGGGCCTGGTTTACCGCAAGAAGAACCCGGTCAACTGGTGCCCCACCTGCAAGACCGTTCTGGCCAACGAACAGGTCACCGAGGGCAAGTGCTGGCGCTGCGGCACCGAGCCCGAGAAGCGCGACCTGGAGCAGTGGTACTTCAAGATTACCGAGTACTCTCAGGAGCTGCTCGATGACCTGGAGAAGCTCCCCGGCTGGCCCGAGCGCGTCAAGCAGATGCAGGCCAACTGGATCGGTCGTTCCGAGGGCGCCGAGGTCGACTTTACCCTGTGCGACCAGGATGGCGAGCCCATCGAGGGCGACGAGGGTAAGATCACCGTCTTCACCACGCGAGCCGACACGCTCTTCGGTGTCTCCTTCTTTGTCCTGGCTCCCGAGTACGCGCGTCTGCACGAGCTCGTCGAGGGCACGGAGTACGAGGAGGCCGTGACCAAGATCGTCGAGGACTCCAAGCATATCTCCGCCGTCGAGCGTGCCCAGGGCACCCTCGAGAAGCACGGTGCCTTT
Source organism: Collinsella sp. TM09-10AT (assembly GCF_003436275.1). Lineage (GTDB taxonomy): Bacteria > Actinomycetota > Coriobacteriia > Coriobacteriales > Coriobacteriaceae > Collinsella. Next base: position 149,220 of record NZ_QSOP01000001.1, read on the forward strand.
ACCGGCCGCTACGTGGTGAACCCGGTCAACGGCGAGAAGGTCCCCGTGTGGGTTGCCGACTACGTTGTTGCCGACTACGGCACCGGCGCCGTCATGGCCGTTCCCTGCGGCGACCAGCGCGACTTTGAGTTCGCACGCAAGTATGATTTGCCGATCGTGCCGATCATCCTGGACGATGACGACCGCGCAGCCGTCGAGGCCAGCGGCGAGACCATCGATACCTTCCATGCCGAGACCGTCGACTGGGATTGCGCCCACGCTGCCGAGGGCACGCTCGTCCAGTCCGGCAAGTACACCGGCATGCGCGGCGGCAAGCACTCCGAGGGCGAGGCTGCGATCGTGGCCGACCTCGAGGCCATGGGCTGCGGTCGTCGCAAGGTCGAGTTCCGTCTGCGCGATTGGCTCATTTCCCGTCAGCGCTATTGGGGCAACCCCATCCCAGCCATCCACTGCGAGCACTGCGGCATCGTCCCCGTACCCGAGGACCAGCTGCCGGTGACGCTGCCCGAGAACCTGGACCTGGGCGCCGGCGAGACCCTCGCCGAGTGCAAGGAGTTCTACGAGACCACCTGCCCGGTCTGCGGCCGCCCGGCCAAGCGCGAGACCGATACCATGGACACCTTCACTTGCTCCAGCTGGTATTACCTGCGCTATACCGACCCGCACAACACCGAGCTGCCTTTCTCCCGCGAGGCCGCCGACCGTTGGATGCCCGTCGATAACTACATCGGTGGCATCGAGCACGCCATTCTGCACCTGCTCTACAGCCGCTTCTTTACCAAGGCGCTGCGCGACCTGGGCCTGCTGAGTGTGGACGAGCCCTTCACCAACCTGCTGTGCCAGGGCATGGTCAAGGACGAGAACGGCGACACCATGTCCAAGTCCAAGGGTAATGTCGTGCCCCCGAGCTCGGTCATCGAGCCCTACGGCGCCGACACCATGCGTTTGGCGATCCTGTTTATCGCCCCGCCCGAGAAGGATTTCGACTGGGATCCCAAGGCCGTTGAGGGCGCCAACCGCTTCATCAAGCGCGCCTGGCGTATCGTTTGGCAGCTCGTCCAGTCCGGCGACGCCAACGTTGCCTTCGACAAGTCCGCGCTCGACGAGGTTGCGATGAAGCTCTATCGCGAGCGTCACCGCACCATCGCCAAGTGCACCGAGGACTTCGATCGCGGCCAGTTCAACACCGCCATCTCGGCCGTCATGGAACTCGTCAATGCCGCGAGTGCCTACCTCAATGCTACTGAGGGCGCTTCCCGTGACAAGGCGATGTGCTACGGCGTGGCTAAGGATATCGTGAGCGTCCTTGCCCCCATCTGCCCGTTCTGGGCCGACGAGCTGTGGCACGAGGCGCTCGGCTGCGAGGGCAACGTCTACACCGCCGCCTGGCCCGAGTTCGACCTGGCCGAGTCCGTTGAGGACACGGTGCAGATCGTGGTCCAGGTGCTTGGTAAGGTCCGCGGCCGCGTCGAGGTGCCCCGCAATGCCTCCAATGAGGAGATGCAGGCTGCCGCCGAGGCCGCCGTCGCCAAGTGGCTCGAGGGCAAGACGGTCGTCAAGGCCATCTGCGTGCCCGGCAAGCTGGTCAACCTGGTGGTCAAATAGGCTCTGCGTGTAAAGCTGACATGCAATAAACGAGGGACGGTCCGGTTGGGTCGTCCCTCGTTTTGTTTTGCCTGCCCAAAGCGCCCGCGGTCAATTGTTCTATTCTTGTGGAGAACCTGTGCGCACGCTGACCTGCAGATTCGTACGGTGCTTGCACGTTTCCGCAGCTATTGGTATAGTTTGCTTGCAAATGAAGTTGTAATTGAAAGAAGTGGGGTTTCGGCCCCGCTTCTTTTTTGTATGGATGGAGGTGCCGCAATGGTCAAGACCAAGACCGAGCAGGCGATCATCGACGCGCTCGAGGCCGTCGCTCCCCAGCACGATGTCGACATCGTCGACGTCGAGCTCGTGGGCGCCACCAAGGCCCCCTGCGTGCGCGTGCGTATCGAGGGTGCTGAGGGTCAGAGCCTGTCGCTCAACGACGTCACGGCCAACACCAAATGGGTCGGCGATGTAATCGAGGAGCTCGACCCCATCTCTTCGAGCTATACACTCGAGGTGTCGAGCCCGGGCATGGCGCGCCCGCTGCGCCGTCCGCGCGACTTTGCCCGCTTTGTGGGCGAGAATTGTGAGCTCACCTCCACCGCCACCGAGGGCCGTCGCAAGTACGCCGGCAAGATTGCCGCTGCGACCGAGACCGACGTGACCCTCGAGCTCGAGGACGGCGAGTCCGTCACCCTCGATTTCTCTGATGTTAAAAAGTGCAAGTTGAAGCCCACCTATGACTTCAAGCCCGCGAAGGAAGGAAAGTAAGATGGCAGCATCCGACATGATGTCCGCCCTGATGGAGCTTTGCCAGGAGAAGCACATCGACCAGCTCTACCTGATCGACCGCCTGGAGCAGTCGCTCGCCAAGAGCTATGCCGAGATCCTGCATCTTGAGTGGGGCGCCAAGGTGACCATCGACCGCACCACCGGCAAGATCTACGTCTACCGCCTGGAGCCGATCGACGATTCCATGGACGAGGAGGGCAACTTCACCGAGTTCGAGGAGATCGACGTCACCCCCAAGAACACGAGCCGCATCGCTGCCCAGCACGCCAAGGCCGAGATCAACGCCATCGTGCGCAACTCCGCCCGCGAGCAGATCTACGAGGAGTTCTCCGGCCGCATCGGTGACCTCATCAGCGGTACCGTGCTGCAATCCACGCCCGACTTCACGATCGTCAAGATTCGCGAGGGCGTCGAGGCCGAGCTGCCGCACTTCGATCAGCGCCGTTACGAGAACGAGCGCAACGAGCGCCCGATGGGCGAGCGTTACCTGCACAACCAGCACATCAAGGCCGTGATCATCGACGTTCGCGACCCCAACTCCAACCTGCAGCCGGTTCGTGGCGAGCACAGCCGTCCACCGATTGTCATCTCCCGTACCCACCCCGAGCTCATGCGTCGTCTGTTTGAGCAGGAGGTGCCCGAGATCTATGAGGGCACCGTCCAGATCAAGTCGATCGCCCGCGAGCCCGGCCAGCGTTCCAAGGTCGCCGTCCACTCGCTCGACGACCGTCTGGATCCCGTGGGCGCCTGCGTCGGCCCCAAGGGCAGCCGTGTTCGCGCTGTCGTGGGCGAGCTCCGTGGCGAGCGCGTCGACGTCATCCTGTGGGATGCCGATCCTGCCGTCTACGTTGCCAACGCCCTGTCGCCTGCCAAGGTCACCCGCGTCCTCATCGACGAGGAGAAGGCCTACGCCGGCGTCATCGTGCCCGATGACCAGCTGTCCCTCGCCATCGGCAAGGAGGGCCAGAACGCCCGCCTCGCTGCGCGCCTGACCGGCTGGCACATCGACATCAAGTCCGAGACGCTTGCCGCCGACATCCTCAAGAACGTTCCCGTTCACGAGGAGCCCGCCGCCGACCTGATCGGTGACGAGGAGGACGAGGACGTCCGTCGCTGCGAGTACGTGTCCGAGGACGGCATCCAGTGCCGCAACCAGGCCCGTCCCGGCTCCCGTTTCTGCGGTGTCCACGACACCGACGCCTTCGATGATGCGGAGGACCTGATCTAGCGCGCGGTCGCGCCGGGCAGGTCCCGGCGCATCTCCCACGCTCGTTCAGTCTCTAGGCACCCAAGGTGCCAGAAAGGGTAGGTGAAGTCATATGGCAAAAGTCCGTGTGTCCACCCTGGCCAAAGAGTTCGGCATGACCTCTAAGGAACTGATGGGTCATCTCGCCGATATGAAGATTCCCGCTAAGTCCGCTTCCTCCACCTTGGAGGATGCCTACGTTGCCATGGTCCGCAAGCAGCTCGCCTCGGTGATCGAGGCCCGCGCTCAGGAAGTCGAGGCCGCCAAGCAGGCCGAGGAGCAGGCAGCTGCCGCCGAGGAGGCCGCCCGCGCCGCCGAGGCCGAGCGCGAGCGCATCGCCGCCGAGAAGGCACGCGAGGAGGAGCGCCGCCAGTTTGCCGCAGCCCAGGCTGCCGAGGAGGCCGCCCGCGCCGAGGCCGAGGCCAAGAAGAAGGCCGAGCAGGAGCGCCTTGCTCGCGAGAAGGAGGAGGCTGCCCGCGAGGCCCAGCGCCGCGCCGTTCCCGCTTCCGATTCCGGTTCGCGCTTCCGTTCGCTGCTCGACCAGATCGCCGCACAGGAGACCGTGCTCAAGGAGAAGAAGGACGCCGAGGACAAGGCCAAGGCCGAGCGCGCCGCCGAGCGTGGTAACCGTCGTGGCGGCAACAACGACCGCCGCGGTGGCCGTCGTAACGATCGCAGTGCTTCCGACAACAACTCCGAGCGCAACGCCTCCGAGAGCCGTCCGCACAGCCATCGCACCAACGCCAGCAACAACGTCGCTGCTGGCATGGACTTCCCCAACCCCGATAAGCAGGGCAAGGGCAAGAAGCGCAAGGGCGGTCACAACAATGAAGAGGACCACTATAGCCGCATGGCTCGCGAGGCCGAGGAGTACAGCCGCGAGAAGGTGCTCGAGGAGGCTCGTGCTGCCGTCGAGGAGGCCTCTCGCGAGTCCACCGGTCGCCGCAAGAAGCGCAAGGAGAAGCGCGAGCGCGAGGCTGCCAAGGCTCAGGAGGAGCGCAAGATAGAGGAGGCGCTGGCCCAGGGCGTGAACCCCGAGGAGCTCGATGCCATCAAGGTCTCCCAGGGCGTTACCGTCCAGGAGCTCGCCGAGGCCCTCGACGTTCCGGCCAACGACATCATCAAGCGCCTGTTCCTGCTGGGTACGCCGCTCACCATGACGCAGTCCATGTCCGACGACCTCGTCGAGCTCGTTGCCGACGACCTGGGCCGTCAGATCAAGATCATCACCCCCGAGGAGGAGAACACCTTCTCGTTCTACGACGATCCCGCCGACCTTAAACCGCGCGCCCCGGTCGTCACCGTCATGGGCCACGTCGACCACGGCAAGACGAGCCTCCTCGACGCCATCCGTCACACCGGTGTCGCTGCCGGCGAGGCGGGCGGCATTACCCAGGCAATCGGCGCTTCGCAGGTTATGATCAACGACCGCAAGATCACCTTCATCGATACCCCGGGTCACGCCACCTTTACGGCCATGCGTGCCCGTGGTGCCAAGGTGACCGATATCGTCATTCTAATCGTGGCTGCCGACGACGGCGTCATGCCCCAGACTGTCGAGTCGATTAACCACGCCAAGGCCGCCGGCGTACCCATCGTCGTCGCCGTCAACAAGATCGATAAGCCGGGTGCCAACCCCGACCGCGTGCGCCAGGAGCTCACCGAGTACGGTGTCATCCCCGAGGAGTGGGGCGGACAGAACATGTTCGTCAACATCTCGGCGAAGCAGAAGATTGGTATCGACGACCTTCTGGAGACCGTGCTGCTCCAGGCAGACGTGCTCGAGCTCAAGGCCAACCCGGACACCTTTGCCTCCGGCAACGTCCTCGAGGCCAAGCTCGACAAGGGCCGCGGCTCGGTCGCTACCGTGCTCGTGACCCGCGGTACCCTGCACGTGGGCGATACGCTGGTCGCTGGCCTTACCTACGGCCGCGTTCGCGCCATGCTCGACCCCAAGGGTCGCGCCGTCACCGAGGCTGGTCCCTCCGACGCTGTCGAGATCCTGGGCCTGCAGTCCGTGCCCAACGCCGGTGACGAGTTCCGCGTGTTCGAGGACGAGCGCGAGGCTCGCGCCCTGGCCGACGAGCGTTCGCTCAAGGCCCGCATCGAGGAGCAGAGCCGCGTGAAGCATGTGACGCTCGAGAACCTCTTCGAGACCATCGCCGACGCCGAGGTCAAGGAGCTCAACCTGATCATCAAGGCCGACGTCCAGGGTTCTATCGAGGCCCTTCAGGACTCCCTCGACAAGATGGACCAGTCCGAGGTGCGCATCAACACGATCCACTCCGCCGTTGGCGCCATCAACGAGACCGACGTCGTTCTGGCCGACGCCTCCAACGCCATCATCATCGGCTTTGGCGTCCGTCCCGACGGCAAGGCCCGCTCCGCCGCCGAGCGCGAGGGCGTCGAGATCCGTTGCTACGACGTCATCTACAAGTGCCTCGAGGACCTCGACGCAGCCCGTATCGGCATGCTCAAGCCCACCGAGGTCGAGGTTTCCACGGGTACCGCGACCGTTCTGGACACCTTCAAGGTGCCCAAGGTCGGTATCGCCGCCGGTGTCCGCGTCGAAGAGGGCGAGATCGCCGCGACCGATTCCGTGCGCCTGGTGCGCGACGGCATCGTGGTCTTCAACGGTAAAATCGCCTCGATGCGCCACTACAAGGACGAGGCCAAGAGCCTCAAGAGCGGCTCCGAGGGCGGTATTGGCCTGGAGAACTTCCAGGACATCAAGCCTGGCGACACCATTGAGGGCTACCGCATCGACCAGGTTGCCCGTACCGAGTAGGGGGTAGCGCTATGAAGCAAACGCAGGCAACCCGCCGTTTGGGCGAGCAGCTTCGCGAGAAGCTCGGTTATATCCTGCTCTTTGAGGTTTCCGATCCGCGTCTCGACCTGGTCACCCTGACCGCGGTCGAGGTCGCGGTGGACCGTTCGTTCGCGCGTGTGTATGTGTCGTGCGACGCGAGCCGCTACGACGAGGTCATGGAGGCGCTCGCCAGCGCCAAGGGCCGCATCCGTAGCCTGCTGGCCCGCTCGCTCGATTGGCGCGTCACGCCCGAGCTCGATTTTCGCATCGATCGCTCGACCGATGAGGCCGAGCGCATCACGCGTGCGCTGGAAAACGTTCCCGCCACGCTTGCGATCGAAAAGGACGAGGACGGCTATCCAATTGCGGATGCCGCCCAGGAGGCAGCTTTAGATGAGTAATTCCGCCGACCTTGCATCGTGCGAGTCTGCAGATATTCAGCGACGCATCCTTGAGCTCATCGAGGGTGCGTCCTCCATTGCGATTTCGGGACATACGTCTCCCGATGGCGACGCCCTGGGCTCCGTGCTGGGCCTGGGCCTCTCGCTTAGGAAGTTCTTTCCCAACAAGGACATTGCCCTGCTGCTGGCAGACGATGACCCGGTTCCGCGCATCTACCGCTTTATGGAGGGCGCCGACCGTCTGGTGCCGGCATCTGCGTATACCGGCAATCCGGACCTGTTCATCTCGGTGGACGTGCCGGTCGTCGAGCGTCTGAACAACTCCGCCGAGGTGCTCCGCCGCTCGTCGCATGTGGTGTGCTTCGATCACCACCCGGCGCGCGAGGAATTTGCCGAGCTGAGCCTGAGGTGCGTCGATGCCGCGGCCTGTGCCATGATCATCGACCGCTTTTTGGACAATTGCGGCATTGTGGCTCGCGATGGTGTCGCGACCTGCCTGTTGTGCGGCCTGGTGACCGATACCGGTCGTTTTCAGTATCAAAACGCCGATGCCGCTGCGTTTCACGCCGCCTCGCGCCTGGTCGCGCACGGTGCCGATCCGGCGCGCGTTGCGCTCGAGGTCTACCAGAGCATGCGCGTAGAGTTCTTGCATCTCAAGTCCATCGTTATGGGGCGCATCAAGACAGTGGCGCACGGTCGCGTGGCATATAGCTATGCGTACCAGAGCGACCTCGAGGCCTGCGGCGTTACTTCGGACGAGTGCGACGGCTTGGTCGATGTGGTGCGTTCGGTGATGGGTGTGGAGGTCTGCCTGTTCCTGAAGGGCATTGAGGGCGATACCAAGGTACGCGGCAACCTGCGCTCCAAGGGCGACCTCAATGTTTCCGAGATCGCTGCTGCTTTTGGCGGTGGCGGGCATCCCGCGGCCGCTGGTTTCTCTAACAACGGAACGATTCTCGAGACGCTCACCGCGGCACTCCCCATGCTGGCCGAGCTGGTAGGGGAGGATCCCGCTTCGGTGACCGTCGAGCTCTAACATTTTGGATGGTACATGGCTCGTCGTACGCCTTCTCAATTGAATATGCTGCTCGCCGTCGATAAGCCGGTGGGCTGTACGTCCCACGATGTGGTATCGCAGTGCCGACGCGCCCTCCATGAGCGACGCGTCGGCCATGCCGGTACGCTCGACCCCATGGCCTCGGGTGTCATGGTGGTGGGCGTGGGCCAGGCGACCCGTCTGCTGGGCATGCTAACCCTCGATACCAAAAGTTATGTCGCCGACATTTCGTTTGGCGTCGAGACCAATACCGATGACGCGGAGGGCGAGGCCGTCCGCACAGTGCCCGTTGCCCCCGAGCTGCGCGATCTTGCTTACGCCCGTGAGCAGCTGGCCGCTATGCTTGGCCCGCAGATGCAGGTGCCGCCAGCGTTTTCGGCCATTTCGGTCAATGGCGTTCGCGCCTATAAGAGTGCTCGCGAGGGCAATGCGGTTGAGTTGCCCCCGCGCCCCGTCGAGGTCTATGCCGCCGACCTGATCGCCGTGGGCGGCGAGGGCGATGCGTGCGTCTGGACCGTGGCGTTTTCGGTAAGCAAGGGCACCTACATTCGCGCGCTTGCTCGCGATCTGGGTCGCGCCTGCGATAGTGCTGCGCATATTTCCGCGCTGCGCCGTACGGCCTCCGGCGTGGTTTCCATTGGCGCCTGTCATGCGGTCGAGGAACTTTCTCCCGAGTCTGCGGCCGGCTTCGCCTTGGATCCCATCGCCGCCCTTGGTGCCGCGCGTGTCGATTTGCCGGGTAATCTTGCAGACGACCTGCTTTGTGGTCGCCGCATTCCCGTTGAACGCGCGCTTGCGGACTTCGATACGGTGAAGGCACCGTTCGCGCTCGTGCTCGATGGGGGGCTCAAGGCGCTCGCCCGTATCGAGGGCGGCCGCTTTGTGATGGAGCACGTCTTTCCGCAGGCGATCGGCGGTGTTCGATGATGCTGGCGCCCCACGAGCTCGCGCGTATCTTTTTCGCGGGTGAGTTGGATGAGGCCCGTATCGTCTCTGCCGATGCATTTGATGGGTGCGAGTTCTTGGGTGCCGCGTCGATCGCCATTGGCGTGTTTGATGGCGTGCATCGTGGGCACCAAGAGCTCATTGCGGCGCTTGTCCGTGACGCCCGTGCCCATGGCTGTAAGGCGGTCGTGGTCACTTTCGATCCCGATCCGGACGTTGTGGTGAGTCCTTCGCCCGCTCAAAAATTGATGACGACGTCCGACCGTCTACATGCCTTGGCTCAGACCGGGGTCGATGCGGTGGTGGCCGTTCCCTTTACGCCTGAGGTTGCGGCACTCGACCATGTCGGTTTTCTCGCACTGCTGTCACGCGTGGTCGACATTCGTTCGATTCGCGTTGGCAGCGACTTTAGGCTGGGTCGTGGCGGTGCTTCTGGTGTTGACGAGATGCGCACCTGGGGTGCCAAGCGCGGCGTTGACGTATACGGGCACGACTTGCTTTGCGAGGGCGGTGAGGCCATTTGCGCCACCCGCATTCGTCATGAGCTGGGACAGGGCCATGTGGAGCTTGCTGCTGAGTTACTCGGCCGCCCGTATATGGTGCGCGGCGGTGTTATTCGCGGCCGTCACGAGGGTTCTGGCATGGGCTTTCCCACGGCAAACCTACATGTTCCCGACGGCATTCAGGTGCCTGCCGATGGCGTGTATGAGGGCCTGGTGCTGGTCAACGACATCGTGTGGCCCGCTGCCGTCAACGTCGGACTGCCGCCGACGTATGCCGACGATGCGGCTTCTGCGCATCTCGAGGCTAACTTAATTGGTTATACGGGCGACCTGTACGGCGCTTCCGTTTCGCTGGCGTTTACGCGCTGGCTGCGTCCGTCGCGCGTGTTCGATTCGCTGGATGAGTTGATCTCGACCGTCGAGGGTAATATCGAGGATATTCGTCACAACTTGGGCGAGCAGGGGGTGAGTATCCGTGATTAGCGATGAGGAAAAAGACCAGGTACGCGCTGCGTCCGACTTAGTTGCCATCGTGCAGGAAACGGTTGAGCTCAAGCCCCGCGGCCATGAGTTTTGGGGTTGCTGCCCCTTCCATGGCGAAAAGACGCCTTCTTTCCACATTATCCCCGCTACGCAGGTCTGGCACTGCTTTGGCTGCGGCGAAGGCGGCGACGTCTTCACCTATATCATGAAGCGCGAAAACCTGAGCTTTCCCGAGTCAATCCGCTATTTGGCCGATCGTGCGGGTATTGAGCTGCATGACACCGGAGATCGTCGCGAGCGCGGTACCAAGCGTGCCCGCATCTACGATCTGTGTGCCGAGACCGCCCAGTTCTACCACACCATGCTTATGCGCGGTAAGGACGGCCGTCCACGCGAGTACTTTGCCAGCCGTGGTATGGGTGGCGACGTCTGCCGCCGCTACTGCCTGGGCTTTGCACCGGGCCGCAACGCGCTGGTGTCGCACCTGTCCCAGGCGGGTTTTACCCCGCAGGAGATGATCGACGCCAACGTTGCCGTGAGCCGCGGGCGCGGGCAGCTTGCCGACCGCTTCTACGACCGCGTGATGTTTCCCATCTTTGACGAGCAGGGTCACAACATTGCCTTTGGCGGGCGCATCATGGGTGACGGCCAACCCAAGTACCTCAACACCGCCGAGACGAGCGTGTTCCATAAAAAGCGAAACCTCTATGGCTTTAACTGGGCCAAGGAGTTTATCGTCGCGCAGGATACGGCCATCGTGGTGGAGGGCTATACCGATTGTATCGCCTGCTGGGAGGCGGGGATCAAAAACGTTGTCGCCACGCTGGGCACCGCGCTCACGGAGCATCACGTCAAGACGCTCACCCGCTTTGCCAAGCGTATCGTGTATATGTTCGATGGCGATGCCGCGGGCCAGAAGGCCGCCCGTCGCGCGATTCAATTTATCGAGCAGGATTCGATGGACCTGCGCTGCGTGGTGCTGCCCGACGGCAACGACCCCATGGAGTTCATCACGGCGCATGGTGGACAGGAGCTTCAGGCGCGCATCGACGCTGCCGAGCCGCTCATGGACTTTGTCTACCGTTCGCTGCAGGAGTCGAGTGACATCACCACGCCGGGCGGTCGTGCCAAGGCGCTGGAAGATGCGCTGACGCTTATCTATCCGCTGCGCGATAGCTATATGATCGACACATACTTTATCCAGATTGCCGATCTGCTGGGTTTGGATCTGGAGACGGTTCGCGCGAGTTCGGGTCGCGTGTTTCGCGATGTCGCCAAGCGCGAAGATGCGGAACGACGTCGTGAGCAGAACTATGAACGCCAGCGGGCGCAAGCCGAGCGCTCTGGTAGCGCGGGCGGTCGGACGTCTGGTTCGCAGGGGGCATCTCGCGGTGCTTGGGCATCGGGCGCGACGCCGCCGGTGTCCGCGCCGGTCGAAGAAGAGCCGTATGACTACGTCCCGCTCGATGCCTACGGTGCCGCGCCCGTGGAGGTCGTCGACGACCTGCCGCCGATCGATGTGCCTGATGGTATGGGTGCTGTGCCTGTGACTGATGGTTCGGGCGCTCCGGCTGCGGCGGCGCCGATGGTTCTTACTGATCTTGAGCGCAAGTCCTTGGCAGGGGAGCGCGAGCTGTTGACGATGCTCACGAGCTACCCCGACCTGTTCCGCACGTATGCCGACCGCATCTGCTCTATCGAGTGGGTTGACCCACGTCACGAGTCCATCGCATGGGCCGTTCTGGCAACGCCGCCGGGAACCGATCCTGCAGCCTGCATGGATGCGGCGCGCTCGGTCTGTCCCGAGGCGGCAACGCTTGTGAGTGCCGGGCGCATCTCCGCGACGAGCAAGCACCCCACCGAGACGAACATCGTGTTCATGCTCGATACGCTCGAGCTCTACACCATCAAGCGCCGCATGCGTGCCGCACAGGCCAAGCTGCGCCAGGACCGTTCGCTCGATGATGAGGCCCGTCGCGCGTTGACCGTGCAGGCCGCGCAGGATTCGCAGCGTCAACGCGAGCTGCAAAAGTCTATCGGCGGCGTGGCGGACCCGTTCCGTTTGATCGGTCTGGAGGCCGCAGGCACCGAACAGGCCTAGATGTTGTGGTCAACCAGCGTATTCTCGCCTATATCCAGTCCTCTTTTTGGGTATAGACGCCTATGTGTGTGCTAAAGTATTGAGTCCTGTGGACTATGAAGGGAGAATCTGTGCCAAAAAAGACTGAGAGCACGGGTACTGGGCTGGAATCCTACGTTGCAAAGCTCATGGGCAACGGCTCAAACAGGACTTCGGTAACCGAGGACGAGATTCAGGTCGCCCTGAAGGATATCGATGTTTCTGACGAGCAGCTCACCGCGGTGTATTCCGCGCTGCGCAACAGCGGCATCCAGATTATCTCCGCGAGCGGTAACGACGACGCCCCCATGGACGTCGACGATGACGATAACGATACCGATACCGACGATTTCGATGACGACGACGAGCACGATTCCGGCTCGCTCGACGATCACGAGCTCAAGATGGCCCGTCAGGCCGATGCCGAGATGGGTTCTTCCAAGAGCAAGAAGAAGCGCACCGTGCGCACGTCCCGTTCACGCTCCCGCGTGCGTGGCATCGATGCCTCCACGGTGATGCTGACCGGCGATCCGGTTCGTATGTACCTCAAGGAGATCGGTAAGGTCGACCTGCTGACCGCATCTGAAGAGGTCGATCTGGCCATGAAGATCGAGGCCGGTCTCGAGGCCACCGAGAAGCTCGAGGCCGCCGACGCGGGCGAGATCGAGCTCACGCGTGCCGAGATGCGTCGTCTGACCCGTATCGAGAACGTGGGCCTCGAGGCCAAGCAGGCGCTCATCAGTGCCAACCTGCGTCTGGTCGTCTCCATCGCCAAGCGCTACGTCGGTCGCGGCATGCTGTTCCTGGACCTGATCCAGGAGGGCAACCTTGGACTGATTCGCGCCGTCGAGAAGTTCGACTACCAGAAGGGCTTTAAGTTCTCCACCTACGCCACGTGGTGGATCCGTCAGGCCATCACGCGCGCTATCGCCGACCAGGCCCGCACCATCCGTATCCCCGTGCACATGGTCGAGACCATCAACAAGCTCGTTCGCGTGCAGCGCCAGCTCCTTCAGGATCTGGGCCGCGACCCGACCCCCGAGGAGATCGGTGCCGAGATGGACATGAGCGCCGACCGCGTCCGCGAGATCCAGAAGATTTCGCAGGAGCCCGTGTCGCTCGAGACCCCCATCGGCGAGGAAGAGGATTCCCAGCTGGGCGACTTCATCGAGGACTCCCAGGCTATCGTTCCGCCCGATGCGGCCAGCTTCTCCATGCTGCAGGAGCAGCTCACCCAGGTGCTCGATTCGCTTGCCGATCGTGAGCGCAAGGTTATCGAGCTGCGCTTTGGTCTCGTTGACGGACACCCCCGCACGCTCGAGGAAGTCGGTCGCGAGTTTGGCGTCACGCGCGAGCGTATCCGCCAGATCGAGTCCAAGACCTTGGCCAAGCTCCGCCATCCGAGTCGCTCTAGCAAGTTGAAGGACTACATCGAGTCTTAGGGGTTCCGCCGTTCTACCGAACGGCGGACCAGTCGACGCTGCGCGCCGCCCAGGGCGACAATTTGTCATTCAAAAGGCAAGGCATGACCAGAAGGTCTATGCCTTGCCTTTTTCATGCCAACTTGTTCGCCCTGGACGTCGCTCGCTGTCCGTCCTCTACCTGCGGCATCTCCATTGCTTGGCAGTTGGGTGGCAGTTGGGGACGTCCCCAATGACTAGGTCGGAAAAAATCTCAAAAAAGTTCTTGCCCTAAGCTGATTCGTCCGTATAATAGACTTCGTTGCTTGAGAGCACGCACCTATTCCTCGGTAGCTCAATGGTAGAGCACGCGGCTGTTAACCGCGCTGTTGTAGGTTCGAGTCCTACCCGGGGAGCCAGAATTTCTCAGCCCATTTCGCTGGGCTTTTAAATTCCTCGGTAGCTCAATGGTAGAGCACGCGGCTGTTAACCGCGCTGTTGTAGGTTCGAGTCCTACCCGGGGAGCCAGGTTGTAAAACCCGTCGCATATGCGGCGGGTTTTTTCATGCCGCGACCACTTGACTCGAACGTTGCCATATCAACATTTCGTGTCGAGGATGTAATCCCGCGACCCACCACCTCAACATGGCGCGGTCGTTGTAAAATGTTGGAATGATTGCTCCCACGACATGGTGCCGCGAGCACCAGAAAAGGAGATTCTTGTGTCTGAGACCATTAACGGCAGCCTGAGCGTCTCGAACGACGTTATTGCCGATATTGCCGGTTATGCCGCGATGACGTGCTACGGCGTCGTCGGTATGGCCGAACAGCTGCAGGGCGCCGAGAGCGTGCGCCTGCTTGCCGGCCAGCGCCTTCGCAAGGGCGTGCTTGTTTCCGCCGACGAGAACGGCCTTACGGTCGATCTTCACGTCGTGCTCGAGAACGGCGTCAATATGAAGTCCGTCTGCCACAATCTTTCGAGCTCCGTTGCCTTCACCCTGCAGGAGATCGCACAGATCGATCCCGCCAGCCTTAAGATCGGCATCCACATCGACGCGCTCAAGAGCCGTCTGAACTAGCATCCGAAAACGGAGATTCAAATACCCATGATTGCAAAGACCATTCGCACCTGTTTTCCGATCGCTGCGGCTGCCGTTTCCGACAAGGCCGAGGAGATCAACAAGCTCAACGTCTTCCCCGTACCCGACGGTGACACGGGCACCAACATGTCGCTCACGCTCGCCTCGGTGACCAAGGAGCTTTCCGCCCTTCCCGCCGATGCCGACATGGAGGCCATTGCTGGCGCCATCACCCACGGCTCCCTGATGGGCGCCCGCGGCAACTCCGGCGTCATCACCTCGCAGATTCTGCGTGGTGTGGCCGAGGGCCTTGTCTCTGCCGATGAGCCCATTACGTCCGCCAATATCGCCTTCGCCTTCCGTCGCGCCGTCAAGGTTGCCTTCCAGGCTGTTCGTAAGCCCATCGAGGGCACGATCCTCACGGTCCTGCGCGATGTCTCGACCAAGGCAGACGAGTGCGAGAAGAAGAAGTTCTCTGCCGAGGATGCGCTTGACGCCATCGTCGTCGAGGCCTACCAGTCCGTCGCCCGCACGCCCGACCTGCTGCCCGTTCTGAAGGAGAACGGCGTGGTCGACTCCGGCGCCTTTGGCTTTGCCATCTTCTTGGAGAACTTTGTTGCCGCCGCTCTTGGCCGCAGCACCGTGGTCGAGGATTTCTCCGCTACGTTTGATTCCGCCGGCTCTGCCCGCGACGCCGCTCTTGGCCGTGTTGAGATCGAGGCCAACGACGACTGGGAGGGCTCGGAGTTCCGTTACTGCAACGAGTTCCTCTTTAAAGCCGACGCCCCGTTTGACGAGGACGAGTGCCTGAAGTTCCTGGGCTCCATGGGCGACTGCGAGCTGCTCGTTGGTGCCTATCCCGACTACAAGATCCACGTGCACTCCAACACCCCCAACCTGGTGCTCGAGCACATGCTTCAGCTTGGTCAGATCTACGAGGTCTTTATCCATAACATGGAGATGGAGGCCCACGACCGCACCGCTAAGATTCATGAGGATCAGGAAAAGGCCGCCGAGCCCGCCAAGGCCCTGGGCTTTGTCGCCGTTTCGGCTGGCTCTGGTGAGGCTGACATCCTCAAGTCTCTCGGCGTCGATGTGATAGTGTCGGGTGGCCAAACCATGAACCCCTCGACCGCCGATCTACTGGGCGCCGTCGACCAGGTCAACGCGACCTCGGTCATCATCCTGCCCAACAACGGCAACATCCGCATGGCTGCCGAGGCCGCTGCTTCCGCCTGCACCGACAAGAAGGTCGCCGTCGTTCCCACCAAGACCGTCCCGCAGGCCTTCTCCGCACTGTTCGCGGTCCTGCCCGATTCTGAGCTCGAGGACGCCGTTGCCGCCATGGTCGACGCCATCAGCGAGGTCCGCGATGGCGAGGTCACCCGCGCCGTGCGCGACTCCAGCGCCTCCGACGGCTCGCCGATTCACTCCGGTGACGTCATGGGTATCATTGCCGGTTCCATCGACGTGGTCGGCTCCGATGTGAAGCAGGTCACGCTCGACTGCATCAACCGCATGCAGGAGGAAGAGGAGGGCGACGCGCTGACGATTTTGGCCGGCGAGGAGCTGTCCGATGAGGCCTTCCAGGAGATCGTCGACGCCATCGAGGAGGCTCAGCCCGATCTGGAGATCGACGCCCATCGTGGCGAGCAGCCGCTCTATCCCGTGATCTTCTCGATCGAGTAGGCATCTGCCCATGTCCGAGCTGTGCTCCGTGCCGCGCGTCTCGGAGCGTTTTGCCCAGAGCAATGCGCTCGATGAGGATATCGCGCGACTCAAATATGTTTCGGGTAAACGTGAGGAGGCCCTTCGCCGTCTGGGAATTCGGACGGTGGGGGACCTCCTTCTCCATATTCCTCATCGCTACCTGGACTTCACTCGCTCGTGGTCCATCGAGATGGCGCCCATCGGTACCGTGTGTACCATCATCGCCACGGTCGATCGTATTGTGCAAAAGCAGCCCCGTCCGCGTATGCAGGTGACTGAGGTCTCGCTCGTGGACGAGACGGGCGTGCTGCAGGTTGCCTTTTTCCGTCAGCCTTGGATTGCCCAACAGCTTAAGCAGGGCGACCGCCTGGCCGTGATGGGCAAGGTTGAGTTTGCCTACGGTTTTAAGCAGATGGCCTCGCCCCACTTTGAAAAGCTCGAGGACGGGCGCGCCGCCGGCACCATTTTGCCGGTTCACTACGTAAGTGACGGCGTGAGTCAGGCATGGATGCGCCGTATCGTGAGCGGTGCGCTCGAAGTGGCTGCTAATCCGTTCGATCCCATTCCCGCGCCGCTGCGCGCAAAGCGGAAGCTCATGAGCAATGCCCGTGCGCTGCGCTCGATCCACTTTCCCTCGAGCATGGCCGAGCGCGACATCGCACGCCGGCGTCTTGCGTACGAGGAGTGTCTCTGCTTGCAGCTCGCACTGCGTCTGCGCAACGATGGCGGTATGGTCGACGTGGTGCCTTATGCGCATGCCGCGGGCGGGCACCTGGCGATGCTCAAGGAGGCCCTGCCGTTTTCGCTGAGCGACGAGCAGGAGGCCGCGTTCCAAGACATCCTGCACGACATGTGCGATGGCGGGCGCGTGATGAACCGCCTACTGCTGGGCGACGTCGGTACCGGCAAGACGGCCGTCGCCGCTTGCGCGTTGGCAGTTGCGGCCGATAGCGGCACCCAGGCCTGCGTTATGGCGCCTACGGGCGTGCTGGCGCGTCAATATGCCGATAAGACCGGCCCCTTGCTCTCGCAGGCTGGCATGTCCTGGGCGCTCCTGACGGGTGCCACGCCGGCGGCCGAGCGCGAGCAGATCCATGCGCAGCTGGAATCGGGCGAGCTCGACGTGCTCTTTGGTACCCATGCGGTCCTTTCGGATGACGTGGCGTTTAAGCATCTGTCGCTTGTCGTCATCGACGAGCAGCACCGCTTTGGTGTGGGCCAGCGCAATGCCCTGCGTGCCAAGGGCCCGGGCGCCGACCTGCTCGTTATGACGGCCACGCCTATCCCGCGCACGTTGGCGCTCTCGGTCTATGGCGACCTGGATACGAGTATCATCCGCCATCGTCCCGTTCCGGGTGCCGGCGTGATGACGCGCGTCCTCACCGAGTCGAGTCGCGACCTGGCCTATGGCGCCATTCGTGAGGCGCACGAAAAGGGGCAGCAAGCCTACGTGATCTGTCCGCTCGTGGAGCCGAGCGATTCGGCCGATGAGCTCGAAGACGTGCCCGGCATCGCTCGCGACGACGAAGGCCGCGTGTCCGTGCCTGTGCCGTTGCACGACACGGCGACCGAGCTCGACCGACTGCGCCTGGCATTGCCGGGGCTTACCATCGAGCGTCTTCATGGCCGCATGCCGGCGGGGGAGAAGGACCGCGTGATCGATGCCTTTAAGCGCGGCGAGATCGATGTGCTCGTCTCGACCACGGTGGTCGAGGTGGGCGTCGACGTGCCTAACGCCACCGTCATGGTCATCGAGAACGGCGAGCGCTTTGGTTTGGCGGCGCTGCACCAGCTGCGCGGTCGCGTGGGCCGTGGCAGCGTGTCGGGCACGTGCCTGGTCATGACGCACTCCAAGGGCAACGGCGGCGCTTCGGCAGCACAAGATCGCCTCCAGTCGCTCGAGAAGACCTCGGACGGCTTTACGCTCGCCCAGATGGACCTGCGTCTGCGCCACGAGGGCGAGATTCTTGGCTACCGTCAGCATGGCGGCGTGACCTTGCACTTTGTTGACCTCGATGCCGACGAGGAATTGATCGAATGGGCCCATTTGGACGCGGTCGAGCTCTTGCGGTATGCTTGCAACCTTGACTCCGTGGCGACGCGCCCCTTGCGCGATGCGGTCGCCATGCGGTATCGACACATCTTTAAGGAGGTCAGCGGAGGATGAGAATCATCGGCGGCGAATGGCGCGGTCGTAAGATCGAGGAGCCCCGTGGTCGCGATGTCACCCGCCCCACGACCGATCGCGTGCGCGAGGCGTGCGCATCTATGGTCATGTCGGCATTCGACTTCGATCTGGACGAGGTCCGCGTGCTGGATGCCTTTGGCGGCTCCGGTGCCTTAGGGTTAGAGATGCTCTCGCGTGGTGCCCGCTCGCTCACCACGTTCGAGATCGATCGCAACGCTGCTCGTCTGATTACCAAGAATATCGAGTCGCTCTGCCGTGACCGTGCGCGTTGGCGTGTGGTGGGCGGCGACGTGCTGGCAAGCGCTTCGCGCGGCCGCGTGCCGGGCGGTCCCTTTGACCTGGTCTTGCTCGATCCGCCCTATGCTTATGGCGCCGAGCCGGTCGAGGAGCTGCTGCAAAACCTAGCTCAGCAAGGCTTGCTGGTACCGGGTGCCTATGCGCTCTTCGAGCACGCTGCCGCCGATGCGGGTGCGCATCCGGCAGGCTTTGAGATCGTGCGTGAGAAGCGTTACGGCATTACCTCGGTCGACCTGCTTCGTTGGGTTGGCAACGGCGAGGATGATGGCAACGATAGCGACGCACCCACGGAGGATGCTCATGAGTGACACCATTAACCGTGTAATCGTCCCGGGTACCTTCGATCCCATCACGTTTGGCCACATCGACGTGATTCGCCGTGCCCGCCGCATCTTCCCCAGCGTGATCGTGGCCGTTGCCGAGTCGCAGGGAAAAAACGGCGTGGGCACCACCTTTATGCTCGATGAGCGCGTGGCGCTGGCCCGTGAGGCGCTCGGTGATATTGACGGCGTCGAGGTGCTACCCTTCACCGGCCTCTTGGTCGATTTTGCCCGCGAACAGGGAGCAGGAGCCGTGGTCAAGGGTCTGCGTGCTATGACCGACTTTGAGTACGAGCTGCAGCAGGCCGACCTCAACTACCGCCTGGATAACGAGCTGGAGTCCATCTTTGTCATGAGCGCGCCGCAGTACGGCTATATCTCGAGCTCGGTGGTTCGCCAGATCGCCTCGCTCGGTAGTGACGTCTCTAATTTTGTTCCGCCCAATGTGGTCAAGGCGCTCAAACATCGCTTTTCGTGACGTTTTTTAATGCCTGGTGGCATGTGGTAAACTAACACGATGATATGTTACCTATGAAAGGAGACCGGATGCCGGGCGAGAATTTTCCTGGCGACAGGATCGTGAGTCTTGTCGACGAGCTCGAGGGGCTCATCGAAGAGGCTAAGACGCCGTTCGGCAAGAACGCCCAGATGAAGGTTATCGATGCCGACGTCTTCTTTAACATCCTCGACGAGATCCGCATGAGCTATCCCGAGGAATGGCAGAAGTCCCGCCGTATCCTCAAGGAGCGCGAGGAGCTTATGGCTTCCGCCGCCGCTCAGGCCGATTCCATCATCGCCGATGCTCAGCAGCAGGCCCTCACCATTGCCGGTGAGCAGGAGATCGTCCGCTTAGCGCAGCAGCAGGCCGACGATATTCGCGACCGTGCCCAGCAGTATGAGCGCGAGACGCGCTATGCCGCCGAGGACTACGCCGAGCAGGTCTTTACGCACCTCGAGGAGAACCTCAAGAGCCTGACCGGCACCGTCACCCGTTGCCGTCAGCAGCTCAACGAGGGTGCTGCCCAGCAGAACGGTCAGTGGTAATGGCTGAGTTCCCGAGCGTTACCGTCGATCTTTCCGAGCAGCTCGAGTTTCCCGGAGACTCGTACCCGCTGACCGGTAAGGTCGATGTTGCCACCTATACGGTGGGCGAGAAGGAGTACCAGCTACAGGACGGCATTGACTACGATGTGGTCTTTACCAATGCCGGCACCGGTGTTCTGCTTACGGGCATGGTCCGCGCGCACGCAACCGGTGAGTGCGACCGTTGCCTGGAGCCCGCTTCGTTTGATATTGCCGGTGAGATCGAGGAATTTTATCTCTTTAACGAGCCCGAGGACCCCGAGGCCTACGAAGATGGCTACGAGCTGCTGGGCGAGGATCGCATCGTCGATCTGGGTGAGCCCATCAACGACGCGGTCGTCATGGACACGCCGTTCGTTGTCCTGTGCAAGCCCGATTGTCGCGGCCTATGCCCCACTTGCGGCATCAATCTCAACGTCGAGCAATGCGATTGCGCCGCTCAAGCAGAGGCTGAATGGGCCGCTGCCACGGAAAATCCATTTGCAGCATTGAAGAATCTCAAGCTTGACGAGTAAAACTGTGGTAGTATCGCTACTTGCGCGTAATCGCCACACTGGATAGTTCATAAGGAAGGTCACTATGCCCGTACCTAAACAAAAGCAGGGTCGTATCCGCACTCACACCCGCCGTTCCGCCAACATGAAGATCTCGGCTGCGGCTCAGTCCACGTGCCCCCGTTGCGGTGCTGTCAAGCTCCCGCACCACGTGTGCCCCAGCTGCGGTTTCTACAAGGACCGCGAGGTTATCGTTACCGAGTAACTGTATACTCTGGATGCGATGCCGTTCCAACTGGAACCACAATGGCCGGCTCAATGAGTCGGCCATTTTTGTATAAGGAGTATGTATATGAGTAACGTTCGCGTTTGTGTAGACGTTGTGGGTGGAGACGAGAAGCCACAGGTTGTCCTCGACGGTATCGAGGCGGCGCTTGCGGCTGATCCCGATATCGAGGTCTTGGCCGTCGGTCCCGCAGAGATCGTGAACCCCTTTGCCGCGGCTCACGCTCGCGTTGAGGCCTTGGAGGCGCCCGATGTCATCGCCATGGATGACGATCCCATTCGAGCCGTGATGACCAAGCGCAAGTCCTCGATCGTGCTTGCCTGCCGCGCTATCAAGAAGGGTAACGCGGACGCGTTCTTCTCTGCCGGCTCCACCGGCGCCATGACCGCTGCCGCTACCGCCTACGTGACGCCGTTTCGCTATCAGGCCGAGGGTAAGAAGCAGCCGGTGCGTCCGTGCCTCACCAATGCACTGCCCAACCGCGCCGGCGGCCTGACGGTTCTGTGCGACATGGGCGCCAACCCCGATGTCACGGTGGACGATATGGTGCGTTTTGCCCAGATGGGTAGCGCCTATGCGCGCGTCGTCTTGGGTATTGAGCATCCTCGCGTGGGCCTGCTTGCCAACGGCACCGAGGATGAGAAGGGCTCCAACTTTACCAAGTCGTGCTTCCCGGCCATGAAGGCCGCTGTTCCCGGTTTTGTGGGCAACTGCGAGGGCACCGATCTTACGTCGGGCAATTTTGACGTCGTGGTCGCCGACGGCATGTCGGGCAACATCGCGCTCAAAGCCACCGAGGGCGCGGCCAAGTTTTTGCTGCAGGAGCTCAAGGGTGTCTTTATGTCTTCGCTCGGCACCAAGATTGCCGCGCTGCTCATCAAAAAGCAGATGCGCGAGATTAAGGCCAAGCTCTCTGGTGATGCCAAGGGCGGTGCGATTCTTTTGGGCCTGCGTGGCGTGGTCCTAATCGGCCATGGCGCCACCTCGGTCGAGGCTGTTAAAAACGGTACGCTCGCGGCGGCCGAAGCCGTGCGCGCGAGGCTGGTCGAGAACGTCGCCAACTCCATGGACGGCATCGTTTTGTAAGAGCGAGTTAGAGCGCTGTTATGTGCCTCGCGGCCTGCTTCGTGGGGTAGAATCAGAACCGTGTCTTGGTACCGCCCAGGCGGTACCATTCTTTTGGTATTCATTCACTATGAGAGGAAGCGCTATGGACCGCTCCGAAATCTTCGACAAGATCGCCGAGGTCGCTGCTGACGTTCTGGGCGTCGATGTTGCCGAAATTAGCGATGAGACCACCTTTGACGATCTCGATGCCAACTCGCTCGAGCGCCTGCAGCTGGTTACGGCTATCGAGGACGAGTTCAACCTCGAGATCGATGACGAGACTCTGCTCTCGCTCAACTCTGTCGCCGACGCCGTCGACGCGATCGAACACGCCAGGGAGGCCTAGGTCTTGGCTTTGTCTGAACGACTTACGCGTGCCCAGGAAATCCTGGGACACGAGTTCAATAATAAGGTACTGCTGCGCGCGGCGCTTACGCATCCCTCGGCAGTCGAGGGCCAGCCGGTTTCTGCCAGCTATGAGCGCCTTGAGTTCTTGGGCGATTCCATTTTGGGCGCCGTCGTCGCTCGTTCGCTCTTTGAGTCCTATCCGGAGTTTGACGAGGGCAAGCTCACGCGCCTGAAGGTGTCGCTTGTCTCGGGCGCCACGCTGTCCGAGGTTTCTCACGAGTTGGGCATCGACGACATCATCATCTTTGGTGCCTCCGAGACCGGTACCGGTGCGCGCGGCCTGCATTCGGCGCTCGAGAACGTCTACGAGTCGCTCGTGGGCGCGCTGTACCTGGACGCCGGCTGGGATGCCGCAGCGGAGTTTATCCACCGTACGCTTAAGCCGCATTTGGCTTCCGAGCGTGCCGAGCACCCCGCGAACCCCAAATCGTTCTTGCAGGAGTGCGTGCAAGCCGACGGTCACGAACCCCCGGCGTATAAGCTCGTTGGCTCCGAGGGCCCGGCGCATGCGCCCACCTTTACCGCCGTGGTGTTGATCGATGGTATTCGCCAGGGTCGCGGCTCCGGCTCCTCAAAGAAGGAAGCCGAGGGAGCCGCTGCACTCGAGGCACTTGACCGCATGGGCTACACCACCAACGGCGTGATTCTCAACAAGAAGCCTGTTTAAGCGAGGAACCGTGTATCTCAAGTCCCTCACGCTCAAAGGGTTCAAGTCGTTTGCCGACCGCGCCCATATGACGTTTGAGCCGGGCCTGACCGTCATCGTCGGTCCCAACGGCTCGGGAAAATCGAACATCTCTGACTCGATTCTGTGGGTCCTGGGCGAGCAGAGCGCTAAGCAGCTGCGCGGCCAGGCCATGGAGGATGTCATCTTCTCGGGCTCGTCAGCGCGCAAGCCGGTGGGTGTCGCCGAGGTCACGCTGGTGCTCGATAACTCGGACCATATGCTGCCCGTCGACTTTGACGAGGTCGCCATCACCCGTCGTATGTATCGCTCGGGCGAAAGCGAGTACCTCATCAACTCGAGCCCGTGCCGCCTGATGGACATTCAGGACATCCTGCACGATTCGGGCCTGGGTAAGGATACGCATTCCATCATCAGCCAGGGCAAGCTCGACGCCATTTTGCAGAGCCGCCCCGAGGAGCGCCGTGCCCTCATCGAGGAGGCCGCCGGCATCTCCAAGCACAAACGCCGCAAGGAGCGTGCGCTCAAAAAGATTAAATCGATGGACGAGCACTTGACCCGTGCCCGCGACATCAATAAGGAAATCGCCCGTCAGCTGCGGCCGCTGGAGCGTCAGGTCGATCGCGCGCGCAAGTACAAAGAGCTGTCCTCGCGCGCGAACGAACTTACGCAGATGCTGGCCGTCGACGAGCTTCGTTCGCTGCAGTCGCAGTGGAACGACTTGGAGAGCCGCTCCAAGGAGGGCGCCGCCGAGCTGGAGCTTGCGCAGTACCGCATGGGCGAAAAGGAGCGCGAGCTCGAGAAGCTCCAGGTTATGCTCGAGGAAAAGGGCCTGTTTGTGGGCGACCTGGGCGAGCAGCGCCGCCATATGCAAGACGTGGTCGGCCGCATTAACTCCGATATGCGCCTGCTCGAGGAAAAGGGCCACAACATGGTGTCGCGCCTGTCCGACATGCGTGGCCAGATCTCGAGCTCCGAGCATCAGCGTCGTCGCGTGGTCGAGGAGCTCGAGGACGCGCGTGCACAGCTTGAGGAAGTGACCGGCGCGCACATGCAGGCCCAGGAGGACGTTGACGCCGCTGGTCCTGCCGCCGCTGAGCTCCACGAGCGGCGCGTGGCGCTCGACAATCAGATTTCGCAGCTTACGCGTGAGCAACGCGACGTGCAGCGTGTGGCCGATAACGCGGCGCTCGAACTCGCCAAGGTGAAGGACTCGCTGAGCAACGCCGAGGTCGAGGACAACATGTACGCCTCGCGCCTGGAGCAGATTGATGAACAGCTCGAGGAGGTTACAGCATCGCTTGATAGCCGTCGCGACCGTGCTGAGGAGCTTGAGAGTGCCCTTGAGGCGGCTCGTCAGGCCCAGAACGATGCGCGCGAGGCCACCGAGGTCGCCCGTGCAGCCCTGAAGGACTTGCGTAATCGTGAGAGCGAGGCGCGCAACAAGCTGTCCGAGGTGCGCTCGGAGCTTGCCAGCCAAAAGAAGCTTGATGCCCGCATGGCAGACAGCTCGCCGCTGGTGAGCCGTCTGATGGGCGCACTGGGCGATGATGTCTCAGGCCGTCTGGGCGACGTGCTCGACGCCCCTCGTGAGCTTGAGGGCCTGGTTGAGCAACTACTTGCCGGCGATATCGATGCCCTACTGTTTGATGACGCCGCTACGCTTGAGCGTGCCGGTCGTGCTGCTCTGGACCAAAAGAAGGCCTCGGGCGAGGCACTGCTGATGGCGCGCGGCGTGAGTGGCTCTGCTGCCGCCGAGGGCGCTGCCGGTACGCGTCTGGTCGATCGTCTGTCCGTGCGCTCCGGTTATGGCCCGGTTGTCGAGGCCCTTCTCGGCGGCTATTACGTGGTCGATGACTTGGCTGCCGCGTTGGCTGCCCCTGTCGTTGACGGTGTGACTTACGTGACCCCCGATGGCGCCCGCGTCGCCTGCGGCGGCCTGGTGCGTGTGGGCTTCGATGCTGGCGAGGCGTCGGGTGCCTTGGAGCGCAAGCGTCGCATTCGCGAGCTGGAGGGCCTGGAGCCCGATCTAGCTGCTGTGTTTGAGCATGTGTCGGATCAGGTCGTCGAGGCCAATGCGGCCGTTGAGGAGGCGCGTGCCGCCGAGGGCGATGCCGCCGGCGAGATCGCCCGTCTTGAGGGCGAGCGCCGCTCGCTGCTCTCCGAGATTGGCCGCCTGGAGCAAAGCGCCTACAACGCCGAGGTCGAGCGCGTGCGCATCTCCAAGCGCCGCGAGCAGGCCGCCGAGGCCGTTCGCGCTGCGCGCCCGCGCGTTGACGAACTCACCCGTTCGCGCGACGAGGCCCGCGCGCAGGCAGGCGACCTGGGTCTCCAGATTGCCGAAGCCAACGACGAGCTCGATCGCGTGCGTCGTGACGATTCCGAGGCAGCCGGCAAGCTCGCCGATGCCAAGGTCCGCCTGGCCCAGACGAGCGAGCGTCTGCGTTCGCTGAAGGGCCGTGTGCCCGACTTGGAGCATCGACTCGAGGGCATCGACCGCCGTATCCGCGGAACACGCCAGGCCTCGCGCTCACTCGAGCTGCTGCGCCTGCGTGTCGACCCCATGCACGAGCGCTATTCGGCCCTGCTGGATCGCGCATCGGATTGGGCCGCGCGTCTGCGTGATCAGGCTTCGCTCGAGGAGGCGGACTCGGCCTCGCTCAAGAAGACCATCGAAGACGCCAAGGCCGAGGTCTCCCGCGCCAAGGAGCGGGTCGATGCCGCCACGGCGACGCAAAACGAGTTCAAGGTTTCCCGCGGCAAGCTCGAGGTGCAGGTGGAGGCGGCCATCAAGGCCATTACCGCCGATGGCACTACGGTGCTCGAGGAAGCGCTCATGCTTCCTGCTCCCACCGACCGCGACGCCGCCGAGCGCGAGCTCAACCAGCTCGTGCGCCAGATTAACAACCTGGGCCCTGTGAACCAGGTTGCCATGGAGGAGTACGAGCAGCTCAAGCGCCGCGCCGATTACATCGAGGAGCAGCTGGCCGATCTGGAGAGCGCGCGCAAGGCGCTCACCAAGATCACAGTGGCCATTGATCGCAAGATGCGCAAGGCGTTTCTGGTGACGTTTGAGAAGGTCGATGCGAACTTCCGTGAGATCTTCGCCATGCTGTTCCCGGGTGGCCAGGCTCATCTTGAGATGACCGATCCCGAGCATCCTGCCGAGACGGGCATTGAGGTTGTGGCGCAGCCGCGCGGCAAGCGCATTACCAAGATGATGCTCATGTCGGGTGGCGAGAAGAGTCTGACGGCGCTCGCCCTGCTCTTTGCCGTGTACCGCACGCGCACGGTGCCGTTCTATGTGCTGGACGAGGTCGAGGCGGCGCTTGATGACGCCAACCTGTCCAAGCTCATCGGAGCCCTCGATGTGCTGCGTTCCGATACACAGCTCTTGGTCATTTCGCATCAGCGCCGTACTATGGAGGACGCTGACGTTCTCTATGGCGTCTCGATGCAAGCCGACGGCGTCAGCCGCGTCGTCTCGCAAAAACTCGATCGCGAAACCGGAAAGGTCGTGAATGCATAATGGGATTCTTTGACGCTCTCTCGCGCGGACTTGAGCGCAGCCGCGAGGCCCTCAACGAGGTCTTCTACTTTGGCGGCGAGGTCGACGAGGACTTTTGGGAGGACCTTGAGGACACCCTCGTTATGGGTGACATGGGTGCCGAGGTCGCCATTCAGGTCTCCGATGACCTGCGCGATGCCGCAGCCAAGAAGAACCTCAAGACCGCACCGCAGCTTCGTCGCGCTCTGGCCAAGCAGCTTGAGCAGCACTTTGTGCCCATCGAGCGCGATCCGTTCTCCGATACGCCGAGCTGCGTGCTGTTTGTGGGCATCAACGGTGCCGGCAAGACCACGACGGTCGGCAAGATTGCGAGCGCCATGGCTTCCCGCGGCAAGAATGTCGTGATCGGTTCGGCCGATACCTTCCGCGCCGCCGCCATCGAGCAGCTCGATGTGTGGGGCCAGCGCGCCGGTGTTCCCGTCATCAAGCGCGACCGCGGCTCCGACCCGGCGAGCGTTTGTTACGACGTGCTCGACGAGGCCGACAGGCGCGGCAGCGACCTGGTGCTTATCGACACCGCCGGTCGTCTGCATACGAGCCCCGAGCTCATGCGCGAGCTCGCCAAGGTGGTCAACGTGACGCGTAAGCGCGCCGCCAATATGGCCGCCGGTCCCATGCCGGTCTCGGTCGTGCTTGTGATCGATGCCGCCACTGGTCAGAACGGTCTGAACCAGGCGCTCGAGTTTAATGAGGCGCTGGGCCTGGACGGTATTATCATGACTAAGCTGGACGGCACGGCTAAGGGCGGTATCGCCATGGCCGTGGCCGAGAAGCTCAAGCTCCCGATCCTTCGCATCGGCGTGGGCGAGCAGGTCGATGACCTGCAGGAGTTTAACGCCAAAGATTTCTGCCGCGCCCTGGTGGGCGAGTCCAACTAAGGAGTAACCAGTGTTTGATTCCCTGAGCGATCGCCTCAACGACACATTTGACCGCCTACGCGGCAAGGGTAAGCTGACCGAGGCCGATATTACTTCGGCCATGCGCGACATCCGCATGGCGCTGCTCGAGGCCGACGTCAACTTCAAGGTCGTCAAGGAGTTTGTCGCCAAGACCAAGGAGCGCTGCATGACCGCCGAGGTCATGGAGTCACTGTCGCCGGCGCAAAACGTCGTCAAGATCGTGCTCGACGAGCTCACCGAGATGCTCGGCTCTACCGAGAGCAAGCTCGTCTTTAGCAACCGCATTCCCAATGTCATCATGCTCGTGGGCCTGCAGGGCTCCGGTAAGACCACGGCGGCCGTGAAGCTGGCTTACCTGCTCAAGAAGCAGGGCCGCTCGCCGCTGCTCGCCGCGTGCGACGTCTACCGTCCCGCAGCTGCCGACCAGCTGGCCACGCTCGGTGGCGAGATCGGCGTTCCGGTCTTCCGCGGTGACGGTGAGCACCCGGTCGATATCGCCAAGGGCGCCATCCAGGAGGCCGTCGACCACCTGCGTGACGTGGTCATCGTCGATACCGCCGGTCGTCTTCAGATCGACGAGCAGATGATGCAGGAGGCCGTCGACATCAAGAAGGCCGTCAAGCCCGACCAGGTGCTGATGGTCGTCGACGCCATGACCGGCCAGGATATCGTCAACGTGGTCTCGACGTTTGCCGAGCGCACCGACTTTGATGGTGTGATTATCTCCAAGCTCGACGGTGACGCCCGTGGCGGTGGCGCGCTTTCGGTGCGTCAGGTGACCGGCAAGCCCATCAAGTTTGTGAGCATGGGCGAGAAACCCGACTCGCTTGAGCCGTTCTATCCCGATCGCATGGCCAAGCGAATCTTGGGCATGGGCGACGTTGTCGGCATCATCGAGAAGGCCCAGGAGGCCGCCGATGCCGAACAGCTCGAGGCTGCCGAGCGCATGCTGCGCGAGGGCTTTACCATGAACGACATGCTCGACCAGATGAAAGCCGTCAAAAAGATGGGCGGCATGAAGGGTATCCTGGGCATGCTCCCCGGTGGCCAGCGCGCGCTCAACCAGATGGGCGGTAACCTGGACGAGGGCATCTTCGACAAGAACGAGGCCATCATCATGTCGATGACCAAGGAGGAGCGTCTGCGTCCCTCCATCATCAACGGCCAGCGTCGCGCGCGTATCGCCAAGGGCGCCGGTGTGACCCCCACCGAGGTCAATAGCCTTATGAAGCAGTGGGGCGAGATGAACAAGATGATGGGCCGCATGCGCACGATGGCCAATCAGGCACAGGCCGGCGGCAAGAAGGGCAAAAAGGGCAAGAAGGGCAAGAAGATGCGCATGCCCAATATCCCTGGGCTGGACGCTATGGGTCTGGGCGGCATGGGCGGCCTGGGTACGGGCGGTCCCAAGTCCGATATGGAGCTGCTGCGCCAGATGGAAGCGCAGATGCGTAATAAGAAATAGAGCTGTAATTCCAGCTTGATATGGCAAAGGCCACTCGGAAGCTACCGGGTGGCCTTTGTTGTTGGCTTTGATTGTTGGGTTGCGTTCGGCTTCGCGTCCCGAGCTCGCGGTGCCGTGCCGTTAGTGGCAGCCGCAGCCCTCATGGCCTTCGTGGTCGTGGTGGCCGTGGCAGCCGCAGGACCCGCCATGCTCATGGGTGTGCTCGTGGTCGTGGCTGTGGCAGCCGCACGTGGCCTCGCCGTTCTGTGCGAGCGTGCCGGCGATAAGGGCCTCGACGCAAGCGTCGCAGCTGCCCTGGGCACCTGCGTATACCGTGATGCCGGCTTGGGCAAGCGCGTTGATAGCGCCTCCGCCGATGCCGCCGCAGATGAGCGTGTCCACGCCGCCGTTGGCGAGCAGGCCCGCAAGTGCGCCGTGGCCGGTGCCGCCGGTGCCCACGACCTGCTCGTTGAGCACCTTGCCGTCCTGAACGTCGTAGATCTTGAACTGCTCGCTGCGGCCAAAGTGCATAAAGATGTTGCCATTGTCGTACGTGGTTGCCACCCTCATGGTGCCGACCCCCTTTGCTGGCCATGCGGCCGTTGTCGTGGTGATGGGGGAGTACGCGATATTGCCGCCTTCGATGATGAGCGCCCGACCATTGACCAACGCGTTTGCCACCTTGCGATGCGCTCGGCTGCAAATAGCCGCCACCGTGGCGCGCGCGATGCCCATCTGCTGTGCGACTGCCTCTTGGTTAAGGCCTTCCAGGTCGCACAGGCGCAGCACCTCGAGTTCGTCGACCGTCATGTCGATGGCGTCTCCACTGGCAAGGCCGTCGGGGGTAAAGCCGCGATATTCGGGGATGATCCCAACACGGCGCAATTTCTCGCGTCTTCCTGCCATACGTGCTCCTTATCTGACATATGTCAACAATAGAATAACGAACGTGCAGATTTACGCAAGAGATTTCTGGCATATGTCAGAAAACAAGGGCTTATGTTTGGGCTGTGGGGCCGCGTGCGCCTGGGCTACAATGAATCTCGCTTGTAGGCGACTGACAGGAGGGTCAATGAGCAAGGCTGATCAACAGTTTGTAACCATGTGCCGCGATATTCTGGACCATGGCACCACCACCGAGGGCCAAAAGGTCCGTCCGGTGTGGGAGGACGGCACCCCTGCCTATACCATTAAAAACTTTGGTGTCACGGCACGCTATGACCTACGTGAGGAGTTTCCGGCGCTTACCTTGCGTCGTACGGCCCTCAAATCTGCCATGGATGAGATCCTATGGATCTATCAAAAGAAGTCCAATAACGTGCATGACCTCAACAGCCATATTTGGGACGAGTGGGCCGACGAGACTGGCTCCATCGGCAAGGCCTACGGGTATCAGATTGGGCAGAAGAGCCATTATGCCGAGGGCGACTTTGACCAGATGGATCGCGTGCTGTACGACCTTAAGAACACGCCGTACAGCCGCCGCATTATGACGAACACCTATGTGTTTAGCGACCTGTCCGAGATGCACCTGTATCCGTGTGCCTACAGCGTGACGTATAACGTGACGCAGCGTCCGCAGGATGATAAACCGACGCTCAACATGATTCTCAACCAGCGCAGCCAGGATATTTTGGCTGCGAACAACTGGAATGTGTGCCAGTACGCCATTTTGCTGATGATGGTCGCGCAGTCGGTCGATATGATCGCTGGCGAGCTGCTGCATGTGATCGCCGATGCCCACATTTACGACCGTCATGTCGATATCGTTCGCGAGCTTATTGAGCGTCCGCAGTTTGCTGCGCCCAAGGTAACGCTCAACCCCGATGTGCATGACTTCTATGCGTTTACGACCGATGATCTGATCGTCGAGGGCTATGAGCACGGCCCTCAGGTCAAGAACATCCCCATTGCGGTGTAGGTGACGCGCATGAGGTGTAAGCTTTCTGCCATTGTCGCCGTGTGTGACGATTGGGGCATTGGGTGCGAGGGCGATATGGTCGTGTCCAATCGCGCCGACATGCGCCATTTTGTGGCGTGCACCAAAGGTTGCCCGGTCATTATGGGACGCAAGACGCTGCTGAGTTTTCCCGGCGGACGTCCGCTCAAGAACCGCCGCAATATCGTGCTCACGCGCGATGAGGACTTTGCTCCCGAGGGCGTCGACGTGGTGCATAGTATCGACGAGGCGCTTGCCGCGGTTGCCGATGAACCCGTTGCCTGGGTAATCGGCGGCGGCGAGGTATATCGACAGTTTTTGCCGTATTGCGCCGAGGCCGAGGTTACGCATGACCATTGCGTGCATGACGTGGATACGTACTTTCCCGATTTGGATGCCGATCCCGCGTGGGAGATTGCGCGGCGTGACGGTGTTGCCACGATTGCCTCGGGCGAGGGAGACGAGGGTGTCGATTATGAGTTCGTGACGTATCGTCGCGTTGAGGCGTAAATCGTCTGGCGTGAACGGTATCATCGGGTTGTTTGAATGCATGGGGCGGCGCTTAGCGTCGCCTCGTTTGGTATAGATGCGCTGTAAAGAAGGGTGCGGGCTGGCTGCTATGACTGATGCCGTTGAGGTGCTGCGAATCGATTCTCTCGAGGACGAGCGGCTCGATGCCTACGTGCGACTGACCGAGCGTGAGCTTCGCTGCGTGCTGGAGCCGCAGAAGGGCATTTTTATCGCCGAGAGTGCCAAGGTCATCGAGCGTGCGGTTCGCGCCGGATACCAGCCGGTGAGCTTTCTTTTGGGCGAACGCTGGCTCGATCAAATGATGCCGCTGTTTGAGCGCCTGGTTGTGTGCGAGGGCGCCGGCCCGGTTCCCGTGTTCGTGGCCTCCATGGAACTCATGGAGCAGTTGACGGGCTTTAACGTGACGCGCGGTGCGCTCGCGGCGTTCCGTCGCCCGCGTCAGATTCCGGTTGATGAGTTCTTGGGCGGCGTCGTCGAGGTGGCGGGGGAGCGCCCAGTGCGCGTATGCGTGCTCGAGGGTATTGTCGACCACACGAACGTGGGCGCAATTTTCCGTTCGGCTGCCGCGCTCAATGTCGACGGCATTCTGGTGAGCCCTACGTGCTGCGATCCACTGTATCGTCGCTCGGCTCGTGTGAGCATGGGCACGGTGTTTCAGGTGCCGTGGACGCGCATTGGCAGCGAGGCGCGCGTATGGCCGCATGATGGGCTGGCGGCGCTACACGATGCCGGCTTTTCGTGTGCCGCTATGGCGTTGACGGATGATTCGGTGTCGCTGGACGATCCCGCGCTCCAGGAGATTGACCGCCTGGCAATCTTTATGGGCACCGAGGGTGCTGGCTTGGGCGCCAAGACCATTGCAGGCTGCGACCGCGCCGTGCGTATTCCCATGGCGCATGGGGTCGATTCACTCAACGTGGCCGCGGCAAGCGCTGTTGCCTTTTGGCAGCTCTGCCCGCATGTGAGCAACGAGTACCACTACCAGCCGGGGCTGTATCACTAGGCAGATATTTCGCACCGGGCTCTGGTTCGGGGCGTTTCGGCCGACGTCGGTCGGTGCTAAGCTGGTATTGGCTTTGGTCTTAAATTGCCGTTTTGTTGTTTGACGTACGCTGGTGGGGAGGGCGTGTGGCTAAGAAATCTACGGCTATCGATGTAACGCAGGGTGTCATTTGGCAACAGCTGCTGTCGCTGTGCGTCCCTATCTTCTTTAGCTCGTTTTTTCAGCAGGCTTACACGCTTATTGGTACGTATATCGTCGGCCAGTTTGGCGGCAAGCTCGCGCTGGGTGGCATTCAAGCCACGATGGTGCTCACCGAGCTCTGCATTGGCTTTTGCGTCGGTGTGGGCGCTGGCTGCGCGGTCATTACCGGTCAGTTTTTTGGTCAGCACGATGATGAGCGATTGAGTCGTTCGGTCCATACGGCCATGACGCTCGCGCTGGTGGGCGGTATCGTTTTCTCGATTCTTGGCATAGTGTTCGTTGAGCCCATGCTGGTACTTATGAACACGCCGCATGAACTATTGGCCGAGGGCGTGGCCTATGCTCGTTGCTATTTTGCCGCCATGGTTGCGGCGCTGCTGCTCAATATGGGAACGGCGCTGCTGCGCGCCGTGGGCGACACACGCGGTCCTGCTGTGATCATTGCTTCCGGCTGCCTTGTTAATGCGGTGCTGGATGTCATCTTCGTTGCCGTGCTTCATATGGAGGCTCTGGGCTGCGGCATCGCGGTGGCGCTGACCATTTGCTCCAACGCCACGATGATCGTGATTCGTATGATGCACGCTCCGGGTGCGTGGCGGCTTTCACTGTCCAAACTCTGCATTGATCCTGGCATTTGTAAGAGCATGATCTCGTGTGGTCTGCCGCTTGGCTTTCAGTCTGCTGCGTATTCGATTTCCAACGTTTTGATTCAGGTGTCGGTCAACTCGTTTGGTGCCGATGTCACCACGGCGTGGGGTCTTTCGGGCCGTTTGGATGGCATTGTCTGGATGGTTACCGAGGCGCTTGGCGTTTCGATCACCACGTTCTCGGCACAGAACTTTGGCGCGCGCAACTACGAGCGCATGCGCAAGGGCTACCATACGTCGCTTGTGCTGTCGTTTATGCTCATTGGTGGCCTGTCTGCCGTGCTACTGGTGTTCTCGGGTCCGTTGTCGCGTCTGTTTGTCGACGATGCTTCGATTTCGGCCTACACCACGACGATTCTTCATTTCATCGCGCCGTTCTACGCGATCTTCTCGATTATCGAAAACGCGTCCGGCTCCATCCGCGGCGCTGGCGTGAGCTTCCAGCCTATGATGCTCACGATTTTTGGCACCGTCGTGCTCAGGGTGATCTGGGTGTTTGCGATTATGCCGTTCGATCCGTCGCTTGAGCACCTGCTGCTGGTTTACCCCGTAACCTGGCTCATCACGGCCACGATGTTTACCATCTACCACCACAGCGGCAACTGGCTCGGCCGCGCCACCGCCTAATGATCCGTAGGGGACGGAGGAAAACGGATCATTGACCTGGCAATAAGGCAAAATGATCCGTTTTCCTCCGTCCCCTTCGGATCATTTAGTATTCGATGCCTTGGCGGGCTAGGAGGCCTTCGTCGAAGTAATGTTTGACGGGGCGCATTTCGGTGACCAGGTCTGCCAGATCGGCGAGGGGCAGCAGACCGCGGCCGGTGAGCACGAGCTCCGTGGTGGCGGGCTTTGTCGCGATCAGCGCTTCGACATCCACGCGCGTCACAAATCCACGGCGCATGGCCTCGCCAAGTTCGTCTAGAATCAGAACGTCGACTTGGCTAATCTGCTCGCGCGCCAGCTCCATGATCTGTGCGGCACAGGCTTCGGGCGTGTCGCGGTCGGCTTGTACGATGCGCAGACCTAAACGGGGCGCCGCATCATGCTCGGCGCAGTGCAGCTTCTTGGCAAACTGCAGCATAAGCACGTTAAGTCCATAGCCCGTGGCGCGCAGTGCAAGCCCCAGCGCAGCCGTCGTCTTGCCCTTGCCGTCGCCCGTGTAGATCTGAACCTTGCCGACTTCCAGTGATGCCATCTCTGTCCTTTCGTGCCCGGCGTCGGTTTATCGTCGCTCGGGTTGGGTATTCTAGAAAGCATTATCAACCCCAGTAGATGGAGTTCAAGCAGATGGAGATGGATGACAACAAACGTAGACGGAATATGATCCTCTACGTGCTCATCGCCTTCGTCGTCTACCTCGTGCTCTCGACCGTTCTGTTCCCCAACATCGGTCACACGCAGCAGATTACGAAGACCGATTACTCGACCTTTGTCAAAGCGCTCGATAAGAAGAGTGTCGACAAGGTCGAA
Source organism: Collinsella sp. TM09-10AT (assembly GCF_003436275.1). Taxonomy (GTDB): domain Bacteria; phylum Actinomycetota; class Coriobacteriia; order Coriobacteriales; family Coriobacteriaceae; genus Collinsella. The sequence continues at coordinate 183,924 of NZ_QSOP01000001.1, forward strand.
TACAATACGGACGATTACACGATTTATTACACCAAGAAGGGCGAGGACGAGAACATCGCCTACAAGACGACCGGTGTGCCAAACGATGCGGGCTTTACCGATCGCGTGCTTGAATCCGGCGCCTCGCTGGAATCTGTTGTCCCCGATAAGAACTCGGGTCTGATGACTTACTACCTGCTTACGCTCATTCTTCCCATGGCTATCTTCTTCCTCATCGGTTGGTGGCTCAATCGTCGCATGAAGAAGGCCATGGGCGATGACGGCCCGTCGATGAACTTTGGCGGCGGTGGTTTTGGCGGCGGCGGACTGGGCAAGTCCGGTGCTCGCGTTATCGCTTCCAAGGATGTGGGCGTGACCTTTAAGGACGTTGCTGGCCAGGAAGAGGCCAAGGAATCCCTTAAGGAGGTCGTCGACTTTCTGGAGAAGCCGCAGCGCTACGAGGAGATCGGCGCCAAGCTGCCGCGCGGTGCTCTTCTTGTCGGCCCTCCGGGTACCGGTAAGACCCTGCTTGCCAAGGCTGTGGCCGGCGAGGCCGGTGTTCCGTTCTTTAGCATTTCGGGCTCGGAGTTTGTTGAGATGTTTGTCGGTCGCGGCGCTGCTAAGGTGCGTGACCTGTTTAAGCAGGCCAAGGAAAAGGCCCCGTGCATCGTTTTTATCGATGAGATCGATACCATCGGCAAAAAGCGTGACGGCGGCGGCTTTAGCGGCAACGACGAGCGCGAGCAGACGCTCAACCAGCTGCTGACCGAGATGGACGGCTTCGATAACCACAAGGGTATTGTCGTTCTCGCTGCTACCAACCGACCCGACAGCCTTGACCCGGCCCTGTTGCGCCCCGGCCGTTTTGATCGTCGCATCCCCGTTGAGCTGCCCGACCTGACCGGCCGCAAGAACATCCTTGAGCTCCATGCCAAGAGCGTGAAGACGCAGCCCCCGATCGACCTGACTGCGATCGCCCGTGCCACGCCCGGCGCCTCGGGTGCCGACCTGGCCAATATCATCAACGAGGGCGCCCTGCGCGCCGTTCGCGAGGGTCGCAAGCGTGCAACCCAGGACGACTTCGAGGAGTCGGTGGAGGTCGTCATCGCCGGTCAGCAGCGCAAGTCCACGGTGCTGTCCGATCACGAGAAGCAGGTCGTTTCTTACCACGAAATCGGCCATGCCATCGTTGCCGCTCGCCAGAAGGGCTCTGCGCCGGTCACGAAGATTACCATCGTACCGCGCACGAGCGGTGCTCTGGGCTACACCATGCAGGTCGAGGAGGATGAGCGCTTCCTGACCACACGCCAGGAGGTCCTGGACAAGCTCGCCGTCTATTGCGGTGGCCGTGCAGCCGAGGAGCTCATCTTTGGTGAGATGACGACCGGCGCAGCCAACGATATCGAGCAGGCCACCAAGCTCGCCCGTAACATGGTGACGCGCTTTGGTATGTCCGATGAGTTTGGCATGATGGCACTCGGTACCGTTCAGAATGCGTACCTCAACCAGGACACGTCTCTCACCTGCGCCCCCGGTACGGCCGAGCGCGTGGACGCGATTGTCGCCAAGCTGATCGAGGATGCGCATGACCGCGCCCTGCAGATTCTCAAGGAGAACAAGTTTAAGCTCCACGAGCTGGCTCGTTATCTGTACAAGAAGGAGACGATCACGGGTGAGGAGTTTATGAATCTCCTCACGCGCGAGAACCCGCTGATGCCAAAGCAGCAGTAATACTAGTTGCACAGTGTCAATCGCCCCATTTGAGTGTCCATCTCAAATGGGGCGTTTTGCGTGGGGAGAGTTGTATATGAAGATCGTGGTAAGTGCCTGTTTGATGGGCGAGAGCTGCAAGTATAACGGGCTCGACAACTACCATCGCGAGCTGGTCGAGGCTTGCGAGCGTACGGGGACCGAGGTCCTGTTGGTATGCCCTGAGGTTTTTGGTGGCTTGCCTACACCGCGCAAGCCGTCCGAGATTGTGAACGGAGAGGTTCGTACCTGCGAGGGCGTGTCGGTTGATCGCGAGTTTCGCCAGGGTGCTCAACGTGCGCTCGATATGTGCGAGCAGGCGGGCGGCCCGTCCGAGATTGTTGCGTGCATTTTGCAGGATCGCAGTCCGTCGTGCGGCGTGGGCCATATCTACGACGGTTCCTTCAGCGGCACGCTCACAACGGGTAACGGTGTCTTCGTTGACCTGCTCCTGCGCCACGGCTACCGCGTGATCCCGGCAAGCGAATTCGATCCCAGCATGCTGGAACATTGTCCATAGCACTCGAACCCAACACTTCCTCACGGGTGACCGTTTTGGCATCATCCGTGAAGTTGATATTGAGTACGACCCGGTCATCAAAGACGTAGACCGAGTTGACAGGCGCCGTACCCAGGCAGCCCCTCCCCGCGGCCCTCACGCAGGAACGCGCACACGGCCTTCCCGTCTCTTGCGCCCCTCCCGGAACTGTCCACATCAGTGTAGCCAATCCAGTCCGCCAAGGGCTGCAGCCCGGACAACGCCGCGATGGAGGGCTTCTTCGGCCTGCTCAAGAGGGAGTTCTGGCACGGCAGGGACTGGTCGGGCTGGGCCCCCGCCCGCTTCATCGAGGAGCTCGGGGCCTGGATCGGCCGCTACAATACGGAGAGGCGCAGCGATGCGCTCGGCGGCCGCACGCCGGCCGAGTTCCGCGCCGCGCTGGGAAGGGCCGCGTAGCGGTCCAAGAAATCGTCCGCAGTCCCCATTCTTGCCCCTTTGGGACAGCTTCTTGTTGGGGCGTGCCCGCCCCAAACCCTGCTAGGAATGAGTACAGCAAACTGAAATATTCAAATTAGTCTTTGCAAATTACCTTTGAACATTCACCATCAATTACAATTCCCTGACGGTTGTTAATTGGGCATAGATTCAAATCCGAAAACTCAGTCATTATCTTCTCGGTAACTTTCTTAAATGGTGCTGTAAGATAATGCGGAAGAACATAGAAATCAATCAAATTAAGCCCTGCATCATCTTCTTGTGAGTAGTCCTCCGGCTTTTCATCCATTTGCTCGATATATTGGATGCTTGGAGCGCATACAATCGCACCTGCCGATTCACCAATCATCAGTTTTCCCTTTGCCAATTCTTTCTTCAACAGCTCATCCGTTCCCGTTTTACGGAGCTGGTCTATAAGGAAAAAAGAATTTCCGCCGGTAAAATAGATCACATCCGCATCTTCAAAAAGAGACTGTATCGTTGAATAAGCCTCCGTTGAAATATCAATTTCAGTTACGATTGCTCCCAACTTTTTGAATAATTTTCGAGCCGAGCCGACATAACCGGTGTAGCCTTCACGCAGCGAAGCTGTTGGAATAAATGCGACTTTTTTATTTTCAATTTCTTCCTTTATCAGACTTCCTACACTTGAAAAGTGAGAACATAAAAACAGTTTCATCAATATTCTCCTTTATATATAAATTCTTATTTGTTGAACTAAGCCGTGTATACCATACTCTCCAATGAAAGAACGCCCTGATATAGCGAAATTTTGCCGTTTTCCTGCGTACGTGCGTACACACTCCACAGGAATTCTAAGGGGCCTGCCCCCTTAGCACACGGACTTTGGAACAAAGTCTAGTGTGTTACGCCTTGCCAGAGGTGTACAGGCTCCCGGTATGCACGTACGAAGCAATTGCCATCAATGCGCCATATAAGTGGCGATCAAGTTCGCATAAAGCGACCTTGATCCCGCAAAACAAAAGGCAGGATACCATCACCACGATGATACCCTGCCTCTGTTCGTTTCTGTTTACCGTTCCGAGTACGAACTGAATGCTGGAGCAATATAAAACCACCACAAAGGTGCCTGTGAACTGCCTCCCATTTCTTGGACATCGGGAAATGGGAGGTTTTCCATGAGTATAGATCTCAGGTCGAAGCACGACCTGGAGTCCAGGAGGCGGGCCGTCGAGCTCTTCGACGCCGGCGTCGGCTGCAAGCCGGCGGCCGAGGCCCTGTCCGTCCCCCGCGAGACCGTGAGAGAATGGCAGTGGGTATACCGGGCGTTCGGAAGCGAGGCGCTGCTGTCCATGGACGGGAAGCAATCCAGTTACACATTCGAGCAGAGGGTCGCCGCGGCGTCGGCCGTGGTCGACGACGGGATGGCGAAGGCCGACGCCATGACCGAGTTCGGGATCAGGTCGAAATCCCCGCTGGAGCGCTGGTGCAGGCTCTACCGCGAGGGCGGCGCCGAGGCGCTGCGGCCCCGCCCGAAGGGCAGACCGAGGGGGTCGAGGTCGAAACCCCGGGCCCGCACCCGCGAGCAGGAGCTCGAGGAGCGCTGCCGCAGGCTCGAGGCCGAGGTCGCCTACCTAAAAAATTGCGCGCCCTGGTCGAGCGGGACGGGCTCTGACCAGGGCGGCGGCCGAGGCGGTGAGGGCGCTGCGCGCGGAGGGGCACTCCCTGCGCCACCTGCTGGAGTGCTCGGGGCTCAGGAGGTCGACCTACTACTACGCGCTGGCGCACCCGCGGAGGCCGACCCGGCCCGAGCTGCGCGACGCCGCGGCCGAGATATTCTCGCGCACCGCCAACGGCTGCGGGCACCGGCAGATAGCCATGTGCCTGCGCGCCGAGCTGGGCGCGGTCGTGGCCGACAAGACCGTGCTCAAGATGATGCGCGAGATGGGCATCCGGTGCGGGATACGCCGCCGGGGCTCCCGCCGCCGGTACAGCTCCTACAGGGGGCTCGTGGGGAGCACGTTCGAGAACGTCATCGCGAGGGACTTCGGCGCCGAGGGGCCGTGGCAGAAGCTCGGCACCGACGTCACCGAGTTCAAGGTGGCCGGCGCCAAGGCCTACTGGGCCCCGGTGCTCGACTTCTGCACGAAGGAGATCGTGGCGAGCGACATATCGACCTCGCCGGACCTCGCCCAGCAGCACAGGATGCTCGACCGGCTCCTCGAGGCCCTGCCCGACGGGGCGGCGCCGACCATGCATTCGGACATGGGCTGGCAGTACCAGCACGAGTCCTACACCTCCAGGCTGGAGGGGGCGGGCATCACCCAGAGCATGTCGAGCAAGGGGAACTGCATCGACAACGCCACCACCGAGCAGCTCTTCGGCCACGTGAAGGACGAGTTCTACCGCGGCAGGGAGTGGGGCAGCTTCGGGGACTTCAAGCGCGACCTAGAGGGGTACATAGCCCATTGGAACACGCGGCGCAGGCAGGTAAGATTGAAGGGCCTGACGCCGGAGGAGTTCCGGAACCGGGCCCTTGCGGCGTAGTCGCTATTTATTCAGTCCAAGTTTCGGGGCGCAGTTCACTGTCCCCTTTGTGGTGGTTTTGGTAGGTTAGGCGAGGAGCGTGTGGCCGTAGGTGTTGGCAGCCTTGATGGCGGCGGCGAACTTTTCGTCGGTGAAGGGCCCGGGGTTTCCCTGCTTCCACTCGTTGGTGGTGTGCGCGTACTCGCACAGGGCGGGGATATCGGACTCGGAAAGCCCGACCTGCTCAAGCGTCACGGGCAGTCCCATCTGCTTGTTAAAGGCTGAGTAGCGCTCAAGGTTCTCGGTATCGCCCGTGTAGGCAAACAGCACCAGCACGCCCAGGCTCACGACCTCGCCATGCAGGTAGGTGCCCTCGCGCGGAATGCTGCAGGTGGCGTTGTAGAACGCATGCGCCACGCTCGAGTTGTAGTAGTAATCGTTTTGGTTGGTCAGGTTGGAGACGTAGCCCGTGTTGACCACGATATCGAGCGCGATCTGCTTGACGGCTTCGGTCGACAGGTTCTGGCGAACGTCCTCAAGACCCTGCACGCCATAGGTAAACAGCGGCTCGGAGCAGGTGTGTGCGAGCGCCAGGCCAAGACCTGCGGTGTGCTCCAGGTTGCCGGCGCTCGTGGCGTACTCGACCTCGGGCTGCTTGGACAGGGCATCGCCCACGCCCGCCCAGAAGTACTCCGCCGGAGCCTCGGCGATGATCTTGGGGTTGATGAAGATGTGCGCGGGGCGGTTGGGGTACGAATAGCCCTCGAGCGAGCCGTCGTCGTTGTAGACAACGGCAATGGCGGTCGCGGCCGAGCAGTTGGAGCAGATCGTCGGTACCGTAAAGACGATCTTCTTGAGCTCGATGGCCGCCGTCTTGACGGTGTCGAGCGCTTTGCCGCCACCGCATGCGATGAGCACATCGGCCTCTCGGCAGGCGGGGGAGTTAACAAGCTTGGCGATATTGGCACGCGTGCTGTTGGTGCCGTAGACGCGTGTCTCCAGAATCTCGATGTCGGTGCCCTCCAGTGCCGCTTCGATACTGGGAAGCGCCGCGGCCAGTGCTCGTTTACCACCGATAATCGCGACCTTGGCCGCTCCGTACTCGTCCAGCGCGCCGGGCAGCTCGTCAAAGCAGTCCTCGCCGACGGTGTAGTCGCTCATTCCAATCGTGCGCATAGCAGCCTTCTTTCGTTAGATAAAGTGCTTTCAGGTATTTTGCTCCAAGTGAGTGCTTGCGACCGCGAGAAATTACTAAAGTATGAAACCGATGTTGAGGGTTTTTCGCCGGCGTTGACCGTGCTACCATACAGCGCATAAGCGTTGATGGGGACGAGTAGTCGGCCGTCCGTGTGCTACAGAGAACGGGGAGCGCTGAGAACCCGTGCATGCGACCGATGAAAATCACCCCGGAGCTGCGGTCCCAACGGACGCGCCGTACAGGCACGTCTTAGTAGACATCGCCGAGATGGTCGTCGATACAGGCCAGCCGAGTAACGGATGCGAGCGCGCTGTAATGCGGGTGAGGGCATCTAAGCTGGGTGGTTAAGCGAAGAGCTTTTGCGGGCAGACGGCCCGTTTTGTGGCGCTTCGTCCCAGCTTGCAGGGACGGGCGCTTTTTTTGGTGCCCAACGGGCGTGCGCGCCCACGACATGAAAGGGGTACCGTGGCAAACGAGTACAAGCAGACGATGAATCTGCCCAAAACCGGTTTTCCCATGCGTGCCGGTCTTTCCAAGTCCGAGCCCAAGCGACTCAAGGACTGGCAGGACAACAAGGTCTACGAGCAAGTTCTGAAGAAGAACGAGGGTCACAAGAAGTTCGTGCTGCACGACGGCCCTCCGTACGCCAACGGTCCGATCCACATCGGCCACGCCATGAACAAGATTTCCAAGGACATGATCAACCGCTACTGGATGATGCAGGGCTATGAGGTCCCCTATGTCCCTGGTTGGGACTGCCACGGCCAGCCGATCGAGCACAAGGTCGAGGAGAAGCTCGGCACCGAGAAGTTCAACCAGACCTCTACGGCTAAGATCCGTGAGCTCTGCAACGAGTTCGCCGTCGAGAACATCGAGCTGCAGAAGGCCGGTTTCCGTCGTCTGGGCGTGCTCGGCGACTGGGACAACCCCTACCTGACGCTCTATCACCAGCATGACGCCGCCGACATCGAGGTCTTCAAGGCCATGTTTGATAAGGGCATGATCTATCGTGGCCACAAGCCGGTTCACTGGTGCAAGCACTGCCACACCGCGCTGGCCGAGGCCGAGATCGAGTACTCTGACGAGACGAGCCCCTCCATCTTCGTTCGCTTTGAGATGACCTCTAAGCCCGCCGGCCTCGAGAACTTCGACGGCCCGGTCGACTTCATCATCTGGACGACCACGCCGTGGACCATCCCCTCCGACCAGGCAGTTTCCCTCAAGCCCGGCGCCGCCTATGTCGCCGTTGAGCACGAAGGTCGTGCCGAGGTCATGCTCAAGGACCTGGCTCCCAAGTGCTGCGAGGAGTTTGGCTGGGAGTACACCCCGGTTATGGTCGACGGCAAGCCCTACGTGGTTCCCGCCGAGACCTTCCACCACATTCACTACAAGCAGCCGATCTTTGACGGTGTCGAGGGCGTGGCACTGCTGGCCGATTACGTCGGTGTGGATGACGGTACCGGTATCGTCCACAACTCGCCCGGCCACGGCGTCGACGACTACTTCGCCTGCCTCAAGGAGGGCATCACCGACATCTGCATGCCGGTCGATGACGACGGCAAGTTCTACACCGGTGAGGAGTTTGGCACCGGTGGCCCCTTCAGCGGTATGGATACCGATGAGGCCAACCCGCACATCATTGAGTTCCTGCGCGAGCGTGGCACCCTGGTCCTCGAGAAGAAGATCACGCACAGCTATCCGCACTGCTGGCGCTGCAAGCACCCGGTGCTCTTCCGTGCTACCGACCAGTGGTTTGTCTCGATGGACAAGACCGGTTTGCGCGAGCAGGCTGGCAAGGAGGTCCGCGAGAACGTCAAGTGGTATCCGGCCCACGCGGCCAACCGCATCGGTGCCATGGTCGAGCAGCGTCCCGACTGGTGCATCAGCCGTCAGCGCAACTGGGGCGTGCCTATCCCCAGCTACACCTGCGCCGACTGCGGCGAGAAGGTCATGAACGACGCCACGCTCGACGCCGTCATCAAGCTCTTCCACGAGAAGGGCTCCGATGCCTGGTTCACCGACGCTCCCGAGAGCTACCTGGGCGAGGCCTGTGTCTGCCCCAAGTGCGGCGGTCATCACCTCAAGTCCGATAAGGACATCCTCGACGTGTGGTGGGACTCCGGCGTGTCCTGGAAGGCCGTCTGCGAGTACCGTCCCGAGCTGGAGTACCCGGCGGACGTGTATCTCGAGGGCTCCGACCAGCACCGTGGTTGGTTCCAGAGCTCGCTGCTCACCTCGGTGGGCGCCAACGGCCACGCTCCCTACAAGGCGGTCGTCTCGCAGGGCTTCACCCTCGATGGTCAGGGCCGCAAGATGTCCAAGTCGCTCGGCAACGTCATCGACCCCAACAAGGTCTGCGACGAGATGGGCGCCGACATCATCCGCCTGTGGGTTGCCTCCGTCGACACCAGCTCCGACGTTTCCATCGACCACGAGATTCTCGCTCGTACGTCCGACGCCTACCGTCGTTTCCGCAACACGCTGCGCTTCCTGCTCTCCGAGCTCGAGGGTCAGTTTGAGCCCGAGACCGACGGCGTCGCCTTTGCCGACCTGCTGCCGCTCGACAAGCTCATGGTTGCCCGCCTGACCCAGGTCCAGGCCGAGGTCGACGACGCCTACGCGAGCTACGAGTTCCCGCGCGCCTACCGTGCGCTCTACGACTTCGTGGTTACCGAGCTCTCCAACGTGTACCTCGACGCTCTGAAGGACCGTCTGTACTGCGACAAGCCCGGCTCGCTCGAGCGCCGCAGCGCTCAGACCGTGCTGGCCGAGCTCTTCTCGATGCTCATGCGCGACCTGCAGCCGATCCTGTCCTACACCGTCGACGAGGCCATGGCATATGCGCCCGCCGGCTGCGTCGACCACCAGAAGTACGCCGCGCTGCTCGATTGGTACAAGTCGCCCATCACGGTTGATGAGGCCAACGAGTTTGAGGGCGTGCTCGAGGCTTCTCTCGAGCTCCGTAGCGCCGTGACCAAGGCCCTTGAGGATGCCCGTTCTGCCGGCACCTTCACCAAGAGCCAGCAGGTCCGCGTCGAGGCGGTCGTTCCCGCCGAGATGTATGCGCTGCTGACCGGCGACAAGGCCGTCGACCTGGCCGAGTTCTACATCGTCTCCGATGTTGAGCTGACCCAGGGCGAGGAGCTCTCCGTTGCTATCGAGGCTGCCGAGGGCGAGTGCTGCGACCGTTGCTGGAACTACCGCACCACCGTCGGCGAGTACAACGGCCACGCTCACATCTGCGAGAGGTGTGCGAATGCCCTTTAAGGCACGGTAACTCGGCATTTTAGTTATAGGGAGAATTTGGGCGCCTTCGGCCCATTTGCTCCGCTGAATAAAAGCGGCATTCCGTTTTTCGGAATGCCGCTTTCGTTTTTAGCTGGTTATTTCGCTTGCGTTGGTGGATATGTCGTGCGTTCTGCGTGTGGCAATATAAGATGGTTAATTGCGTTAAACGTAATTCGATGTTTTTGAGGGTAGGGGATTGATTTGGGTCGTTCTGCGGATATGACGCCGCCTTTGCGTTGGCGGTTGGGTGTTGCTGGTAGCGTGGCGTTGGCCGTGCTGCTTGTTGACCAGCTGACCAAGCTTGCGGTTCGTGCCGTCGGCGATGCTCTGCATGTGACTATTATCCCCGGTGTGATCGACTTCCTTTTCGTGCGTAACATCGGTGCTGCCTTTAGCATGGGCGAGGGACATGGCCTCGCGTTTGCCGTGCTGGCGTTTGTCGTTATCGTTGCGATCGCGGTGTACTTGCTTCGCGCGCCCCAGCTTGCTCGCTTTGAGGTTGTGGGCATGGCTATGGTCGTGGGCGGCGCCATTGGCAATGCGATCGACCGTCTGGCTTTTGGCTTTGTGACCGATTTTATTGCCACCACCTTCATCGACTTCCCCGTCTTCAATGTTGCCGATATCGGCATTACCGTGGGCGTCGTGCTCGCCCTCTTTGGCTACATGTTCTTGAGCCCCGCGGCCCGTGAGGTCGATGCGACCGCCGAGCTTAACGCCCGTGACGAGGCCCGCGCCAAGCGCAAAGCCAAGCAGCGTGGGGAGCGTGCCCGCAAGATTCGCGAAAGGAATGAGCGCTAATGGCCGACATCCATATCCTTGTTGCCGATGATGCCGCTGCTCAGCGTCTTGACGCCTATCTAGGTGCCAACGACGGCTGTCCCACACGCTCTGCCTGCGCGCATCTGATTGAGGGCGGCGCCGTTGCCGTCAACGGCGAGACCTGCCTGTCCAAAAAGTACGCCGTGCGAGCCGGCGACCGTATTTCGGTCGATTTGCCCGAGCCGCACGACCCGACCGACGTGATTCCCGAGGCCATTCCCCTCGATATTCGCTACGAGGACGACTACCTTATCGTGCTCTCCAAGCAGCGCGGCCTGGTGTGCCATCCTGCGCATGGTCATGAGAGCGGTACGCTCGCGAATGCCCTGGTCTATCACTGCGGTATTGACCATCTGGGCACCGTGCAGGGCGAGGATCGCCCCGGCATCGTGCATCGTCTGGATCGCGACACTTCGGGCCTTATGCTTGCGGCGAAGGACGACGACACCCAGCGCGCGCTCCAAAATCTTATCCGTACGCGCACGCTCGACCGCCGCTATATTACGCTCGTTCACGGACATATCGCTATGGATGAGGGCACCATTAACACCGGCATTGCCCGTTCTACGCGTGACCGTGTCAAGATGGCGGTTTCGGACGATCCTTTCGCGCGCCAGGCCATTACGACCTTTAAGGTCCTCGAGCGCTTCGATTCCACGCGTTTTGACGACGGCTATACGCTCGTCGAGTGCCACCTGTTTACGGGCCGCACGCATCAGATACGCGTGCATATGCGCCATATCAACCACGCCTGCGTGGGCGATCCACTCTACGGCAAGTGCGATGCACGCGCCGATCAGGGGCTGACCAGGCAATTCCTTCATTCCTGGCGCGTCGCATTCGACCATCCCGTGACGGGGGAGCGCATTGAGTGCCGCGACGAGCTGCCGTGGGATCTCGCTGCGGTTCTTGACGACCTGGCCCCGCGCTCGCTTGGTCGCACCGCTGCCGGCGACGAGATCGTTCCTCAGCTCGGTCTTCTCGAAGCCTAGTCGGTATTAGGTGGTTTCTTGAACGCCCCTAGCCTGCGGTAAGATATACGGTTGTTTACGTAATGCGTTCCTGGGAGCCTGCATGCTCGCCTTTTTACAAACCAACACACCCATCGTGATCTTCAACCAGATTGTCGTCACGCTGCTCACGGTCTGCTTCTTGTACCAGGTGGTCTTCTTTGTCATCGGTGCTCTCCGCGGCGAGGTCGCGCCTCCCAAGGCCAAAAAGCTCCACCGGTATGCCTTCTTTATTGCAGCACACAACGAGGAGGCCGTTATCGCCAACCTCGTTCGCTCCATCAAGGACCAGGATTATCCGTCCGAGCTCATCGAGGTCTTTGTCGTCGCCGATGCCTGCACCGATAACACCGCGCAGCTCGCGCGCGAGGCGGGCGCTGTCGTGTACGAGCGAAACGACCTGGCCCGTAAAGGCAAGAGCTGGGTCATGGACTTTGGTTTCGACCGTATCCTTAACGAGTATCCCGACACCTTTGAAGGTTACTTTATCTTCGATGCCGATAATGTTATCGCCCGCGATTACGTGTCCAAGATGAATGATGCCTTTGACCAGGGCTTCCATGTGGTCACGAGCTATCGTAACTCCAAGAACTTCGGAAGCTCGTGGATCTCGGCAGCGAATGCCACTTGGTATCTGCGCGAGGCGCGTTTTCTCAACAACGCGCGCAACATCTGCAAGACGTCCTGCGCCGTATCGGGTTCGGGCTACCTTATCTCGGCTAGCGTTATTGAGGGCATGCACGGCTGGCAGTTCCATACGCTGACCGAGGATATTCAGTTCACCACGTTCTGCGCTATTCACGGCATTCGTATTGGCTATGCGCCGGCGGAGTTCTTTGACGAGCAGCCCGTGACGTTTAAGGCGTCCTGGAAGCAACGTATGCGTTGGACTAAGGGTTTCTACCAGGTGTTCTTTACCTACGGTAAGCATCTGGTCAAGTCGACCTTCCGCTATCATCGTTTTGCCGCCTACGACATGTTTATGACGATTGCCCCTGGTATGCTGTTATCGCTGATTTCGATGCTCGCCAACGCCACGTTCCTAATCGTCGGTGGTCTTTCGCATGGCTTTTTGGCTACCGAGGTCGAGATGCAGGCGTGTGCCGCTTCGCTCATCATGACCTTCGTCATGATGTATCAGACCTTCTTTATCCTGGCGCTGCTCACGACTATCTTCGAGTACAAGCACATCCATTGCGCGCAAAAGTGGCGCCTGGTGACCAACCTGTTTACCTTCCCGATCTTTATGTTCAGCTATATCCCCATCACGGTTGCCGCGCTGTTCCTGAAGGTCGACTGGGTGCCCACGCAGCACGCCGTTAACGTTACCCTCGACGAGGTCATGCAGGGCGCCAAGTAACCACGACCAGAACCACCACGAAGGGGACAGGCACCTTTGTGGTGGTTTCTGCTTTTGAGTGATTGCCCCGGGAGGTGTTCAATGGTCTATATTCCCTTTTGGATCTGCGCCTTTGCCGGTGCGGTGATTGATGTCCGTGAACGGCGGTTTCCCAACGCGCTTGCCGCCGCATGCGCCGTGGCGGCGTTTGCAGGCGTTTGGCTGGACAGGGGCTTGAACACGGCGCTTGACCACGCCGGTCCTGCCGTTATCGTGTACCTTTCCCTTGTGCTGACCGAGTCGCTTTGGCGGCGTTTCCGCCAGGCTCCCGGCATCGGCATGGGGGATGCCAAGGCGCTTTTCGCGCTTTGCACGCTCGACCCTCTGGGCGGCATCGTGGCATTTGCCGTTGCGCTCCTGGTCCTGGCCCTCTCCTGCCTCTTCACAAAATCGCGCTCCCTGCCATTGCTCCCGTTTTTGGTGCCGATATTTGCCATAATCGAGGTCGTGGGCTGGACATTGTAACCGATTGCGCATCCTTTTTAAGGAGCATGCCATGGCAACTAATCAAGAAACGGCCGTCATTAAGGCGCGCATGGACCGTATTCCCTCGGCGTTGTCGCCCGAACTTTTCGAGCGCATTGCCACCGATCGTGCTTCGGGCTATGTTAACCCGTATCGTTGCAACGACGATCAGGTCATTCGTCGTATTGATCGCGCCGCCGACAAAGGCACGCTTATGCGTCCGGCGTTTATGCGCGATACCGAAAAGATACTTCATCTTCCGGCGTACACCCGTTATGCAGGCAAAACGCAGGTCTTTAGCTTCCGTAGCAATGACGATCTGTCACGCCGCGGTTTGCACGTGCAGCTTGTCTCCCGCATTGCGCGCGATATCGGTCGCGCCCTGGGGCTCAATTGCGATCTGATCGAGGCGATTGGCCTGGGCCACGACTTGGGACACACGCCTTTCGGCCATGCCGGTGAGCGATTCCTCAACGATATCTACCACGAGCGTACGGGGCGTTATTTTTTCCATAACGTGCAGTCGGTCCGCGTGCTCGACGCGCTGTACGGCCGTAACGTGTCACTCCAGACGCTCGACGGCGTGCTATGCCATAACGGCGAGTACGAGCAGCGCGTGTTTGAATTGTCGGATATGGGCTCCTTTGACCAGTTCGATCAGGCGGTCGAGGACTGCATCGCCACGGGCTATGGCGCCATTGGGCACCTGCGTCCCATGACGCTCGAGGGCTGCGTCGTTCGCATCTCGGATATTCTTGCCTACGTCGGTCGTGACCGTCAGGATGCGATCGCGGCGGGTCTGCTTTCGCCCGACGCTTTTGACGATGGTCGGGGCGGCGCCTATAACAGCTGGATCCTCACGCACGCTTCCATCGATATCGTTGAGCATAGCTATGGTAAGCCGCGCATCGAGATGAGCGAGGACCTGTTTGAGGAAATTCGCCGAGCCAAGCGCGAGAACTACGAGAAGATCTATAGCAAGGGCGGTATCGAAGGCGATTCCGAGGAGGAGCTGCGTGAGGCGTTCGAAAAGCTCTACGACCGTTGCCTGCGGGATCTAAACAGTGGCGACGAGTCCTCTTATATCTTTAAGCACCATATTTCGCGCATTGAGCAGCAGCTTTCCTACTACGATCGTACCTATGCCTGGCAGGACGACAAGGATCAAGCCGTGGTGGATTACATCGCGAGCATGACGGACGGTTATTTCTGCGAGCTGACGAGCAAGCTGTTCCCGGGTCTAAAGTTTCCGCATCGTACCTATATTAACGAACGGTAGTTCGTATTTATTCGGTATACTGTTTGTGGAAAACGTTTTTGATTGATGCACGGGATGGCTATGGACGACCTTTTTTCTGCTTCGACGCGCGAGCGTTCCTTTCAGAATGCGCCGCTTGCGGTGCGCATGCGCCCCAATTCGCTCGACGAGTATGTGGGCCAGCAAAAGGCCGTCGGTAAGGGCTCATGGTTGCGTGCCGCGATCGAGCACGACGTGCTTTCGAGCGTGATTCTGTACGGGCCGGCCGGTACGGGTAAGACGACGCTGGCCCACATTATCGCCAACCATACCAAGAGCGAGTTTGTCGAGGTCAGCGCCGTGACGGGCACCGTAAAGGACTTGCGCCGCGTGATTGACGAGGCCAAGACGCGCCTGAATACGTACGACCGCCGCACCATTCTATTCATCGATGAGATTCACCGCTTCTCTAAGTCGCAGCAGGATGCCCTGCTGCATGCAGTTGAGAACCGTACCGTCATTATGATTGGCGCTACGACGGAGAATCCGTACTTCGAGGTCAACTCGGCGCTGCTCTCACGTGGTCGAGTCGTGGAGTTTGAGCATTTAAAGGATGAGGATATCGCCATGCTTATCGAGCGTGCGCTCGAGGCACCTCAGGGCCTGAACGGCAAATTCTCGGTCGATGATGATACGGTCAAGACCATTTGCACGCTGGCAGCGGGTGATGCACGCTCGGCCCTGACGACGCTTGAGTTGGCGAGCGAGATTGCCGTCACGCGTCCCGATACCGAGGGGACGCCGGCTCCGGCGGCGGGGGAGCGGTATCCCATCACGGTCGACGATGTGAAGATCGCCAATCCGCGCCGTGGGTTTTCGTATGACAAAAACGGTGACATGCACTACGACATTATCAGTGCGTTCATTAAGTCCATGCGCGGCAGCGACCCCGATGCCACCATTTATTGGCTCGCGCGCATGATCGATGCAGGGGAGGATCCTAAGTTTATTGCACGCCGTATTATGATTCAGGCTTCTGAGGATGTTGGCAACGCCGATCCGCAGGCGCTTTTGGTGGCGCATGCCGCGTTTAAGTCTGCCGAGGTCATTGGCTATCCCGAGTGTCGCATTAACCTGGCTCAGGCTGCACTCTATGTGTGCTTGGCGCCTAAATCCAACGCGTGTGAGGCTTCAATCGATGCGGCGCTGGCCGATATCCATTCTAGTGGGCTTCGCGAGGTGCCGAGTTATCTACGCGATCGCCATCGCCCGGGCAGCGATGAATACGGTGTGTATAAGTATCCGCACGATTATCCCGAAGGCTGGGTCGACCAGCGCTATTTGCCCGAAGGCTTAGAACGCGGTGCATTTTGGCAGCCTGCCGGCCGCGGTTGGGAAGAATGGCGCGTAGAGCAAAGCGAACGCGACCGCAGCGGGAATGCACCGAAGTAGCTGCTGATAATTTTGTCCCACGTTGCTGCTCTTGGCATGTTCGGTCCCCTTTGGGGTACCATGGAAAGCGTTTGTATTTCGATTCCTTTGGGAGGCTTGTATGAGTCCCATTCAAATCGCCTTGCTGCTGCTCGCCGTTGCCGGCGTGTGGGCTATCGTTGAGCTTGCGCTCACCCTGCGTAAAACCCGCACCGTTGTCGACTCGCTCGACAAGACGGTAACCGACCTCAATAATACGATTGCCGAGGCGCAGCCCGTGGTGGCAAAGCTTGATGGTGCCGTTGACGAGCTTACGCCGGCACTTGCCCAGATGGAGCCGCTCCTCAAGTCGAGCAAGACTGCCATTGACGCCCTGACGTCCAACCTCGTTGAGGTTGAGGCGGTAGTTCGCGACATCTCCGAGGTCACGGGCAGTATGGCCGAGGCCAGCAATGCCGTATCGAGCGTGACAGATTCTGCGGCCGGCGCCGTGCAGAAGCTCTTCAATAAGGTGAAGGCTCCTGCAGCCGACGCCGATCGTAAGCTAGCCGCTGCCGCCGCCGAGGCCGAGCAGCCTACCGAGCGCGTTCTGATCGGTGAGGCTGAGGACGAGGCCGCCGATGGTGCGGATGCGGCTCAGAAGCCCGCAGCCAAGCCGGCTCAGTATTACACCTATACGCCCGCCGAGTCCTCTGAGGAGTCCTGCGATGAGTAGCGAAGCAACCTTCCCCATCACGCTGACCGTTGCCGGCGACCCGCGTCTCGCTCGCCTTGTGCGCATGACGGCAGCCAACGTTGGTGCCCTGTGCTCCATGTCTGTCGATCGCATCGAGGACATCCGCATGGCTGCCGAGGAGGCTTTCATCTTTGGGTGCACCGCGGTCGACTGCGACGACATCACCATCAAATTCGATGTCGATGAGACTCACGTTGGCATGACTATTACCTTTGGAGACCAGGCTACGGTTGATGAAAACGACCAGGCTGCGGTGTATGCCGAGCTCATCCTCGCGAGCGTGTGCGATTCCTACGAAAAGACTGCGGCGCCCCTGACGCTTTCCCTCGATCTCAAGGCGGATATCTAATATGACCGAACGTTCCCGGAGCGGCAAGACCGCTTGGGACAAGGAGAAAACCCGCGAGCTGTTTCGTCGCTACAAGGAGACCGGTGATCCGGACGCCCGCGAGCAGCTCGTCATGTCCCATATGAACCTGGTAAGGTTCCTTGCCAACAAATTTAAGAATCGCGGCGAGCCGCTCGACGACCTGATGCAGGTTGGCTATTTGGGCCTGCTCAAGGCAATCGACCGCTTTGACCCTGAGCGCGGACTCGAGTTCACCACGTTTGCCACGCCCACCATCTTGGGCGAGATCAAGCGTCACTTCCGTGACAAGGGCTGGAGCGTGCGCGTGCCTCGTCGCCTGCAGGAGCTTTCTGCCAAGGTTAACCAGGCTACCGACAAGCTTACCAACGAGTTGCAGCGCTCGCCCAAGGTTGAAGAAATCGCTGAGTACCTGGACGTGACCGTCGACGAGGTCCTGGAGGCCATGGAATCGTCGTCGGCCTATACGTCGGTGCCCATCGAGGCTCCCGGAGCGTCCGATTCCGACGATGCGCCCTCGATTCTTGACCGTTACGCCGACGACGACAACGAGCTCGACTTTACCGATGACCGCCTGGTGATCGAGGAAGCCATCCGCGATTTCTCGCCGCGCGAGCGTGAGGTTATCGAGCTGCGCTTTGTGAAGGGCATGACCCAGATCGAGATCGCCAAGAAGCTGGGCATCTCGCAGGTGCAGGTCTCGCGCCTGCTGCGCCGCACCCTCAAGAAGATTCAGGATAAGATCGACCCCGACGGAGTGATGGTTCGTTCATGAGTGAGCACCCCCAACAAATCGACCGCACGCTTCGCGATACCCGCATTCTGACGCTGCGCATTTGGGGCGTCGTCGGCTGCATTGTCATCGCTGCCGTTATCTTCAACCTTATGGGCATCCTGGCACCGGTCATCGAGTTTCTCGCTGTCGGTTCCATCATCGCTTTTGTGATGTCTCCGATCACCAACTGGCTCGAGCATCACGGCGTCGGACGTGGCCTCGGTTCGCTCATCGCACTCATTGTGGTTGTTGCCGTGCTCGTCGGCGTCGTCTGCATCCTATCGCCTATTTTGCTCGGTCAAATCATGGAAGTCCTGAGCCGCCTGCCCGAGCAGCTTCGTGTTGCGGGTGGCGATCTCAACGAGATGCTCTCGCACGCTAAGACGCTCAACAACACGCCGCTCAAGGAGTATCTGGACGACAATCTTTCTTCGTTGGTTACCGTAGCGTCCAAGTACGTCTCGCAAATCGCTGCTGAGCTCGGCCGCGGTGTGTTTCCGCTCATTACCAACACGGCCTCGCAGCTGTTCGTCATCTTCCTGGGTCTGGTGCTTGCCTACTGGCTTGCCTGCGATTATCCCCGCATGCACCACGAGGTCTGCACCATCATCGGGCAGGAAAAGGAGACCTCGTACCGCTTTATGGTGGCCATCCTTTCGCGTTCGGTCGGCGGCTGCATGCGTGGCATGGTCATCACATCGATCTGTGGCGGTTTTCTTGCCTTTATTGGTTTTACGATCATCGGCCATCCGTATGCAGCACTCATGGCTATCTTTACCGGCATTATGCACCTGGTTCCGGTTGTCGGTCCCTGGGTGAGTGCGGCGATCGCCACGGTGCTCGGCTTTATGTTCAGCCCCATGCTGGCGTTGTGGACGCTTGTCGTGACCATGGTGGCTCAAAACGTCACCGATAATGTCATTTCGCCTAAGGTCATGCAGAGCTCGGTGCAGGTGCATCCCGTTATGAGCCTGACGGCTCTCGTTATCGGTTCGGCACTCATGGGTCCCATCGGCATGGTTATCGCCATTCCGCTGTGCGCGGCCCTCAAGGGCATCTTCGTCTACTACTTTGAGAACGAGACCGGCCGTCAGCTCGTGGCATACGACGGCGCCGTGTTTAAGGGCACTCCGTATCGCGATACCGAGGGTAACCCAGTTGCCGCCTACGACGCGCTTGGCGACGATACGTTCATCTACGAGTCCGAACTCATCGGCAACGAGACCGCTCCCGAGGCCCAGGCAATGCCCAAGCCCGAGCTCGATAATCCCTGGATTAAGCTCTCAGGCCTACAGCCCGACGCGACGGGTTTCTTTAAGAACCCCTTTGCCAAGGACGACGACACAAGCTCTGACGACGACACCAAAACCGGCATCGACGGCTCCATGGACGATTCGGATTCCAAATAGGCCCTGTTAGCGTTTCTTGATGTTGTAAATAACAATAAACGCGATCAAAGCGATTGATAAGGGGCCAGCCACATAGAAAAAGATGGTGTCAATTGCGCTTAGGGTGTAATACGCTTTATCGCCAGATGTTACTGCGTACAATGCGTAGCCAAATCTCGGCTGGTTCACATACCAGCTCGAGTAAGCGAAGATTGCTAAAAGGGCTACTGAGGTTAGTGCATTCACGACAAACCGTTTGCTATTCATTGATCGCTCCTTCCGGACGATTCCTATATGAAATTTTACCAAAATCATTTTTTTCAAAGTATTTGACAGACCATAATAACGTGCACTTTCGCTGAAGGGTCGCTGTTTGGCGGCCCTCTTTTTTGCACAGGCGCGGTGGGATGGTAATATCGTTACGTTTGAACTGTTTCGATGTGAAACCGAGGAGATTCCCTCTATGAGTGCTGACTACCCGTCAATGACTACGGCCGAGATTCGCTCCAAGTTCCTCAACTTCTTTGAGGAGCGCGGTCTTAAGCTCTATCCTTCTTCGTCCCTCGTCCCCGACGATCCTTCGCTGCTGCTTGCCAACGCCGGCATGAACCAGTTTAAGGAGTACTACCAGGGCAAGAAGACCATGAAAGAGATCGGCGCGATCTCCTGCCAGAAGTGTGTCCGCACCAACGACATCGACTGCATCGGTGAGGACGGCCGTCACCTGTCCTTCTTCGAGATGCTCGGCGACTTCTCCTTTGGCGGCGTCTCCAAGCAGCAGGCCTGCGCTTGGGCCTTTGAGCTCATTACCAAGGAGTTCAAGCTGCCGCTCGATCGCCTGTACTTCACCGTCTTTACCGAGGACGACGAGACCCATGACGTGTGGCGCTCCCTGGGCGTTGCCGAGGATCACATCTCCCGCCTGGGCGAGGACGACAACTTCTGGGCCGCTGGCCCCACCGGCCCCTGCGGTCCGTGCTCCGAGATCTACTTTGACATGGGCGAGGAGGTCGGCTGCGGCAGCCCCGACTGCAAGCCCGGCTGCGACTGCGACCGCTTCCTGGAGTTCTGGAATCTCGTCTTTACCCAGTACGACCGCCAGGAGGATGGCTCCATGCCGGAGCTGCCGCACCGCAACCTCGATACGGGCATGGGTCTGGAGCGCATGGCCGCCATCATGCAGCACAAGACCGCTAACTACGACGGCGATCTGATGCAGCACCTCATCAAGCTGGGCGAGAAGATCAGCGGCAAGACCTATGACGCCGACGATTACTCCGGTGCTAGCCGCTCCCTGCGCATCATCGCAGATCACTCTCGTGCCGTCGACTTTATGATCTCGGACGGCATTCTCCCCGGTAACGAGGGTCGCGAGTACGTCCTTCGCCGCCTGCTCCGCCGCGCCGTGTTCCACGGTCGCCTGCTGGGCATCGAGGGCGCCTTCCTGACCAAGTTCATTGACGAGGTCAACGCCCAGATGGGCGAGGCCTATCCCGAGCTGCTCAAGAACGTCGCGCTCGTTAAGGGTATCGTCGCTTCCGAGGAGGAGCGTTTCTCCACGACGCTCGACAACGGCCGCGTCTACCTGGATGAGGCTCTGGCCGCGCTTGCCGAGGGTGCTGTCCTTCCGGGCGACGTCGCCTTTAAGCTGCATGACACCTTTGGTTTCCCCATTGACCTGACCGTCGAGATTGCCGGCGTCGCTGGCCACGACGTCGATATGGACGGCTTCACCGCTTGCATGGAGGACCAGAAGGCCCGCGCTCGCGCCAACGTCAAGGGCGATGCTTGGGGCAGCTTCAACGACGTGTGGGTCGAGCTTTCCGACAAGGTTGCCGCGACCGAGTTCGACGGCTATGACAACGATGTGATCGAGGGTGCCAAGGTTGTCGCCATCGTTCGCAACGGCGAGTCCGTCGAGTCTGCTTCCGTCGGTGAGGACGTCGAGGTCGTGCTCGACCGCACCCCGTTCTACGCCGAGATGGGTGGCCAGCAGGGCGATGCCGGTGAGCTTTCCGCCGAGGGCGTTGCGCTGACTGTTGCCGACACCAAGAACCACAATGGCCTGTATGCTCACGTCGCGCACGTTGCCGAGGGCACACTGACCGTCGGTGCTACCGTGACAGCCGCGCTCGACGCCGAGCGCCGTGGCTTCCTGCGCCGCAACCACACTGCCACGCACCTGCTCGACGCCGCGCTTAAGCAGGTCCTGGGCGAGCATGTCTCCCAGGCTGGCTCGTTGGTGACGCCCGAGCACCTGCGCTTTGACTTCACGCACTTCGAGGCCCTGTCCTCCGAGCAGCTCAAGGCTGTCGAGGACCTGGTCAACCAGCAGATCTTCGCTTCCAAACCGGTCGTGACCCGCGTCATGGGCATCGACGAGGCCAAGGCCGCCGGTGCTGTCGCCCTCTTTGGCGAGAAGTACGGCGACGTCGTCCGCGTCGTCTCCGTGGGCGCCGAGGATCAGCCGTTCTCCCGTGAGCTCTGCGGCGGTACGCATGCCGCCAATACTGCCGAGATCGGCCTGTTCAAGATCATTTCCGAGTCCTCTACGGGCTCCAACGTCCGCCGTATCGAGGCCGTGACCTCCAAGGGCGCTCTCGACTACATGGCCGACCGCCTGGCGCTCGTTGACGCCGCTGCCGCTGCGCTCAAGTGCCGTGTTGACGAGGTTCCCGCCCGCGTGGAGAACCTGCAGGCCGAGCTGCGCGAGACGTCCAACAAGCTCAAGAAGGCACTCACCGGTGGCTCCTCCGACGCTATCTCTGGCGCCATCGAGGGCGCTGTCGAGCTCGACGGCTACAAGCTCGTCGTCGCTGAGCTTCAGGGTCTTGAGGCTGCTGACCTGCGCAATGTGTGGGATACCGTGCACCAGAAGGTTGCCGGCCCCGTCGCCTGCGTCGTTGCCAGCGTTACCGAGAAGGGCACCCCGGCCCTGCTCGCCGCCGGCTCCGATGACGCCGTGAAGGCCGGTTTCCACGCCGGCAACGTGATCAAGCAGATCGCGGGCCTGGTCGATGGTCGCGGTGGCGGTCGTCCCAACATGGCCCAGGCCGGTGGCAAGAATGCTGCCGGTATCGCCGATGCCCTCGCGGCCGCCAAGACCGCGCTCGGCGCCTAAGAACCTAAGTAGTCGCTGTGGTCGCGCTCGCACTGGACATAGGGGAGACCAGGATTGGCATTGCCGTCTCGAGCCGTGATGGCAAGATGGCGATGCCTGTCAAGGTGCTTCCGGCTGCCGAGGTCACTGGTATGGCAAAGACGTTTCGCTACCTGGTCGAGGACTATGAGCCCGATATCCTGGTAAGTGGACGTCCCTTGACCATGGCAGGTGAGCCCGGCCCCCAGGCCGAGCGCGTCGCCGCAGTGGCCCAAAAGATTGCCGACGAGCTCGAACTTCCGCTGGAGTTTGAGGACGAGCGTCTGTCCTCGCAGGAGGCCAAGCGAATCCTGCGAGAGCAGGGACTCAACGAAAAGCAGATGAGGGGCAAGATTGACATGATCGCCGCCAGCCTGTTCTTGCAGACATGGCTCGATCGTAAAAACGAGGAGGTTTCGCATGCCTAGCGCTTCCGATCCGCGCCAGCAGAATCGTACACGGCAGCCTGCGCCGCGCCCTGCTCAGCCTGGCCAGCGCCCGGCGCAGCCGACGCAGCGTTCGGCTCAACCTGCTCAGCGTGCCGCTCAACAGCCCGCAGCTCGTCCCGCGCAGCCCGCTGGCGGCGCTCGTTTTAAGCAGCAGGCTCCTGCCCAGCGCACGCAGGGGCAGGCCCGGCAATCACGCCCCCACGCACATCATGCTCATGGCTCGCACGGCGTTGCTCCGGCCACGCGCTCGAGCTATAACACGCATGCCCGCCGTGGCGTCCAAAAGAAAAGCTCTCCGGTGCCTATGATTATCGGTGGCGTCATCGCCGTGCTTGCGCTTGTCGCGATCGTTTTCTTTGTTGTGCCGGCCGTCAAGGGCTTCTTTGCCGGCGAGGATGCGAAAGTCGCTGCTGGCCAGCAAGTTACTATTACGATTCCCGATGGCGCCTCGGGTGATGCCATCGCTTCGATTCTCTCCGAGAACCATATCGTCGAAGACCCCAAGGATTATTACGCGGCGGTCAAAAAGCTCAATGCCGATATGTCGCTTAAGCCTGGCACCTACTCGTTTACCACGCTCATGGACGCGACCAAGGTTGTTCAGCAGCTCATGGAAGGCCCCAATGCGGGCTCCGATGCACTGACTATCCCTGAGGGCCTGACGGTCGACCAGGTCGCCGATCGTGTGGCCGCGGCATACGACAGCATTTCTAAGGAAGATTTCCTTAACCAGGCCAAGGCGAGCAATTATGTGAATGATTACGCTTTCCTTAAAGACGCTGCAAACGATTCACTCGAGGGCTTCCTATTCCCCAAGACCTATTCGTTGGGTAAGGACCCTTCTGCCGATGATGTGATTCGCGCCATGCTTGACCAGTTCAACACCGAGTACAAGTCGCTTGACTTTGCGAGCTGTGAGGCCATGATCAAGGAGCGCTATGGCGTGGAGATGTCCGATTACGACATCGTTAACCTTGCCTCGATCGTCGAGCGCGAGGGCCTCAACGCCGATCAGCGCGCGCATGTGGCATCGGTTTTCTATAACCGTCTGGCGGGCAAGCTCGATGGCCTGCGTTACCTCAATAGCGATGCGACCATGATGTATGTCACCGGCGGAGAGGTTACCGCCGACGACCTGCAGAGCGATAGTCCGTATAACACCTATAAGCACGAGGGCCTGCCGCCCACGCCCATCTGCTCTCCGTCGCTCGAGGCGCTCAAGGCCACCCTTGAGCCGACCGACTCCGATGACCTGTATTTCTACATTACGCAGGACGAGGAGTACTTCTCGCAAACCTACGAAGAGCATCAACAGTCTTGGAATTAGCATGAGGATTTTTAGCCCCAAACGATACGTTGCCTCGGTCGATCGCATCGACCTTGATACCCTGTGGGCCGACGGCAAACGCGCCATTCTGCTCGATCGCGATAACACTCTGGTGCCGCGCGACACCGAGCAGGTTCCCGCTGCGGTTTCCGCTTGGCTCGACGCCGCCCGCGCCAAAGGCTTTAAGCTGTGCATGGTGTCCAACAACTGGCATCGCGATCAGGTCATGAGCTCTGCACGCGAGCTGGGACTCGAGGCCATCAGCCACGCCATGAAGCCGGCGCCGTTTGCCTTGAAGGCGGGTCTTAAGCGCCTCGGCGCCACGGCAGACGAGGCGGTGCTGATCGGCGATCAGCTGTACACGGACGTGTGGAGCGGTAGTTTTGCCTGCGTTGACACTATTCTGGTCAAGCCGCAGGCAACCCAGGACCTGTGGTACACGCAGATCTTCCGTATCTTTGAGCGCCGGGCCCTGCGCGACCTTCCCTGCGAGGAATAGGTTTCGCCATGTCTCAGCACATCAAACACGGCTGCGACCATATTTTCTTTATCGGCTTTTTGGGCGCGGGCAAATCGACGCTCGCGCGCAACGTCGGCACTATGTTCAAGCGGCGTTTTATCGATACCGATCGTTTGGTTGTGCGTCGATGTGGCAAGTCGGTGACCGAGATATTTGAGACCGAGGGCGAGGATCGTTTTCGCGAGCTTGAGACCTCGGCACTCCGTTCGCTTCAAAGCGAGCGCAGCCTGCTGGTGTCGTGCGGGGGTGGCATCGTCGAGACGCCGGTGAACATTGAACTGATGCACGAGATGGGTACATGCGTGTACCTCGAAGGCGACTTTGAGGACTCGTTGCGCCAGATTCGCCGTTCTGATACCCGGCCCGATTTCCGCTCGCCCGAGCATGCTGCGCGCCTGTTTGAGCATCGCCGTCCGCTGTATCGCCAGGCCGCCGATATTACCCTTGATATTCGCAACAAGTCCTTCGAGGACGTTTCCTACCTTTGTGCCGAGATGCTTTTGGAGCGTGGACTGCTATGATTCGCCGTCAACTGATCAATTTCCAAAACCGCAGCGTCGATGTCCGTGTCGGATTGGGCGCGTTCGATGAGCTGCCGCGCATGTTTGCCTCGGTTGTGGGCAAGCCTAAGCGCGCGATGGTGGTTTGGAACGACGCCACATCCGAGCGTTTTGGCGAGGTCGTCGAGCATGCGCTGGTCGACGCCGGCTTTGCCGTGTCGCTGCTCGTCCTCGAGGTTTCGCCTGCCGGTGCTACGCTGGTCGATGCCGATACCGTCTTTGGCGCCCTGTCGGCTAATGGCATTACCTGTGACGATCTCGTTGTCGCTGTCGGCGACACGGCGACCTGCTCAGTCGTTTGCTGGTGTGCCAATCAGTGGTGCGGTCGCACCGAGTGCGCCTTGCTGCCGACGACGTTCGACGCCATGCTCACGGTCGCGACGACCATGAAGCCGCTCGTCGCCTCGTCGGAGAATGCGCTTCCCGCTATCGCGTTTCGTCCCGAGCCGGGCTTGGTCGTGTGTGACCTCGACCTTGTTCGCGCGGCGGACCCCGAGGACCTTAAGCTCGGTTATGCGGTACTTGTTGGCACCATGCTTTCGAGCAGCAAGTCCCGCTGGAATCAGTTTACCGAGACCGTCCCCGAGATTCTCGCGGGCGAGGAGGTCGCGCTCGTCAATGCCGTTCAGTGGTCTCAGACTGCACGTAAGGACGTACTGATGGCCACGAACCCGAGCGCCCGTCATGCGCTCGATTTTGGCAAGACGGGGGAGCGTACCCTGCGCGCCTGCTTGGTCGATGCCGCGTCGCAGGTCCCTGTCTACCAGCTGCTGTCCGAGGGTATGCGCTTTGAGGCGCGCCTAGCACATGATGCCTGTGACTTCGATATCGATTACGTCTTTGAGGTCGATGACTGCCTGGAGGACTTTGGTATCGAGGAGCTTGCCTTCGATCTGGAGCCTGCCTCATATATCGAGGAGTTCCGCAGGCAGCAGTTTGTCCGCTCGAACCGCAGCATGTTGCCGCTGCCCGCGGCGCTCGGCGCCATTCGTCTAACGAGCGTTGAGGACGAGGTTCTCGACCGCCATGCTCGCGCATACTTGGCTTCTCGCAAAGAACTTCTCTAGGATTTATTGACATACATCGTCTTTCGTATCATGTTGAGGGGCGGGTTTCCAATCGGTTGCGAATCGCGCGCGATTCCGTCGTTCGGTTGAGACCCGTTCCGTCTTTATAGAGACAACAAGAAAGGAACCTGCATGTCAGAGTTTGCTGCCGGTCCCGCCGGTCGTATCGAGCGTGTCCGTGCCCTGATGGTTGAGCGTGGCTACGACGCTATCGTGGTGCGCGACGAGGCCAACCTTCGTTGGCTTACGGGCGTCAAGGGCGTCTTCGATTACACCTTCGAGTTCCCGCATGCTGCGTTTATTACGGCCGACCAGTGCCTGTTCCATACCGACTCGCGCTATCTCAACAGCTTTGAGGAGAACACGCCCGCCGGCAGCCCCTGGGTTTACGACATGGACGAGGGCACCATCTCCGGTTGGGTCGCCGGCAAGATCGCGGCCAACAAGTGCCGCGTCTGCGCTGTCGAGGACGACATGCAGATCAACTTCTACCAGGGTATCCAGCGTGGCTTGGAGGATCGTTCCGTCGCCTGCATGTTGCCGCTGATGCATGACGACATTCGCAAGATGCGCGCCATCAAGGACGCCGAGGAGATCGAGCTCATGCGCCATGCGCAGTCGATCACCGACACCGCCTTCCAGCACATGCTCGGCTATATTAAGCCCGGTATGACCGAGAAGCAGGTTCGCAACGAGCTCGAGAACTTTATGTTCGCCAACGGCGCCGACAGCCTGGCCTTCGGCTCCATCGTGGCGAGCGGCCCCAACACCGCCAACCCGCATGCCGTCCCGAGCGACCGCGTGATCGAGAAGGGCGACTTCGTTCTCATGGATTATGGCGCGGGTTATTGCGACTACCGCTCCGACATGACTCGTACCGTCGTGATGGGCGAGCCCACGCAGGAGCAGCTCGACTTGTACGCGCTCGTGCGCCGTGCGCACGAGGAGTGCGTCGCCGCCATCCATCCGGGCGTCGAGGGCAACGACATTTTCAAGCTTTCCAAGAAGATCATTGGCGATGCCGGCTATGGCGATTACTACAACCATGGTCTGGGCCACGGCGTGGGCATTGACATCCACGAGCTGCCCAACTTCAACCGCAGCAAGAATATCATCGAGGTCGGCTCGGTTATCACCATGGAGCCCGGCGTCTACCTGCCCGGCGTGGGCGGCGTGCGCCTGGAGGACTACGGCGTGGTCACCGAGAACGGCTACGAGCCCTTCACCAAGACGCCGCATGACCTTCACGTCATCGATTGCTAGTCTACTTCGGTAGATAGTTTGGGGCGGGGCCTCCGGAGCAATTCGGACGCCCCGCGTTCTCTTTTTATGCGCTCGCTGCAGGCGCCGTCTGCAAGTGTATAATTTCGCTCGTATGTAATTTGGACGCTTGTGCGTTCTGCCCATAACAAGAAAGGTCGCTATGCCTACCATTTCTACCGCCGACTTCAAGAACGGCCTCGGTCTCCGCATTAAGGACAAGGTCTACACCATCGTCGAGTTCCAGCATGTCAAGCCGGGCAAGGGCGGCGCGTTTGTGCGCTACAAGACCCGCGACATCAAGAGCGGCCGCGTCGTCGAGAACACCTGCAACGCCGGCACCAAGTTCGAGAGCGTCATGCTCACCACCCGTGAGTTCCAGTACCTCTACAACGATGGCACCGACTACATCTTCATGGACAACGAATCCTATGAGCAGGTTCCCGTTCCCGAGGACATGGTGGGCGAGAACTCCAAGTGGCTGCGCGAGAACGACATCTGCCAGCTGCTCTTCGCCGACGATGAGCTCATGGGCGTGACTCCGCCGATGTTCATCGAGACCACCATCGTCCAGACCGACCCGGGCTTTAAGGGCGACACCGTCCAGGGTTCCACCAAGCCGGCCACGATCGACACCGGCGCTGTCATCCAGGTCCCCATGTACCTCAACGAGGGCGAGGTCATTAAGGTTGACACCCGCGACGGCAAGTTCGTCTCCCGCGTCTAGCAACCAACTCTTCTAGGAGGACTCATGCCCCAGGAAATCAAGATTGACGGCATCGGCATTTCGCCCGATGTTCTGACCGCCATCGTCTCGCGCGCCGTGTCCGATGTCGAGGGCATCGCCTCCGTTGGCGTCAAGGACCTTGCCACCAACCTTGTCTCCATGATGCTCTCGTCCAAGGCCCCGGCTTCCGAGCCGGCGGTCGAGGCCGAGGTCGTCGGCGACAAGCTCGCGCTCACCGTGCGCGTCGTGGTGTTCTTTGGCTATCCGTTCAAGAAACTCGCCGAGGCCGTTCGCGCTGCCGTGGTCGCTGCCATCGATGCCCAGGTGGGCGTTGAGGTCGAGCGCGTTGACGTTTGCATCGACGGCCTCGTTTTCCCCAAGGAGTAACCTTTGAGCCTTAAGGTTTATCGCGGGCGTACGCTTGCCCGCAGTCAGGCGCTGCAGCTGCTGTTTCAGGCCGAGGCCACGGACAGCCCGCTCGAGCGCGTCCTCGAGGGCGATTTCCTGATCTCGAAGGGCCCCCTCGACCCCTATGCGCTGGAGCTGTGCCGCGGTGCCTACGAGCATATCGATCGCATCGACTGTGCCCTGCGCGCCGTCGCCAAGAACTGGGATCTTATGCGCATGCCCGGCGCCGACCGCAATTTGCTGCGTATCGCCGTCTACGAGATGCGCTTCCTTACCGACGAAGAGGTCTCGGACGCTATCGTGATCAACGAGGCCGTCGAACTTGCCAAGGCCTATGGCACCGACCAGTCCGCGTCGTTCGTCAACGGCGTGCTGGGCAAGATCGCGCGCAGCGAGGAGTTGCCGGGCGAGGACCTGTACCAGGAACTGCTGGCCGAGGATCGCGCTCGCGAGGAGGCCCAGGCTGCCGAGGCTGCCGCTAAGGTTGCGGTTGCTCAGGCTGAGGCTGGCGTGCTGGCCGAGGATGCGGACGCCGCCGAGGCTGTCGTCGACTCCTTCGAGGAGTAGTCATGCCAGAGGGTTCTGTCCGCAACTTTGACGAGATCTCGGACCGTCTGGATCAGATCATCGCTACCGTTCGCTCCAAGGATACGTCCCTGGAGCGTTCGCTCGATCTGTTTGACGAAGCGATTGAACTGGGTTCCCGCGCGGTCGATATGGTCGACAAGTTTGAGCTGACGCCGCGTGAGGCCGACAAGCTCGAGCAGGAATACGATGAGGATGCGGCAAACGAATCCCAGGATAGCTAGGCCGCATCTCCGGATACGAATGGTTGATGGCATTCATGAAACGCGTGCGTCTCGATGACGAACTGATTTCACAGGGCATCTGCGCCGATCGCGCGGATGCCCTTCGCACTCTTATGGCCGGGTTGGTTTCGAGCGGCGGTGAGCGTTTGACCTCTCCGGGGCTCAAGGTGACGCCGGGCCTGCCGCTGCACGTTAAGGGGCGCATTCCGTACGTTGGGCGCGGCGGCCTTAAGCTTGAGGGTGCGCTCGATGCGTTTTGTATCGATCCCACGGGCCTTACCTGCCTGGACGTAGGCTGCTCTACTGGCGGCTTTACCGATTGCCTGCTCAAGCGCGGTGCCGCCACGGTCGTTTCGGTCGACGTGGGCCGTGCCCAGTTTGATTGGTCGCTGCGCCAAGACGATCGCGTGACGCTCCATGAGCGCACCAACGTGACGCAGCTGCCCGAGCTCGGCTATGAGAGCGCTATCGACTTGGCTGTGTGCGACGTGTCGTTTACCAGCATCGCGAACATCATCGATGCGGTGCTGGCTTGCCTGACGCCTATGGGTTCGTTTTGTACGCTGGTAAAGCCGCAGTTTGAGGCTCCGGCGGCGCTGGTGGGCGAGGGCGGTATCGTGACCGACCCCGCCGTGCGTGTCGACACGCTCGTTGCGGTCATCGAGCTGTTTGCCGCGAAGGGATTGTTCCCGGTCGATGTGTGCGTGTCGCCCATCCATGGCGCCAAGGGCAACGTTGAGTTTTTCCTGTACGGCACGAGGTTTGCCCCCGGCGAGCGCTCGAATGACGAGCTGCAAGCCCAGGTATCGGCTTTGAGCGAGAAAGCGGCAACGCTATGAAGGTCTTTCTGGTTCCCAATTACTACAAGCAAGAGGCGGTCGAGAGCGGCCTGATGCTCGAGCTCTGGCTGACGCGCCAGGGCTACGAGGTCGCATGGGCGGCCGACCAGCGCTCCAAGATTCAGAGCACGCCCGATGTTGACGATGCCGACCTGGTCATTACGCTCGGCGGCGACGGCACGCTGCTGCGCGCCGCCCGCATTCTCAACTACCGTGAGATTCCCATTTTGGGTCTTTCCTATGGTCACCTGGGCTTTTTGACGGCGGCCAGTCCCGAGGAACGCGACGTTTTGCAGGTTGTGAGCGATGCCCTGTCCGGTGAGCTCCACGTGAGCCGTCGCGCCACCATCGCCGCAGATATCGTTTCCGTGCGCG
Organism: Collinsella sp. TM09-10AT; assembly: GCF_003436275.1. Classification (GTDB taxonomy): domain Bacteria; phylum Actinomycetota; class Coriobacteriia; order Coriobacteriales; family Coriobacteriaceae; genus Collinsella. The sequence goes on from NZ_QSOP01000001.1 coordinate 214,729, forward strand.
AGGACGGCACGAAGGACGTCGTGCGTTCGTTCGCCCTTAACGACATGGCGCTCACGCGTGGGCCCCTGTCCGATATGGTCGAGTTCGACATCACCGTGTCGGGCCACCATATCGACCGCTTGCGTGGCGACGGTGTGGTCGTATCGACGGCGACCGGCTCCACCGGCTATGCGCTTTCAGCCGGTGGTCCCATCGTAAGCCCCGATTACACGGGTATGGTTTGCGTGCCCATCGCGCCGCACACCATTCAAGCTCGCGCCTTTTTGACCTCGCCAAGCGATGTCGTCGAGATCTTTATGTCTGACGACCGCCCGAGTGTGCCTGCCATCGCTATCGACGGACAGTTTATTACCTGCGACGGCACGGTCGAGAGCGTGGCCGTGCGTCGCGGTCCCGGCGATGTGCTGTTGCTCGACTATGGCCCCGAAAGCTTCTATAACTCGGTGAGTCGCGTATTCTACGGAGTTCGTCATGATCGATGAGCTGCAGGTTTCAAACATTGCACTCATTCGCGAGGCGACGCTGGTGCCCAGCACAGGCCTAACGGTTTTGACTGGCGAGACTGGCGCCGGCAAGACCGCGCTGCTCTCGGCGCTTAAGCTTATTTTGGGCGAGCGTGCCGATTCGTCGACCGTGCGCGAGGGCGAGGCGCTTGCGAGCGTCGAGGCTCGCCTGTTCGATGGCCCGCACGACGCGGAGGGCTTCACCGTGCAGCGCAGCCTTTCTGCCGAGGGCCGCAGCCGCGTCAAGATTGACGGCCGCATCGCCAGCGTGCGCGAGCTTTCCGAGCGCGTCGGCGTGATGATGGATCTTTGCGGCCAGCACGAGCATCAGCGCTTGCTCGATCCGGCGCATCATGTTGCTATGGTCGATGCCTGGGCTGGTCGCTCTGCGCTCGAGGCGCTGGAAAAGTACCGTGCCTGCCTTAAGGCGTCGCGTGCGGCTGTCAAGGAGGTCCGTCGCGTAGAGGAGGCGTCGCGTGCGCAGGGGAGTCGCGTCGAGGAGGCGCGCTTCGCCCTGGAGCGTATCGCCGAGGTCGACCCCAAGCCGGGTGAGTATGAGGAGCTCGAGGAGCTGCTGCCGCGCTCCGAACATGCCGAGGTACTGGTTGCCACAGCTAACGATGCCCATGCATCGCTTGCTGCCGAAGGGGGAGCGCTCGATGCCGTGAACGGCGCCGTGGCAGAACTGTCGCGCATGGCTACCGTCGATCGCAAACTGGGTGTCATCGCCGACGCACTTTCGGATGCCTGCATCTCACTCGAGGATTGCGCCAACGAGCTGCGTGCTTATCGCGATGGCGTTGCGTTCGATCCTCGCGAGCTCGCTCGCATGCGCGAGCGGTATTCCGACCTCAAGGGCCTGCTGCGTCAGTGGGGTCCCACCATGGACGATGTATTTGCCATGCGTGACCGCTCGCGGGAGTTGTTATCGCTGGTGGACGATGGTGACGAGCAGATTAGGAAGGCACGCGAGGCACTCGGCGCGGCGGAGCACGAACTGTTCGCCGCCGCCAAGGCGCTTAAGCGCGCGCGCAATACGGCAGCCCCGCGTTTTTGCCACGAGGTGGGTCGTCAGATGGCACGCCTCGAGATGGGCGGCGCTGAGCTGGTTTGGGAGTCGCGTGATCTTCCGCGTGCCGAGTGGACGCCGGCGGGGCCTTCGAGCTACGAGCTTTTGTATCGCAGCGGCGCCGGATTGACGCCGCGTCCCTTGCGCCGCATTGCGTCGGGCGGCGAACTGAGCCGCGTTATGTTGGCGAGCAAGGTTGTCCTCGGTAATGCGGACGGCGTCGACACGCTGGTATTTGACGAGGTCGATGCCGGTGTCGGTGGTTCCACGGCTCGTGCTCTTGCTGGCGTGCTGGCCGATCTTGCCGCCACGCATCAGGTCATCGTCGTAACCCACCTGGCGCAGGTTGCGGTCATGGCCGACAAGCATTACGTGGTCAGCAAGGAGCCAGGCGACGTTCCTCAGACGCATCTGGACGAGGTGACTGGGGACGCCCGTACCGCAGAGATCGCTCGAATGCTGAGCGGCGATCAATCGGAGGCAAGCCTGGCGCACGCCAGACAGATGCTGGAAGATGCTCGAGGTTAGAACGACCCGGTGGTGTTGGGGGGCAAAATATCAGTAATTCTTGCCTCGCTACTTGTCCGTCTGGCACGACCGTCAAAAAACTATGTCGGTTTACTACGATGAATCGGCATAGCTCGAGCACGGCTAAAATTGCAAAAAGAAAACCGCAGGTAGAAAGCCTGCGGTTTTCTTTAACAATGCGATGTGATTGCATGTTCCGATTTCATCGTAGTAAACCGGCATAGTTTTGTGGGAACGGCACATAACGTCCCCCGTTAAAACCTACTCTACGACCTTATCCGGTTGAATGAGCTCCTCGTAGTAGCTGATGTGCTCTCGGGCGTCCTCGATTTCGGGCAGCAGGAAGTTGTAGATGACCTCGATGATCATCGTGGCGCTCATCTTGGAGAACGCGAAGTCGCCCGTTGTCAGCAGCGCCTCGTGATTGACGGTATTAAAGGTGTAGTCGGCTAGGCGCGCAAGTGGAGACTTGCTGTCACTGCTGATGACGACCACGGTGGCACCGCAGTCGCGAGCCGCTTTTGCCATGCGATTCAGACGGCGCGACTTGCCGGAGTTCGAGATCAGCACGATAACGTCGCCGGGGCGCAACGTGAGCGCGAAACCAATCGAGGTCTCGCTGATGGTGCTTGCCATGCAGCGAAGGCCCAGCTGCGAAAACTTAAACGTCGCGTCGAGCGCAACGGCGTTGGTGTTGCCTACGGCCGCAAACTCAATAACGCCCGCATTCTTTAACGCGTGTACAACGGCCGTTAGCGTATCGTGGTCAATCCCGTCGATGGTCGCGTTAAGCTCGCTGACCTTGGCAGCCAAGATATTTTTAAGGCTCTGCTCCATGTTGTCGAGCGAGACCTCGTCGGTCAGGCCCTCGTTGCGCTGACTCTCCAAGTCGCGTGCCAGCGAAAACTGAAAGCTGCGGAAGCTGCCAAAGCCCAGCTTGCGGCAAAAGCGCGAAACCGTCGCCTCGGACGTGGCGGCGGCTCGTGAGAGCTGTGCGGCCGTCAGGCGCGGCGCCTCGGACTGGTGCTCCAATATATAGTCGACAATGCGCTGCTCGGATCCACTATATCCCTGATGAGTGCTAATAAGGGAGAGCGCGCTCTTGCTGCTATCGGTCATGGATGGCTCCTGGTTGGCATGAAAATTGGACTCGTTTTTCAATGCCATAGTATACGGGCATTTTCAATTACAAGATACACCTTGCCGTTTCAAGTGTTGATGGTAAACTTTCACCTACCGTTTACGGTTATGAAAGAACCTTTCACCGGAGAATTGGGACATTTTCCTTTCCGCGAAAGCGCTGGGTTGGTATCTTTCAGTTGTGGAAAAGCGCGCAAGGACGCGCGTGTAGGGGAGCGCCTGCGGGCGCAGTACTCAAGAAGGAGGGACACATGGCTAAGTTTGACATCATCGCCGCCACCGGTTGCCCGACCGGTATCGCGCACACCTTCATGGCGAAGGAGGCGCTGGAGAAGGCAGCTGCCGAGCGCGGTCTGACCATTAAGGTCGAGACCCATGGCCAGGTCGGTGTCGAGAACGAGCTCACCAAGAGCGAGATCGCTGGTGCCAAGGCCGTTGTCGTCGCAGCCGATAAGGATGTCCAGGCTGAGCGTTTCGCCGGTAAGCCCATGGTTTCCGTCGGTGTTTCCAAGGCCCTGTCCGTCGAGGCCGCCGGAAAGCTGATTGACCGCGCGCTCGCCGCCAAGGGCGACGATACGGTTGCCGCTGCCGCCGATGTCGAGGACGAGGTCGAGGAGAAGGAGTCCATCGGCCATGTCATCTACAAGCACCTCATGAATGGCGTCAGCCACATGCTGGTCTTCGTCGTCGCCGGTGGTGTTCTGACCGCCGTTTCGTTCCTGTGGGGCATCACGTCCTTCGATTCGACGGCTGCCGACTACAACAGCTTCGCCGCTATGCTCAAGATTATCGGCGGTATCGCCATGAACCTCATGGTTCCGGTGCTTTCCGCCTACATCGCCGAGTCCATCGGCAAGCGCCCGGCGCTCGTCCCCGGCTTTGTTGCCGGCATGATCGCCATCCAGGGTCTGCCCGTTAACGCCGATACCGGCATGATCGACGCCGGTGGCGCCGGTGTGGGCTTCGGCTTCCTGGGCGGCATCGTCGGCGGCTTCCTCGCTGGCTATGTCATCCTGCTGCTCGAGAAGGTCTTTGCCGGTCTGCCCAAGAACCTGGACGGCCTCAAGGCTATCTTCCTGTACCCGCTGTTCTCGACTGCCATCGTCGGTCTGGTCATGCTCGGCATCTCCGGCCCCATGGCTGCCATCAACACCGCCATGATGGACTTCCTCAAGGGTCTGTCTGCCTCTGGCGCCGTTGTCCTGGGTCTTGCTATCGGCTGCATGTGCGCCTTTGACATGGGTGGCCCGGTTAACAAGGCTGCTTACGTCACCGGTACGGCTATGCTCACCGAGGCCCTGGCCGCCGGTGTTGGCACCGAGACCTACAACTTCGGCACCAACTTCATGGCTGCCGTTTCCGCCGCCTGCATCGTTCCGCCGCTGATCACCACCTTCGCCGTCGTCGTCGGCAAGAAGTACTTCAGCCAGGAGGATCACGACGCCGGTGTCGTCAACCTCATCCTTGGTTGCACCCACATCACCGAGGGCGCCATTCCGTTCATGACCAAGAACATCTGGCCCGTCATGCCCATCATGATGCTCGGTTCTTCCATCGCCTCGATCCTGACCATTATGTTCAACGTTCATGATCCGGCGCCTCACGGCGGCTTCCTGGTCCTGCCCGTTGTCGAGAACGGTCCGCTGTGGGTCCTCGCGATCCTCATCGGTGCTGTGGTCGGTGGAATCTTGTTCGTGGCCTTCAAGAAGTTCGACTTCGAGAAGAACCAGAAGGCTGCCCCTGCAGCCAAGCCGGTTGAGGCCCCCAAGGCCGCTGCTGTCGAGGCTCCCAAGGCCGAGGCTGCCGACTTCGTGAAGGTCGAGAACGTCTTTGTCGCCGAGGACTTCGCTTCTCGTGACGAGGCCCTGAGCTTTGTCTCCAACCAGGCTGTCAAGGCCGGTATCGCCGGCGACGCCGACGCCGTGATGAACGCCTTCCTGGCCCGCGAGGCCGAGGGCACCACGGGCATGATGGAGGGCTTCGCCATCCCGCATGCCAAGTCCGACGCTATTACCGAGGCTGCCGTCATCGTCGTCAAGGACGAGTCCGGCGTGACCGGTTGGGACACCATGGACGGCGCTCCCGTCAACGTGGCCATCGCCCTGCTCATCCCGGGTGCTCAGGCTGGCACCACACACCTCAAGATCCTGTCCAAGGTCGCCGAGGCACTCATGGACGAGGACTTCCGTGCCACTGTCAAGGGTTCCACCGACGCCGCCGAGATCGCCAAGACGATCAACGCCCGCCTGGTCTAATCCAGCAGTCAGCGATTAATATCGCCCCCTGTAAAAAGGCGGAGACCCTCACCAGGGCCTCCGCCTTTTTCATCTCAACTTGGCACTTAGGGACGTTCCTTTTAATATGAGCAGGACATTGTCAAGAGGCAA
>NZ_QSOP01000010.1:0-15946 GCF_003436275.1 Collinsella sp. TM09-10AT
GGCCGTGTTCCGCTATGCGGTTGTCAATTTGCGAAAGAAATTATGCGTCACCCCCCAGAAACGCCCCATCCATCGAGAGCCATTCGCCCTCCGCATAATATTTCTCAGGAATGACCGTCCGGTTCCCGTTAACGACGCTCGCCCTCATGCCCGCAAGGCCAGTAACAGCACAGCCGAAAAGCGCAAGCGCCGACCTTCTTGTCCACAGGGTCTTCTTCATCGCGCTCACGACCTTTCCCGAACGTTCACAACGGCACCGTCGCGCATGCAGTAAACCCGATCGGCCAGCTCCTCGAGCACCTCTCCGTCATGGCTGGACAGAATAACCTCGCGACCCGTTGATGCCGCCATCGCCACAACGCGCTTGAGCATTTCCACGCCCGCTTCGTCGAGGGCATTTGTTGGCTCATCGAGAACAAGCAGCTTCGGCTTTTCCATAATTGCCGCAGCTATCCCCAGACGCTGCTTCATCCCAAGCGAGTATGCTCGGAACTTCTTTTTTTCGTCTGCATCGAGCCCCACGAGCCGCAGGGCAGAGCGAATGTCCTCGCGGGTTGCAACGCCCTTGATCTGAGCAATGAGCTCCAGATTGTCGCAGCCAGACAGATATCCCAAAAAGGAAGGCGCCTCGATCAACATCCCCAGACTCGGCGGGAACGAGATGTCCGCCCCAAGCCTTTGGCCATCGATAGAGATTTCGCCTTCGGTAGGCTTGATCAATCCGCAGACCGCTCGCATAAGCATGGTCTTACCCGAACCGTTTATCCCCTGAAGACCGACCACAGTCCCAGGGTCAACCTCGATGGACACGTTGCGCAGAACATCGTTTTTGCCTATGCGCTTCGATACGTCCCTAACGATCACGCTCATATCTTGTCCCCCTTTTCTAAAAGGTCTGCCCTTCGAAACCACAGTCCGCCCAGCGATAGGCATAACGACATAATCACAATTGAAAACAAGACGCTCGAGCCCGTCGCGATTCCCTCTTTGACAATTCCGCCCCAGCGCAACAGCATCAGGGCATTTCCCAGCAGCACCCAATGCCGCGCATATGCCGAGCAGATCAGGGAGCTCATTAAAACCACAAACGAGACCGACGGCCCAAGCACAAACCCGACCGCTGCCTGCGCAAACGCAAGCGCCTCGAAAGCAAGAAAGAGTCCTACGAAAAACGGCAGCGCATCTGCCTCGGCAGCTTTGAGAAACCACGGCGCCAAATTAGCCAGCTGAAGCGACTCGCCATGGACGACCGCGCTGAACGAGGAGCTCACCACCAAGCTCCAAATCACAACAGAGCAAACCACCACGAGCAGTGAAAATGCCGTTACCGCCGCCACCAAGATAAAACGCGAGACCCACCAAAGGGTTCTTGACCGGCATCGAACAAGCGCTTGCAAACCAAACCCGTGCAACGATTCGGTCGGATAATCGAGTGTTGTATAGAGAATGAGCAGAATGAGGAATAGCCACCCTAACGGAGGCACAAACATGGCCCCGGGCCTAGGCTCAAACGGAGCAGACCCGGCAAACACGAGCGCGAGATTATCCGCAAACCCCAAGGTATCCGTCCTGACCCCATACACAGAAGACAATCCGTAGGCGTACACCAAGTTCGCAACGGTCACTGCCGCAACCGCAATAAAAGCGATGATGTTCTTCTTCAAAACGGTCCTCAGGTCCGCGGCGACCAGCCTAAACAGCATCAGACCACCTCGCGTCTTTTTAAGAATCTCGCGGAAACCAAAGAAAAGACGAACAGCAAGATGATTTCCGCAACCCCCGCTCGGATGTCGGGCCAGTTATTTAGCGATTCCGACCTGATGCTGTTAAGAATGTTGCAGTTAAAGCCGACGCATGAAAGGACGCTAAAAATCCAGTCGTTAACAAAATGCCATGCAACCATAATCAGATATGGAACGACCATCGCCTTGATTCTGCTGCGAAACACAACCGACAGACCGGTCACGGCCATGGATAGAACCCCCAGCGCCACCGCATCGAACAGCGTATAAACCAGCACGTATAACAGAGGCCGGGAATAAAACAGACCAGAAAAATAGCTATGCAGATAGAGTCCGACGTAAGTCGATTCGTCGACCCGGGGGAGATACGCGGGAAACAGCATGGAGACAATCAGGAAGTTCACGAGTAGCGGAATAGCCGTGACCGCAAACGCAGAGAGGAAAGCAGACAGCATCTTCACGTTCACGTATGCATTTCTAGAAACACGCGTGCAGATCTGTGCCTCGTAACCGCTCAAACGCTCGGACAGGCATGACCACGACCCGGCCAACATGGCAAGCAACGGCAGCGCATAGAAAAACACCGACGCTAGCAACGGCGCGTTCGCGCTCACGACAATCCAGTTGCCAAAGCTACTTTCACGCGTTTGGCCGAGGTATGTCTGAGACTGCAGACCAATGCCGTAGCCAAAAGATAACAGCTGCTTGCGCTCAATCTCGAGCGTCCACCACGCCTCGATGGCAGCTGCCATCGAAATTACTGTCGCCAAAGTAAGAGCCAACGCAAATATTGGGTTTCCAGATATCTTGGACAACTCGTGCCGAATTAGTTTTTTATTCAACCGACATCACCCTCCCATTGGCCGGACCGAGCAACAACGCTCGACCCGGCCCTAATCACAAGCGGTTAATAATGCGTCGACACACGGCAACCTTTGCATGAATAGAGAATGATGTCTGTAAACACTCGCTATTGAGTTGATCGCTCAGGCGTTTACACGTTATCTACCTGCGATAACAATGAAATAAGCTCCGCTTTATTCTTGATCTTCAACTGGCGGTAAGAAGCAGACCGCAGTGCTTGCACCGTAGATGCAGCGTAACCGACATCCTCCGCAATAGCCTTTGTCGTTGCGCCCTCCGCCGTCATCAGCAAAATTTGCGACTGAACATCAGAAAGGGAGCGCGACGTAAGCAGGGCCAGCTGGCGCACGCGGGCCGTTTCGGTGGACCCGTTCGCCCGGTACTCCAAGACGGCCTTCTCGTCCTCAACCGAGCGGGCGAGCGCGATGTGCGTAACGAACATGGGCACAGACCAGCAAACAATCACCGTTGCCACGACGACATTGACAGCCGAACTTTGCCCCAACAACGACGCGAGGAACAACGGCTCGAAAACCGTCAGATCCTGCACCATATTGAGCAAGACAGCCCAAACAGGAGCCGTCGCCCCAAAGCAGAGCATCCATATCCCAAGCATTTTGCGCTGCGGACAGCTTCGCATCACTATATATGTGAGCAGCACCCCCGTCAGCACCGCAAGTCCATGGATTCGCCCCCTAGCGACCGCATAGATTAAGGCAACCATGCCCATTGACACCAACGGCACGATAGCCCGAGCATGGGCATGCACCTTAAACGGACGCAGCCCAACAGCGAGCGAAGCCGTAGACGCCACGCCGCAAAACAGGACCGGCACATCCATCAACGGAACGCGTATGCACATCAATGCTGCGATATAGATAAAAGACCAGTCCACAGCAGATAGCACCGCCCATACGTACGGGCTTCCGAGCCAAATCGCTTCACCCGCTCTATCCAGCGCAGCGCCACGATTCGCTTTTCCACCCGCGTAGCGTAGCGACAGAAGCAGTCCGAGACCCAATGCGTAGCTTAAGAGGGAAAAGGCGACAGCCCGCGAAACACCGGACCCCCAATCGCTATCCGCCATTACCAAGGGCCCCGCCGCAAGGAGGATAAAGAATAATGTGAGCAGGTATCGAAACAGCCGGCGCGTTCGAGCTGATGCCACTATATCGTCAGCATGCCGCTGCGGTAGCTCATGCCCTACAGTATCGCCCTCACCCGCAAACAGCGCCACGAGCTCGCGTGAGCCCGCAACCGACGCCTTCCCGTATGCTCGGTGAAGCGTTGTTCTCACCGTCGATGGCTTCGTATCCGTCTCCTTGGCAATTTCCGCCGGCGTTTTCCCTTTGAGCAGCAGTCGAACAAACTGCTCTTCTCTAGGCGACAGGGCAGGGGAAAACACCCCCGCATCGAATGTGTCGGACGCACAGGCGATATCCGAATTGTTGTCCCGTTTCCCCCTTAGCAACATGCATACGAAGGCAGCAGCGATAACGGACCCCATCGCCAGCAATGCAATGACCACGGCATCGCTTGCGAAGTATGCCGCCTCAACAGCCGGAATAAGACCAATAGGAACTGCTACGAGCACAGAACAGGCAAACACGTCGCGCCGCCCATGGCCAAAGGCACGAGGGCGGCAAAACGGCGGGGCCACAGTCAATGCGAGATAGACCAACGGAATTAAAAGCGCAAGGCCAATTGCCGCGGCCGTTACAGGGGGCATCCCCCATGGCTCGGGAACGACTCTCCATGAAACTCGACAGCAAAACAGCAGGCAAGACATGACGGCTATTGTTTCTGTAAAAATCGCGTCCTGCGGGTGACGAGTTTCCCTTTCGTCAGTCCGTGTCGACCTCTGCGTCAAAGGAGAGTCCGCCGTGCCCCAAATAACATATGAGAGAAGCAGCGATCCAACAAAGCACGAGACACACGAAACGCCATGTAACAACCAAATCGGTGCAAACACGATTGGAATAGAGTCTCCGCGAGCATAGAAAGCCAGGTCGGCCCATTCGGGAACCGTTGCAATAACACCAAGGAAAACACCGATGGCACCGAGATGCCTCGGCCTTCTCATTCCCCCCTTGCATAGCGCAGCACCATGAACAAACGCCGCGAGGCATGCGCCCAGGATAACGAGCCAGGTCATTGCACCTGACGCTAGGCCGATTGAAGATGAAAACCGGTGATAAGGGGTGACCGCCATTACGACAAGCGCAATGGCGCAGGCAAATGTAGCAGAACGGCGGGAAAAGAGCATACGGCCTCCATAGCGTGTCATTATATCGCTCGAGCCGCTCGTTTATCTCTGTTCTCACACCAGCCAGCATCAATGATTCAGGCGAACTCCAATCCGCGCCAGATCACGGTCCGGCTTTTGTTCGCAGTCCCCACATCAAAGCGGGATGCGGTTTCCTTTTGGACGCCGGTTCGGAAAGCGCATCCCGTTCCAGGGCAATATTCTGGGATGCAGTTTCCGCAGCCCACCCCATTTGGAAAGCGCATCCCATAATTTGGCTGAAAACTGAGATGCGCTTTCCGAACGAGCCGAAACGGGCCGAATCGATCGGGCCACCTCGCATCCCGCTATCCTCGCCATCTGCCCGAGCGTGCTACACTAGCAGCATCTATGCCACCGCGAACGGCTCGGCCCCGCGCCCGCCGCTCGCAAACGAACTTTAAACGCACGAGGGTTGGCCATGCCGCTTTTCTCGCAACATACCGCCCGGTTCTCGCCGGACGTTCCTTTGGAGGGCACCAGCTCTCGCGAGCTGCTCAAGCGGTACCAGCCGCTCGAGACACTTGCGACCGGCGGTTTTGGCTCCATCGAGATTTGCCGCGACACGCACCTGCGCCGCCGCGTCGCCATTAAGCGCATCCCCCTTATCAACGGTGCCGGCATGCCCGCCAGCGACATCATGGATGTCCTGCGCGAGGCGCACACTGCCGCCATGCTTCAACATCCCAATATCGTGCAGGTCATCGACTTTACGCATGACACAGCCTATGCCTACCTGGTTATGGAATATGTCGATGGCATGTCGCTGGCCGAGTTTTTGCATCGCGTGGACGGCCACTCACTTACCTTTGACGAGGCCGCGGCCATTGCCGATGCCCTGGGCCAGGCGCTCACCTTCGCCCACAGTAATGGCGTACTCCACCTGGACATTAAGCCCGCCAACGTGCTCATCGACCACTCGGGCAATGTAAAGCTCACCGACTTTGGCATGGCGCGACTGTCGTCCGCCGGTGGCTTTGGCGGCTCGCGCGGCGGCACCATCGGCTACATGCCGCCCGAGCAGCTCGATATCGAGACCGGCACGGTCGACGAACGCGCCGATGTCTTTGCCCTTGCCTGCGTTATCTATGAGGGCTTGTGCGGCAGCGCTCCCTTTATGGCGGCCACGCCCGCCGACTCGCTCGACCGCATCATCGGCGGCGCCACCTATCCCAGCGAGCTGATACCACACTTTCCCCCGGGAGCCGAGGCCGCGCTCATGAGCGCGCTCTCCCCCATGCCGCAGGACCGCCCCAACAGCATCGAGGCATTTTGCGACCAACTCCTTGCCGGTCTGGGCAGCGTGCGCGAGGGCCGTCGCAGTCTGGAGCAAATGGTTGGCGAGCTTTCGGATGACGAGCAAGAGCTCGACGATATCGAGCCGTCGTACTACGAGGACGACGCCATCGAGGTCGACCCCGCGCTCGGCTGGGCGGGCACGCGCTGGAGCCATGCGCGCGACTACACCATGCACGCTATCTCGGCGCTAACGTGCGGCACCTTTAGCTTTTTGCTGATGCAAACGGCCGGGGTCGCGGCGCTTCCCGGCCTGGTCATTGCGGCAATCGCGATCGGAGCGGCGGCTGGCCTGGCCCCCCAGATTGGCTCGGCCATCTCGGCTGTGGGCTTTTTGGTGCTCATGGCCAACGCCACCATGCAGGCGCAGGGCATCCTGTCGATGTTGCCCGTCGCGGTGATCTTTGCCGCTGCCATGTCCGGTTGGTGGATCGCCTGGGGTCGCACCGAGGCTGCCGCGAGCGCCGCACTCACCTGCGCGCTTGCGCTTGGCTGTCTGACCGGCAATACCTTCCTGGCAGCTGGGGTCGCCGCCGGCGTCGCGTCATTTTGGCTCGGCCCGGCAAGCGCTGCCGCGGCAACGGGCATGGGCGCGCTTTTTGCCCGTCTGGCCACGGTCGCGCTTTCAGCCGGAGGCGTGCTGGGGCTCGGCAACGTTGCCGCAGCGCTGGGAGACCCGCTCCTTTGGGCTGCCTTTGCGCTGGTCGCGACAACTGCCGCGGCGTCATCTGCGCTGCTCAATGCCCATGCCAAGCGTGCCGATCAGGGCTCAAACCTTGCCGCAATCGCCGCCATCGCTGTCACCGGCATCGGCTGCGCAGCGGCATCCTGTCTTGCACACCATATGGAAATTGCCAGCCTTGCAGCCGCGGTCGCCGCCAAGGCGGCAGTTGCGGGAACCCTATCCTCTATAATCGTTGGGATATGCCTATATTTGCTCGGATACCAAAGAACCTATACGGAGAGTGATCTTTCGTGAACTTCCTGAACATCTTCGAGGACCACGTGGCCGGCATCTTCGGTGCCACCCGTGCCCCGTTCTCCTTTAAGAAGCTTGCCAAGCAGGCCGCTCGCGACATGGAGGATCAGACTCTGGTGATCAATGGCGTCAACACGGCGCCGGCACTCTATACCATCCTGATCGCCGCCGACGACGATCCCATGCTCGCCCCGTTCTACCCCGAGCTTTCGCGCGAGGTCCGCGAGTTTGTGAAGGCGCAGGCCGAAAAGCGCCGTTATGTCTTTGTCGGCGAGCCCCTCGTGCGCTTTATGATCGATCCGCAGCTGCGCGCCAGCAAGTTCTCGGTCTTTGCCGAGAACGTCGATGCCCCCACGCTCGGCCGCCTGTACGAAGAAGAGCGCGCCTATCAAAACGGTCTGGGCCAAAACAACTCCGCGGCAAGCCGTGCCGCCAGCGCCCCGCGCGCCGGCCAGCAGCAGTTTGCTGCCCCGCAGCAGCAGCGCCCCGCCGCCATGCCCCAGCAGCAACCGACGCCTCGCGCCGCCGCTCCCGACCCGCTTGCCATGGCAGACCCCTTCGCGCCTAGCGTCCCCGACCCCGCCGCCGCACCCATCCCGGTGCCGCAGACCGTCTCGCGCGACGCGCTTGCCGGCATGGGCGGAGCCGCCGCGACCGGCGCCGCCGTGGGCCTAGGCGCCGCAGCCGGCATCGCCTCCAACATGGCGAGCACTCGCGCCCCGCAGCGCCCGCTCGCCCAGCTCGTCGACGTCGTGAGCGGCGAGAGCCATAGCATCACCTCCGCACAGGTGACCATCGGTCGCGAGCGCTCAGTTTCCGACATTGCCCTGCGCGACCCCAACGTGTCGCGCCGCCACGCCCAGCTCACCTTTACGGGCTCGGATTGGTCGATCGAGGATCTCAATTCCACCAACGGCACGCTCGTCAACAACCGCCGCATTACGCGCTGCCCGCTGCGCAACGGCGATCTGCTGACGTTTGGCCTGAGCACCTTTGAATTTAGGGGATAGTCTCTTATGAACATCGATATCGTCCTTTTTGCAGGCCGCATCGTCCTGGTCGCCCTGCTCTATATCTTCCTGTTCGCCGTCATGAAGACCGGCGTGGGACTTGTGCGCGGGCAGCGTCGCGACTCGGCTATCTGGACGATCGATGTGGACAAGGGTCCGCGCGGTATCCGCGGCATCCACGTAGACATGCTCGGCCCCGTCATCGTCGGTCGCTCGCCGTCTTCGGACATCTGCATCAACGAACCATTCGTCTCGGCCTCGCATGCGCGCTTTTCGCTGCAGGGCCCGGCGCTCATCATCGAGGACCTCAACTCGCTTAACGGCACGCTCGTCAACGGCCGCCAGCTTGTGGAGCCCGCAACGCTGCGCGAGGGCGACGAAGTCCAGATTGGCGATGTGGTCATGAAGGTGAACCGTCGATGATCGACGAGGAGAACAAGTCCGCGACTATGACCGAGGCACCGGCTGCCGCCACAGCTGCGGCGGCCCACGCCGCTCCGGCGGGCTCCGCACCCGTGGAACCCGAGGACACCGTGTTCTCCCTGCCTCTTTCGCATGTAACGCATGATATTTCGGATCTCGCCGATAACGAGGACGAAGAGGATGCCGTAGCGGCGCCCATCGGCGCACATGCCGCGGAACAGCCCACAGCGCCCGAAGCAACCTCGGCGCCGGCTCACTTTGCAGAGCCTGTCGCCGCGGCAATCAACGAGAGCGCTGCGGTGTTTGCGGCACCCGAGCCCGCCGCGCCGGCGTTTCCCATAGCCCCGGCATCCGAGGTTGCGCCCGTGTCTACGCCGGCGCCCGAGGCGGGGCCATCCCCCGAGGACGGCCCTGCACCCAAGGCCCCGCAGCCTGCGCCCGCAAGCGAGTCCGATACCGTGGCCGAGCCCGCCGCCCAGTCGCAAAGCACGCCCGCGCCGTCGCACTTTGCGACACCCGAGCCTATAGACGTCAGCCCGCAAGACGACGAGTCGACCGCCCGCGCGCCCGAGGAGCCCGGCTCCCCGGACACCGGCGATTCCGAATCAAACGCCGAGACCGACACCGTCTCTCCCGGTGACACAGCCGAGATCGACGTTGCCGCCGTTGAGACCAAGCTCAAAGACCCCGGCTCGACCATGAGCTTTGAGCCCCTGACCGAGGAGCGCATCGAGACCGACTCGACCTATGATGCCGGCACCACCACGCAACTCATGTGGGGCGCCCGCTCTGACGTTGGCTGCGTACGCCCGCACAATGAGGATTCCTACCTGGTGCAGTCGCCGCTCTTTTGCGTATGCGACGGCATGGGCGGTCACGCCGCCGGCGAGGTAGCCTCTTCCATTGCCGTCGAGACTATTGCCAAGACGGCCCCGCAGTCCGCCGACGCAGCACGCCTGGCCGCAGCCGTCGAGGCAGCCAACGCCGCCGTAATCGAGGCGGCCCTGAACGGCCTGGGCAAGCCCGGCATGGGCTGCACAGCCACTTGCGCCTATATCGAAAACGACACGCTCGCCATCGCCCACGTGGGTGACTCTCGCGCCTACCTGCTCCACGAGGGCACGCTCATCCGCGTGACCCGCGACCACTCCTACGTGGAGGAGCTCGTGGACGCCGGTGAGATTACGGCAGACGAGGCTCGCGTCCACCCAAACCGCTCGGTCATCACCCGTGCGCTGGGCTCGGACCCCGCCATGTATGCCGACCACTTCACTCTGCATATCGAGGAAGGCGACCGCCTGATCCTGTGCTCCGACGGCCTTTCGAGCATGATTCCCGATAGCGATATCGAGAACATCGCCACGCAGTCCTCAACCGCGCAAATCTGCGTCGACAACCTAGTGGACGCGGCGCTTGCCGCCGGCGGCCACGACAACGTGACCGTAGTAGTCGTTGACCTGGTTGACGATGGCGTTATGCGCGAGGCGCAACGCGTGCGTCGCCGCAACGTCACCATCGGCGTCGTCTTAGGTCTCGTCTTGGTGCTGGCGGCTGCCATCTGGGCCTACACGGGTGTCACCGGCTCGTACTACCTGGGTACCTACCAGGGCAATGTCGCCGTCTGGCGCGGCCTGCCCGGCAAGCCGCTCGGACTCAAGCTCCACTGGCTCGAAAGCGAAACCAGTATCAAGCTGTCCGACCTGCCCGAAGACACGCAAAACCGGCTCAAGGCGGGCATTCCGCAAACAAGTGTCGACGATGCGCAGGACACGATATCCAAGTACCGCCACCAGATCGACGAGGAGCAGACCCGCCAGGTGATCGACGCGCAAACGATTCGCGACAACACCGACCAGGGATCGACCTCCGAATCAGATTCCGAGAAAACCGCCGAACAGTCCGCCGAGGCCGAAGCCTCCGAAAAGAACTAGAAAGGGAGTGCCGCTTATGAGTCGCCGCAACACCGAGCTGCTCTTGCTCATCGCCTCGGCGTTCCCCGTCATCCTGCTGTATGCGATGTACGTCCTCACCGCGGGCGCTGCCATCTCCTTTGAGACGCTCGCCGTACCGATCGGCCTCTTTGCCGCCTTTGCCGCGGCCCACATTGCCGTGCGCATCTTGGCGCCCGGTGCCGACCCCGCCATCCTGCCCATTGTCTTTGTGCTTTCGGGCATCGGCATCACGTTCGTGACGCGTCTCGCCCCCGCTCTCGCCATCTCACAGCTCATCATCCTGTTTGTCTCGGTGGCCCTGATGGTGGGAACGCTCGCGTTGGTTAAGAACCTCGACGTAGTCATGCGCTACAAGTACACCTTTGGCATTATCGGCATCATTCTGTTGATGCTGCCTATCTTTATCGGCACCACGATCTCGGGCTCCAAGCTGTGGATTCGCATCGCGGGCTTTACCATCCAGCCCGGCGAGTTCGCCAAGGTCTTTATCGTGCTGTTCCTGGCCGGGTACCTGGCCGAGAACCGCGAGCTGCTCTCCATCTCCAACCGCAAGATCCTGGGCTTTAAGATCCCTCGCCTGCGACTGCTGCTGCCGCTGTTTGCCGTGTGGGGTGTGTGCCTGCTCGTCGTCGTCTTCGAACGCGATCTGGGTTCGGCCGTGCTGTTCTACACCATCTTCTTGCTGATGCTCTACGTTGCCACGGGACGATTCTCGTATGTCGTTATCGGCCTTGCGCTCTTAGCCGTTGGAGCCGTGGGCGCCTACAAGTTCCTGTCTCACGTTCAGGTGCGTTTCCAGGTTTGGGTCGATCCGTTTAAGGACGCCCAGGGCCAGGGCTACCAGATCGTCCAGTCGCTCTTCTCGCTTGCCGATGGCGGTCTGGTCGGTGTTGGTATCGGCAACGGCATGGCCAACAACATCCCTGTCGTCGAGTCCGACTTTATCTTCTCGGCCATCGGCGAGGAGATGGGCCTTTTGGGCGGCGGCGCCGTGCTCATCCTGTTTATGCTCTTTGCCGTGCGTGGCCTCACCACGGCTGCCCGCGCTAAATCCGACCTCGCCGCCTTTAGCGCCACGGGCCTTACGGCCGCCATCAGCTTCCAGGCCTTTTTAATCGTGGGCGGCGTTACCCGCCTGATCCCGCTGACCGGCGTCACCCTACCCTTTATGAGCCAGGGCGGTTCCTCGCTGCTGGCAAGCTTTATCATCGTCGCGCTCCTGCTGCGCGCCGGTGACGAAGCGACCGGACGCGAGGCCGAGCTTACCGGCACCGGCACCATGGCCGCCATCACCGATGATCAGGTCGCATCTGCCGCCGCCCCGACGGGCACGCGCTTTGCCACCTCGTCTTCCTACGGCAGCGGCAGCCATTCCGTCGGCTCGCGCATGCGCCGTCGCCTGCTCGACACGCCTGAATCCGGTGTGCTCGGCCGCGTTGCGCTCGCCAACCGTCTAACCCGTGCGGTGCTCGCCTTTACGGCGCTGTTCGCCATCCTTATCGGCAACCTCACCTATGTCCAGGTCATCAAGGCCAAGGACTATCAGGACATGCCGACCAACAACCACACTATCGCCCGCTCCAAGTACATCCAGCGCGGTTCCATCATCACGTCCGACGGCGTGACGCTGGCCGAGTCGCTGCAGCAGGAGGACGGCACCTACGTACGCTCCTACCCCAACGGCAACCTGGCAGCGCACGTGGTTGGCTACGTGAGCCAGCAGTATGGCACCACCGCCATCGAGAGTGTCATGAACGACACGCTCACCGGCTCTAAGGATTACTCCAGCTGGAACAACGCCATCGCGTCGCTCGCGGGCCAGACCCAGCCGGGCAACACCGCCAAGCTCACCATCGACTCGCGTATCCAGACGGCGGCCGAGCAGGCGCTCAAGGGCTTTAAGGGCGCTGTAGTGGTCATCGACCCGCGTACCGGTGCGGTGCTCGCATGCGCCAGCTCGCCCACCTATGACAACACCAACATCGACGCCCTGCTGCAGGCGGGCGGCGGCGAGGACGGCTCCATGTACAATCGCGCCATGGACGCGCTGTACACGCCGGGCTCCACGTTTAAGGTCGTTACGCTTTCCGCGGCACTCGAGACCGGCACCGCCAGCCTTACCAGCACCTACCAGGCGCCCGGCTCCATGGACATCGGCAACGCGCCGGTCACCAACTATGCCAACGAGAGCTACGGCACCATCAGCCTGCAGCAGGCCTTTGCCGTGTCTTCCAACGTCGTCTTTGGCCAGGTGGCAAACGAAGTTGGCGCAAACACGCTCGTGCAGTTTGCCAACGCCTTTGGCTACGGCCAAAAGCTCGGCCAGGACCTGACCTCCGCGGCCTCCATCATGGCCGACCCGTCGCTCATGACCGAGTGGGAGACCGCCTGGGCCGGCGCCGGCCAGCCTGTCGGCATGGACCACACGCCCGGGCCGCAGACCACCGTCATGCAAAACGCCGTGATTGCCGCCGCCATCGCTAACAGTGGCGTGGTCATGGACCCGTACTTTGTAGCCCAGGTACTCGCCCCGGACGGAACTGTGGTCAAGACCACGCAGTCCCGCTCGCTGGGTCAGGCCGTCAGCTCCGCCACGGCCGACCAGGTCAAGCAGGCCATGCTCGCCGTCGTCCAGTCCGGTACCGGAACCGATGCCCAGGTCCCCGGCGTCAAGGTCGCCGGCAAGACCGGCTCGCCCGAGACCGGCGGCACCAACGTCAACTCGACGTTCGTTGGCTTTGCACCTTACGATTCACCCACGGTCGCCATCTCGGTGGCCTTGGAGGATTACGACAAACACGACGTCAAGGCGGCCAAGATTGCCGGCATCGTCCTGACCGCGGCGCTCGCCGCACAGGGAGCGTGATGCCCATGATTGAATCGGACACCCGAGGCGCGCCGCGGCCGAAGAGTTAGCGGCAACGCGCCACACGGCCCCAGCGGCCATATCGTAGGTACTGCACACATCGTTGAGCGAATAGTTATGTTAGGAGCAGGAATGGAACAGAGGGTCCTCGGGGGAAGATACCTCCTCAAGGATAAGGTGGGGACAGGCGGCATGGCGACCGTCTACCGTGCACAGGACCAGGTCCTCGACCGCACGGTTGCCGTCAAGATCATGCTGCCGCAGTATGCTGGCGACGCAACCTTCGCCGCACGCTTTAAGCAGGAGGCCCAGGCAGCAGCCGGTCTCTCCTCCCCCTATATCGTGGGCGTCTACGATTGGGGCAAGGACGGCGACACCTATTACATCGTCATGGAGTACCTGCGCGGTACCGACCTTAAGAGCGGCATCAAGAGCCACGGCGCCCTCGACCCCAAGAAGGTCGCCCAGATCGGCTCGCAGATCAGCTCCGCGCTTTCGGTCGCCCACAAGCACGAGATCATCCACCGCGACATTAAGCCGCAGAACATCATGGTGCTGCCCGACGGCAACATCAAGGTGATGGACTTTGGCATCGCGCGCGCCAAGAACAGCCACCTCACGCAAGACAACAACGTGCTGGGAACCGCCCACTACGTCAGCCCCGAGCAGACCCGCGGTCAGGACCTCGGCCCCACCTCGGATATCTACTCGCTGGGCGTCGTGATGTACGAGTGCGCCACCGGCCGCGTGCCCTTTGACGGTGATGACGCCATCTCGGTCGCACTCAAGCAGGTCAACGAGCTGCCTATTCCGCCGAGCCAGATCAACTCCGGTGTCGACGCCGACCTTGAGCGCATCATCCTCAAGTGCATGGAGAAGGACCCGGCAAACCGCTTCCAGACCGCTGACGAGCTGCGTCAGGTGCTCAACAGCTACCTGTCCGGTCGTGCCGTCAACATCTCGGAGCCCACGCGCATCATCGGTGCCCCCGGCGAGCTTGGCGCCACCAAGACTCGCGAGCTTTCCGATCAGACGCGCGCCATGGTGCGTCCCGTCTCGGGCGTGAGCGGCCAGAATACCGCCCGTAGCTCGGTTTCGGGTTCCACCGGCTCCTACGAGGTCGAAAAGCCCAAATCCAACAAGAACAAGATCATCGCCGCCGTGGTGGCAGCCGTTGCCGTCATCGGCATCGTGGTGGCCTTTGCCACAGGACTCTTTGGCGGCGAGCAGGTCACCGTTCCCGATGTACTGGGCAAGGACCAGCAGACTGCCGTCGAACTGATCAAGGAAGCCGGCCTCGAGGTCGGCACCATCGACCAAAGCTACAACGACGATGTCGACGAGGGCAAGGTCGCCGAGCAGACGCCCAACGGCAACACCAAGAAGGCCAAGGGCACTAAGGTGAACCTGGTAATCTCCAAGGGCCCCAAGCCCTCCGAGAAGGTTGAGGTTCCCCGGCTTGTCGGCCTGACCAAGGACCAGGCAGAAGCCGCGCTGGCAAGCGTTGGCCTGAAGGGCAACGCCTCCGAGGAGGCCAACGAGGCCGATGAGGGCCAGGTCTTTGAGCAGGGCACCGAAGCCGGTAAGGAAGTCGCGAAGGGCACGACCATCTCGTACAAGGTCTCGAGCGGCCCGGATACCACGTCCGTCCCCGACCTGACCGACATGACCGAGGCCCAGGCGCGCAACGCCCTCGATATGGCAGGCTTTGGCGTCGACGTGAGCTACCAGGAGAACGACTCAGTTACCGAGGGAACCGTGATCAGCTGGAACCCCAGCGGCAAGCAGAAGCCCGGCGCCACGATTACCGTCGTCATTGCCAAGAAGTCCGGCAAGGCCAGCGTTCCGGGTAACCTGTACGGCAAGAGCATCTCCGCCGCCGTCACCGCGCTCAACAACGCCGGGTTCTACAACATCGCGTTCTGCGACCAGAACGGCAACCCCGTGAGCGGCAACGAAAACGCCACCGTTACGGGCGTCTCCCCCACCGGCAAGCAGTCCACCGACAACACGATTACGCTGACGGTTTCGATTTCTGGCTCGGGTTCGGGCTCTGGCTCGGGCACGAGCACGGGCGACGATTCTGGTACGACCAACTAGTCGCCGCCCCACCGCCCATTACGGCTCCCGCCGCAAACATATTCGCTCACAGGCGCCCGCTTGCTCCCCCAGCAAGCGGGCGCTTCGTTTTTGACATGACATGAACCAGAAGAGCCCGGTACCGTGACGGTGTACCGGGCTCGATCAATCTCTGGTGTCCCCGGGCTGATTCGAAAACTCCCCCGCGGGGAAATTGGTGACGCGGGTGTCGACGGCTCGAACCCTGCCCTTAGACCAGAAGAGCCCGGCACCGTAGCGGTACCGGGCTCGACAAATCTCTGGTGCCCCCGGGCGGATTCGAAAACTCCCCCCGCGGGGAAATTGGTGACGCGGGTGTCGACGGCTCGAACCATGCCCTTAGACCAGAAGAGCCCGGCACCGTAGCGGTACCGGGCTCGACAAATCTCTGGTGCCCCCGGGCGGATTCGAA
>NZ_QSOP01000010.1:15956-76929 GCF_003436275.1 Collinsella sp. TM09-10AT
GGGCTCGACAAATCTCTGGTGCCCCCGGGCGGATTCGAACCGTCGACACCCGCTTTAGGAGATATGATTTAATGCTACCCCCTACCATTCATCAAGCATCATTGAACATCATATAACCGCAGATAAACATAGCAGTTTGTGTCTTTTGCCTCCGGTAGCTGCGCCTACGCTTTTACAAACATATTACTAACAGCTTTAGCTAAACTGCACTCAATGAATTGTTGAAAACTATTCAAAGAAACGGAGTGCAAAGATGTCAGAACAACCACTAATTAGCGGAAGAGGCACGTGTTGGAAAGACAAGAGATCACCTAACACCTATCGCTATTATTTTTCCCTTGGGGTCAAGGACCCTAAGACAGGGCGTTACAAACGATCCCCAACTTATACGGTTCGTTGCAAGACTAAAACAGAAGCTAAGGCTGCAATGCAGGCCAAGCTGGCTGAAATCAACTCCTCTGGCACGATCACTAAAACTAAAAAGCCCACTTTGCTTGCGTCCTACTGCTGGGCCTTTCATGAAAATAGGGACACCGAGCTTGCGCCAACGAGCTATGAAAGAGAAGCGTACGATTGCAGGCATATCGAAGACCTATTCGGTGCGTTTCAGACAATTGAGGGGCTAACTCCCGATCTAATCGAAGAAACATATGCCGAAGCTCGTCGTACGGGAAAATACAAACCATCTGAGCTTGTACGAATCAATGCGAAACTGCGCCAGATTCTGTCGAATGCAGTCGCAAAGAGAATAATTGACCGAAACCCCTGCGCTACCGTTCATGTTCGCAGACCACGCAACAAAAGAGAATCACTGACAATCGAGCA
Source organism: Collinsella sp. TM09-10AT (assembly GCF_003436275.1). Classification (GTDB taxonomy): domain Bacteria; phylum Actinomycetota; class Coriobacteriia; order Coriobacteriales; family Coriobacteriaceae; genus Collinsella. The sequence goes on from NZ_QSOP01000010.1 coordinate 16,782, forward strand.
AGTAGCTACCCTATGCACACATCTTCAACACATTGAGCTCACCGCCGAAGCTGTTGGTACGCTAGTACTAGTGTATACGGGTATGCGAAAAGGCGAGATGCTGGGCCTCGAATGGCGCGATTGGGACCCTGCCAATAAAACCTTGAAAATTGACAGGCAGTACACCAACGATCATGAACTGAGGGCACCCAAGTCACAAGAAAGCCAACGCAAAATCCCCGTTGGAGAAACCCTGGCCGAACGTCTTCAATCATGGTCAGCCATACAAAAAGAGCTCCTGGCCTCTCTGGGGCTGTCCCAGACTGGCAGCATTCCCATCATTAGCGATATTGCTGTCGAGCAAGGGGTCCCTACTGTCTGTCACATGAAGAACTACATCTTCAACCATTGGTTTCGCGATTTCGCAGTTAGCTGCAATCTTGGAATCTATGAGCCGAATAATTCGACTGGCGGAAAACTATATAAGGGCATCTGCCCGCATCAGCTCAGGCATTGCGTAAGCACTTTTATGCTGGCGAACGGATCGGACGTTAGAAGCGTGCAAGGAATTCTTGGCCACGCGGACCCCAATATCACGCTCAAAACGTATACAAGCCTCGTTCAACAATCAGAAATAAAAGCAGTTAAAGGCTACGAAGACTTCATCAACGCCTATATACAGAGAAGCGAGAAATAGCATGTTTTTCATTCATCGTTTTATTCATAATATTACGGTACTATAATACCGTTTCCGCAGGTAGATGCTATATTTGATTGACAACTAATGAGTTTTAATACATGCTAAAGCTGTCAGATGGCTACGCATGTAGTCATAGAAACCGGCCCCCCAAGTGCTTATGAACCTGGTAAGTCTTACAAGCACAGGGAGGGCCCTCATTGAAAGGATAGCTCATCATGGCTACTCCAAAGATTAGCACTCAGGCGTCCACACCGACTTTCCCCACTGGTGCCGCTCAGTGCAATCGGTTGCTCCGCGTTAACGATATCCGCGAACTCACTGGCTGGAGCGAAAACACCGCACGCAAATTCATGCGCGAGTCCGGCAAGCTCATCCAAATCCATTGCTCGTATTACATGTTTGAAAGCTCGTTTTATGAGCTTTTCAAGCAGCTTGAAGGTCGTACCGCCCACCTTGACTAGGTGGTAAACATGAGCGAGCTACCGTCAATTTCCGACATATTCAACGATGATGTTACCGAGCAACGAAAGATTATAGAGAAAATGGATAAAGCTATTTTTATTTCAGTGCCCGAGTGGGCGTGCTGCGTCACCACCGTTGCCGCCGAGCGTCTCATCCTCGGCCTCGTATGGAAGTTTGGAAAACCTTCCAAAAACAAACGGCCCATGGGCTTTTGCGCTAGAAGCAAATGGATTGAGGATCACTACCACTTGAGCAAGAACACGATATCCCGAGCCTATACTTCTCTAAAGGATAAGGGGTATATTCAAAAAACTGGTGATGGCAGCTGGATGCTTAATTACGCTGCAATCTACCGCGCCGCGATCGAAAACGCTTGGGAGCCCCCGAAATCTTAAGTCCACAGCCCGACTATCGACGTGGGCTTCTGTCAAACAACCGAGTTAAAAACCACTGAGCCAGAATCCGCTTCAATAGAAGAGGATTCTGGCTCAAATGATATCCGACCATTCACGCAGCATGTCTACCGCAATCTGGCAAGAATCGAGGACGGGGAAACCGTCATCGAGGTCGTGAAGGTCGGTAATCGCCAGGCGTCTACAAAAACATGCCGCGGATGTAAAATGAAGCAGGGTCGAACCGAAACAGTTCCCGGACAATTGGCGTCCGGCCAGACACTTCGATTCGACCCTTTCTCATACCTGCATCTAAAATACTCCCATAATCATTCTCGACATCTTTAACGCCATCACTCTCCCGCCACCAGCACGTCGTAGGTGCTATTTTCAACGAATCGATATGACCGCCCATTCATGTTCTTTAAGGCACGTGATACCATGAAAACGTGCGGTATTTCTCCAATCGAAAACCTGCGTGAACGTATGACTTGAGACGCTTTTAGAACTCACCAAGCGCAGGACAAACACAACTCAACAGCGGCCGCGTATTTGTTCCCAGCCGTACGGCATGGCGGAGCCATGCCCATTGTTGATTGGAGTGCCGCACGATGACAGACAACCCGAACGACAGAAAAATCAGCGAGACGCCCGGCGCGAAGGACGTCCTCGATGAGGCCGCCGAGCAGATTGAAAAGGCTTGGCGAGAGAAGCTGCTGCGCGAGACCGCCGATCTCAAGACCGAGAACGCGTTACTCAGGGCCCAGCTCGACGAATTCAACCGCAAGCTCGTCGAGGCGAGAGACCGGAACGAAAGACTTGAGGCCGACTGCAATGAGCGGGTCGCCTTTATCGAGGAGAAGTTCGAGCTCGACACCGCGAGCATCGAGCTCGAAAACAATGAGCTCCATGCCGCGAGCGTCAGATACCTCGCCGATGCCAGGGAGCTCAGCAGGCAGGTCGTCCAGCTCCACGCCGAGGCTGAGGCCATGTCCGATGAGATCGAGCGTCTGCGCGTCAAGCGTGACGCCGCGTTGAAAGCCCAAGCCGAGCTGAGCGATGCGCTACTGGCCCAGCGCGACCTGATGGCCGAAGTCGCCGCCCTCAAGGACCGCCTCGCCGCCTCCGAGCGGCGGGCGACCGTGGCCGAGGCCAAGGTCGAGGTCATGACCAAGATGAGGGGCGAGTAGTCCCGCGCCCTTCCTGTCAGGTAACTGATTTCTAGAAACCTTCTAGAGCGCTTTTAGAAGGTTTCTAGAACCGGGCGCAGCATCTTCGATCGGCACGATGTCTCGGTAGATAAGGCGATGCCTGGTGTCGCACCATTTATCGCGATGGTAGTGACCGAAGAACCAGACGCGGTAGCCGAGCCGTCCGTCGAGCTCACCCAGGAATCGCTGAAGCCGGTCGTCCCGATACTCGCGCCCAAGCTCGCGACACAGCCCCTCAGCAAGGGCAGCCGGCGCCTCGTGAGTCACAACGTGGTCAACTTTCCAGCCCACGCGGTCGAGCGAGGCGCGGCAGTGCTCCATCTCTTCCTCGCTCGGCATCTCCTCGGGCCACCAGCTCCTCCCCTCCCTGCGATACTGCCTGTCGTTGCTCGTGGCACCGCCCATGGCAAGGACCGTGAGCCCGTCGATATCGAACACCTCCCCGCGCATCAGGTGCAGCACGTGCGGTCGCGCCTCATGGACGAGCCCGCCGTTCCACTCCCGCACCGGCAGCCCGGCCAGGGCGTGGTGGTTCTCATGGTTGCCGTCTACGAAACACGTGGTCCAGGGCTTCGATTCGAACCAGTCGAGCCAGTATTTCTCGGCGTTGGATCCATCCCAGACAAAGCCGAAGTCGCCGGCCACGATCACTGCGTCATCGCGCGTCAGGGTCCGGCCCAGTGGCCAAGACCTGAAGGCGAACCGGCTGGACCCGTACTCGGCCCTGCCGTGCACGTCGCCTGTCACATAGACCGTCATCAGTACGCACCCCACGGCAGGAGTTTGTCCCCGAGCCTCACGATCCGGTCATACAGCACCGTGTGCCGTTCGTCCGGGTTGCCGTCTCGGTGAAAATGGCCGTAATACCAGCGCTTGTAGTCCAGGCGATCCTCGATCTCGTCGAGGAATCCGGTCAGCCGGTCCACATCAGGGCGTTCCCAGCCCGGGTCCGGGTAGAGCGTCGGCGAGAGCATGCGCGTGGCGCAGGTATGGGTGATGACGCAGTCGACCTTCCAGCCGACCTCGTCGAGCTTGGCCCGCGCGGCATCGAATTCGCGCTCGTCCGGGAGCTCCTGAGGCCACCAGCTGGAATACGGCACGCGGTATTCCCTGTCCACGCTCGTGGCACCGCCCATGGTGAAGACCGTCGAGCCGTCGAGCTCGAAGACCTCCCCGCGCATGAGGCGGCGGATAGACGAAGTATCCGACAGGCGTTGCGTCAGCCCACCGTGCCACAGTTCCATGGGTCGCTCCGCCCAGTGATCGAAGCGCTCGTGGTTGCCGTCGACGAACAGCACCGTGTAGGGGCGCGACTCCAGCCAGGCGATATCGGCGCATTCCTCGGCAGAGAAATCCCACGGAAAGCCAAAGTCGCCGGCGACGACGAGATAGTCGTCGCTGGTAAGACTGTCGCCAAGCTCCCAGTCGCGGAGCTTTTGCATGTCGAGCCCACCGTGGATGTCGCCCGTCACATAGACCGTCATCGGATCGCCTCTTCCCTCTTGTACGCCGCCAGCTCGCGCTCGACCTGCCTGTCGCCGGTCTCGTTGACCCACCAGGGCCATTTCACCCGGCCGCACGGCTCGCCGACTCCGGCGAACCATTCCCTCAGCTCGTCGAGGCTCACCGGGGAGTGCCCGTTGGCATCGCAACCGACGTCGTAGCGCAGAAGGCCCTGCTTGCGGTTGAACTCGTTGTACGCGCCGCCGCTGCTGTGGATGTGCCCGTGGAGGTGCCACGATCCATGGCTCATGCCCTGCCAGTCGGCCATGGGGTAATGGCTCAGGACGATCTTCTGCCCGTCGATCTTGAGCACGCAGATCGGCGGCTCCACGGTGAAGGCGCCAGCGACCGCCGGCTGGGTCCAGTCCTTGTCGTGGTTTCCCGGGACGAGGTGGATGCGCCTGCAGGCGATCCGCTTGCGCAGCCCGTAGGCGTCCTGGGCGGTCATCTTGAATGAGAAATCCCCCAGGATGTAGAGCTCGTCGTCCACGGCAACCCTGCCGTTGATGTTGTCGACGATGGCGTTGTTCATCTGCCAAATCGTCTCCCACGGGCGGTCGGTGAACTTCAGCACGTTCTCATGCCCGAAGTGGGTGTCGCTGGTAAACCAGATCATTTTTATGTCTCCTTTTATCGCTAAAAAACGTTCTCCTTCGAGGTCAGGAGACGTTTTATGAGCGACATGAGGTGCATATCCCTCATGTTTCAAGCTCCAATCTGCCGGATTTGCCCAACTATATAAGTTTACGCCCACGCGCGAACAGGATTTGATTTTTGAAATATGGACGAATTCCTCGTCAGGAGGGTAAAATGGTGCCGACGGCAGCCCAAGTTGTAGAGAGCTGGGCAGAGCCGTTGCTTAATGAAGTTGGGTCATCGTCTTAGCGACGGTGGCCTTTCTTTTTGGGCTTCGAACCCTGCTTGAGTGCCTTGGAAAGGCCGACAAGGGCCGTGAGGAGCGAGACCATAGCGGTCAGGAGCTTCACGAGCTCGGTGAAATCGGTCATGGGCATCACCTCCCATCAAATGGAGGGCTCTGCCCGGCACGAGGGCTGCCGACAGCAAGGACGATTCTATCAGAGCGGCTGACCCCCGCCGATCAATTCATACTCCTCATCCTCGCCGAATTGCGAGTATGAAAGAATCGGCACTGGATGGCAGCGCGCTAGGGCACCGACGATAGGCTTTCCAAAACTAGCGAGGCGTGTCTCCGCGATCGTAATCGCCTCGGTCGACCGCGCGATCGACCTGCGGCGAGATATCGCCGTTGCCACCATGGGCTCGTCCTGCGGCGCGAACGCGGTCATCGCCAGCATCGGGAACGGCGCCGGCGTAACGGTTGCGAATCTCCCTTGCGTAACCGCGCCGGGCAAGAAGCTCATCACGAACCGCCGGATCCTCGAGCAGATCTTCATCGCACTTCGGTGCGATGAACTTAGGAAAGAGATTGTAGGCGACGCCCTTGCTCGCCTTTGCCTGCTCGACCCACGCCGAATACGCCTTCTTAAGCCGTTGAATGTAAATCTCGCAACGCCTCTCATAAGGAAGGGCTCGCTCGGCCTCCAGCACGTTATTTTTGAAGGCCGCCTCAAGTTGCTTGACCGCAAACCTCCCGTCAAGACGAGTCAGGTTGAAAGTGCACTTCGGGTTGCCGGCCTCCTTGATATCGAGATCTGTCGCATAGACTCGATTGTTCTTAATGAAAATGTCTACGCCCCATGAGGCAAGTAACTTTTTAAACTGCTCCATATTCTTCGGATGACCTTCGTTGATTGCAAGATGGATCAACTCGCGCAGATTGTTTTTATAACTGTACTCACCGCGACCGATAATCTCCTTTTCTGTGTCGCGCGGCTGGCGATCGCGAATCTTCGAATTCTTCTTTCCTTTTTCGAGCTGGGCGAGATTCCAGTCCTTATCGAGTTCGCGGACCCATGAGGCGCGTTCGTACTTTCCATGCCGCCCGCCCGTCTCGCAACGCTTGCCGGTTAACAAATCGGTACGGTTGATCGCCATGTGCACTGCGTAGCGTTTTCCCGCCTTATCGCTTTCTTCGTGCAGCGCGAGAATCACTTGTTGATGCGGATAGTGCTTCGCAAGCCATTGCTCCGCGTAGACCAAACATGCATCGGGGGTCATCTTGCCCCCGTTGCATGAGCATTCTTCCGGAAGGAACGCGAGGATCTGATGAAGCAGGATTACGTTTTTGGCTCCGGCTCTCGATGGTTTGTCGTGATGGAAAACCTTTCTGGTTCTATCCATTTTCGAAAACCAGCGATCGCTGTATTCGATGTTCCAGCCGCCACGCGCAAGCGCATCTTTTCCGTTGATGTATTTACGGACGTTCTTTGCGTAGCGGTCGCTCGAAACGCTTTTCTGTTTGATAACCGTCATTTCACATCACCACCGACGAAATAGCACTTCTCGAGCTCGTCGATGAAACGGTCTAGCTTACGCCCAACTTGGTAAACCTTTTCGAGTGTGCGGAAAACAGCTTTCTCGTTGTACGCAGGAAGCCCCTGGGCGTTCACGAAGTACATCAGCTGATTGAGGTTTGTTCCTTCCTTCAAAAGCTCGTGATAGATCTTGTCGATCGACGCCCGATTGACATCGTTTTTCTCGACATTCCCTTTGAGCAGTACGCGCCGCGCATACGAGCTCACGGTCACGCCAAGGGAATCAGCATTGCTTTCGATTTTCTTTTTTTCTTCCGGCGAGACCCGGACGTGAATGTCATCGGTTCGGAATTTCTGCCCAGCGATTTCCGAAAAACCAAAATCGATATCGAGATCGTCGGCATTGCACAAAACGAAGCGGATGAGTTCCGCCTCGCTCATCTCATGTCGCTTTGCGATTGCAGCGATGGTTTTCTTCTCGTCATTTGAAAGAGACGCCTTGACGGTGTGTGGGCGGAGCCTGCTCATGATTCCTCCTCGGAAAACGAATCAGCGATCGGAGAGGCCTCCGATCAAAACCTGCTATGCGATTCGCTTTCCTTGATGAGGAACGGCTGGCGTCGTTCCAAAAATGAAGAATCGTCGCCGCGATTCTTCATCGCGAAGTTTCAACTTCACAATAACCTTATCGCCGCAGCAGGCGATAAGCAAGGTCTGTGGCGTGGTGTTTTTGGGGTCCGAATGGGCCCACAAAAATGCCACCCACAGTCATCTTGCAATCACCGGGACGGCGATTGGGCGGAGCGTAGCGTAGACACGAAATGAGAGGCCTCGTTTCGAGCGAAAGGCTTCGCGGTGTCGTAGTGTCAGCGGAGACCGTGAGCGGAAGCGAATTTTTAACGCGAAGAATGCTGAGTGTTAGAAATTCGCTGTAGCGAGAGCGGAGCGGTAATGCGAATGCGAGGGATGCCGAGCTTTTGCATTACCGCGCAGCGGACTCCGGGCGAGGGCTGGAGCGAGTTGATGGAAGACCTTACCGATTTGCGGAAGGTTTTGCCCGAAGCATCCGGCACCGCCGGATTCTTTTGGAACGGCCTCTCGTTTGATTGCTTTCCTATCGTTTGCTCCCAGATTGGGCGTCTAAAAAAGGCGGTCGAACCGGCCGCCCACAAATAAATAATCTATTTACCGAATGTAAGAGGAGAGGAACGATGCACATTACTCCCAGTGGCCGGCGACGTCGACAACCCAATGTTGTCCCGTAGCCTGCTGTTCATAATGTCCCTGGTCCTCAGATGTGGTATACGAATCGTTTACGACAGATCCTCCGATGCCGCCGTTATCCATATCATTATGAACCCACGAATAGGCGGCATCTTCGGAATCGAAGGGCCCTACCATAGTGCCACCATGGTTGACCCAGAAACGAGGATGGCGCGTATACACTACATTCGGCACCCAGACCTGGCTGTAATCTGTCTCCCAATGTCCCTGCTCGGCAACCCACTTCTTCTGGCTACCGCCGTTGGAAGAGGAATTGTTGCTGCCGGAACTCTGCGAATTGCCGGAATTCTGCTTGGAGTCGGAGGAGTTTCCCTTGCTGTCAGACTTCGACGAGTCGGAAGACTTGTTATCCTCTTTCTTGGAGTCATCGGACTTCTGGTCCTTGCCGTCGGATTCTTTCTTCTCCTCGGTCTTGGTTCCAGAGGTTTGCGAAGCCTTTTCTCCACTTGGCTTCTTTTTTTCTTTAGCTTTTACTGCCGCAATGGCCCCTTCCGCAGAACCGCTCTCCTGCTTTGCAACGCTGGCGCATCCGAGCTGAGGCGCCGAGAGGCACACTAAAAGCGCAACGACAATGGCCCTTGTTCTCATATCAATCTCCCAGTCACTGAAACCGGGCGTTGGTCACTAGTCAGTGTCCAACGCCCGGCTCGCATCTACATCTGCTCGCGGCGCTTCTTTTGATCGAGGAAGACGCCGGCTGCCACGAGGACGGTACCGCCGATGACGAACGTCTCGCCGATGAGTCCCGCGCGGTCACCGGTCTGGGCGAGGCTGCCGGGCTGGGCGGTATCCTTGCCGGTGAGGTGCTTCGGGGTGTATGCCGCCTGTTGCTTTGCGACCTCCTCTGCCTCCTGTCGTGCGATCTCATCGGAAAGCTTCTGCTCCGCTGCGATGCGGTCGGATTTCGCCAACTCGTAGGCGGCGAGTGTCGCATCGTAGCCGGGCTGGAGCTCGTCCACCGCGGCCTGCTTCTCGTCCAGGATGGCCTTGGCGGGCGCGACCTTGGCACGTGCCTCGACTGCTGCGGCGAAAAGCGCGTTGAGGGCGTCATCCGCGTTCACATCATGGCCGGAAGCGATCGCCGCGCCGGCATCGATGGAGTTCAGCTTCGACAGCTTGGCGTCTGCCTGCGCCTTCGCCTGCTCGGCGGCGGAGACCAGGGACTCGGCGGCGATGGTATCCGCCTTCGCGGCATCGAGCGCGGCCTTGGTGTCATTGACGGCCTTTACTGCATCCTGCTCGCGCTGCTGTGCCTCTGCGAGCTTCGCGGCAAGACCGGTGAGGATGTCGAGGTTCGACTGTGCGTCCTCGAGATCGGTCTGGGAGCCGGTGAGCTTGTCGGCGGCAACGCCGGTGTCGGCCCTTGCGGCATCGACGGCACGCTGGGCATCTGCGAGGGCGCTCGCGGTGCCGTCCGCCTTTTGCTTGGCGGCGGCGAGGACGGTCGCCTTCTCGGCCTGGTCGGCTGCCGCCGCGTCGTGGACGCTCTTTGCGGTATCGAGCACCTTCTTGGCGTCGGCGACGTCCTGGAAGAACTTCGCGAGGTCGGCGTTCGCATCGTCCACGCCCTGCTGCTTAGCAGCGGTGTCCGCCTTGGCGGAATCCAACTTAGACTGTGCGGTCGTTACGGCTGCGTTGGCAGCATCAAAGGCGACCTGCTTCTGCTGGACGGTCGACTTTGCCGTATCGACTGCCGCGTTGGCGGCATCGAGGTCCGATTTCGCCGCATCAAGCTCGGTCTGGGCATCCGTGACGCCCTGTTGCTTGGCGGCGACATCAGCATTGGCGGCATCGACGGCACGCTGGGCATCCGCGACGCCCTGCTTCGCGGCATCGACACCTGCCTGTGCGGAATCCGCTGCGACCTGCTTCTGCTGAACGGTTGCGGCGGCGCCGGCGGCTGCCTGCTTCTTGGATGCGAGATCGGCCTTGGCTGCGTCGAGTGCGCTCTTGGCGTTCTTGAGGCCGTTGATATAGGAGGTCAGCTTCTGCTCATACTCGTCGACGGACATGGGGTTCATGTTCCAACCGGAGCCTGCCCAACCCAGGTTTGCGGTATCGAAGCTGTCGGTCTTCCAGCCGTTCATGGTTCCCTTGCTGCAGACCGCCATGCCCATATAGCCGATTTCAGGGCTGATGACATGCAGGTAGTGACCGACAGTTGCGGGATATCCGGCAACCTTAAAATGCTGGTTGACATAGGATTCAATCCCACTATGCGACTTGTAGAAGTCTACGGCATCCTTACCGATTAGACCGGTGACGCCATAGAGCTCCTGAACCGCCTGATCGAAGAAAGCCTTTTCTTGGTCCACCCACTGCGGTTTCGGATCGGTTCCATAGTTCCATGCGAGGTTTTCGCTCGTATCAAACTGCATGGAATGCCCAAACTTGACATCGGAATAGTTCGCGTTGGCAATCGCTGCCGCAATGAGCTTGTACGTGACCTGGAGCTCAGAGAGACCGACGGACTTGCGGTACTCGTTGATGGACTTCATGTACGGGATTGCCGCGAGCATGTTGTCGAGACTGGTCGCGTCGAGGCTGTTCCCCACCTCGGTGTAGCCCTTGTGTGTGCAGTTCTGGATGATCTCGATGGCTGAATCGGCACCCATGGCACGGAAGAAGCCGATGGCTCCCTGCTTGAGCTGCGCGTCGGCTGAATCGAGTTTCGCCTGTGCCTCGTCGACTTTCTGCTGCGCGGCGGTCACGGCGGCGGCTGCGGTATCCTTTGCAGTCTTGGCGTTCGCGAGCTCTACGTCGGCGGCTGCCTTGGCGGACTCGGCGTCCCTGACAGCCTGCTTCGCGGCATCCAGCTTGGCGACGGCGTCGGCATTCGCCTGCTTGGCCGCATCGAGGTCGGCGTTCGCGGCATCGAGTGCGGACTGGGCGGCGTTCACACCGGATTCGGCATCGGCCGCGGCCTGCTGCTTTACGGAGAGGGACACCTGGGCATCATTCAGGTCAGTCTGCGCCGTTGCCGCAGCGGACTGCGCCTGCTCGAGCTCGGACTCGCACTGGGACTGTGCCTCTCGTGCGGCGGCGAGGGCTGCCTCCGCGTCCGCGACCTTCTGCTTCGCGGCATCGTACTCAGGACCGCTGGCGCCTGCCTCCGCTGCGGCGAGGTCTGCTTTCGCCTTCTCGTAGGCGGCGCTGGCGGCTGCGGCCTTCGCATCCGCCGCGTCCTTGTTCTGCTTGGCTGCAGCGAGGACAGAATCGGCGGCATCCTTTGCAGACTGGGCCGCAACCAGCTTGGACTGGGCATCGGCAAGCGTCGCGTTGGCGTTGTCCAGTTCGGCCTGTGCCCTGTCCACGGCATCCGTGGCGTCGCGTACCGCCTGCTCGGCGGCACGGATAGCCTCCGGGGTGGCGCTTACGGCATCTGCCTTGGCTTTATCGAGGGCATCCTTGGCATCCTGGGCCGTCCTGAGGGCGGACTGGTACGCTTCGTCCTTCTCGGACGCATCCGCCTTAGCGTCTGCGAGACCCGCCTTCGCCTGCTCGAGGTCCTTGCCGGCGGCATCGGCGGCGTCCTTGCCCTCTGCGACCTGACGGGCGTACTCGTCCATTGCCGCTCGGTCGGCTGCCGTGCCGGCGCTGACTGCAGAATCGTAGGATGCCTTAGCCTGGTCGCGGGCGGAAGCAACCTCGTTGTAGGGACCGGCGGCCTCATCGTAGGATGCCTTGGCGGCGGCCTCCTTCGCCTTCGCCTCGTCGACTGCCTTCTGCAGGTCCGCGATGGTCTGTGCGGCGGATTTTGCGCCGGTACCGGCTGCCGCGCCGGCGTGGGCGGCGATCGGCGACATCACGGCGGGGTGCTGCGTGCCCCCGTCACCGGTCTGGGCGAATGCCGCGAACGGTGAGATGAGGCTCGATCCGGTCATGGCGGCCATGGTCGCCGCGGTGACGGTCAGACGCGCGATCCCCTTCGGAGTGTGAATCTTTTTGTTTGGCAGTGCGGAGAAGTGATCGCCACCGGCAGCGAAATGCTTTCCCTGAGTCATTGTGCTGTTCCATTCCTTTTCCATGCCATGTCCGACTAGGCATCAGAACTCTTTCCAATAAAGGTAATTATGCGCCTTAACAGGGATTGTTGTATATAGTCCGTTGGCATAAATACAACAATCCATGACTCTTTTTGTCATGGATACGAAGACGCTTCAGAAATCATTCGGCATGAGATGCAAAGAGCTCCGCGCTGGACTCGGGTACAGCCAGGAGCAGTTCGCCAATTTGATTGAGATGGATCGTTCCTACTACGCGAGCATTGAAGTCGGACGAAGAAATGTGAGTCTTTCAAACCTCTGTAAAATTGCCAATGGATTCAACATGTCAATTGCTGCGCTGATGACTGGTGTCACCGATTCAACGGATTGGTCAATCAATCAGCGAACGCAGTGAGCGAATCAATCGACGGCGTAGCCGGCGGCAAGGTCACGGCACGTGACCGCGCAGCGAGCTCAGCGAGCGAAGGGGGGGCAGCATCGCTGTCCCCATTCTTTATCGACGGCTTAGCCGGCAGCAAGGTCACGGCACGTGACCGCGCAGCGAGCTCAGCGAGCGAAGGGGACGGCGTCGCCGTCCCTATTTCTTTATAATCTATTTCTCTATTAATTGGTTTCACCAAGATGGGTATGACACAAGCTTCTGAACAGGCTTTTTATCAGAAAATTCAAAGCTACCGAATCATCAAAATGGTGATATTTTTTACCCAAAAGAGGGAAGCGCGTCACCAAAATGGAACCGACTAACAGTTGTTGAAAACTATTATCCCCAAAATGGTGATTTCCTGTTTTCGGTGGAAAACTCGGGAAGTCATAATATTTACTTACCAGATTTACAAACAAAAGCAGTTCTTAGCCCTAAAACCAGAACAGGTCAGAAGCAAAAATAACTCCTGACCTGCAATTTTCCTGGTGCCCCCGGGCGGATTCGAACCGTCGACACCCGCTTTAGGAGAGCGGTGCTCTATCCCCTGAGCTACGGAGGCATGTTGTACTAGTGTAGCAGATTTACACGTTGTGATGCAGCGTGTAGCCACTCTTCGAAGTTGCGGTGGAACAGCCCTCCGGAAAGTGCGTCCCACTATCCAGGCAAATTCTGGGTCAGACTTTCCCCATGGGACCTCGCTGGGAAACTGTGTCCCAGAATTTCGACTCGAAACGGGACACGGTTTCCCAAACGGGCCCGTTCCGGAAACTACATCCCGCAATCGGCACTCGAACCGGGATGCACTTTCCCGATCGAGCCTCATGGGAAACCGCGTCCCACTTTAGGGGGGCGCTCTTTAATGACTAGTTGCCTTTGTGGAAAAGGTTCTTGAAGACGGAGGGGATGCTCTTGGCGCCCTTGGCCGTCACATCGATAAAGTCGGGCGAACGAACGAGCTTGTCCTCGTCAATGTACTTACGCACCGCGCGAAGCGTTTCCTTGTCATTGCGCGTCGAAAACGTAAAGTGGCCATTCTCTTTGGTAAAGATGGCAAAACGCGTAATCTTCTTGGTGCCGCGCAAAACCTCGGCGGCAATATAGTCGACCTCGTCCCACGGGATTTGGATATAATCCTCGGGATTACGCTCGTTATAGTACTCAAACGCCTTATTGCCCACCATCACGTTACCGTGACTGGTAAGCCCCATCAGGCAGGTTGCCGGCGTTGCCAGATCGACCGTGCTGTTCTGAGATTGCGCCATACGCGCCTCGCCCTCCAATAAAAACAATCGGACCGCATCCAGTGTACCCACCGGGTGCGGTCCGTTTCAATGGCTCAAAAGCCCTTGCCTAGCAACTCTCGGTCTTAAGCCGAAGCGTGCTTACATGAAGCCGCAGACGCGACCGATGATGCCGACGGCGAAGAGAGCCAGGATGATGACGATCGGGCTGACCTTCTTCTTGAGGAGCTTGCAGACCAGCAGGGTCAGGCACACGGCGGCAAGGCCGGGGATGAGCTGATCGAGGTTGGCCTGAAGCGTGGTGACCTTCACCGGGTCGAGTGCGTTGGCACCGACAGAGCTGTACATCGTCAATGCCTGCTTGATGCCCTCAGAACCGGCGGGCAGGTTGGCCCAGTCGATATAGGCGCCAGCGGACTGCGTGACCTTGGAGACGACCGGGGTGAAGGAGATGGACACCCAGCGCTCGACCAGGGCGCCGATGATGAACATACCCAGGATGGAAGCACCCTCGGTGACCTTGCCCATCAGACCGCCGGAGAGGTCCTTGGCGATGGAGGAGCCGACCTTGTAGCCAAACTCCTGCGTGTACCACAGGAAGGCGTAACGGATGATGTTCCACGCGAAGAAGAACAGCAGCGGACCGGCGATGCTGCCGGACAGGGCCAGGGAAGCGCCCAGTGCGCCCAGAATCGGGCGAAGGGTGAACCAGAAGGCGGGGTCGCCGACGCCGGCGAGCGGGCCCATCATACCGACCTTGACGCCCTGAATGGCGACGTCGTCAATCGGAGCACCGTTGGCGCGCTCCTCCTCGAGGGCGAGGGTAACGCCAATGACGGGGGCGGAAACATAGGGGTGGGTGTTATAGAACTCCAGGTGGCGCTTAAGAGCGGCAATCTGGTCATCCTTGCTGGTGTAGAGCTTCTTGATCGCAGGGATCATTGCGAAGCACCAGCCGCCGTTCTGCATACGCTCGTAGTTCCACGAGCCCTGAAGGAACTGATGACGGAAGCAAACCTTCTTACGGTCAGCCTTGGTGAGCTGAATCTTGTTCTCTGCCATATGTATCACTCCCCTCCTACTCGTAATCGTTCAGAATGTCGCCGAGCGGGTCACCGGAGCCACCGCCCATGCCGCCACCCTGCTTGGCCAGATCCTTAAGGCCAAGGTAGATGAGGGCAAGGGAGATGCCGATGAGGCCAAGGGCGATCAGCGTGAGCTGAGGGATGGCAGCAAGGACAAAGCCGAGGATGAAGAACGGCCAGGTCTCCTTGGTGGCCATCATGTTGATGACCATGGCGTAACCGACGGAAGCGACCATGCCGCCGCCGACAGCCATGCCGCCGGACAGCCAATCGGGCATAGCGTTAAGCGCGTTGGTAACGGCCTCGGCCGGGATGATGCACAGAAGTACTGCCGGGATGGCGATACGAACACCCTGCATGAGGATGCCGGCGTACTGCCAACGCTCGATGCCGGCGAAGTCGCCCTTCTCGGCGCAGGCGTCCATGCCGTGAACCATAGCGGTAGCCAGGGTACGGCAGATCATGGTCAGGAACAGACCAGCGACCGACAGCGGGACGGCGACGGCGATGGCGGCGGTAACGGCCTTGGCCGAATCGGTGGCGCCACCGTTGAGGGCGAGCACCATGATGATCGAAGAAGCGACCGAGGCCAGAGCGGCGTCAGGCGCGACGGCGGCGCCGACGTTAGCCCAGCCAAGGGCCATCATCTGGAGCGAACCGCCCAGGAGGATGCCCTCCTGAAGGTGACCGGTTACGAGACCGATAAGCGTGCATGCCACGAGCGGCTGATGGAACTGGAACTCATCCAGAATGCCTTCCATACCGGCAAGCAACGCGACAATCGCAACAAGCAGAATAGTGATTGCAGACATGTATCGGACCCTCCTTTACTATGCTTGAGCGGCCAGTTCGGCCTTAGCTTTCTTCAACATGGCGTCGAGATCCTCGGAGGAATCCGAAGGAACCTTGCGGACCTCGAACTTGACGCCCTTGGCCTTGAGAGCCTCGATGGTCTTGACGTCGTCATCGCCCATAGCGACAGCGTTAGTGACGACGACCTTGCCCTTGGAGTGGGCCATGGAACCGATGTTGGCTTCCTTGATGTCGACGCCGGCCTCGATGGCCCTGAGCAGATCCTGCGGGTTCTCGAACAGCAGCATCGCCTTGGTGTCGCCAAAGCGCGTGTCCTTGACGACCTCGGCCATCTTCTTGATGGGCACGACGTTGGCGTGGACTCCCGGAGGGGCAGCCTGCTCGATCATGGTCTTGCGGAGCTCGTCGTGAGCAACGCCGTCGGAGACCACGATGATGCGGTTGGGGTTGATCTGCTTGGTCCACGTGGTGGCCACCTGACCATGCAGCAGACGCGTGTCGATACGGACGTGGGCGATCTTGATGTGCCCGTCGCCGATCACCGTTCCCGGAGGAATGGCACCCGCAGGAGCAGCGGCGGCCGCAGCCGGCTTCTTCTCCTCGGGCTCCAGAGACTCGGGCTTGACGCGCACGCCGGCCTTAGCCTCAGTCACGAGATGTTTTGCGATCGCATGTGCAGTGTTCTTTGCGTCAAAGCGCTGCGAATATGCCTCGATGAGCATAGGCAGGTTGACACCGGTGACGATAGCCCAGGAATCATGGCCCTCGATGAGACCGCTGATCTGGTTGAAGGGCGTGCCGCCCCACAGATCAACGAGGAAGAGCACCTGCTCCTGGTCCTCGAAGGAAGCGACTGCTTCCTCGACCTTGGCTCGGAAGTCGTCGGGGCCCATGCTCGGCTCGAGCGAGACCACGGCTACAGACGGCTGATCGCCAAAGACCATCGAGCCCGTCTGCTTGATTCCAGCCGCCAAGTCACCATGGCTAGCAAGAACAATACTTACCATCACATAACCTCCTTTTTGTCTACGTATTTCCTACACGACAATAAAGGAGTATACCTGTTCGCCTTGTGGATTTATAGCTAAATTCGCAAACGGTTGCATTATTTGTTTAAACGTCTAAGTTTGTTACAAATTGATTACGTTGCTGATTTACAGCTCATTGCCTACTAAAACGTGATTTCCCAATTACTTTCACAGATATATACAGACACTCTGTTCATTAACGCCGCTTTTAGGTTAATCCCAATGCGCCTGCGTGCCGCTATTTTGTTTAAACAGACATAACTTGACTAATTGTATAACTTATGATCTAGCGCAAGTAGTCGTTGGGGACGTTCTTAAACGACTAGTCAAACAAGAACGTCCCCAACGACTAGGGGCTAGACGATGTGGAGAGGGTTAGCGGCGTCGACGGCGTCGGGGGCGTCAGAAGGGCCGTCGGGGGCAGCGTCTGTCGGGTCCTCGTCGGGGGTCTCGATCTGCTTGATCATGACCTCCTGGCCCTGCAGCAGATAGGTCTCGCCGCTACCGCAATGGGGGCAGGTCTTGCCGTGCTCGACCGTCGCGTAGTCGCAGCCGCACGCCTCGCAATGCGTCACGGCCTCGACAGGCTCCACAATAAGCTCCGCGCCCTGCGTGATAGGCTTTTTATCTGCCGCCCAGCGCCAAGCGTCAAGCAGCAGATCGGGAACGACGCCCGAGACCTCGCCCAGCAGCAACGTCACACTCGAAACGCGACGCACGCCATTGGCGCGCGCCACATTCTCAACATCGCGAATGATGTGATACACAATCCCTAATTCATGCAAGTCGAAACCCTTTCTGCAGAGGTTGATTCGATGCAAACTCAAAGCAAGGGGACGGCGAAATCTAGTCTGCGCCGTCCCCTTACCCGCCATGGTTACCTATTTACGACCGAACTTAATCTTGATGGCGCGCTTCAAAGCGTACTTGCCGAGGCTCGGGAGCTTTTGCTCGTATTTGACCATCGTGGAGCACTCGGGGCGGTCGCGATCCAGATGGATGGCGTCAAACGCGCACTTGGTGGTGCACAGGCCGCAGCCGATGCACTTGTTGGGGTCGACGATCGAGGCACCGCAGCCCAGGCAGCGAGCGGTCTCGGCGCGCACCTGCTCCTCGGTAAAGGTCTCGACGTACTCGCTAAAGGGCGCAGCCTTCTCGCGCTCGCGGTCGACACGTGCCACCTCGCGGCTTGCGTTGTCATAGCTCTCAATCACAACATCGTCGCGGTCAAGCGCGGTGTAGCGGCGCTGGTTGCGGCCGATGGTGAGCGTGGAGCCCGGCTGCACAAAGCGATGGATGGACACGGCGGCCTCGTGACCGGCGGCGATGGCGTCGATAGCAAAGCTGGGACCGGTATAGACGTCGCCGCCCACAAAGATGTCGGGCTCGGCGGTCTGGTACGTCTGCGGATCGGCAAGGGCACCCTGGCCGCGGCCGAGCTCCACCTTGGAGCCAGCCAGCAGGTCGCCCCACACAATGGACTGGCCAATCGACATGACGACACGGTCGGCATCGACACGACGCAGGTCGTTCTCGTCGTACTCGGGCGCAAAACGGCCCTCGTCGTCAAAGACGCGCGTGCAGCGCTTGAAGGTGATGCCGCACACACGACCGGTCTCGTCCAGGTGAACCTCCTTGGGACCCCAGCCGCAGCTGATGTGAGCACCATCCTCGATGGCCTCGCGACGCTCCTCCTCGCTGGCGGGCATCTGAGCCTCGCTCTCCAGGCAGAACATCTCAACATGCTCGGAGCCCAGACGGCAGGCGTTGCGCGCGACATCGATGGCCACGTTGCCGCCGCCCACCACGATGGTGCGGCCGGGCAGCGCGTTGATCTTGCCACTGTTGACCTCGCGCAAAAAGTCGACAGCCACCGTCACGTCCTCGGCATCCTCGCCCGGAATGCCGGCAAGGCGTCCGCCCTGGCAGCCGATGGCAACATAGAAGGCCTTAAAGCCCTGCTCGCGCAGCTCGTCGAGCGTCACATCACGACCGACCTCCACGCCATAGCGGAACTCGGCACCCATCAGGCGAATAACCTCGACCTCGGCCTCAATAACGTCCTTCTGCAGCTTAAAGCTGGGAATACCGTAAGTGAGCATGCCGCCCGGGCGCTCGTTCTTCTCGAACACGACGGGCTTGTAGCCCTTCTCGGCCAGGTAGAAAGCGCAGGACAGGCCGGCCGGACCGGCACCGATAATAGCGATCTTCTGATCGAAGCCGCCAGCGCGCGTCGGCGTCACCACGGGCGGGACATAGCGGGTCGCGGCATCCAGATCGCGCTGGGCGATGAACTTCTTGACCTCGTCGATAGCCACGGCGGCGTCCACACGACCGCGGGTGCAGGCATCCTCACAGCGGCGGTTGCACACACGGCCGCAGATAGCGGGCAGCGGGTTCTCGCGCTTGATGAGCGCCAGCGCCTCGTCATAGCGACCCTGCGCCGCGAGCTTCAAATAGCCCTGAACGGCGACATGCGCGGGGCAGGCCGTCTTGCAGGGAGCGGTGCCGGACTCATGCGTCTCGATGCGGTTGTCGTTGCGGTAGTTGGGCGACCACTTGGTATGGTCCCACTTGGTGGCATCGGGCAGCTCCTGGCGCGGATACTCGGGCACCTGTCCGCCCGCCTTTTTGCTGCAGAGCTTCTGGCCCAGCTTGGCGGCGCCGGCCGGACACACCTCAACACAGCGACCGCAGGCCACGCACTTGTCCTTCTCGACCTTGGCGACATAGGCCGAGCGCGACAGGTTGGGCGTGTTGAACAGCTGCGAGGTGCGCAGGGCGTAGCACACGTTAACGTTGCAGTTACAGATGGCGAAGATCTTGTTCTCGCCGTCGATGTTGGTGATCTGGTGCACAAAGCCGTTGTCCTCGGCCTGGCGCAGGATGTCGTAAACCTCGTCGCGGGTCACGTAATGGCCACGGTCGGTCTCGACCACGTAGTCGGCCATATCGCCCACAGCGATGCACCAGTCGGCCGGATCGTCGGCGCAGCCTTCGCCCATCACGCGGCGGCTCGCGCGGCAGCTGCAGGTGCTGGCGGCATATTTGCCATCGTATTTGTCGAGCCAATGCTCGATATGCTCGATCGGCACCGAGGTGCTCGCGGCATCGATGGCCTTCTCGACCGGAATGACATGCATGCCGATGCCGGCACCGCCGGGCGGCACCATCGGCGTGGCCTTGGACAGCGGGCCTTTGGATGCCTGCTCAAAAAACTTGGCATAGACCGGATGCTCCTCGAGCTGGCTCACGCGCATGTTGAGGAACTCGGCAGAACCCGGCACCAGCATGGGCAGCACCCACTGCTTGGCGCGCTCGGGGTTTTCCCAGTTGTACTCGAGCAGACCCGTGTAGCTCATGTCGTCGAGCATTTTTTCGATATCGGCCTCGGGCATGCCGGTGAGCTTGACCATCTCGGGCAGCGTATAGGGACGGCGCATCTTCATCTTGCAGAGCACTTCGGCCTGCTCGTCGGTTGCGGCCTCGGCAAACGACCAGTACTCGTAGCCCAGCAGCTCGTCGCGGTGCAGCAGGCGGTTGGTGCAGTGCTCACACAGTTTGACGATGGCCTCGCGCGGATGCTCCGGTATCGGCGGCACGAACTCCGCGCCGATATCGGGCTCGGTATAGCTAATCCCCGGTCCGTTGAGAATCATAGTCGTCCCTTCTCTTGCCACAGCCCGGCGAGACCGCAGCGCCCCTCTTTTTTTGCAGGCCGGGCATGCCCCCATGCCTTTCACCCGCCATTGTTGACATTGTGTCAAAAATAGTATTGACGAACCGTCAACAATATTCAAGACTGTTAGGCGAACGGTCAGGCAAAAGAGGATGAAAGGCGGCAAAACATGGGCAACAACGCAGCAGATATCTCTGTGGTCGATGCCGTCCCCGCATCCGATAGCGCGGCAAAACGCCTGACGGGCGACGAGCGCCGTCGCGAGATCCTCGCCGCTGTGCGCGTCGTGAGCGCCGAGCTTGGTGTGTCCCATCTTTCGGTATCGGCCGTGACCAAGCGGGCTGGCTGCACGCGTTCGCTGTTCTACCACTACTTTGCCGATATGGATGCCGCCGTCACCGCCGTTATGGACGAGGCAATCGACGGCTTTATCGCCGAGCTCGAGCAGTGGAACGCCAGCCGCACGGTTGGCGACATCGAAGGCGCACTCGACACCGTTGCTCCGCTCTTTAAGCGCCTGGTCGTGAGCGGCCACGAGTTGCCGAGCACGCTCACCTCGAGCAGCGGCGCGCTCTACGGCGGCTTTTTGCACAACGTGGTCCAGCGCGTGGCGCAGTATATCTGCGATACCACCGTGGTGGATTTTGTCGCCCATCACGAGCTACGCATCGACCATGTCTACGAGACGTTCTACACCCTCATCATGGGGCTGCTGATGTATATCCGCACGCACCCCGATGTGCCCGACGAGACAGTCAAGGAAATCATCGCCTCGACGCTCCATATCGAGGGCTATACCGCCAAGTATCAGGAGCGCAAGCCCCAGAACTGACGACATTTTGCCAAACTGCCCGCGACGGAAGAGGGGACGCGGGCGCATGAAAGGAGAGCAGCATGCTGTTCGATGTCTGGGGTAGCGATACCCTTATCCACTGGGTCGGCTGGGCGATGGTCTTTATCGGCCTGATCGTGCTCAACGAGGTCGGCCGCCGCACCAAGCTGGGCGCGGCAATCATCTTTGGCGTAGCTCCGCTTGCCATGACCATCTACTGCGTCGCCATCGCCATCGGCGTTTCGCAGGGTGCCGAGTGGGCACTCACCAACCCCACCCATGTGTACCAGAACAGCTGGTTCCACTACGCCAAGGTATACGCGGCGCTGGCCGGTTGCTGGGGCTTCATTGCCATTAAGTACCAGTGGGGCAAGATCGGCAAGGCGCATTGGTTCCGCGCGTGGCCGTTTGTGATCGTCGCCATCAACATCATGATCGCCGTCGTGTCCGACTTTGAGAGCGCCTATCACTTCTTTGTCCTGGGCCAGTCCACCTGGGTCACCTCCGAAGGTGCCACGCAGCTCGCCGGCTGGAACAACGTGTTCAACGGCATCGCCGGTATCATCAGCATCTTCTGCATGACCGGTTGGTGGAGCGTCTACGCCTCCGAGGACAAGACCGACATGCTGTGGCCCGACATGACCTGGGTCTACATCATCGCCTACGATATCTGGAACTTCTGCTACACCTACAACTGCCTGCCCACCCACTCCTGGTTCTGCGGCTTTGCGCTGCTGCTGGCGCCCACCGTCGCCGCCTTTATCTGGAACAAGGGCGGCTGGATCCAGAACCGCGCCTTTACGCTTGCTATTTGGTGCATGTTTGCCCAGGTGTTCCCGTACTTCCAGGAGGAGTCCATCTTTGTGACCCACTCCACGCTCGACCCCGGCGCCGCTACCGCGGTCTCGATCGCCGCACTGGTCGCCAACATCGCCGCGATCATCTACATCGCCTACCGCGCCAAGAAGCTCGGCCGCAATCCCTACAAGCAGGATGTCTTTGAGGGCACCAGCGATTGGGAGAAGGCTACCGCTCGCCGCGCCAAGGTGGATTACGCACACGCCGAGTAACGCGCTCGCTGCCGTCCGCATTTGGATGCAGGCGCGTCTCTTTGGCTCCGTAATCTCGCGTTATGCGCAGCCCCCGGAAAGCAATTCGTTTGCTTTCCGGGGGCTTTTTGCTGTCGCGCGTGCATTCATGCACATATTCACAATGTATCGCGCAGATAAAATCGAATTTCCGACTGCACGCCAGCTCTATGTGACCTTAATTTTGGGTACATTGTTGTCCCGATATTGAGCTTGGGGGATATATGGAAAATGAGACGAGGGGCCAAGAGGACGCGGCCCAAGATGCAGCGGCGTGCGCCGAGGCCTTGGAGAGCCTAGACCGGTTTTCGCTGGACGAAGTTGCGTTTGACGAGACAATCGTCGACATGCAGGACGCGGCGGGCGATGGCATACCGGATACGGGCGACGACGTCGAGGATGCTCGCGATGAAGCCGATGTCGAAAAAGGCGATGACGAGGGCAATGGCCAACCGGAACCCAACGCGGGAGATGAGACCTCCCTGCTTGGCGACTTGCCCGTCGACGAATCGCTCACCCGCGAGCTCCCCGGCTTGGGCTCTGCGCCAGTCGTCGACGAGACCATCGCCATGGGAGATATTCCCCTGCCGTCCGCTCCCTCGGCACACGAAGCCGAGGTTCGTCATCGTAAGATGTCGCCCAAGCGCCGCAATCTGATGGTCGCCGGTGTCGTGGCCGTCGCGCTCGTCGCCGGCGGCGCGGGCTATGCGGCTTGGAACGGATACCAGCAAGAGCAGGCCGCCGTAGTTGCCGCAAACGCCCATACCATGATGTCGGTGCAAATTGGCGTACATGCCGCGGGACTCGACTGCTCCACCGGCTCAAAGATCCCCGTGCAGGTGAGTGGCCAGGACTCCGACGGCTCTTCTGTGAGCGAAACGCTCTACGTTGACGAGCACGGCCGCGGCATCAAACTGCTGCCCGGCGATTACACGCTCTCCATCGCTGCCTCCCCCATCGCGGCCGACGGCACCATCTATACCGTCCCGACCACCAAGACGCAGGTCACCGTTAAGAGCGATGGACAGGATTTAAGTGCCCAGGCTGCCTTTAAACTCAAGGTGCCTTCGGCCGACACGGTAACCAACGACCAGATCGACGCCGCCGCCAAGTATGCCGAGGAAGGCGGCGCGAGCTCCGCCGCCACCGCCAAGGTGCTCCAGCAGGCGGCAACCGCGCGGCGCGACGCCGCCGTCAATGCCGTGAGCGCGCAAAAGGCACAGGCAGCCCGTGATGCCGACGCCCGTCACAAGGCAACCGACCTCTACCAGCTCGATATCCCCGTCGAATGGTACGGCAAGGTCGAGACTTGGCAAAATGGCAGCACGCTATGCATCTATCTTGCCGGCGACAGCGATACGCCGATTGTGACGCTCGTCGCGGTGCGCGAGGGCGAGAGCTTTACGCCCGATGAGGGCGATACGGTTTTGGGTGCGGCCAATCTAGGCAACGGTTATACCGTCTACGCCAGCGGCCCCGTCTATCCGTACGTGGTGCCCCAGACCATCAACGGGCGCACGCAGAACCCCGTGTCGACCTATCCCATGGACACAGCCATTGAGCTTGTCGAGCTTACGACCGGCAACCGCTACACCTACAGCCAGATCAAGAGCGTGCTGGTCGGCAAAGACGGCAAGGCCGACGCTGCCACCAAGCTCGAATGCGACTACATCGCCCAGATTCTGCTGCCGAGCATCAAGGCCCAGGACTAGCCGGGCGCATCATGGTACTCCCCAACCGTGATGAAGGGGCCAGGAGGTCCTGGCCCCACAGATCCGTAGATGATTAGGCAAGGAGCCACTTCCATGCGGGCACAGCGTGTACCACACCGTGTTCACATGGAATATCGGCCTGTTCATCCATAGTAACGATTACCGACTCGCCAAGATCAAACTGGGCCATCGAGGCATCGAGGGCTGCAATTTCGCGTTCGCGCGTTTTCTCGCTTGCCATATCCACACTCACCTGAGTCAGGCTATAAGCCTGCATGAGAAGTGCATCCCCAGCCACAAAGTCAACCTCATGGCTTTTATTCTTCTCCTTGACCAGTAGGCGGCAGACCGAACCGACCCGCACCGCAGGAGTCCTTCTTCTGAGCGCATTGAACACCGCAGTCTCGAGCCTCTGGCCCTGGTCCAATGCCGATGCGGGAGAGAATGCTCCAAACATCGCAGGATCGACAGCGTAGACTTTAGACGCAGACCGCGTATTATTTGCAAGTGAACGCGTAAACTCCGGCACAGAAAACAGCAGGTAGGCGTCCTCGTAATACTCAAGTAAGTCGCTGAGCGAATTACGACTGACGGGTATCTGCCTGCTCTTGAACTCGTTGTACACCTTGTTCACCGACAGCTCTCGTCCCGAAGATGCCATACACCGCGTCAGAAACAGTGAGGCCAAACGAGGGCTCTTGACGTCGTAACGCTCCACAACGTCCATAGCGACCGTTCGCGACGCATATTCCTGTAGCAGCTGAATCGCGTCTGCGGGCGTCTGCTCAAGTGTCGCGATGAATCCCCCTCGCTCGAGATATCCGACCAGATGGTGTCGGAGCAACGCTGCAGCGCTTGAGGAGAAGGGCGCGTTCGACTCAGGAACGCTCCCCGTCTTATATCGGACGTATTCCGAAAAACTCAACGGAAAAAGCTCTCGCACAAGAGAACGGCCCCTGAACTCGCTCTTAAGTTCTGAGGACAGCATCTTAGAAGAAGATCCCGTCACGTAAACGGTCGCCTTCTCCGTATCGACCACGCGTCGCAGAAACGCACCCCATTCGGGTATTTCCTGGATCTCGTCAAAGAAAAGGTAGGCGCCCTCGCCTCGAGCAGCAGGATATAGTGCATAGAATGTATCGAGCACGTCCGCTAGTAGCGATGGCTCATACGGACGCAAGCGCTCATCCTCAAAATTGAAATATAGCATCCGGTCAAGCTCGACGCCTTGGCCCTGAAGCCGCCGCATCTCCTGATACAGGCGATACGTCTTTCCACAACGACGGGCGCCCACAATCACATATACGATGTTGTCGCGCTTTGGCTCCTGCGGGTTGCCCAGATCAAGGTCGCGCTCAAAGACCTGCGGAATCCCCTGTTGCTCAAAGTCCTTTATTTTTTGAGCCACCAAGTCGTTGAATGCCATAATTCTCCAATCTTGCTCTCCTGCTAATCAAGATTATAACGATTCTTGATTAGCAGGAGAGCAAGATTGTGCGTATCTTGATTAATGGATAAGCAAGTTTTCTATTAGTGGCCCCTCCCGGAGGATATCGAGCGGCCGAGGGGGGCAGGCATGAACGCCTCTAGCCGAAAACAAAGTAGCTAAAAAAGCCCCGTCCCAAATGAGCTACTTAACGCCAGGGGTCAGCTTCGAAGAGGGGCTCGCGCTCGGGGCGGCGATCGCTGTAGGGATCGTAGCCGTCATCGTCCTCGTTCTCGGCACGGATGTAGGGGTCGCGCGGCTTGGGCGCCGGCTTGGACGTGGGCCTGGGCGCCGGCGCGCTTGTCTTGATCTCGTCTTTCATCTGCATAGCTCCTTACATCGCATCCGTTCGGCATCATCGATTGTCGCACGAAAAAGGGCGGCGGACCCAATGGATCCGCCGCCCTTGGCGTTTAGAGACGGCTGGTAGATTTTAAGGCATATCCCAAAAATCTACTCGGCGTCGGGGACCTCGTAGGTGGCCGCCGGCGTGTTATCGCACACGACGGTAAAGCCGCCGTCCTTGTCGGCATCGACCGTCACCTGATCGCCCTCGCGCACCGTGCCGTCGATGATAGCGGCGGCGATGGCATCCACGACCTCGCGCTGAACCAGACGCTTGAGCGGACGGGCGCCAAAGACCGGGTCCAGGCCGCCCACGGCGAGCATCTGCTTGGCCGCCGGGGTGATGGCAAGCGTCATGCGCTCCTTGGCCAGACGCGCGCGGACGTCGGCGAGCTGGATGTCGACGATCTTCTCGATCTGCGCCATGCCGAGCGGATGGAACACCACGATATCGTCGATACGGTTGAGGAACTCGGGGCGGAAGGTTTGAGCCATGGCCCCGTCAACCTGATGGCGCATCTCCTCCTCGTCCTTGCCGGACAGATCGGCGATAGCCTTGGAGCCCACGTTGGACGTCATGATGATAATCGTGTTCTTGAAGGACACTTGGCGACCCTGACCGTCGGTCAAACGGCCGTCGTCGAGCACCTGCAGCAGCACGTTAAAGACATCCGGATGAGCCTTCTCCATCTCGTCGAGCAAGATCACGGAGTACGGACGACGGCGCACGGCCTCAGTGAGCTGGCCGCCCTCGTCGTAACCCACGTATCCCGGGGGCGCACCGATCAGACGCTGGACGCTGAACTTCTCCATGTACTCGGACATGTCGATACGCACGAGTGCGCGCTCGTCATCGAACAGGCACTCGGCAAGCGCCTTGGCGAGCTCGGTCTTGCCCACGCCGGTGGGGCCCAGGAAGAAGAAGCTGCCGATGGGCTTGTCTGGGTCGGAGAGACCCGCACGGCTGCGACGCACGGCCGCGGCTACAGCGGAGACGGCCTCGTCCTGACCGATAACGCGCTTATGCAGCTCGCCCTCCAAGCCCTTCAACTTGTCGAGCTCGCCCTGCATCATCTTGGACACGGGCACACCGGTCCAGGCGCTCACGACCTCGGCGATCTCATCGGAGGTCACCTGTTCGTTGAGGCCCTCGCCGTCCTGCTGCTTTTGCGCCTCGAGCGCAGCCTCGGAATCCTGAATCTGCTGCTGCAGACCCGGGATCACAGAATAGCGAAGCTCGGACGCACGGCCCAGATCGCCGTTGCGCGTCGCGCGCTCCTCTTCGCTCTTGGCCGCGTCAAGCTGGCCCTTAAGCTCCTGCACGTGGTCGATGGCGTTCTTTTGGTTGAGCCAGCCGGCCTTTTGCACGTTGAGCTTTTCCTGGACTTCGGCAATCTCTTGGCGCAGAGCCTCCAAACGCTCCTTAGAGGCGTCGTCGGTCTCTTTCATGAGCGCCTGTTCCTCGATCTGCAGCTGGGTGAGCTGACGCGTGGTGGCGTCGATCTCGACCGGCATGCTGTCGAGTTCCATGCGCAGGCGGCTCGCGGCCTCATCGACCAGGTCGATAGCCTTGTCGGGCAGGAAGCGGTCGGCGATGTAGCGGTCGGAGAGGTCGGCGGCAGCCACGAGCGCGCTATCGGTGATGTGTACGCCGTGGAAGATCTCGTACTTCTCCTTCAGGCCACGCAGGATTGAAATGGTGTCCTCGACGGTAGGCTCGCTGACCATCACGGTCTGGAAACGACGGGCGAGCGCCGCGTCCTTCTCGATGTACTTGCGGTACTCGTCGAGCGTGGTCGCGCCGATCGCGTGCAGGTCGCCACGAGCGAGCGCCGGTTTGAGGATGTTGCCGGCGTCCATGGAGCCCTCGGTGGCACCCGCGCCCACGATGGTATGGAGCTCATCGATGAACAGGATGACCTTGCCTTGCGCCTTTTGCACTTCCTTGAGCACGGCCTTCAAGCGGTCCTCGAACTCGCCGCGATACTTGGCGCCGGCGACCAGCGCGCTCATGTCGAGCTCGATGAGGTCGCGGTCGCGCAGGGTGCTCGGCACGTCGCCGGCCACGATACGCTGGGCGATACCCTCGACGATGGCCGTCTTGCCGACGCCCGGCTCGCCGATGAGCACGGGGTTGTTCTTGGTGCGGCGGGACAGAACCTGGATGGTACGGCGGATCTCGTCGGTACGGCCGATGACCGGGTCGAGCTTGCCGGCGCGGGCCAGATCGCAGATGTTGCGACCGTACTGCTCCAGCGCCTCAAACTGGGTCTTGTCCTCGGCAGACGTCACGCGGTCATCGCCACGCAGCTCCTCGTAGACCTGCTCGATGCGCTCCTTGGTCACGCCAGCGTCACGCAGTACACGACCAGCCTCGCCCTTGTCCTCGGCAAGCGCCATCAGCAGATGCTCGGTCACCACAAAGCTGTCACCCATCTTGGTGGCCTTCTTCTCGGCCTTCTCGATGACACGGACGAGCTCATTGGAAAGGCCCATCTGCTGGCCCTCGCCCGAAACCTTGGGCGCGCGGTCGATGGCATCTTGTGTGGAGCGTGCAAGCTGGGCCGGATCGGCGCCGATGCGCTCGATGATCACGGAGATATTGCGCTCGCCGGCACCAAGCAGGGCGGACAGCAGGTGAATCGGCTCCACCGCGCCGGCCTGCGCGTCGGCAGCTGTGCTCATGGCGGTCTGCAGCGCCTCGCGCGACGTCATTGCTAGCTTATCGATTCTCATGGAATCACCTCTCTTGGGGCGGCCGCCCTACGGGGCGGCTTCACGTTGTTCGAGAAGTATTGTTGCCAGCTTTGCGCGATCTTATACACAAATCTAAGTCTCTATATATAAGATTTTCTGAGTGATTGATGGATAGGGTACTGAGATGTCAGCCCGCCGCTGCCCAGGCGCACTACCGTCTCGATCTGTAACATCTAGCAGCCATTTTTGATCCTAGATGTTACAGATCGAGACAGACCGAAAACCACCACAAAGAGGACAGGCACCTTTGTGGTGGTCGCGGTCTCTACTCCTTCGCCGAACCCGTACTTCCCGATTCGACGATCCAGGGCATCTCATCCTCGAACAGCCATGTACGGGCAGACCCACTATCGCGTGCAGTCTGCGGGTCAGGCAAGCAGGTCTGTTCATAGGCATCTTGGATACACTGACCCATAAAATCGTTGAGCTCGGTCTGGTCGCCCTCCATGACATAGGCGACATCGCCGTCCATGATGTAGATGCCCGGACCCTCATTGCCCTCGTAGCCCGGATCGTACGAGACATCACATAACTTTGCGCCGTTTGCAGTGTCCAGCTCGATGGACGAGTGGCATCCGCCAACCATGTCGTTCGCTTTTGCCCGATAGGACGCATATCCGTACCAACGCTTAAATGTTTTGCCCTTGAGTAGCTCGGACGCCCTATCGATCAGGCTTGTATCCGTGGTATAGCGCATGGCCCCAAGCTGAATACGCGGATAATTGCTAATACCCAGCACAGCCGGCTGCTCATCAAAATCAACGGTAATGGTCTCGGGCTTGTCGTCGCCGGTCAGAAGTTCGACAGATTGAGTCACAGGCTTGACCACCGGCTCCGTCACCGCAGCAGGTAGAAATGCCATACCGACAGCGCCCGCGCCAACCACAGCGATCGCAAGCGCCAAAACAATCAATCCAATACGGGCAGGACTTCTCACAGCAAAGCACCTCGCAACGCAAACCTTCGCTACCTGCACTAATGATATCGCCAGCCAGCACTATTACCAAAAGAAGCCGCGCGCTCCTCACCACCACAAAGGGGACAGGCACCTTTGTGGTGGTTTTCGACGCTAACGGTCGACCATCTCGCGCAATGAGATTAAACTTGAATTGCTCTCTGAACATATCCATTTCTGCCTATCCTCAACAGATCTTTGTCTCGAGGAGCGCATATGAAGCCGCCTCATTCCACCGGTCGCAACGTCATCGCCATTCTCGCCATACCCATCGTGATGCTCTTCCTTATCGTCATCACGCCCTTTTCCCTTGGTATCACCTCGCCCTTCGATTTATGCGGAATGGTCGACGCCGGCTCGCGTGCCACCTCGCTCTCCTTTATCTGTCGCGGCGTGTTTTACGAAGATGGAATTCCCACCGGAAGTTGGCAGTCAAAGTTGCCACTGCTCGGTCAGATCGACGGATGCTCCCCCTATTTCTGCCTTGGACCTCAGACGCTAAACTATCTAATCGACGACCAGCCACTCGACTTCATCACCCTCGCCTACGACTACGCACCAAACACCGATGAGCGTCACATGAACCAAGTCCTCGACAAGATGCTTGGACAGTGCGGGCTCACCGAGGAGGCCGGTCGAACCATCTATAGCAACCAGAAATTAAAGCGAACAGAACTCCGCCGTGTCGGAAAAATCAAAGGGCGAAACGGGGCCGCCTACTGGGATGCCTGGGCAACACGCGACAAGGGCGAATTCGGACACAGCACCTATATGGTCACTGTCTACACCAAAGACGGAATTAAGGACAATGTTGACGATTTCGCGTCATCCAAACTCGGCATCCCCAAAACAACCAAACCCGCCAGCCCAGATGAAATTCTGTAGAGCCGCCCATTAACATGCCGCTCAACGATCACAACAGCATCGAGCTCGTCCCCACCACCACAAAGGTGCCTGCCCCCTTTGTGGTGGTTTTCAACAAAAAGAAGCCGCCCCGATAACAGAGGCGGCATCAAGCAAGTCTATTTATTAGCGTCCCTCAAGACCCAACGAGAACGCAGAAATGTAGCCCGGGGCTTACCCTTTCCCGAACGCGGCCCTCGCGAAGCGCGTGAGCGGGCGGGAAAGGGTAAGCCCCGGGCGGACAATTAAGTGCGCTACTCGGCAGCGGCCTTGAACTTGTTGTAGTTGATCAGGCAGCCGGCCTTGACGATGGCACGCTCCTCTGCCGTCATATCGGCAATGTAGAGCTCAATCTGCTCGACCGCACCATCGGCGCGCACCACGTAGGCGGCGATGTCCTTCAGGTCGCCATCGAGCGCGGCACGGATACCCGGCACAAAGACGTAATCGCCCACCTCAAAGTTGGGCTCGGCCTCCATCTGGAAGGGCACCATGCCCCAGTTCATCACGTTGGAGCGATAGCGCTTGGTGGCGTACTCGTGGACGATGTTGGCCAGGCCGCCAATTACGCGCTGGCAGCTCGCGGCCTGCTCGCGGGCGCTGCCGTCGCCAGGCTTCTTGGCGTAAATCATGGAACCGAACTCGGTCGCCTTGGCATCGGCCGCGACACCCGCGCCGGCCAGCGCCTCAAACACACCGGCAAGCTCGGCATCGAACGCCGCCAGGTCGCCCGCGGACTCGCCGGCAACGCGACGCTTCTCCACAGCGTCGACCTCCTTGGAGCGACCCACGTAGGCCGGGTCGCGGCGGCTCAGCGTAAACTCAGCCAGGCCCAGCGGGTTGGAGCGGAAGGAGCTCGTCTCGCCCGAGGGAATGAGCTCGTCGGTCGTGGTGACCGGGTCCATGATCTTGGAGCAAACCTTGAGCAGGATGTCGTCGCCGAGCGGCTCCATCGCGGGCCACGGCTTGATGTTGGGGCCTTCGACCAGCTCGTCGGCAGGCTCCGCCTTGCCAAAGCCCCAGTACACGCGCTTCTTGTACGGCGCGTCGTCAAAGGTGTACTCGCAGGCCTCGTCCCAAGTGTCCTCGGGCAGGTCGGTCGCCGGCGTCAGGACGCCGCCGTTGGCAGCCGTTGCCGCAATGGAGCGGGCGTCCATCAGGGCCACGGCGCTCAGCTGGCCATTACCCGGCTTGGAACCCTCGCGGTTGGGGAAGTTGCGCGTGGTGTGACGGATCGAAAGGCCGTTGTTGGCGGGCGTGTCGCCGGCGCCGAAGCACGGGCCGCAGAATGCCGTGCGCACGATTGCGCCGGCCTCCATGAGGTCGTAGATGTAGCCGCGGCGTGTAAGTTCGAGCGCCACGGGCTGGCTCGTGGGATAGACCGACAGCGAGAACTCGCCGCAGCCGGTATTGGCGCCCTTGAGCACGCGGGCAGCCTGGACCACGGAGTCATAGTTGCCGCCCGAGCAGCCGGCGATAACGCCCTGCTGCACGTGCAGCTTGCCGTCGACGATCTTGTCGAGCAGGCTAAAGTGCGTCTTGCCCTCGCCGATCTTGGCGGCCTCGAGCTCCACCTCGTGCAGGATGTCCTCGAGGTTCTCGTTGAGCTCGTCGATCTCAAAGCCGTTGGAAGGATGGAACGGCAGTGCGATCATGGGCTTGATGCTCGACAGGTCGACCTCGACGCAACCGTCGTAGTAGGCGACATCGGCGGGCTTGAGCTCGCGATAGTCGTCGCCGCGGCCGTGCATGGTCAAAAACGCGTGCGTGTCCTCGTCGGTGGCCCAGATGCTCGACAGGCAGGTGGTCTCGGTGGTCATGACGTCAACGCCGTTGCGGTAGTCGGTCGTCATGCTCGCGATGCCCGGGCCCACAAACTCCATGACATTGTTCTTGACGTAGCCCTTGGCAAAGACGGCGCGAATGATGGCGAGCGCCACGTCGTGCGGGCCGACGCCGGGGCGCGGGGCGCCCGTGAGGTAGATGGCCACGACGCCGGGATAGGCGACATCGTAGGTGTCGCGCAGCAGCTGCTTTGCCAACTCGCCGCCGCCCTCGCCCACGGCTATGGTACCCAGGGCACCATAGCGGGTGTGCGAGTCGGAACCCAGGATCATCTTGCCGCAACCGGCGAAGTTCTCGCGCATAAAGGAGTGGATGACGGCGATGTGCGGCGGAACGAAGATGCCGCCGTACTTCTTGGCTGCGGAAAGGCCAAAGACGTGGTCGTCCTCATTGATGGTGCCGCCCACGGCGCACAGCGAGTTATGGCAGTTGGTGAGCACGTAAGGCAGCGGGAACTGCTCCATGCCCGAAGCGCGCGCCGTCTGGATGATGCCGACAAAGGTGATGTCGTGGCTCGCCATGGCATCGAAGCGAATCTTGAGTGCCTCGGGGTCGCCCGACGTATTGTGTGCCTGGAGGATCGAATACGCGATGGTGCCGCGCTTGGCATCCTCGGGTGTCTGCGTAATACCGCGCTCGGCAGCCTCGGCCGCAGGCACAACCTCGCTGCCGCCGCGCAGGTAGATGCCGTCCTCGTACAGCTTGACCATACTGTCTCCCACTCTGCCCAAAAGATTTGGGCGCATAGCATACATTCGTTCAATATCGTGCCATAGAACGGTTGCGAGTGGGTTACGAATCTCTGCGTTCACTTTATCTCAGTAAAGCAGAGGACGAGTTAGGTCCTGGGGAGGCAGACTTAGACGCTCAAATGACGAGAGTGGATAATCTCCCACTTTGAGCCTGCAAACAGGCAAAAAACGGGAGATTATCCACTCTCATTCTGCAGGTACTCATTTAAGTCTGCCCCCAATGAGTGCCCGGCAGCGTCGGCGGAGCTATAGGTCGCTACCCGTACCTAGCAGCTTGCGCATGACTTGCTCGGGGTTGACCGAGCCGTCGCGCGGGGCCAGGGCGGTGATCTTCTTCTGCATCTTGTACTCGTGCAGCTCGTCCTCGAGCTGGCGCACGCGTGCGCGGAGTTTTTCGTTCTCGCGCTCGCGCTCCTCGGCACGCTCCTTCATATCGAGGATGCGCACCACGCCGGCAAGGTTGATGCCCTCGTCAGTCAGCTGGTTGATGAGCTCCAGGCGCTCGATATCGGCACGCGAATACAGACGCGTGTTGCCGCCCGAGCGCTGGGGGTTCACCAGGCCCTTGGACTCGTAGACGCGCAGAGTCTGCGGATGCATGCCGGTCAACTCGGCCGCCACGCTGATCATGTACAGCGGTTTATTCCTATTGTCCTCGGCCATGCTACCTGACCCCTTTCCGTCTCGTTATCGTCCATCATAAGCCCGCGGGCGTGGGCGTGCGCCGCGACCGCCCTAGTACGTCGCCTTGTAACGATTGACCTTCTCGCGATAGTCGCGCGTGTCGGCCTCGCGCAGCTTGGCCATGGCATCGCGCTCGTCATCGGATAGGTTCGTGGGGACCTGCACCTTGATCTCGACGAGCAGCGCGCCCGTACGGCCACGGTGTTTAACGTCGGGCGCTCCCATCTCCTTAAAGCGGAACTTCTTGCCCGTCTGGGTGCCCGCCGGCACCTTCAGACGAACCGTCGCGCCGCCGGGTGTGGGCACATCCACCGTGCAGCCGAGCGCCGCCTCGTAAACCGAGATCGGTACCTCCATGGTCACATCGGCACCTTTACGCTTAAACAGCGGATGCTCCTCCACGTGCGTGGTCACGACCAGGTCACCGCGCTCGCCGCCGGCAACGCCATACTCGCCGCGACGCTTGTAGCGCAGCTTGCCGCCATCCACGGCGCCCGCAGGCACCGAGACCGTAATGGTCTGCTGCTCGCCCGTCGAGGGAATGCGGTAGGTGACCTTGTGCGTCACGCCGCGGAACGCGTCCTCGGCCGTCACGTCGACAGTCAGCGACAGGTCGCCGCCCTTGCGAGCACGGCTGCGGCCCGCGCCGGCACCGGCAGCACCCGCAGCCCCGGCAAAGCCCGAGCCCCAATCGCTGCCCCAGGCGCCGTTGCCGCTAAAGATGCTGTCGAAGATATCGCCCCAGCCGCTCGCACCGGCGCCGGCACCGTAGCCGCCGCCATACGCGCCGCCCGCGCCCGGCATGCCGCCGAACATGAGCATCTGGTCGTACTCTTTGCGCTTCTTCTCGTCCGAAAGCGTCTCGTAAGCCTCGCTAATCTCCTTGAACTTGGCCTCGTCGCCGCCGGCATCGGGGTGGTATTTTTGCGCGAGCTTGCGAAACGCGCTCTTGATCTCTTTGTCGGAGGCGCTCTTGGATACGCCCAGGATGTCATAGAAGGTTTTGCCTGCAGCCATCGTAGCTCCTCTCCTGTTTCATCCACCGCTCAACGGGCGGCGGCTCATACTGTCATATGGCACTAGGCCAGAAAGGGCCCCGGGTGTTGCCCCGGGGCCCTTCTCAATTACTCCTCGGTGCTCTCGGCCGTATCGGCCGTAGCATCCTCGGGCGCCGCTTCGGGCTCCGGTGCGGGGCGTTTCTCGCCACCGTAGGTCACCGTCACCATCGCGGAGCGCAGGATGCGATCCGCCATGCGGTAGCCCTTCTGGTACACGTCGTTGACGGTCTCGTCGTACTGCGATGCGTCCTCGACACGCCCCACGGCCTGGTGCTCGAGCGGATCGAACGCCTCGCCCTTGGGGTCGATGGGCTCAACGCCCTCGTGCGCAAACACATCGAGCAGCTTGGCATGCACCGCATCAACGCCATCGACGAACTGCTTAAAGTCGTCGGAAAGCTCCTGGCTACGGGCATGGTCGATTGCACGCTCGATATCGTCAACCACCGGCAACAGCGCGGTGACAAGCTTCTCGGTCGCGCGCTCGCGCTCGGCGATACGCTCGCTGGCGGTGCGGCGACGGAAGTTCTCCCAGTCGGCCTGCAGACGGGCGGTACGCTCGGTGGCGTCCTTTGCCTTGTCCTCGGCGGCCTTCTGAGCCTCTGCCGCAGCATCGAGCTCGCTGCGTACGTCGGCAAGCTCCTTTTGGGCCTGCTCGAACTTGAGCTTAAAGTCGTTGTCGGCGGCTTCCTCACCGGCGCGGATAGCGGCTTCCACCATCTCGTCCTCGGTCATCGTCGCCTCCTTGTTGGAATCCTCTACCTGGTTCTCGGCAGCCTCGGCGGCCTCGGCCTCGTTGGCCTCGGTATCGTCGACGGCCTCTACGGGAATCTTCACGTCCTTCTCCTCAGAGTCAACGGGGGCGGCGCCAGCGGCGGCCGCCTCCGTGCGAGCTTTACGGGCGGACATGATTACTTGTCCTCGTCGTCCACAACCTCGTAGTCGGCGTCGACAACGTCATCGTCGGCAGGCTGGGCACCGGCGGCGCCGTCGGTCTGCTGCTGAGCGTCGGCGTAGACAACCTGAGCCAGCTCGTAGGCTACGGACTGCAGGGATTCGCCAGCGGCCTTGATGGCCTCGACGTCAGAGCCCTCGAGCGCCTTCTTGGCGTCGGCGATAGCGGCCTCGGCCTTGGACTTCACATCGGCGGAAACCTTGTCGCCCAGCTCGTTGAGGGTCTGCTCGGTGGAGTAGCACAGGCTGTCGGTCTGGTTGCGGACCTCGACCTCTTCCTTCTGCTTCTTGTCCTCCTCGGCATGAGCCTCGGCGTCCTTGACCATGCGATCGACTTCGTCGTCGGAAAGCGCGGTGGAGCCGGAAATGGTGATCTGCTGCTCCTTGCCGGTGCCCTTGTCCTTAGCAGAGACCTTGACGATGCCGTTGGCGTCGATGTCGAAGGTGACCTCGATCTGCGGCACACCGCGGCGGGCAGCCGGGATACCGGTCAGCTGGAACTTACCGAGCGACTTGTTATCGCGGGCAAGCTCGCGCTCGCCCTGGAGCACGTTGATCTCGACGCTGGTCTGGTTGTCGGCAGCGGTGGAGTAGACCTCGGTCTTGGAGGTCGGGATCGTGGTGTTGCGGTCGATCATCTTGGTCATGATGCCGCCCATGGTCTCGACGCCCAGCGACAGCGGGGTAACGTCGAGCAGCAGGATGCCCTCGACGTCGCCGGTGAGCACGCCGCCCTGGACGGCAGCGCCGTCGGCAACGACCTCGTCGGGGTTCACGGACATGTTGGGCTGCTTGCCGGTCATGGTCTTGACCAGATCCTGGACGGCGGGCATACGGGTGGAGCCGCCGACGAGGATGACCTCGGTCAGATCGGAGAGCTTAAGCTTGGCGTCGCGCAGGGCGTTGGTGACAGGCTGCTTGCAGCGCTCGAGCAGGTCGCGGGTGATCTTCTCGAACTCGGCGCGGGTCAGCGTGTAGTTGAGGTGCAGCGGGCCAGACTGGTTCATGGTGATGAACGGCAGGTTGATGGTGGACTGCTGGGCTGCGGAGAGCTCCTTCTTGGCGTTCTCGGCGGCCTCCTTCAGACGCTGCAGGGCCATGGGGTCCTGACGCAGGTCGACACCGTTCTCCTGCTGGAACTTATCGGCCATCCAGTCGATGACGCGCTGATCCCAGTCGTCGCCGCCCAGGTGGTTGTCGCCCGAGGTGGACAGAACCTCAAACACGCCGTCAGCGAGGTCGAGGATGGAGACGTCGAAGGTGCCGCCGCCCAGGTCGAAGACCAGGATGCGCTGGTCGGAGCCCTGCTTGTCCAGGCCATAGGCCAGAGCAGCAGCGGTCGGCTCGTTGACGATACGCTTGACGTTGAGGCCGGCGATCTTACCGGCGTCCTTGGTGGCCTGACGCTGGGCGTCGTTGAAGTAGGCCGGGACGGTGATGACGGCGTCGGTGACGGTCTCGCCCAGGTACTTCTCAGCGTCGGCCTTCATCTTTGCGAGCACCATGGCGCTCACCTGCTCGGCGGTGTAATCCTTGCCCTCGATGTCGACGACGGCACGGCCGCCCTGGCCCTCCTTGACCTCATACGGCACGGTCTTGAGCTCGGAGGTGCACTCGGAGTACTTGCGGCCCATGAAGCGCTTGATGGAGAACACGGTGTTCTTGGGGTTGGTGACAGCCTGGTTCTTAGCGGCCTTACCCACGACGCGGTCGCCGTCGGCACGGAAGCCCACGACGGACGGGGTGGTGCGGTCGCCCTCGGCGTTCACGATGATGGTCGGAGAACCGCCCTCGAGGACGGCCATTGCGGAGTTAGTAGTACCAAGGTCGATACCAAGAATCTTGCCCATTAGAAATTCCCTCTCTCTTTTGCGTTCGCGCCGCCTCGACGATCTGTCGCGCGGCGCTTCGGCTTGTCTTTCAGGATGTAGTGTATCCCCTTATGGGCCGGAATATACAAAATCTAAGTCAATTCATATAAGATTTCTTATTGTTGAGAGTTTAGGTTCTTAAATGCGCAGGTAGATGCGCTGAATGAGTTCTCGGCAAATCTATTGAGATCTATGTAGAGATGGCTGAGGTTTGCGTCCGGGGGTGCCTGGGGGCCGTCTTGCGGCAAGCGCATCCCGGTTTGAGCGTGGATTCCGGGTCGCAGTTTCCGTCTGAAGGCTCAACCGGAAACCGTATCCCGTTTTGAGAGCTGATACCGGGTCGCAGTTTCCGCTAGCGGGCCCAACCGGAAACTGCGACCCGGTTTTCGGCCAAATAACGGGATGCCCTTTCCGCAGGCGCGCTCAATAGGTCAATATTACAAGTCACCTATAGCTAACATTTGCGCAGCTCAACGGCCCCACCTGCGCGTTTTTTAGTAAACCTTGGCATACTCGGCGAACGGTATGAAGATGCCGGCCAGAGGGTATTGCAAACGGTCGCTCCCGTGGTATGTTTTTGCCCGAATCAAACCGACGCGCATCGCCTGTAGCGTCGGTCAACAGAGAGGAAACTACCATGGCTCATCCCGTAATTGATGCCGACGAGTGCATCGCTTGTGGCGTTTGCGTCGACTCCTGCCCCGCTGGCGTTCTGGAGCTCCAGGACGTCGCTACCGTCGCCGACGAGGACTCCTGCGTCGCCTGTGGCGCTTGCCAGGACGCTTGCCCCGCTGGCGCGATCACCGAGATCGTCGAGGAGTAACAACTCCCCCACTTGCACACTCAAAAGTACACCGTGCACAAAAAAGGAGGCTTCCGCATCGCCGCGGAGGCCTCCTTTTGTTTGTACAGGCAGCTAATTGGGGACGGGGCTACCTTGGCAGTTGCGGTGGAATAGTTCCTGGCTCATTGCTTAGGTGCCGATTGTAGGAACTATTTCACCGCAACTTATAAAGACAGTATCGGGTTAGGACAAATCATCCTCGTAGGGCATTAAATCGGCAAGGTAGCCTTTCTCCTTGAGTATGGCCTCGATCTCGTCGAGGGTCTGCTCGTCTTCCGCCGCGATGCGATGGAAGTGGTAGCCGCTCGTCACCGTCAGCAGCGGGAAGCTCTTGCCGCTGGCGATGCCCTCTAGGTAGCGCTCGACATCGCGGCGGTTGCGGATGTCCAGGTCGGCCGTGATCTTGCCGTACACGCGGTGATTGACGATCACGTTGAGCACGGCGCCACCGGCGTCGACGATACTCGTGAGCTCATCGCCTGCCTGCTCCACGCTGTGGCGAACCTTGACCAAGCGCGTGGGCACGGCGGGGCTGCTGGGGGCCTCCTGCAGCACGTAGCCGCGGTTGGTCGCCACGATATCGTGCCCATCGGCACGCAACAGGGCAATATCCTGAACCACGACCTGACGGCTCACGCCAACCTCGCGGGCAAGTGCGCTGCCCGAAACGGGCTCCTTGGCTCCTTCGAGCACGCCCATGATGGCACGGCGACGCTCGCGGGCGTTCATTATTTACCGTCCAGCAGACGCAGGTGCTTAAGCGAGAGGTCGAGGATCGGCGCAGAGTGCGTCAGGGCGCCCGAGCTAATATAGTCGACACCCAGATCGGCCAGGGCGCGAATGTTGCTGGCGTCCACGTTGCCCGAGCACTCGGTCTTGGCGCGACCGGCGATAAGCTCGATGGCGGCGGCCATGTCGTCATGGGTCATGTTGTCGAGCATGATAATGTCGGCACCGGCCTCCACGGCTTCGCGCACCATGTCCAGGTTCTCGCACTCAATCTCAACTGTCGTGGTAAACGACGCATGGGCGCGCGCCATCTCGATCGCGCGCGTCACGCCACCGGCGGCATCGATATGGTTGTCCTTGAGCATGACGGCCGTCGACAGGTTGTAGCGGTGGTTGCTGCCGCCGCCAATCTCAACCGCCGCCTTCTCAAACACGCGCATGCCCGGCGTGGTCTTGCGCGTGTCGACGAGCACGGTCTTGGTTCCCTCGAGCGCCGCGGCCATGCTGTGCGTGTAGGTAGCGATGCCGCTCATGCGCTGCAGGTAGTTGAGCGCCACGCGCTCACCCGAAAGCAGCACGCGCGCATCGCCGCGCACCTGACCCACATGGTCGCCGGCGTGCACCTCGTCGCCATCGGCAACGTCGAGCAGCACCGAGCTCTGCGAATCCAGCAGCTCAAAGGTACGGGCAAACACATCCAAGCCGGCGATGATGCCGTCGGCCTTGGCGATAAGCTCCACCGTGGCGGGACGCGCCGTGGGGCACACGCTCGCCGTGCTCACGTCCTCAAACGTAATGTCCTCGCGCAGAGCCTGCAAAATCAGATCATCGACGACGAGCTTCATGGTAATGGGATTCATGGTCTACTCCTCTGCGGCCTGCGTGCCGGCGGCACGGGCCAAATCATCGATTGCAAGGGTATCGGAACTCAGGGCGCGATGGCGTCCATCGAGCGCGGGCTCGCCCGCCTGCTCCACGGCCAGCGACTCGCCGGTGCGCATGTACCACGCGGCGCGACGACCCCAGACCAGCGCCTCGAGCAGACTATTTGATGCAAGGCGATTCTTGCCGTGAACGCCGTTGCAAGCCGTCTCGCCCGCGGCGTAGAGCTCGGGCATCGAAGTGCGGCCGTCCTTATCGACCCATACGCCGCCCATAAAGTAGTGCTGCGTGGGCGTAACGGGGATGGGCTCGTCCAAGATGTCGCGGCCGTCCTCAAGGCAGCGCGCGCGAATGTTGGCAAAGTGCCCAGTCACCACGTCGCGCTCGACGGGGGCAAAGCTCAGCCACTCGTGCTCGGTGCCGTCCTGCTTCATCTGCTCGCGGATGGCGGCAGCGACAACGTCGCGCGGCTGCAACTCGTCGGTAAAACGCTCGCCGGCGGCATTGAGCAGAATCGCGCCCTCACCGCGGCAGCTCTCGCTGATCAGGAACGTACGGCCTGGCTGCGGCGAGAACAGGCCCGTGGGATGGATCTGCACGTAGTCCAGGTGCTCCATCTTAATGCCGTGCTCCTGCGCGATGTAGCAGGCGTCGCCCGTGAGCTGCGGGTAGTTGGTCGAATGGTCGTATACGCCACCGATGCCGCCCGTCGCCCACAGCGTATGGCGGGCATGGATCTTAAACGGCTTACCGACATGCACGCCCTCAGCGGCATTTGCCAGCTCGTCGGCGGGGCGAGCTGAATCGTCCTCGTCCACGGCAACAGCGACGACACCAGTGCACACCGTGGCCCCATCGCGCTCGGCCGTCAGGATGTCGGTCATGGCAACGTGTTCGAGAATCTGCACGTTGTCCAGCTTGCGGACGGCCTGAAGCAGCTTGGTCGTAATCTCCTTGCCCGTAATGTCGGCATGGAAGGCAATGCGCGGACGGCTGTGCGCGCCCTCGCGGGTAAAGTCGAGGCCGCCATCGGCCTTGCGCTCAAAATCCACGCCCATCGCTAGCAGGTCGTTGATGACCGAGCGGCTCGAGCGGATCATGATGTCGACGCTCTCGCGGCGGTTCTCGTAATGGCCGGCGTGCATGGTGTCCTCAAAGAAGGCATCGTAGTCCGAGCCCTCGGGCAGCACGCAGATGCCGCCCTGCGCGAGCATCGAATCGCACTCGTCGACCGCGCCCTTGGAGAGCATGATCACGCGCGTACTCGTCGGCAGGTTGAGCGCCGCGTACAGGCCCGCCACGCCGCAGCCGGCAATGACGACGTCGCACTCCATATCGGGGTATTGCTTGGTTTCCACAGGAATCCTCTCCCTTGAATGTGACATAAGGAACCGTCCCTCATGCCACATTGTTCTAGCGTGCTGCGTACTCGAGCATGCGGTCGAGCGTGAGCTTGGCCTGGTCTGCCGCCTCGTCCGAGACGCCGATCTGCACCTCGCCCTCGCCCGTCTCCAGGCAGCGCACGAGCTTTTCGAGCGTGATGAGGTCCATGTTGACGCAGGTGGGCTGCACCGCGGGGAAGTAGAACTTCTTGCCGGTGCCCTGGCAGCGGCGCTCGAGCTCGTAGAGCACGCCGCGAACCGTCACGATAATGAACTCGCTCGCGTCGGACTCCTCGGCATACTTGATGATGCCGGCGGTGGAGCCGATGTAGTCGGCCTCGGCCAGGACGTCGGCCTTGCACTCGGGGTGCGCCAGCACGAGCGCGTCGGGGTGGGCCTCCGTCGCGTCGACGATCTGCTCGACGGTGATGATGTGATGGCGCGGGCAGTAGCCGTTGTTGAGAATGACGTGCTTTTGCGGCACCTGCTCGGCTACGAAGCGGCCGAGGTTTTGGTCGGGAATGAACAGGATATGCTGCTGCGGCAGCTCGGACACGATCTTGACGGCGTTGGAGCTGGTGACGCACACGTCGCTCCAGCTCTTGATCTCGACCGTGGAGTTGACGTAGCAGACCACGGCCAGGTCGTCGCCGTACTCGGCGCGCGCCGCGTCGACCGTCTCGCGCTTGACCATATGAGCCATGGGGCAGTCCGCGCCCGGCTCGGGCAGCAGCACGGTCTTGGTGGGGTTGAGCAGCTTGGCGCTCTCGCCCATAAACTCCACGCCGCACAGCACGATGGTCTGCTGCGGCAGGCTCTTGGCGAGCTTAGCCAGGTAGAAGCTGTCGCCGACGTAATCGGCCACAGCCTGGACCTCGGGCGCCACGTAATAGTGCGCCAGGATCACCGCGTCGCGCTGGGTTTTAAGTTGCTGAATGGCCTCGACGAGCTCTGCGGGCACCAATGCCGCGCGCTCCGTTGCCGTCGTTGCCGATGCCAGGCCGGCCGCAATGTCGCGTGCAAGCTCCGACGCATCCATGTTCGCGCTCTGTGCCATCAAGGCCCCTCTCTTTTGGCGAATCTTGGGGCTTTAGTATGACACCTAGGTTTACAGCTGACAAGACAGCTGTAAACCTAGGTGTAAAGTTGGAATAAAGATTCAATCTTGGAGCGGGTCCGTTTTCGAACTAGCAAGCTGAGGATAGTCGAAAATGGATCCGCCCCAAGATTCGAGCAGCCCGTTTTGTCCTGGACCAAGGGGCAGTGGTCAAAAAAGGCCAAATATGAGTACTGTCACCAAATTAGTAGCAGCGATTTTCCGGTCCAGATCAGCAAAATCGCCTTGTTTGGAGCCCGATCGTGACTCTGACGGACGAAAATCGATGCGCTTTTGGCCGCTGGCACCGATTTTGGAGGCCATTTGGCTGCCACTAAACTGGTAACAGTACTCATATTTGGCCTTTTTTGACCACCGGGCTTCCGACAGACCCCAAAAGCGGGCCCGAATCGCTCGATTCGGACCCGCTGGGGGTAGCGAGCACAATCGAGGTGTAAGAAGCAAGAGAGGGCCATCGCCTAGAATCGTCAGCGCCTAGATATTCAACGAGAGGAAAGACAATGGTCCGCAGCGACATGCTACCCCAGCCGGACCGGGGGCTCGGCCTCGACCGGCCCCAGACCGAGGCATTTCACCGACGAGTTCAAGAGGAAGATAGTCGATCTCCACAACGCCGGAAAGCCCAGGCGCGAGGCCATGGACGAGTGCGACCTCGACAAGAGCACCGTGGAGAGGCGGGTCAAGTCGATAAACGAGACCGGCTCGCCGCGCGCCGCGGACAACCGCACGCCCGAGCAGAACCGGATCCTGGAGCTCGAGCGCGAGAACCGCAGGCTCCGGATGGAGGTCGATGTCTTAAGACGAGCGGCGCCAGCATACGCTCGGAAGTCAGGGCCATGGCGGCCAACGGGGGGCCGCTGCCCCATATCGGCGCAGCGCTGGCATCGAGGCCTTCTGACCTGTGTCAAGATTTCGGACACGCAAGCTCGAGGAATCAAGCGGCCATAGGCATGGCCTCGGGCTTGGGCTCGGTTCTCTCGAAGAAGGCCGCCATGGCCTCGGCCGGCACCTTGTAGCCGATCGTCGAGCGGGGCCTTCGGCGGTTGTAGTACGCCTCGATGAACTCGACCACCGCGTGCTTGGCGGAATCCCTGGTCGGGAAGCTGCGCCTGTAGCACATCTCGTTCTTCAGCGTGGCGAGGAACGACTCGGCCACCGCGTTGTCGTGGCAGTTGCCGGTGCGGCTGCAGGACAGCCGCACGTCGTTGTCGCGCGCCCATTCGGCCAGAAGCCTGCTGGTGTACTGGGCGCCGCGGTCGGCGTGGAATATCGCGTTGCCGGCCACGTAGCCGCGCGATTTGGCCGACGCCAGCGCCGAAACCACGATGTCGGCGGTCATGCGCTCGGAGAGCGACCAGCCCACCACCATGCGGGTGTTGAGGTCGATGACCGTCGACAGGTACAGCCATCCCTCGCCGGTGCGCAGGTAGGTGATGTCGCCCACGAGCTTGTAGGTTGGAACGGGACTGGTGAAGTCGCGGCGCACCAGGTCGGGCCGGGGCCTGGCCTTCGGGTCGGGGATGGTGGTGCGCTTCCTGGCGTTGGGCGTGCAGCCGCGTATTCCCAGCTCGCGCATCAGCTTGCGCACCCTGTACAGGGTCAATCCGGAGAACTCGCCGGGCAGGAAGCATTTCACGAACCGGAAGCCGAACCTGCGGTCCGACTCCAGCCACACGCGCCGGACCGCCTCGCGCTCGGCCGACCAGTCTTCTCGCGGGCAGCCGTTGGAGAGCCACGAGTAGAAGCCCGATCGGCTCACGCCGAGCACGCGGGCCATCATTTTCACCGGGAATTCGGCCTTCTCCGCCAACATCATCCGGTAGCATGCGGCTACGCCTGGCTTTTGGCGAAGAAGGCCGCGGCTTTTTTCAAGAAGGCGTTCTCCATCTCGAGCTCGCGTATGCGCCTTTTCGCCTCGCGAAGCTCGCGGTCCTCGGCCTTGGGGTCGGGCCCGCCGGCAAGCTCGCGCCGGCGGCTCTGCACCCACTTGTTCACGGTCTTGGAATTCAGGCCCAGTTCTGCGCAGCATTCCGTTATCGGCCTGCCCGTCGAGATGATGTAGTCGGCGGTCTCGCGCCTGAACTCGTCGGTGTACTTGGCGGCTGGGTTGGACATAGCATACCGTCCTCTCGGTCGTCGATGAATGCATTCTAAAGGATTGGGCCTCTAGCATGCGTGTCCGAAAAGACGATACAGGTCAGACAACCCAATCAGACGTCGTCTCGAGCACGTCCTCTGCACGGTCGAGCGTGCTTCTGGCCTTGGCACCCTGTTTGAACCACGAGCGCAGGTCCTCGAGCGTGCTGCCCGCTGCGTACACCTTGATTTTGCGACCGCCTTTCGTGGTCACCGTGCAACGGTCGCCGCTCTCGCTATCCTCGTGCGCCGTGACCTTCTTGAGATAATCGCGGCGGAACGCCACGACGC
The DNA here is from genome assembly GCF_003436275.1 of Collinsella sp. TM09-10AT. Lineage (GTDB taxonomy): Bacteria > Actinomycetota > Coriobacteriia > Coriobacteriales > Coriobacteriaceae > Collinsella. The sequence continues at coordinate 61,609 of NZ_QSOP01000010.1, forward strand.
GGGCGTTGCTGATCTCGATGAACCAATCGTCGTCGACAAGCGAGGTGCCCGTGGCACCTCGGCTCGCCATCTCCTCGGCGAAGGAGAAACCGAGTTCGCGCTCCTGTCTGCCGATCTCGTAGATACCACGGGCGGGCATGCTGAGCATGAGCAGAGGCAGGAGTCCCCCTATGAACAGGAAGAGGCATGGGACGAGCAGGAGCAGACGAGCACCGGCGTCGGTGAAAACAGCCATGAAGGCGATCACGAGCGAGAAGACGAGCGCCATACCGTTGAAAACAACCGTCAACGGCTTGATGGCAGACCAACACAGACCCGCCTTGGTCATCGGGCCGTCAACAGCGTCCGAGACCTCGATGCCCTCTTCCTCCAGACGGGCGAGGAGGTTGAGCGAGCACACCCCCTCGAGGCTTATCGAGCAGAACTTCCGGTCGCCCTCGAACAGGTCGATCCTCATCATCTGCGTGTGAAGCGTTGCACGGGTGATGTTGCCAAACGTCGTCTCCTTGCGGATGCCGAAGGCGTTACGCGAGAGAATTCGCTCACCGTCCACGTCGATGCGCGGGATGCTCAGCAGGGCCCAGATGGCCATGCCCGCGAGCGCCATGGCGTGACCGAACCACACAAGTTCGTGGTCCCACTCGCCCAACGAGACGCCCTGCCAGACGTAGACACCCAGCATGAGCAGTTCGAACGCGACGGCGCAGCAGGCGATGATCGTGCGAATGGCAGCGGGCATGCGCACCGTGAAGCGATCGAGGCTGTCCGTCGCCTCACTGCGCTCGCGCGCGCCGCGACGGGCGACCCATGCAGTGAGCGGACCGACGATGAACACCACCATCGCCACGCGCAGGAACGATTCGAGTATGTCGCCCATATTAACCACCATCCCAATAGAAAACGTGAATTTGGGAGACTATAGCAGAGCGAAGCGATCTGCACGGCATCGTCCGGGTGTTTTCGGCATACGGTGGAAGCTGGTGGGGGTCGGCGCCGTAACCGGATGCGCATTCGGCCTCGCCAATGCCGTCGGCGGCGAGCTTTTCGCCCGACAGGCCTATCCACTCGTCGTGTATCTGCCGCTTGTCGTCTACCTGTGCGTACGCTATCGCCTGAGTCCGCTGCTCGCCATCCTGGGCGTTACCAGTGCCTACCTGAGCTGCCAGTTTAGCAACTGGATGGGCATCGCCGCATTCGCTGCCACCGATTCGCAAATCGCATATTACGCGGCGCGCATCATCACGACGCTCGGCGTCTTTGCGATCTTGCTGCATTGGGCCAGAGACATCGGTCCGCGCCTGGCGGCCAAAAGCCCCACCGAGTTGGAGATTCTGCTCATCCTGCCGCTCGTCTACTACATCTTCGACTACGCCACCAACGTCTATACCACGCTCTTCCACTCGGGCTCGGTAGTAACCGTTGAGTTTTTGGCGTTCGCCCTCTGCGCGTTCTACCTTATGTTTCTTGCCGTCTACCTTCGCGAATACGAGGCAAAGGAAATCGCCGAGCGCGAGCGCTGGATGCTCGCGACCCGCGACAGCGCGGCCATCAAAGAGCTCGAAGCCTGGCGCCAGTCCGGACGCGAGCTCTCGGTTCTCCGTCACGACATGCGCCACTACCTGCGCGGTCTAGCGGCCCTGATCGAAGAGGGTCACACCGATGAGGCACTCGAGCGCATCGACGCGCTCTGCGAGACCAACGACCGCACCGCCGTGCGCCGCTACTGCGCCAACGAAACGGTCAACATTGCGCTCTCGTCGCTTTCCGCGGACATCAACGCGCACGGCATCACCGCCGACCTGCACGCCGCCGTGCCCGAAACCGTCCACGTGGGCGATGTCGATCTATTCAGTGTGGTATCGAACGCCCTGGACAATGCCATCGCCGCGGCGAGCGCCGCCCCCGAAGGCAAGCGGTTTGTCGACCTGGACCTTCGCTACGAAGACGGTCAGCTTCTATTGCTGATTTCCAACACGTTTGGCCGTGCGCCGCACATGGTCGACGGCATGCCCGTGGCTCAGCACACTGGGCACGGCTTTGGCACCAAGAGCATTATGCTTGCCGTCGAGCGCATGAACGGCAACTGCCAGTTCCGCATTAACGGCGACCGGTTTGAGCTGCGCGCCGTGATGTAGGGGCTGCCGCCAACCTCGCTACAGCGGTGCAGCCGCCGGGGTCAGCTGCTTAATGTAGGCCCACATGCGCTGCTTGGCGGCCTTGTCGGTGAGCGCCGCCTCAAAACCGTCGAGCGCCAGCACGCGGCGCCCCTGCACATGGGCAACCAGGCCGGGCTTGAGCATGGCGGTGTCAAAGTCATCAATTGCCACAAGCATATCGGCATAGGTCTCGCGCATGACATCGGCCGCACTGTTGTCCAGCAGCAGCACCGCCTCGGGGTCCAAGGTCTCCAGCGCCTCGCGGAACAGGTCGCACGTCAGGGCCTCGCCCGCCGCGACCGCTCCGTCGCCCGCGCCGGCGACGCTTGCCAGCACACAAAAATCCTCGGGGGCATATCCGATGGCACCGAGCGCCTTGCGCAACGCGGCGCCATCCGCGCCGGCGGCCAGCTCGCCGCCCGAGCACTCGGCTTCATCCAAATCGCCTTTGACCAGCACAATCGGCGAGCACGCGTTGCCCGCGATACGCACACCGCGATCTGCAAGCGACGCGAGCTCCTGCTCGGTCGCCTGAGCGATGGCTTCTTTTTTCTGGCTTTGTGACGTGGGCATGCGCTCTCCAATCGTTTGCGTGCCCACCATTATATAAAAGAGCCGCCCGCGAGTGGTTGCTTTGCGGGCCGCTGGGTATAAGCACGGTCGTACTGAGTTTTACGCGGCCGAGCCGCGTCGTATTATGGAGGTCACCATGGCTGACATTAAGCAGATTACCCCCGAGAACTTCGGCGCTGTCGTCAACGATAGCCTGCCCGTACTGGTTGATTTTTGGGCCCCGTGGTGCGGCCCCTGCCGCTCGCTCTCGCCCATCGTAGACGAGGTTGCCGACGAGCTGGCCGGCAAGTTGGCTGTGGCCAAGTGCAACGTCGACGACAACCAGGACCTGGCCATGAAGTATGGCGTCATGAGCATCCCCACGCTGATTGTGTTTAAGAACGGCGAGGAGATCGACCGCTCGGTCGGCGCTCTGCCCAAGGCGAGGCTGCAGGCGCTGCTGGAGAAGCATCTGTAATACGCTTGTTACTTACCCGCCGTCCATGAGCGGTTTTGTACCGCTCGCCGGACTGCCGGGTGCGGCGCGTGCGACCACGGATAGTATGGTAGTCACAAACAGCCCCCAGTGAACGGGTGCGAGTCGCACAGACTCGCACCCGTTTTCTTATGCAGTGGCGCGCAGAGCGGGCGTAGTAAAATCTGAACCGCCGGATTACCGCCTACACAAGGAGATTTCCCATGCATGATGTTGGAATGAACATGAGCCAGCTTGCCATGAGCGTCAAGCAGGTCGACGACACCATTGAGCTCGCTCACGAGTGGAGCCATCAGCTGCTGCACGCGACCGAGAACTTTGACATGGAGCGCATTGGCGCCAAGCTCGAGGCCGCCATGTCTGCGCTGCACGAGGCGCACGATGCGCTCGAGGGCTACGAGGAGGCCATCGAGGCAGATCACAACTCCGTCGGCTCTGTGAAACTGGTGTAACGTGGCCGAGCACGAGCACACGCACGATCACGGTGTGGACGACGATGCGAGCTGCCGCTGCAGCGGCTCCAGCTCCGAGCTGGTCCGCTTTTCGGTCACCGCGCCCGACGACCTGCTGCGCCGCTTTGACGAGCAGATCGCGCGCCGCGGTGACGTGGCCAACCGATCCGAGGCCGTACGCGATCTGATTCGCGCCTCGATCGCTAAGCAGCAGATGCGCACGCCCGACGAGCAGGTCATCGGTTCGCTCACCATGATCTATGACCACCATACCGGCGATCTGACGCGCCGTCTGGACGAGGTGCAGCACGACTACACCGACGAGATCGTCTCGACCATGCACGTGCATCTGGACCACCACAACTGCCTGGAGATTCTGGCGCTCAAGGGTCGCGGCGAGCGTGTCTACGAGCTGGCCGACCGGTTGCTGGGGCTGCGCGGCGTTAAGCACGGCGAGCTCACGTGCGCCGCCACCAAGCAGAGCCTGGGGCTGTAGCGGGATTTCCCACAGCGCACCTGCCATAAAGGGACAGGTTTCAACGAAGGAAGGTCGCATGCGGCATGTGCATATTCATGTAACGGGCATTGTGCAGGGCGTTGGCATGCGGCCATTTGTGTATCGCGAGGCTATGGCGCATGGCATTTGCGGCTGGGTGCTCAACGCGGGCGATGGCGTGCACATCGAGGCGCATGCTTCAGTCGAGGCACTCGACGGCTTTGTCGCCGCGCTGTCGGAGCACGCGCCTGCCGCGGCCCGCGTTGAGCATGTCGCTGTTGCAGACCTGGAGCCCGACGCTTGGGATGCCGACGATGAGCAGGTCTTTCGTATTGTAGCGTCGCAGGATCAGACCGTGCACACGACGCTCATCTCTCCCGATATCGCCACCTGTGACGACTGCCTGCACGAACTGTTCGACCCCACCGACCGACGCTATCACTACCCCTTTATCAACTGCACCAACTGTGGGCCGCGCTTTACCATCATCCGATCGCTGCCTTATGACCGAGCGGCCACGTCGATGGATTGCTTTCCTATGTGCCCCGAGTGCGCCGCAGAGTATGGCGACCCGCTTGACCGGCGCTTTCATGCGCAGCCCGATGCCTGCTATGACTGCGGGCCACATATTACCTGGCGCGAGGCGGCGGGCGACATGGGGCTCGAGGGCTCGGGGGCGATGCCGGCCGTCGGCAGCACGCGCGAAACCAGCGATGCCATTATTGACCGCTGTGTCGAGCTGCTGGCCAGCGGCGGTATTGTCGCCATCAAGGGGCTGGGCGGATTCCATATGGCCTGCAACGCCGCCAATGAGCAGGCGGTGGTCGAGCTGCGCCGTCGCAAGCGCCGCAGCAACAAGCCGCTTGCCGTTATGGTGCGCAGCCTTGCCGATACTGAACGCCTGTGCCATGTCGATGATGCCGAGCGCGACTTACTGGCCGGCAGCATCCGCCCCATTGTGCTGCTGCGCCGCCGTGTTGTTGGCGAGGGAGATTCCCCCGACGGCCTTACACTCGCGCCATCCGTCGCGCACGATCTACCCGAGCTCGGCGTCATGCTCCCCTATACACCGCTTCAGCATCTGCTGCTTGCAGCTGCCTCGTCGCATGGCATGCACGCGCTGGTCATGACCAGCGGAAACCTGAGCGAGGAACCTATCGAGACCGACGATGCCCTTGCATGGGAACATCTTGTTGCCGCCGGCATCGCCGACGCGCTACTTGGCAACGACCGTGCGATTCTCTCACGCTACGACGACTCCGTGGTACGTGTGGTCGACGGCACCGTCATGCCTGTGCGTCGCGCACGCGGATATGCGCCGCAACCGTTGTCGCTGCCGGCGCTCGACGGCACTGCACCCTGCGTGCTCGCCTGCGGGCCGCAGCAAAAAGCCACGATCGCGCTCACGCGCGAGGACGCCGACGGCCATGTGGCCTGTTTTGTGTCGCAGCATATCGGCGATGTCGAAAACGGCGCGACCTTCGATGCCTGGAGCGCCGCCCGCGCACGTCTAGAAAACCTCTTTGACCTGACGCCTGCCGCCCTGGCATGCGACATGCATCCCAGCTATCTGTCGAGCCAGTGGGCGCGTGAGCGGGCACGGGAGCACAGTCTGCCGCTAATCGAAATCCAACATCATCATGCGCACATCGCGAGCGTAATGGCAGAGGCGATTGTCGCTGGCCGGCTTGCGCCCGATGCGCGCGTCCTCGGTATTGCCTTCGATGGTACGGGTGCCGGCACCGACGGCACCATATGGGGCGGTGAGTTTCTTATCGCCGGCCTTGCCGATTTTGAACGCGCCGCGCACCTGCGCACCTGGGCGCTGCCAGGCGGAGCCACATCCGTGCGCGATGCCCGGCGCAATGCCTTTGCCCTGCTGAGCGAGCTCGGCCTGCTCGAGCATCCGGGTGCCGCGGGGCTATTGGGCACCCTCGACGAGCAAACACGCAGCGTGACAGCCACCATGATCGAGCGCGGCATCAACAGCCCGCGTACCAGCAGCATGGGGCGTCTCTTTGATGCCGCGGCAGCGATTCTGGGCATCTGCGGCAAGGCAACCTACGAGGGCGAACCCGCCATAGAACTCGAAGCCGCCGCCTGGCGCGCGCTCGGCGGTAAGACCGTTCGTCTCGACGACAATCACACAGGCGTATTCACGTCTGCCGACGACTCCCCCATCTTGGACCCCCAACCGCTCATCGAAGCTCTTCTGAATGGAATCGAGGCAGGCGCGCCGGCCGACAGGCTCGCCCTCGGGTTTCACATCGCCATTACGCACGCTACGACCCACATCGCACGCGAAATCTGCGCGCGCGAAGGCATCGATACCGTCGCGCTCTCGGGCGGTGTGTTCATGAACCGGCTTTTGCTTCAGCTCCTTACCCACGAACTCAAAGACGCCGGTCTTGCCGTCTTGGTCCCCCACGCTGTACCCGCCAACGACGGCTGCATCGCCTACGGTCAGGCCGCCATCGCTCGCGCTCGCCTCGCGTAGACGGCGTTGCGATAGGCTGTTTTGCCAGCCTGCGCGCCGCCGTCTCACAGGTGTAACGCGTTTGCTCGTGACTCCCGCGAGCGCTACCATCAACTGATGGGTAATTAGGCGCCTGTCCAGCGCAAAACGTATAAAAGGGGAACATTATGTGCCTTGCCGTTCCCGGTAAAGTGGTCAAACGCGACGACGACCTTAAGGCGACCGTCGACATGATGGGCATCGAGCGCCCCATTTCGCTGCGCCTCGTGCCGACGGCACAGGTAGGCGACTATATTCTCGTGCACGCCGGCTTTGGCATTCAGATTGTCGACGAGCAGGAAGCCCAAGAGACACTCGAGCTCGTCAATACCATGACCGAGCTGGCCGAAGAGGACCAACTCGCCACCAACCCGGCCGAGGCATACTAGTGGCGGCGGCGCAGCCGGTTCGCTCCGGTATCGACTTTTCGGCATTTCGCGACCCCAAGCTGGCCCGCGAGCTCATCGATCGTATTCATGAGCTTGTCGGCAACCGCAGCATCAACCTTATGGAAGTCTGCGGTACGCATACCGTGAGCATTGGCCGCTATGGCTTTCATTCCATTATGCCGACGGGGCTCAAACTGCTAAGCGGCCCGGGGTGCCCCGTTTGCGTCACCGCCAACCGCGACATCGATCACGCAATCGCGCTTTCCAACATGGACGGCGCCATCATCACCACCTTTGGCGACATGATGCGCGTGCCCGGATCGTCCACCTCGCTTGCCGCGCAAAAGGCGGCGGGGCGCGACATCCGCATCGTCTATTCTCCGCTCGACGCACTCGACATTGCCGAGCAAAATCCCGAACGCCCGGTCATCTTTATGGGCGTCGGCTTTGAGACCACAACGCCCACCATTGCCGCCGCCATCCTAGAGGCCGACGCGCGCGAGCTCCAGAACTTCTCGGTCTACTGTGCTCACAAGACCACGCCGCCGGCTCTGCGTGCGATCTCCAACGACCCCGAAACGACCATCGACGGCTTTATCCTGCCTGGTCACGTCGCTACCATCACGGGCCTGGCACCCTTTAGGTTTTTGGTCGATGAGTTCGAGACCCCCGGCGTAGTCACCGGGTTTGAGCCGGTCGATATCTTGCAGGGCATCTGCATGCTGGTCCAGATGGTTGTCGAGCACAGGCCCGCAATCGACAACGCCTACCGCCGTGGCGTCAATGCAGACGGCAATCCCGTAGCGCGCCAGCTGGTCGAGCAGGTGTTTGAGCCGTGCGACACCACGTGGCGCGGACTGGGACCGATTGCGGCTTCGGGTCTTTCCATCCGACCCGAATTCGCGCGCTTTGATGCCGGCGCCCGCTTTGATGTGCCCGTTGAGGCGACGGTCGAGCCACGCGGGTGCCGCTGCGGCGACGTGCTGCGCGGAGCCATCACGCCGAGCGACTGCCCGCTGTTCGGCCACGCATGTACGCCCGAACACCCCGTCGGCCCCTGCATGGTGAGCTCCGAAGGCAGCTGCGCGGCGTACTTTAGATACCGCGACTAGCCCGGACGCCCCCACGTACCGGCACCACCCACGATTGGAGTTTTCGATATGTCCCGTAATGCCACCGATAGCACTGTCCTGCTGGGCCACGGCTCCGGCGGCCAGATGATGAAGCGCATTATCGATGAGGTCTTTCTGGATGCCTTTGGGTCGCCCGAGCTGCTCGCGGGCAACGATGCCGGCGTCGCTGCGCTGCCCGCAAGCGGGCGAATCGCCATGTCGACCGACAGCTTTGTGGTAACGCCGCAGTTCTTCCCCGGCGGCAATATCGGCCGCCTCGCCGTATGTGGAACCGTCAACGACGTCGCGACCTCGGGCGCCAACGTGCGCTACCTCTCATGCGGCTTTATCCTCGAAGAGGGCTATCCCATGGACAAGCTCCGCCAGATCGTTCAGACCATGGCCGAAACGGCACATGAGGCAGGCGTGAAGATTATCACCGGCGACACCAAGGTGGTCGAGCGTGGAGGTGCCGACGGCGTCTACATCAATACCGCCGGCGTGGGCGAAGTGCCCGCGGGCGTAGCGCTCAGCGGTGCAAACTGTCGGCCCGGCGATGTCATCCTGGTGTCGGGTACGCTAGGCGACCACGGCATCGCCATCATGAGCCAGCGCGAGGGCTTGGCGTTTTCGAGCAACATCGAAAGCGACGCCGCACCGCTCAATCATCTGATTGCCGACGTGCTCGCCGCCGCCCCCGACACCCGCTGCTTCCGCGACCCCACGCGCGGCGGCCTGGCATCCACGCTCAACGAGTTTGCCCAGGCCAGCGGCGTTGCCATGGAGATCGACGAGGATGCCGTGCCCGTGCGCCCCGACGTGCAGGCCGCCTGCGAGATGCTCGGTTACGATGTGCTGCAGGTGGCAAACGAGGGCAAGATGGTTGCCGTGGTGCCGGCCGAGCAGGCCGATGCCGCACTGACGGCCATGCGCGCCGCGCGCTACGGCGAAAACGCCGCGATTATCGGTCGCGCGCTGCCGCTTGCCGAGGGCGCCCGTCCCGCCGTGCGCGTACGCACCGGCTGGGGATCGACCCGCATCCTCGACATGCTCGTAGGAGAACAGCTGCCGAGAATTTGCTAGCGGCTGCTCTGCAAGCTGCTCAGCATCCGGCCACAATCGGCCCGCCCATTTTCACTGGGACGTTGGCCCACTCAAACTGCGAGGAGATGGAAGGGCCCTCCTGCCGAGCTGATCGGTAGGAGGGCCCTTCGCTTTGCAAGACCATACTCCTTGCAGTATTTACCTGGTAGGCAGAGGCTCGCTACGCCGCGCGGCGTTTGGTGTAGACAAACCAGCCGCCGACGGCCCCGATACCGACGATGCCCACGGCAACGCCAGCGATAGCAAAGCCGTTTGGACCCGCGTCCGCAGCCTTGTTGGCGGCGCCGGCGCTCAACGCGGCGGTCTTGCCGGACGTACCCGACTTTTTGCCGCTCTTGTCTGTCTTACCGGCGACGGAAGACTCCGTCAAATCCTTCTTGCCGGATTCAGCCTCGTCCTTGGAATCGCCAGCTGCCTTGGCGCCCTCGCGCGAGGAAGCACCGGCCATCTTGGCGGCCACAGGAGCCATTACGCCCGCAAAACCGCCGGTCCCGTTGCCGGCACCGCCGTCCGACCCGGCACCCGGCGTCAGGACGCCCGGCGCCACCGTGGGCTTCTGCGGGTCCTTGCTGCTCGAGCCCTTGCCCGCCGTCACGGCCGTCTTCCAGGCAATCGTCTCTCCCGAGGAGACACGATATGTCGTGAGCGCGCGGAGCGCCTGCTCGGTCGCCATGGCGTTGGCCGCGCCGCCCTTGCTGTGCGCATAGCCGTTGCCGCCGTCCACGCGGTACAGGTCCAGCGCGCAGACCACGTTGGTCACAGCATTTGCAAACCCGTTGACGGGGTTGGCCGGGTCTCGGTCGAGCGAAAGCAGCGCGAGGATCACCTGGGCATTGGCCTCGGCAGAACCAAAGTCGCAGGTGCCCGCATTCATCTTGCCCTTGAGGTAGGAGAGGCCATTCTCGATGGCAGCATCGACCTTGGTGTCAACCGCGTAAGGCGCCACGGCCTGGATCGCCATAGCCGTCAGGTCCACGTCGCCCAGGCGCGTACCCTCCACAGCCGCGTCGCTGCCGAGGAGCTCACAGACGGCATCCACGAGACTCGCGCACGTCCAGGTGGAGCCGGCGGGCGCATCCGAGCCGCTCGCATTGAGCGCCATCAGCGCGAAGATCTTCTCGTTGGCGCGCGCCATATCGGTGCGGCTGCAGATGAGCTCGACCAGGTTGACGCCGTCATAGTTGGTGATGTCCTTGCCTATGGCGGAGAGAGCCAGCGCCACACGCTCGGTCTCGGTCAGAGCGCAGGTCGCACTCCCCCACTCGGCCTTGTGCTCGGCCAGCGAGGCATGGTAGTTGTCGAGCAGCTTGGAATCGATCTTGCGGCCCGCCTTGGCAAAGTCGTAGATCTCCCACTCGTCGCCGTACTGGAAGGCGTCGGAGCTGCGGCGCGCGTCGATGAACGCAGCGGCAGCGTCGATGCCCGCCGAGGCGGACTCACTCGTGGCGGGGCTCGCGGCCACACCGGCCACGGTGATGGTAAGCGTCACGGGCTCGGCGGGGGCAGTCGTGTCCACCGGCGTACCCGTCGCGACCACCGTGCCGGCCGAAAGCGCCGTCACCGTGTAGTCGCTCGAGGCCACGTACAGGCCGTCGTCGGGAGCGCCGTCGACGTGCTTCCAAGCGCCCTTCTCGTTGCGGTCGATGCTCACGATCCCCGAGGCGTCCTTGCCGTCGAGCGTCTTGAACGTCCAGGTGAGGCCGGGTTCGGTCACGCTCCAGCCGTCCGCGTCGTTCTTGCCGGTAAAGGCCAGGTCGAGCTTTTGCGCCGAGCCGGCCTTGAGGTAGAGGCTGTCCGTGCCGGCCGTCACGCTCGCAAGCGGATTTTGGTAAGCATAAGTCACGTCGCACGACGCGCTGATGACCTTGCCATCGGCGTCCGTGTCGGGCAGCGTCGCGGTAAACGTGGTGGTGCCAGCCTTGTACGCCGTGTAGCCGATCTCGCCCGCGGTGGTGTAGGCCGCCACGGCAGGATCGCTGCTCGTCACGGTAAAGTTGTCGCGGTTGGTGGCGTTGTCGGGCGCCACCACCGGGCGTGCGTGATCGGTCAAAAACGCGCCGCGCTCGGAGAGTGGGCTGCGGCCCTGCAGGTAGACGGTGGCGCCGTCCTCGTTATAGCCCATCGAGATGGACGTGGCGGCCACGGCTTCGGACGTCAGCGTCACGCTCTTGGAGCCGGCGCCCGCAGATGCGGCGTCGCGCGGGGTAACGGTAATCGTGGCACTGCCGGCATGCTTGAAGTAAAAGCAGGCCGAGTAGTCGTTGCTGTAGATGGTCGTAGGATCGCTCGAGGCAAAGTGGAAGCGGCTGAACGAGACGGGCACGTACTCGCCCTTATCGGCATCGACGTAATGCACGCGAATCTCGAGGTTGCGCACCTCGGAGCCCTGGACGGTAGCCGTACCATCGGTCACGTTGCTCACGGTGCCGTCGGAGGCACGATACCACAGCTCAAAGTCGTCGAACTGCTTGGCTTTGGCCTTGATCTTGATGGTAGCCACGGTCTGCTCGGAGCCATCGGCCTTGCGCTCGGTGGCGGTCACCGTGCCGGTAGCGTTGTCGTAGACGTAGAGCTCTCCCGTGGACTCGTTGATGCCGATGTTGCCGCGGTTGGCGTCATCGGTGCCCCAGGTGATGGTGCTCGTGGCCGGGACGCCCTTAAGTGCAAAGACGCCAAGTTTGCGGTAGGCGTCCACAGCATCAGGCGAAACCTCGAGCATATGGCCGGCAACCGTCTGGCTGGTGCCGTCGTTGGCCGTGAAGCTCACGGTGTAGGCGTCGGCGGGCGTGGTGTCCTCGGGCGCCTGGTAGCTGTTGCCCGAGCCAAAGACCGGCGTGCCATTTTTATCGATACCCCAGCTGCTACCGTTGGCGCCGCAGTTGGCGTTGATAAGATCGGCGAAGGCATCGGTGGCCATGTCGGCGGGGTCGACGGCATAGGAGTTGACGAATGCCGAGGCGGGAGCGTCCATCTTGTTGGTGAGGAATGCGCCCCAGTAGGTGTTGACGAGCTGGCCCGCGCTATAGGTCGCGAACAGCGCGCCCGCTGTGCCCTCGGAGGTCGACACGCAGTTGGACACGATGCCGCCGTCGAGCGTACGCGCAAAGCCCGCAACGCCCTTGCCGGTCACACTCGTGGAGCAGTTGAGCACGGCACCCTGAACCTTGTTGCCCAGGGGGCCGAACGCCTTACCGTCCGTCGCCTGCTTGAGTTCACCGGAAAACGAGATGTTCTGCACCACGCCCGTGGAGGCAACGCCGTCCATGAGCGACTTCACGCCGCCACCGTTGGCGAAGGTGATGGTGTGGCCCTGGCCGTCGAGCGTGCCCGCGAGCATGCCCATGGGGGCAAAGAACCAGCTGTCATCGATGGTGATGTCGTTGTCGAGAACGTAGTAGGCGTCGGCGTCGGCGGGCTTGAACTTGTTTTCGAGGTCGCTCTGCGAGCTCAGGCGCACTACGTTCTGCGGCCGAGCCACGGGCTCGGTGGGCTTGGGCTTCTCGAGTGCGGCAATGGCATCGGTGAGCGCCTTGGTTGCGCCGTTGACCTCGACCTGTGCGGCATCGTCGTTGGCGTAGACGTCCTGGGCGCTCACAAGGGCCTCGGCGAGCTTCGACCAGCTCTCGGCCGTGTAGTCGCCCTCGACCCTGGCGCTGGCATCGTCAATCGCAGCCTTAAGGGCATCCTTGTTCACGACGACCGCAGCACCGCCCGAGACCAGCACGGGCAAACCGCCCTGTGCAGACCAGCTAAAGCCGGTGGCAGGAGCATCGGTGTTGAGCTTATCGACCGAGGCCTGGGTCTTGAGGTCGTCGACAGAGATTTTGCTGCCGAAGGAAGAATCATTGCCAAAACCGCAAGCCTGGTCGCCCGCGGTGAAGAGGTTGTTGACCATAGCACCGGAGCTATACCGGCAAACGAGACCATGAGCGAAATAGCCCGACATCGATCCGGAAACGTAAGAGTTGATTACAGACCCACCGTTGAGCGTTCCCACCAGGCCACCGTAATCGGCCCAAGTGCCGCCATCGCTCAAAGTGACCGTCGACCAGCACATCTGCACGGTTCCCGAGCAATTGATCGCAAGGGCGCCCTCATAATCGCCCATGGTTGCCCGGCCCGTCACGCCCAGATTCTGCACCGTGCCAGTCACGCTCTTCGCAAGTGCCTTGCCGTTAAGCACGATGCTGTGGCCCTGGCCATCGAGCGTGCCGGCCACGGTCTCGATCTGCTGGTCGGCGCCAAGACTGATATCCGCCGTAAGCCTCACGACGGCCCCAGCCTCGATGGTGGTAGGCAGCTCGCCAGCAGAAGAGACCGTCATGGTCTCGCCGGCCTTGGCAACGCGCACGTCACGTGCCTGCTGAACATCGGCGTCGTCATCGTCGACGTTCACCGCAGCGGCGTTCTGCCCGTCCGCACTCAGCATGGCGGCAAGCCCCTCATCGGCAGACGGAGCAACGTCGGATCTTGCCTCGTCCGCCGACGCCTCGGCGCCTTCAGCACCCGTCTGCTCGTCCGCAGTGAAACTCGACTCGTCGGCATTCTCGGCAGTATCCGCCTGCTGCGAGGCCTGGGCCTGCGCCTGCACAGCGATCTCTGCCACGCCCTCGGCAAATGCCGACGTACCCGGCATCGACCAGACTAGCAGCACCGAGAAAGCAGCGGCCCCCAGGCGCTTGAGCATAATGTTGTTTCGCGTCACCCGTTCTCCTTCTTTCGCGAACCTGCAATAGAGCCATGGCGAAGAAGGCGGGACAGGCGATACCCCGGCAGCACAAAGGCGCACGTCAGCCACCCTATCGGCAGCAAAACACACGCTCAGCAGCACCCCTTGTAGACCGGAATCCAGCGGCAAACAGAAAGGCCCTCGGTTTCGAGAAGAGCGCGGGCAGGTAATCTGGCTCGCGGGCGCGCCCGCACACAGTAACCGCCTTGCTCGGGATTCTCACCCGATTCCCCTTTATGCGCTCGCGCGCACCCGTGCTCCGGCTTCTATTTTTTAACGGAGGAAGTGTACGTTACCGCAGGTAAATTGGTCAATGCACTACACAAAAACCGCCATATCCGAGCCATATGGCTCCCGGATAACCGCCTATAGGCAACCTCTATCGCCACCAGGCCGCTGACGAACCAAACCCACCCACAAGATTGAGCGGCCCGAATGCCCCCGCGGGACTTTTGACCCGCCCATTCCCGGCTGGGCGGCACGCGCTATTATGGTTGCCGTTTGCGTGAGCTATATAGATGGGAGCGTACCTATGGCAGCTTTTTCCACCGTGATCTTTGACCTTGACGGCACCATCCTCAACACGCTCGAGGACCTGGCGGCCGCCGGCAACCATACCTGCGAGACGCACGGCTGGCCTACGTTTGCCGTCGACGAGTACCGCTACAAGGTGGGAAACAGCATGCTCAAGCTGGTTGAGCGCTTTATGCCCGCCGAGTATGCGGGCGACGGCCGTATGTTTGAGCAGACGCTTACCGAGTTTAGGGCTTACTACGGCGAGCACAAGGAGGACCACACCGCCCCCTATGCCGACACGATCGAGATGCTCGACCGCTTGCGCGCCGCGGGTGTGCAGCTTGCCGTACTCACTAACAAGGACCACGTCTCGGCGGCTCCGCTTATCGAGAAATACTTTGGTTCCGAGCGCTTTGCGCTGGTGCAGGGCCGTGTCGATGCGTTTCCGCCCAAGCCCGAAGCACCCGTCACGCTGCATGTGATGGAAGAGCTGGGTGCCGATCCGGCAACCACGCTCTATGTGGGCGATTCCAATGTCGATATCCTGACCGGCCACAACGCCGGCCTTAAGAGTGCGGGCGTCAGCTGGGGCTTCCGCGGCCGCGCAGAGCTGGAAGCCGCCGGCGCCGACTACGTGGTGGACACCCAGGCAGAGCTCACGGCGCTGGTACTGGGCGAGTAACCGCCCATCCCTCCCACGGGCAGCTAATGTGGGACGGAACTCTTTTAGCCGTCCCCCGCACCAAAGAAATGTCCCCAGCTGCCGGCAGAGACGATATGAGCAGGACATAAAAACATTGAGAG
>NZ_QSOP01000011.1 GCF_003436275.1 Collinsella sp. TM09-10AT
TTCATGCAGCAGGGGCTCTCAATGTTTTTATGTCCTGCTCATATCGTCTCTGCTGGCAGCTTGGAACAGTCCTTAAAGCCCGCATCAATCAACTGCGGAAAGCGCATCCCAGAATGAGCGTCCAACATGGGACATAGTTTCCCTTGAGGGCCTCAACCGGAAAATGCATCCCGGAATGTTGCCGGAAAGTGGAACGTAGTTTCCCAAACGGGCCGCTAACGGAAAGTGCATCCCGCTATTGAGCTCCAAAATGGGATGCGCTTTCCGTGTCGGCAGTTCCTGGCAGCCTGGGGCTACTCATTTAAGTCTGTCCCCAATGAGTGCAATGAGTGCCCAATGACTAGTAGTAGGCCCACATGGCTTCGATTTCGTTGAGGACTTCTACGACACCCCAGCGACGGGCGCTGCGGCTGGCCGAGTTGGGGTCGTAGACTCCCACTTGATCGGCATCGTCGATGCCCCAGAGCACGATATAGTGTCCAACACTGGTAAAGGTGCCGGGACGAACCGATGCGATAATGGGCGCACCCGAGCGCAGCGCCTGGGTGATAGAGCTGCGATCGATATGGAGCTCCGTTGCGTTAAGGCCCAGCTGCCATGCGCCGCGCGTCATAAATGACCATTCGGTGGCGCCGGTGGGGGCATAGTTGCCTGCCTCGGAAAGCGCGCACATATCGACGGGAGTCATATCGGTGCGTCCCGTCTTAAAGATATAGACCATGGTGAGGCACGTAGGCCCGCAGGCATTTTGGCGGATGGTACCGCCGGCGTAAGGCAGCTCCGACCATGCAGGGTCGATCTGATAGATATGGGGCATCGTGCCGGCTTGCCATTGCGAGCGCGGGGTCGAAAAGGCGAAAGAATAACCGGGCGCGACGGGGGCCTTGAGCAGCTTGTCCTCGGCGGTGGGCTCAAGGCCGGCCGAGCCGTGGGACATACAGGAGCTCATAAGCACAAAGACCAGACAGATGAGGATAGAGCACAGTGCGAGGCAAAGTCGACGAGCCGGAAGGGCGGGGGCATTCACGTACGATGTCGAGCGGTAGGGCTTGCCGTCGCGTCCGCCTTGGGAATGCGAAAAGAAGCGGTTGATATGGATGTCGGACTGACGTGCGCCGTTGCGGCGCAGTTGCGGAACCTCGGCCTGGCGCTGTCGAGTGCGCGCGCCCAGGCGGCTATCTTGCTGCGCGCTTGTGCCCGTGCTCGGACGGTCACTCTGCCGTGTTCTGCTTGTCTGCTGCCGAGACGAAGGCCTGGGTTGCTCTTGAGGGCGTTGCGGATTGCTGCTCGTGGCACTTCTAGGCGTCGGCGTGGTGCGGCCAGCAAGGCGAACGCTTTGTCGCCGTTGATCACCGTCGTTGTATCCGTATGCCATTCGTACCGCCTTGTCTCATGTATAACCTGTCTATCCTACAAAAAAGATGTGCAACAAATGGGTCTGCGCGTCAAAAGCTCGGTAAACGGTACGAAAGGCGCAAAACGCACGGCTTCAAAAACATCTCTATATGCGTCCGATGAGCGTACGCCCGTCGGACGGGCGGCAACAATGAGTGGCAAACCGCGCCGTTCGTCCCAAAAACAGCGCCGCTCGTTTTGCAGTTCTGCCTTCGGTCGAGTCGCAAGCGGCGCTGCTGTGCCAAGGCCGTATCTTAAAGCCACGAAATAAAAGCGCGCGGTAAAACAGACCGCGCAAGGGGTGACGCCAAAGAGGCGTCAATAAGGAAAGGAGGGGAACAATGGCGGACAAGAACGCAGAAGTTGCAGTCGAAGGTAACGGCGGCATGAAGAAAACGCTTTCGCTCTGGAACTTCTTCACCATCGGTTTCGGTGCCATCATCGGAACTGGCTGGGTCCTGCAGGTCGGCGACTGGATGGTCGTGGGCGGCGGTCCCGTTCCCGCTATGATCGCATTCCTCTTGGGTGCAATCTTCCTCGTGCCCGTCGGAGCTGTTTTCGGTGAGCTCACGGCTGCTATCCCCATCTCGGGCGGCATCGTCGAGTATGTCGACCGTAGCTTTGGCCGTACGCTGAGCTACATCACCGGTTGGCTCCTGGCTCTGGGCAACGGCATCCTGTGCCCGTGGGAGGCCATCGCCATTTCGACCCTCGTGTCCGAGATGTTCGGCAGCCTGCCCGGTCTTGAGTGGCTGCGCGCCGTCAAGCTCTACACCATCTTGGGCGCCGACGTTTACTTGTTCCCGACGCTAATCGCGCTCGGCTTTGCAGTCTACGTCATCTTCCTCAACTTCCGCGGTGCCAGCTCGGCCGCCAAGCTCCAGGCCTTCCTGACCAAGGCTCTGCTCTGCGGCATGCTGCTCGCCATGGGTGTCTCGCTGTTCACCGGTTCGCCGGAACACGCCATGCCCGTGTTCTCCCAGGTCACCGGTGCTGGCGGCGGCAAGCCCGCTACCGAGGGCACCAGCCTGTTCGCCGGCATCGTGTCGGTCCTGGTTTTGACCCCGTTCTTCTACGCCGGCTTCGATACTATTCCTCAGCAGGCTGAGGAAGCAGCCGAGGGCCTCAACTGGAACAAGTTCGGCAAGATCATCTCCCTGGCCCTGCTGGCCGCCGGCGGCTTCTACATGGTCTGCATCTACTCGTTCGGCACCATCCTCGACTGGCATGAGTTTGTTAAGAGCCCGGTTCCCGCGCTTGCCTGCCTCAAGGGCATCAACATGCTCCTGTACCTGGCCATGCTCGTCATCGCCACGCTTGGACCCATGGGCCCGATGAACTCCTTCTACGGCGCCACGAGCCGCATCATGCTCGCCATGGGCCGCAAGGGCCAGCTGCCCGAGAAGTTCGCCGAGGTCGATCCCAAGTCCGGCGCTCCCAAGCTCGCCTGCGTCGTCCTGGGCGTCATCACCGTCATCGGTCCGTTCCTGGGCAAGAACATGCTCATTCCTCTGACCAACGTGTCGGCCCTCGCCTTCATCTTCTCCTGCGGCATGGTCGCCCTCGCTTGCCTGCGCATGCGCTTCACCGAGCCCGACCTGCCTCGTCCCTACGAGGTGCCCGGCGGCAAGTTTGGCATCTGCCTCGCTGTCGCTGCCTGCGCCGTCATCATCGGCCTGCTCGTGATCCCGTTCTCTCCCGCCTCCCTCAACATGGTGGAGTGGAGCATCGTGATCGGCTGGCTGGCCATTGGCCTGGCCCTCATGGCCTTCACCAATTCCCGCAAAAAATAACGCCTAGCCGGGGCGGATCGGGTGCGCGGAACCCTCTCTCCCGCGCACCGAACCCGGCACCACTTGGGTAGCTTTGTGAGGCCTTAACCCAACATGGCCTCGCCCACTATATGGATCCATAAGGAGGAACCATGTCTACTAAGTACGCAATCGTTGGCGGCAAGCTCATCGACGGTACCGGTGCCGAGCCGGTCGAGAACTCCCTCGTTCTCGTCGACGACAACGGCAAGATCGAGTATGCCGGTGCTATGCAGGACCTTCCCGAGGGCGTTGAGGTTATCGACGCCGCCGGCAAGACCGTCCTTCCCGGCCTGATCGACACCCACCTGCACTTCTCGGGCAACCTGACCGACGATGACACCGATTGGGTTATGCAGCCGCTCCTCGAGAAGCAGGCCGTCGCCGTCAAGCAGGCCTACGACTGCCTCACCCACGGCCTCACCACCGTCTGCGAGATCGGCCGCTTTGGTATCCAGATCCGCGACTGCATCGACAAGGGCGTCTTTAAGGGTCCGCGCGTTCTGGCCACCGGACTCGGCTTCTGCCGTGTTGCCGGTCACGGTGACTCCCACCACTGCAGCCAGGAGCTCAACAAGGAATCGCATCCCTGGGGCGACCAGGTCGACGGTCCTTGGGATCTGCGCAAGGCCGTCCGTCGTCGCCTGCGCGAGAACCCCGATGCCATCAAGATCTGGGCTACCGGTGGCGGCATCTGGCGCTGGGACTCCGGTCGCGACCAGCACTACTGCTCCGAGGAGATCCAGGCCGTGATCGAAGAGGCCAAGTTGGTCGGCATTCCCGTGTGGAGCCACTGCTACAACAACCACGCCGCTGCCTACGATTCCGTTCGCTTTGGCTGCGAGCAGCTGATTCACGGCTTCGATATCGATGAGCGCACCATGGACCTCATGGCTGAGCAGGGCACCTTCTTCACCCCGACGATCGCCTTCCTGCCCACCTGGTACGCCACCTATCCGCCCGTCTACGTCCCCGAGCTGCACGACAAGTACGAGGGCACCCTGGTCGAGAAGGAGCTGCAGCGCAACTACGACTGCCTGCGCGAGGCCAAGAAGCGCGGCGTCGTCATGACGATCGGCTCCGACTCCTTCTCCTTCGTCACCCCGTACGGCACCTGCTCCATCGAGGAGATGTACGAGTTTGTCGACAAGATCGGCTTCACCCCGGTCGAGACCATCACCTGCGCCACCCTCAACGGTGCCAAGATGTGCCACATCGAGGACGAGACCGGTTCCATCGAGGCCGGCAAGTGCGCCGACCTGCTGGTCGTCAACGGTGACGTCGCCGCCGACATCCACGTGCTCAACACCGACAACATGGACGTCATCATGAAGGACGGCTGGATCGTCGAGGCTGGCACCTTTGGCGAGGCCAACAAATACAGCGCCTAAGATACCGTTTGTCGATGGCTGGATGTAAAACACAGTATTTGATTGCATAATGCAATGGAGAGGGTCGCTTGCGGCCCTCTTTATTGCTATGGGTGCTACGGACAAGAGGGGATGACGGTGGATTTAAACAGGCTGATTCTGGGCAAGAGCTACAACTCTACCAAGGTCTTTCGTACGGCCCAGCATGTGGTTCAGGCCATCCTGCTCGGTGTTGTCGTTCCGGCGCTTATCCTGCTGCTTATCTGGGATTTAACCGATAATCCCAATCCCGTTCCGGGCGTTGTCGTTATTGCCGGCCTGGTCATGCTGTGCTTCTTTTTCTCGTATGTCTTTGTGGTCCCCGACGACCTCACATCGAGCGCAACCGACCGTACGCTCGCCATCGCATCAAAAATATTCGCCTACACGTCGCGCGGCCTTACGCCCGAAGCTGCCCTGGGCGCCTCTAAGATCATCCTGTCCGAAACCATCGCCTCTGCCATCTGCTTTACCGACGGCAAGCAGGTGTTGGCAAGCTGGGGCGAGGACTCGGCAAAATGCCCCGCGGGCACCCCGGTGGTGCTGCGGACCACGCTCAATGTGATCAACAGCGGTGAGCAAAGCGTTTTCTCGCGCGATGCCTCGACCGAGACAGGTGGCTACTTTCCGCGCCTGCGCGCCGGTATTGTCGCACCGCTTACCGTGCGCGGGCATTGCGTGGGCACGCTCGAGCTGTATTATCCCCGTCTGAGCAGCATCGATATGCGCCAGACGGCGCTTGCCTCGGGCTTTGCCGACCTCATTTCCACGCAGCTTGCGAGCTTTGAGCTCGAGCGCCAGGACGAGCTTACGGCCCGCGTGGAGCTGCGCGCCTTGCAATCGCAGGTCGATCCTCATTTTCTGTTTAACACCATCAGCACCATTGTGTCGCTCGTACGTACCGAGCCGGACAAGGCCAGGTCGCTGCTCATCGACTTTTCCAATTACTACCGTCAGACACTGTCCGATTCCGATACCCTCACAACGCTCGAGCACGAGGTGGAACAGGGCACTCGTTACATCAACCTTATGCAGGCCCGGTATGGCGACGGCCGTCTGCGCGTCTCGGTCGATATCGACTTTGAGGTGCGCGACAGCATGGTGCCGCCGTTTATCTTGCAGCCGCTGCTCGAAAACTGCATCAAGCATGCGCAGCGCGAGACCGAGCCGCTTTCTATTCGTGTTAGGGCTTTTGAGACCGATGACGGTCTGGAGATCATCGTCGAAGATGACGGCATCGGTATGAGCGAAGAAGTCTGCGCGCACCTGTTTGAGCAGCATCGCCGAGAGGAGCCCGAGAGCATTACCGCCGACGGCTCCATCAAACGAGGCTGCGGCCTGGCGCTCTTCAACGTGCTTCAGCGCATCCATTTCTTTTACGGAGAAGATTCTGGCATGCGCGTGAAGTCCCAGGAGGGCGTGGGAACGCAGGTCATCGTCGAGCTGAACGGCGAGCCGCATGAGCCGGCGCCGATGAAGGTGTAGCGCGCGGTTGGATTGAGAGAAAAAAGAGGGGAAGCGCATATGTCCGAGGGATGGAACATCTTGGTGGTTGATGACGAGCCTCCTATTAGGGCTGAGCTACGCTATCTATTGGAAAAGGATACGCGTGTGGGTCATATTGCCGAGGCGGGCAATGTCACCGAAGCCGTGGAGTCGATTCTGTCGAACAAGCCCGACGTGTTGTTTTTAGACATTACCATGCCCGGTCGCTCGGGAATTGAGCTTGCCGAGACGCTGCAGAACCTAAAGACGCCGCCGGTCGTGGTGTTTGTGACGGCATTTGCCGAGTATGCGGCTGATGCCTATAACCTCGATGCCGTCGATTATGTCGTCAAGCCGGTTGAGGACGCACGCCTGTCAAAGGCACTCGACAAGATCGAGGCGGCCTTGGGCGTCCGTCGTGTTATCCACGCTCCGCGCCAGCCTTTGCGTCTGACGGTGGACCGCGGGGGCAAAAAGGTGTTCATTCCCGCCGCAGACGTTTGCTACTTTGAGGCGCGCGCCGATTTTTGCAACGCCATCTGCGCCGAGGGAACGTACCTGATCAATGAGTCGATCTCTTCGCTCGAGCGTCGCTTGGACTCCGAGGGCTTTATTCGCGTTCATCGCAGCTACCTGGTCAATTTGGAAGACGTGCACAATGTTGAGATTGGCTCCACGGGGTTGATGGAGCTCAGGCTCGACCGCGTGAACTCGACGGTACCGGTGTCCCGTCGTCGTGCCGCCGAGGTCAAGTCGCACCTGGGGCTTGCGTAAGAGGCTTGCGTGCTGTCGTTTACCATCGCAGGTTTGGCATGGGCGCGCGGTGGGCATAATGGGTGGCATCGAATGAAATCGAAAGGATCATTATGCCCGCGCTTATCACCCATCATCTGTTTGGCGAGGAAAGCATCGACCGTCTTCCGCAGGGCGTCATCACGTCCGATGAAGAGCGCATTGCCTTTATCTTGGGCAACCAAGGCCCCGACCCGTTTTTCTTTCACATTCTGACACCGCGTGTTTCCGACTGCACGCTGCTGGCGCAGGTCATGCATCGGTCGCGCATGTCTCGCCAGTTCGCGTGCCTGCGCGACGGCGTGTCGCATCTGCTGCCGCGCGATGCCAGCTTGGGTCGTGCCTTTGCGCTGGGCCTGCTGTCTCATTACGTGCTCGACCGCAACGCTCACCCCTTTGTCTATGAGCAGCAGTTTGGCATCGTGGAGTCCGATTCAGAGCTTGAGGATTCGAGCAGTCAGGTCCATGCCGTGATCGAGAGCGACCTGGATGTACTGATGCTGCAGCTTAAACGCGATGGCGCTACGGTCGACGATTACCCGCCGGCGGGCGAGATCGTCACCACCGATCGCATCAATCGCGTGGCCGGCGTGCTGATGAGCTATGTTGCCGGACGCGTGTACGGCATTGACATTCCGGCGGGGGAGTACGGTGCTGCCGTTGCCAATATGCAGCGACTTTACCGCGCGATTGAGCCGGCCGGCTCCGCAAAGACGCGCGCGATCTCGCTGGTTGAGGGCTTGGTGCACGACTACTCGCTGCTCGACGGCCTTGCGCACCGCGTGACGACCGAGCTGCCCGAGCGTACCGGCAACCTGGGCCACTTGGCATGGAAGAACCCCTTTACCGATGAAGTCTCGACCGAGAGCTTCCCCGAGGTCTTTGACCGCGCGCTGCTCGATTACGAGTGCACGGTTGCCCGCTTTATCGAGACCGGCGATATGGAAGCCGTGACCAACCATGTCAATTACAGCGGTCGCGTGCTCAATGCCGATGAGGAGTTCGACCGCGAGGAATAGGGCTCATGCGTGCCCCTTTGCCGAATCCTTACCGGTGCTTCTGGACAATTGGGGTACGATGAACTAACTGCATATCGGGCAAATACGAAGGGTCCCTGTCCATGAAATACACCAAGCTCGAGCGTAACTGGGTTATGTACGATGTGGGCAATTCGGCCCTCGTGCTGCTCAATACCTCGGTGGTGCCCATTTACTTTAACACCATCAATACCGGCGCTTCCTCGGCAGACCTGGTGGTCGCTTGGGGCAACGCTCAGACGATTGCCTCGCTGGTCATTGCCATGCTCATGCCCATTCTGGGCGCGCTTGCCGATTACGCCGGCAACAAGATCAAGTTCTTCTTGGGCTTCTTCCTCACGGGCCTGGTTCTTTGCCTGGCGCAGGCTATCCCAATGTCCGCCATGGCATTTTTGACTGTGTACGTGCTGTGCACCATCGGCCTCAACTCTTCTATGACGTTCTACGACGCTATGCTGCCCGACATTACCGCCGACGAGCGCATGGACGTCGTGTCCAGCTCGGGTTATGCCTGGGGCTACATCGGTTCCACTGTGCCGTTCATCATCTGCCTGGCGCTTATCATGGGTGGTCCCGCTCTTGGTGTCCCCACCATGCTGGCAACGCGTCTGTCGTTTATCATCACTGGTGCCTGGTGGCTCATCTTTACCCTGCTGCTCATTCGCACCTATAAGCAGAAGTACGGTCGCGAGCGCGGTCCCGAGGACACTATCGGCCACATCGTGGGCGGCGTGTTCTCCGAGGTCGGACACACCATGCGCGAGATCGCCCACAACAAGACCGTGCTGGTCTACATGATCGCGTTCTTCTTCTATATCGACGGTGTGCACACGGTCATTTCCATGGCAACCAGCTACGGATCGGCCTTGGGCATCGATTCGACCCAGTTGGTCCTGGCGCTGCTCGTTACGCAGTTTGTGGCCTTCCCGTCCGCCATCATCTACGGTAAGCTCGCCGGCCGCGTGGGCACGCTCAACATGATCTTGGTGGCAGTCGCCGCCTATATGGGCATCGTGCTCTTTGCCGCGTTCTTCCTCAAGACTGCCTTTGAGTTTTGGGTGCTTGCCATTTTGGTCGGCCTGTTCCAGGGCGGCGTGCAGGCGCTCAGCCGCAGCTACTTTGGCCGCATTATTCCCAAGGAAAAGTCCAACGAGTACTACGGCTTCTTTGATATCTTTGGCCGCTATGCAAGTGTTATGGGCACCTTCTTGGTGTCGGTCGTCACCTCGCTGACCGGCAACCCCTCGCTGGGCGTCCTGTCTATCGGCGTGCTGCTGGTGGTGGGCTTTGCGCTGCTGGTCCGTCTGTCCCGCATGTCTCAGACGGCAGAGCAGGCCGCATAGGAACCTGCCGGTAATTGCGTCCGCCGCGATACTCTTTTGGGGTTATCCGCAATAAACATTCTGACTTTCGAACAATGATTAGCCCAAGTGGGTATGATGGAGTCAGCTAGGTCGCGGGGCGTCGCCTGTGTTTGGCGGCGTCCCGTTTTTGTGTTGCAGGGAGGGTAAGGCATGAACGCCACGGTCGTGATTCCAACGTATTGGGCGGGCGATGACGCTCGCGCAAACGCCCCTGGCACCTATGACCATTCGACACGACTCAACGCCGACAATCCCGAACTCGACCGCTGCCTGGCCTCGCTTGAGCAGGTACGTGACATCCCGCGCATCATCCTTTTGGTGGTCTGTCCCGTTTCTGCCACAGCCGATGTGTCGCTGCGCGTGCACGAGATTGTCGACGCGCATCCCACGCTCAAGGTCACCGTTGTCACCAACACCCAGGCCTCGCGCATCGCAGACCGGGTTGCTCAGATCGCGCCCAAGGGTTCGGGCGAGTGCGTGAGCCTGCGAGGTTACGGTGCCATCCGCAACATGGGGCTGGCCTGCGCTGCGGTGCTGGGGCATGACGCGGTTATCTTTTTGGATGACGATGAGGCTGTCATCGACGCCGACTTTATGAAGCGCGCGACCTATGCGTTGGGGCAGCAGACGCGTCAGGGCTTGCCGATCTTGGTCAAGAGCGGCTATTTCTACGATCGTGACGGCTCGCCGCTGGCTCCCACGGACAAGGCGGGCATCTGCCATCGTTGGTGGACCAAGCGCATCGAGTTCAACCGTTGGATGAAAAAGGCGCTCTCGGGCACCCGCATCTCGCGCTCCAACTACGTGTGCGGCGGCCTGATGGCCCTGCACGCCCGCGCCTTTACGCGTGTGGCCTTTGACCCGTTTATCACCCGCGGCGAGGACTTGGATTACCTCTTTAACATGCGCATGTTTGGCTACGACGTGTGGTTCGATAACGAGTGGACCGTGCGCCATCTGCCTCCGGAGTCCGAAAAGCGCTCACCGCGCTTTATGCAGGATGTATACCGTTGGTACTACGAACGGGCCAAGTTGACATTCGCCGCGCATCAAAAGGAGCTCATTCCCGTTACGGCGGCATCGCTCATGCCCTACCCGGGCCCGTGGATTTCGCGCGAGCTCGACGACCGCGTGCGCAAGACCGCTATGGTCCGCAGCGTGTTTACCCGCGAGCATGAGGGCTACCTGCGCATCTGGCGCCATGGTATCGACGAGGCAAAGGCCTATGCACGCCAAAACGCTGCAAGCTACCTGCGTTTCCAGAGCTTTTGGCCCAAGATCATGGACGGGCTTTGGCGTGACGCACAACTGATCAGTATCCTGGAGGGGGCCGAATGATCGACCGCCGCGCCCAGCGCGATAGTTCATTATCAATCTTTCGCATCATTGCCGTTGCCTGCGCCATTTGCGTGCTGGTGTACTTTATTTTTGCCCTGGTGACCGGTATCGAGCCGATCGCCACGGTGATTGCCTGCGCGCTGCTGTGCATCTTTCTGTGCATCTTTATCTTTTTGACGCTCAATCCCGATTCGGTGCGCTCCCAGTACACCGAGGAGACGCTCTCGGTGGCCTCGGCCATGCTCGAGGACATTAAGGGCGGTCTGACGCAGGAGTCGGCGCGTTTGGTGTGCCAGCGCATTTTGCCCGAGACGCGCGCCATGACGGTGGCCATCACCGACGAGGACAACGTGCTTGCCTGCGCGGGCGAGTTTGAGGAAAAGCTACTGCCAGATTCTCCCATCCACACGCTTGCCACACGCTACGTTATCGAACATGGCATCGTGCAATCGTTCAACCGTATGGTGGATGTCGTGGGCTCGGACGGCTCGCACAACCAAGTCCCCGCCGGCATTATCGCCCCCATCAAGGTGGGCGATCGTACCGTCGGCACGCTCAAGTTCTACTACAAGACCCCGCGCGCTGTCGACCGTACCCAGTACGCGCTTGCCTCGGGCTTTGCCGAGATCTTGTCCACGCAGCTCGCCATCCACGAGCTCGAGGTGCAAAAGGAACTCACAGCGCGCGCCGAGGTGCGTGCGCTGCAGGCGCAGATTAACCCGCACTTCCTGTTCAACACGCTGAACACCATTGCATCGTTTACGCGCACCGACCCGCTGCGGGCTCGCGAACTGCTTCGTGAGTTCTCATCGTTCTATCGCGCCACGCTCGACAACTCGGGATCGCTTATTCCGGTCTCGCGCGAGGTCGCACAGACCAAGCGCTACCTTACCTTTGAGAAGGCCCGCTTTGGCGAGGACCGCGTGCTTGCGACGTTCGATGTGTCCGAGGACGTGGAAGATACGCTGGTGCCGGCGTTCGTGATCCAGCCGATTGTCGAGAACGCTGTGCGTCATGGTATGGGCGATGACGACGCCCTGAGGATCGACGTGACCGTTCACCAAGACGGCGAGGATGCAATCTTGATTGCCGTGGCCGATAATGGCGTGGGCATGGATGAGGGTACCGCCGCCAGACTGTTTGACGAGCGCTCTGCCCGTCCCGACGCCAGCTCTCCCCAGGGTGGCGGCGCCGGTGTGGCCATGCACAATATTTCGGAGCGCATCCATCGCTTTTTTGGGCCGCACTCCTATACGCGTGTCGAATCGGCGCCGGGCAAGGGCACCAAAGTGCTTCTTCATCTTGATTTGTCAGAGAGCATCTTTGACATTCAAGAGTAAAATAAAAGGCTACGGGCTCAACGTCATGCGACGGATGCCCGGCGTAGTTAGTTGACGAAAGGTTTTATCCCTATGCTGCGTGCGATGATTGTGGATGATGAGGCGCCGGCTCGCTCGGAGCTTCGCTTCCTGCTCGAGCAAACGGGCAAGATCGGCACGATCACGGAGGCGTCGAGCGTCCGCTCCGCCATCGAGATGCTTATGGAAAGTCGCGTGGATGTCGTGTTTCTCGATATCTCGATGCCCGGTGCCTCGGGCCTGCAACTTGCCGAGGCACTGCATAAGCTCAAAAATCCGCCGGCGATCGTATTTGTGACTGCGTATAGCGACCATGCGGTTGAGGCATTCGACGTCGATGCCGTCGATTATCTGATGAAGCCTGTCGAGGAAGCTCGCTTGGATCGCGCGATCGAGAAGGTTATGCAGCGCGCCAAGCCGGTCACGGACAGCAAGGTGACCATCGAGCGTATCCCGGTGGAAAAGGGCGGCCGCAAGGTGCTCATTCCCGTGGACGACATTCGCTTTATCATGGCCAAGGACGATTACTCCTGCATCTATACCGTCGATGATCGCTTTTTGTCGACGACCTCGCTGGCGCAGTTTGAGGCCAAGCTCTGCGACTTTGGCTTCTTCCGTGTTCACCGCCGCTATATCGTCAACCTGGCGTGCGTCACGGACGTTGAGACGGTGCCCTCGGGTGCCATCCAGCTGGGCATTACGGGCGTCGACGAACGCGTGCCGGTTTCGCGCCGCCGCGTCGTGCCGCTCAAGAAGGCTCTGAGTCTCTAGCACACTGGCCCCGCAGCCCTGTAGACCCATCGTCTGCGGGGCCGTGGGGCCTTTTTTGTATGTATCTGCCGAATCGTTTTTTTGCGGAAGGGATCCCATGAACAGTGCAAGCGCCAAGCGTATCGACATCATCTCGGACACCCACGGCTATTTATCGCCTGCGCTCTTGGATGAGCTTGAGGGCGCAGATCTGATCATCCACGCCGGCGACCTCACGTCAGAGATGGACTACGAGCACCTATGCACCATCGCCCCCGTGCGGGCCGTATTGGGCAACAACGATTACTACCGCGACTACGGCCCCGATGTAGACCGTCTTGCGCTCTTTACCTACGAAGGCCTCAAATTCGCCGTAGCCCACTACCGCGAAGACCTTCCGGTGGGATCCGTAGACGTAGCCATCAACGGCCACACCCACGTAACCAAAGAAGCCCAAGTGGGCCGCTGCCTAGTCCTCAACCCGGGCAGCGCCAGCTACCCCAGAGGCACCCGAGGCCCCACCATGGCCAGAATGCTCGTCAAAGACGGCCATGTCATAAGTACCAAGTTTATTGACTTGGACTAACCGCAACAAAAACGGGGGATGCAGATGCGTCCCCCGTTTTCATTTGAGCCAAAGGCAGAGCTTCAGCAAGATCCTTAGACAACCCCCGCCGCGGAGAACGGGGCCGCCGAGCCGCGAAGCGGCGAGGAACAACAACGACTCGAACAAAGTGACGGCAGGGAGGGTCTCCGGGGCTGGGGGCGGGGGTTAAGTTTGTCGCGAGTTCCGCACGCAAAGGAAAGCACTTAATGTGCTTTCCGTCTTGCGCAGGACTGTAGAGCAGCAAACTTAACCCCCGCCCCCAGCCCCGGAGACCCTCCCGGATGGCCCCAAAAATTTTTTCAAAAAAGTTGTTGCGCGCCGGACAGACTTCTGTGTATACTAATCCCCGCAGCGCACGCGAGCGGAAACAAACGCGAACGCCTGCCTGGGGAGTTAGCTCAGTTTGGTTAGAGCGCCGGCCTGTCACGTCGGAGGTCGCGGGTTCGAGCCCCGTACTTCCCGCCAACGCAATTAAAGCCACGTCTTCGGACGTGGCTTTTTGCGTTTGATGCACTTTGTTTCGATAGAACGATCGCCCTGGCGCATCTTCGCCCAGAATCCCCGCGCCTTCGGGAACGCAAGTAAAATCTAATAAGTCTATCTGTCTGAACAACAGCTTTGTTGCGCAACACCTGTTCAACGAGACAGGGGGTTAGGTTATACTAAATTGCACTGTAGGCCGCATCTGATGCATTTCGCTCCAAGCGCGGCACTCAGTGGATATCCGATTTACCATTTGGATGTCCTGCGGTCATTTAGCGTCTCGACACAAGCTCGGCCCCGGAGCTCGTTCGAGCTGTTCGTATTCCTTGAAAGGGGAAAAATGGACATATCGAGGAAGACTGATTACGCCCTTCGTATGCTGGCGATGCTTGCCGAGGATCCGGAGCGTTTGCTTTCTGTTCGCACCGCTGCCGAAGAGGTCAATGTTCCGTATTCGTTTGCCCGCTCGATTCAGCACGGTTTGGTCCAGGCCGGTATTGTGGAGAGCCTGCGTGGCGTCCACGGTGGCATGCGTCTCAAGGTCAGTCCGGACGACGTCACCATCCGCCAGGTCGTCGAGGCCGTTCAGGGCCCTATGGTTATGAATGATTGCACCGCACCCGATGGCGACTGTGCACGCATGGGCACGTGCTGCTATCATCCCCTGTGGGCCGGAGCTCAAGCGATGACGCGCGATTACCTCGATTCCGTTTCGCTCGGCGACATCGTCGCTCACCGCCAGTTCCCGGCCGTCGATCCCAAATTCGCCGACCGCGAAGCGTTTCCCGAGTACGCCACCTGCGCGTGCGCTTGCCGGGAGGAATAGCGCCG
This sequence comes from Collinsella sp. TM09-10AT, assembly GCF_003436275.1. Classification (GTDB taxonomy): domain Bacteria; phylum Actinomycetota; class Coriobacteriia; order Coriobacteriales; family Coriobacteriaceae; genus Collinsella. The sequence continues at coordinate 14,661 of NZ_QSOP01000011.1, forward strand.
CATAAGGAGCATAGATATGATTCAGGACCCCTTTCGTTCGATGATTCGTTCGGAAGGGGTCCTGCGTTATCGCGACCTTCCGTGGCGCCGCACGCGCGATCCGTACATCATTTGGCTTTCTGAGGTCATGCTGCAGCAAACACAGGTACCACGCGTGGAGACGCGTATGCCGGCGTGGCTCGATCGCTTTCCGACCGTGCAGGCGCTTGCCCAGGCCGCGCCTTCCGATGTTTTGGACGCTTGGCAGGGCATGGGCTACAACCGACGCGCTCTGGCGCTTCACGGGGCCGCTCAACGGGTCGTAGAGGATTGGGGCGGGGAGTTTCCGCACGAGACGCGTGACTTGGTCGCTCTGCCTGGTATTGGCCCGGCAACGGCGCAAGGTATCCGGTCGTTTGCGTTTGATCTTCCGGGCGTGTATCTGGAGACCAACGTGCGCACGGTCTTTCTGCATCACTTCTTTCCCGATATGCCGGCTGTTCCCGATCGCGAGCTGGTGCCGCTGATCCAAGCCGCCTGTCCGGCGGCCCCCGGTGCGGCGACCGACGAGATCGCTCCCTTTGCCGTGCCGCTCGATGATGCCGACACGCCGCGCGCGTGGTATTACGCGTTGCTGGATTACGGCGCATATCTAAAAAAGACGTTGCCCAATCCGTCCAGGCGGTCGGCGGGCTATAGCCGTCAATCAAAGTTTGAGGGCTCACGTCGCCAAAAGCGCGCGCATATCGTGCGTATGTTGCTGGCAGCGCGCGATGGCCAGCCGGCGGGGATTACGCTTGCTGATACCGTGGTGGGCGTTAACGAGATGGAAGCGGCAGCCGGTCGCGGGCCGGTCGAGTGCGACTTGATCGCGGGTATTCTAGCTGACCTGGAGCGTGAGGGCTTTTGCCGAGCCGAGGGCGATCGCTGGCTGAGCATTTAGCCCGTGCAAATCTGAAGAACAGGATTGTAAGGTTTAGATTTTCGGCAGGGGGTACCATAAAATAAGGCCGCTCAAAGCCTATGGGCGGCATGTATTGAAGGGAAGTACACCTATGGATTTTGAGAGCTCCCAAACCAAGAAGAACCTTGAGACCGCTTTTGCCGGTGAGTCCCAGGCGCACACCAAGTATCGCTACTATGCATCCAAGGCTAAAAAGGACGGTTACGTTCAGATCTCGAATATCTTTGCCGAGACGGCGGGTAACGAGTCCGAGCACGCCAAACTGTGGTTTAAATATCTGCACGACGGCGCCGTTCCGGGCACTCTGGACAACCTGCGCGACGCCGCCGCGGGCGAGAACTACGAGTGGACCACGATGTATGACGAGTTTGCCAAGACCGCCGAGGAGGAGGGTTTTGCCGAGATCGCCGAGAAGTTCCGTGGCGTCGCCGCCGTCGAGAAGGCCCACGAGGAGCGCTACAACAAGCTCGTCGAGCGCATTGAGTCGGGCGAGGTGTTTGAGCGCGAGGGCGTAAAGGTGTGGAAGTGCCTGAACTGCGGACATCTGCACGTTGGTGCCGAGGCACCTGAGGTGTGCCCGGTGTGTAACCACCCCAAGGCGTACTTTGAGGAGCAGGTGGTGAACTACTAGCGCTTGGCGCTGGCTGCTGCGGAGCGCAGGGCGGGGAAATACCTTTCCCTCTCGCTCACGGCTTCGCAGAGTCGCGCGAGGCAAAGGTATTTCCCCGCCTTGCGCTCCGGCGTTGGGTCGTCGCGTGCTCGATACAGAAAAGCTGATAAAAAAGGTTGTGTGCCGCCCCTTTTTGGGGCGGCACGTTTTTGTGGGGTCCCGGTCTTCACAATTTTCGTCAAGTTTTTGGTTAGATTTTGGTCAGTTGGCGTAAGAGTGGAAGGCCAAAAGATTGCTGGCGAAAAAAGCTCAGAGAAAGTGCTGGTAGGGGAGTTGTTGAGCTTTTCGACAGCTTTTGAGCAAAAGAAACTTTGTGGCTATTGCCGGCGATTGCGTTGTCGCGGTCATGGCGGTGCGGGATGCTGGTCGTAAGCGTCGAATGCTCCGATTTTGGAGGCCAGCATGGATCTGTTTCTTGAGACTCCGCAGCAACAAGCTGAGCGCATGCTGCGTCAGCAGCAACGACTCATGGAGATGCAAATGCAAGGGGTTGCCAACCAGGCGCCCGTGCAAAACGTCGTGCCCGCTGCTGTACCTGCAGCTGTGCCCGGGTGTGAATCGGCGCCAGAGGCCTATTCCGTACAGCAAGATTCATATGCGCAGGAGCTCGCGTTCGACAAGCATCGTGCGCGTCGCCGTCGCTGGGCCCAGCGCCTGCGTACGTTGGCGATGATCGTGCTCATCCCGTTGGGGCTTGCGGCCATCTTTCTGGCGTCGTATGCCCTCACGTGCATCCTCAACGGTGCATCGCCCAACGAGGTGCTCCAACATCTAGCGGCCCTGGGCCAGCGCCTAGATGACGTCATAACAACCATCCGCGCCGGCTGGGAGAGCTAGCGTTTGTCGCATTAGGACTTCTAGGGTGTAGGGATTATCGCCACGAGTGGAATCCTTGCATCCTGTGGGTCCTGTCGTGCGACTGAATAGTATTATTGAAGATGAATAATAATAATGGATACAGGTAATACAAAAAGGAGGTGCTCGGTTGAATCTGACCTTTGAGGGATTCTTAAAAGGCTATTGCCGAGAGCTATCCGGACAGCAGTCGCTGAGTTTTAGAAAATTGGTTGAGCAGGCGACGACGGATGCACCGCGCGTGGCGGAGGCTCTGTTTTTGCTCGCTTTGGCGCAAGGAAAAGCCGAATACGTTCTGGGTTTATCCGAGGGCTCGTGGATGGAACGGGATTATCGAGACGTTTTATCCTTGTACGGTCAAGCGGGTAGCATGGCGTCTCTATGCGCCAAAAGTGAGCTCCCTAATCGTTATGCCAACGTTTGGCGTGCGTATAGAGCGGTGAAGGAAAAGCCGGCGGCCGATAGAAGGGTGAACGCCCTGATGAGAAAGAAAACGCTGGAAGCATTGGAGGAATCGGGTGTAACGCGCTATGGCCTCTGCCGTGCTCTGCGCCTGAATAAAGGAAACGTATACGCATACTTGGCCGGCGATGACTCAAAGGTGAGCAGGAAAACGGCGCGCCGCATTATGGAATATGCGGAGGAGAGGGGCGCCCAAGAAGGGGCCGGGCGCCCGGTGTGTGTGGCGGGGTAAGATTGATCGCGGTTTTGATTGATGATCGATTGGGTTTGTTGGGCGGAGTTTATGTCTGCAATTGATATTGCACTTATTGTGATTGCTTTGGTGGCGGTGGGGGTCGCTGCGGCCTGTGCCCTGCAGCTCAAGGGCCTTCGTGCCGAGTTGCGGGAGCGTGGCGACAGTAGCGCGGAAACGCTGGCAGCACTCGAGCAGGCCAACAACGCGCTCGATGCCCTGAACGTCGCGCTGGCCGAAACACGCCGCACGGCCAATGCCATCGCGCAGCAGCAGACGACCGATGCGGCCGTGGAGCAGCAACGTTACCTGGCCATCGCACGCGAGTTCTCGCAAGTTGGTGACCGGATGGATGACCTGCGCCGTGAGACGGCCCAACAGCTCGGCGCCAATCGCGAGGGCATCGAGCATCGCCTGGACAAGGTGCGCGAGACGGTCGATGCTCAGCTGGGCGCCATCCGCAAAGACAACAACGTGCAGCTCGATCAGATGCGCGCGACGGTGGACGAGAAGCTCTCTCGCACGCTCAACGACCGTCTGTCTGCATCGTTTAAGCAGGTGAGCGACCAGCTCGAGGCCGTGTACAAGGGCCTGGGCGACATGCAATCTATCGCCACTGGCGTGGGCGACCTTAAGCGCGTGCTGGGTAACGTCAAGGCGCGCGGCATTTTGGGCGAGGTGCAGCTGGGCGCGATCCTGGCGGATATCCTCACACCCGATCAGTATCTGGAAAACGTTGCCACCAAGCCCGGCGCCTCGGAGCGTGTTGAGTTTGCCGTCAAGCTGCCGGTAGACGAGGGCGACCCCGTACTGCTGCCGATTGACTCCAAATTCCCGGGCGACGCGTACGAGCATCTGCTCGATGCCCAGGAGTCGGGCGACGCGGATGCCGTCGCCGCCGCGCGCAAGACGCTTGACGCTATGGTCAAGCGTGAGGCAAAGGACATCTGCGAAAAGTATCTGAGCGTGCCCGTGACCACCAACTTTGGCATCATGTTCGTTCCGTTTGAGGGGCTGTACGCTGAGGTCGTCAGCCGCCCCGGGCTTATCGAGACCCTGGGCCGCGACTATCATGTCAACGTTGCCGGCCCTAGCACCATGGCGGCCATTCTCAACAGCCTGCAGATGAGTTACCAAACGTTTAAGCTGCAAAAACGCACCGACGATGTACTGCGCGTGCTCTCCGCTGTCAAGGCCGAGCTGCCGCGCTATCAAAAGGCGCTGCGCCGCGCCCAGCAGCAGATCGAGACCGCGGGCAAAACGGTCGAGGGCATCATTACCACGCGCACCAACGTCATGGAGCGCAAGCTCAAGGACATCGACGCGCTGGAAGACGCCAAGGAGGCCGACGAGGTCTTGGGGCTCACGTCCGCGGGCCTGCTCGCAGACCAAGAAGACGAGGACTAGCGGCACTTGACGGCGGGGCACCTGCGCAGGCGCAGGGCGCGGGTGCTTTTCGCATCGCACTTGCCTAAAGCGCACTTTAATGTGCAACAATGGCCTTTCGCCCTATCAGACGCGAAAGGAAGCCCATGTCTCAGAGAAGCACCAGCCCGCTCAAACGCTCGACCGTGCGCCGCACGCTGCAGCGTTTTTGGGATGTCACGCGCACGCAGCCGCTGATCGTCTTTCTCTCGGTGTTCTCGTCGGCGGGTTACATCTTTTTGCTCACGTTTGCCAACACCTACGTTATGGCCCTCATCGTCGATCGTGTCCAGGCCGGCCCCGTAGCGGGCGACCAGGTGTTTGAGGTCTTCGGTCCCTACATTTTGGCGCTCGTGCTCGTCAACCTGGTGGGCCAGATCCTCTCCAAGCTGCAGGACTACACCGTCTACAAGCTCGAGATCGCGGGCAACTATCACCTGGCGCGCCTGTGCTTCGACACGCTCTCCAATCAATCCATGACATTCCACACCAGCCGCTTTGGCGGATCGCTTGTGAGCCAGACGAGCCGTTTTATGAGCGGCTACACGGGTCTGGTCGACGTGACGGTGTATTCGCTCATTCCCACCATCACCTCGGTTGTCTGCACGGTGACGGCGCTCGCTCCGGTGGTGCCCACATTTACCGTGATCCTGGTGGGCATCATGGTCGTCTACATCGCGTTTGTCTGGCTTATGTACAAGCGCATCATGCCGCTTTCGGCCGCGACGTCCGCCGCGCAGAACAAGCTCTCGGGCGTGCTCTCCGACTCGGTCACGAACATCTTGGCCGTCAAGACCTGCGGGCGCGAGGACTTTGAACGCGATCTGTTCGACACCGCCGACCGCGCCGCGCGCGATGCCGAGACGGTCTCGATGCACGCCATGATGCAGCGCAACTTTACGACCTCGGGTCTTATCGTCATCACCATGGCCGTGGTGAGTGTGTTCGTGGCGGGCGGCAACGCGTGGTTTGGCATCTCGGCCGGCTCGCTCGTCATGATCTTTACCTACACCTATAACCTCACCATGCGCCTGAACTACGTGAGTTCCATGATGCAGCGTATCAACCGCGCTTTGGGCGATGCGGCCGAGATGACGCGCGTGCTGGACGAGCCACGCTTGGTGGCAGACGACCCGGATGCCCCCGAGCTCAAGGTGAGCGAGGGCGCGATTGATTTTGAGCACCTGAGCTTTGCGTACCGTGACGCTGCGGCGGGCGAGAACGTGTTCGATGACCTGACACTTCATGTGGCGGCGGGCCAGCGCGTGGGCCTGGTGGGCAAATCGGGCTCGGGTAAGACGACGCTCACCAAGCTGCTGCTGCGCCTGGACGATGTCCAGGGCGGCCGCGTGCTCGTGGACGGTCAGGATGTCTCGCGCTGCACGCAGCAGAGCCTGCGCCGCCAGGTTGCCTACGTGCCGCAGGAAGCGCTGCTGTTCCACCGCTCCATTCGAGAAAACATTGCCTACGGTCGTCCCAACGCCACTGATGAGCAGATTCGCGAGGCTGCGCGCCTGGCCAACGCCCTGGAGTTTATCGACCGCTTGCCCCGTGGCTTTGACACCATGGTGGGCGAGCGCGGCGTCAAGCTCTCGGGCGGCCAGCGTCAGCGCGTGGCCATCGCCCGCGCGATTCTCACCGACGCGCCGATTCTGGTGCTCGACGAGGCGACCTCTGCCCTGGACAGCGAGTCCGAGGCGCTGGTGCAGGAAGCTCTCGAGAACCTGATGCGCGGCCGCACCTCCATTGTGGTGGCGCATCGCCTGTCCACCGTGGCGGCGCTCGACCGCATCGTGGTACTGGCGGATGGCGAGATCGTCGAGGACGGCACGCATGTGCAGCTCGTCGAGGCGGGCGGCGAGTACGCGAACCTGTGGAGCCGTCAGACCGGCGCATTCTTGGAGGCGTAAACGTCTCGGACGTGGGACAATTGTGCCCATAAGTTTATTGTGCCGTTGAGCCGAGGAGTCGTTATGCCACGCGAGACCAATGCCGCCAAGCGCGAGCGCGCCATCGAGGTGTGTGAGCGCCTCAACCGTCGCTATGGCCCGGTCGAGTGCTTTTTGGACCACGAGAATCCCTTCCGCCTGCTGATCGCGGTGCTGCTTTCGGCGCAAACGACCGATGCGCAGGTCAACAAAGTGACGCCGCGGCTGTTTGCCCAGTGGCCCACGCCCGAGACCATGGCCGGGGCGAGCGTAGCTGACGTGGCGGACACCATCAAGTCGCTCGGCTTCTACAAGAGCAAAGCCAAGCATGCCGTCGAGGCCGCGCAGATGATCGTCACCGACTATGACGGCGAGGTGCCGGCCGACATGAAGGAACTCGTGAAGCTGCCGGGCGTGGGACGCAAGACGGCGAACATCGTGCTCAACGTGGGGTACGGCATCGTGGAAGGCATCGCGGTGGATACGCACGTCAACCGCATTGCGCACCGCCTGATGCTGAGTCCCAAGACGCATGCCAAGGAACCGCTCAAGACCGAGCAGGATCTGCTCAAGATTTTGCCGCACGAGTATTGGGAGTCGGTCAACCATCAGTGGGTCACCTTTGGTCGCGAGATCTGCGACGCCCGCAAACCCAAGTGTGACGAGTGTCCGCTGGCAGATTTGTGCCCCAGCGTGCGCGTGGCGGGGTAGGGCGGAACGCATCTTCGTCTGGCGTTTTTTGCGGGGCTGGGTTTGCCCTTGAGCCGGAGTCCTCTCCATGCGCTACCATGACAGACAATGTATTTGACGTACGACCCGCCGAGCTTGCCCCGGCGGGCTTTTGGCGTTGCGATGCCGGAGGAACAGCATGCTCATTCACCGTATAGCCGCGCAGCTCTACACTGCCGAGGCGCTGCAGACCGTCGAGGCCGGACTCGATGCCGGCGAGGACGTGACGCTGGCCGTGTCGCAGTCGGGCCGCACGCTCATGGCGGCAGCTCAGTTTGCGCGCCGTCCGCGTCCCACGGTCTACATCGTGAGCGGCGAGGACGCGGCCGATCGCGCCGCGCGCAGCCTGGCCGCCTATGTGGGTCTGGCGCATGTGTGCCGCTTTCCCGAGCGCAAAGACTATCCATGGCGTGAGCAGGCGCCCGACGACGCCGAGGTGGCCCAACGCTGCGAGGCTTTAGGGCGTATCGTGCGCGGCGATAACTGCATTATGGTCGCCTCGGCCCGCGCACTGCTGCGCTGCGTGCCGCCGGTCGAGAGCCGCTATTGGGAGTCCACCACCTTTGCGGTGGGCGAGGAGATTCCCTTCGACGAGGTGCCGCAGCGCCTGGTGGGCATGGGCTACACCAATGCAGGTGCCGCCGACGCGCCCGGCCTGTTCCGTGTGCACGGCGATACCGTCGAGGTGTTCCCCGCGCAGGAAAAAGCACCCGTGCGCATTGAGTTCTTTGGCGACGAGATCGACCGCATCCGCCGCATGGTGAGCTCCACGGGCCAAACCATCGGCAACGAGGACAGCATCGAGATCTTCCCGTGCCGCGAGCTGGCGCTCACCGACGAGGCCGTCCACAACATGCATGTGGCGCTCTATCGCGCCAGCCAGAGCGATAGCAAGCTGGCGGCGCTGCTCGAGATGGTGGACGCGCGCATCGTCACGCCCGAGCTCGACCGCTTTTTGCCGGTGATGTACGGCCAGACCGTGAGCCCGTTGGCGCACGTGAGCGGCAAGGCGCTTGTGGTCCTGTCCGAGCCGCGCTCGCTGTTCGATGACTGCCTGCGCGCCTACGAGGATATCGAGGCCCGTGCCGGCGAGGCGGGGATTGACCGTCTGGACGGCCTGTACGTGCGTGCCCAACAGCTCGACTTTGGTGCTCAGCAGCGCCTGAACTACGTGAGCCTGATTCGTGCCGGCGGCGCGGTTACGGCCGAGCTCAAGATTGAGCAGCCGGCCATTGCGGGCTCGGACAATCGATTTATGACGCGCATTCAGGAGGTCGTGGGCAAGCGCTATGCCTGCGTGTTTGCCATTCCCGACCGCGGTGCGCGCGAGTCGATGGAGCTCACCTTTGGCGACGAAGGCATTACCTTTGAGGAGTCGCTGACGGCCGCCCCCGAAAACGCCGGCGTTATCGGCGACCGTGTGCGCGTGGCGGCGGCGGATTCTGCCGACCGTGCTGACCGTCAGGAGGCCCATGCCTCGATTCGCGAGCGCCATGCCGATGCGCTCAACGCCCGCTCGCTCGAGGCGGGTGCGGCCCAGGCTGCCGCCGGCGCCGCCGTGCCCACCATCTCGCGCGGGCGCGTGACCTTTGTGGACGCCGCCCTGCCGCAGGGCGTGGTGGTGCCCGATGCCAATCTGGCCGTGTTCTCGATCGCCGACCTCAACGCCCGCATGGACGCCAACCGCGCCCGCAGCCGCCGCAAGGTCGATATTACGCAGATCACCTTCCCCTTTAAGCCGGGCGACTACGTGGTGCACGCAACGCATGGCATCGCGCTCTTTAGCGAGATCGCGCGCCAGGAAGTGGGCGGCAAGGAGCGCGACTACTTTTTGCTGGAATATGCCGATGGCGACAAGCTCTACGTGCCGCTCGAGCAGGTCGACCGCATCACGCGCTATGTTGGCCCCGACGGCGACAAGCCGCGCCTGACCAGGCTCAATACCGCCGACTGGACGCGTGCCACCAACAAGGCACGCAAGAACGCCAAAAAGCTGGCGTTTGACCTGGTCGACCTGTATACGCGCCGCTCCTCGATTGCCGGTATCGCCTGCCCGCCCGACACGCCCGAGCAGATTGAGATGGAGGAGAGCTTCCCCTACGACGAGACGCGCGACCAGCTGGAGGCTATTGCCGACATTAAGGCGGACATGGAGGCACCCAAGCCCATGGACCGCCTGCTGTGCGGCGACGTGGGCTTTGGCAAGACCGAGGTCGCCCTGCGCGCAGCGTTTAAGTGCGTGGACTCCGGCCGCCAGGTCATGGTGCTCTGCCCCACGACCATTCTGGCCCAACAGCACTACGAGACGTTCTTTGAGCGTTTTGCCCCGTTTGGCCTGGAGGTCGAGGTGCTCAGCCGCTTCCGCACCCCGGCGCAGCAAAAGCGCGCGCTCAAGGCGTTTGCCGAGGGCACGATCGATGTGCTCATCGGCACGCACCGCTTGCTTTCTGCCGACGTGAACCCCAAGAACCTGGGCATGGTGATCATCGACGAAGAGCAGCGCTTTGGTGTGCAGCACAAGGAGCAGCTCAAGAACCTGCGTGAGCAGATTGACGTGCTCACGCTTTCGGCGACGCCCATCCCGCGTACCATGCAGATGGCTACGAGTGGCGTGCGCGACATGAGTCTGATCACTACGCCGCCGACCGGACGCCGTCCCGTGATCGTGCACGTGGGGGAGTACGATCCCGACGTGGTGAGCGCGGCGATTCGTCTGGAGGTGGGCCGCGGCGGCCAGGTGTACTACGTGTCCAACCGCGTCAAGACCATCGACGACGCCGTGGCGCGCGTGCACGAGGCCGCGCCCGAGGCGCGCGTGGGCGTGGCGCACGGCAAGATGAGCCCGCGCGAGGTCGAGGACGTGATGATCGAGTTTGCGACCAAAAAGATCGACGTGCTCATTGCCACGACCATCGTGGAGAGCGGTATCGACAACGCGTGCGCCAACACGCTCATCATCGAGGATTCGCAGCGCCTGGGCCTAGCACAGCTCTACCAGCTCAAGGGCCGTGTGGGCCGCTCGGCCACGCAGGCCTACGCATACTTTATGTTCCCGGGCGAGCTGCCGCTCACCGAGGAGGCAACGGCGCGCCTGACTGCACTTTCCGAGTTCCAGGACCTGGGCAGCGGCATGCGCATCGCCATGCGCGACCTGGAGATTCGCGGCGCCGGCTCGCTCATGGGTGCCGAACAGCACGGTAACCTATCGAGCGTGGGCTTTGACCTGTTTACGCAGATGCTGGGTCAGGCCGTGGCCGAGGCGCGCGGTGATGACGATGCCGGCGTGGAGGCGGCGAGCGTGGGCATTAACCTGCCGGCCGATTACTTCTTGTCCGAGGAGTACCTGCCGGCGGTGGACCAGCGCGTGCTCGTGTACCGCAAGCTCGCGGCGGCCGAGGACCTGGAGAGCATCGACGAGGTACAGGAAGAGACCGAGGCCGCGCATGGCGAGCTGCCGTTGGCGGGACTCAATCTGTTCAACCGCGCGCGTATCCGTATCCGCGGCGAGCGCTTGGGGCTCGAGAGCGTCACGCTCAGCGGCGGGCGCATCACGTTTTTGGGCGTCGACGTGCCCAAGAAGGTGGCCTTTGAGTTCAAGAATCGCTATGGCGCGGTGAACTTCCCCAAGAGCCGCAAGCTGTCGGTGCCTTACAAGGCGGGCGCCGGTGCGGGCAGCGGCCTGGGCCGCGGTCTCGACGCCAACGACGGCACCGGCCCCGTGGCGGCTGCCCTCATGCTGCTGCAACAGCTGGGTGCAAGCGACGACGACTAATTGGGTCGACGCTGCAAACGCCCCATTTGGGCAATCTGACCCCATCGAAAGGAAAGCATGTTCGGGTATATCTATAAGAAAGATGTCGCCATGATCGCGATCGTCCTGTGCCTTTGCCTGGGCGTGGGCAGTTTCTTCGATTATCAGATCTCGAGTGCGCTGTTCAACATCGGCAGCATGTACGGCCGCTTTATCGAGGCGGCGGGCGAGCTACCGTTTGAGCTGACGGCGAGCATCGCGGGCGTTATGCTCGTGCGAGCGGTGCGCCCCGATTCCAAGGCAAGCAAGTGGCTCGCCGCGCTGGGCATTCTCATCAACGTGGGTCTGCTCGGCTACGAGATTGTCGGATCGCAGCGTGTCGGCGGCAAACTCATCGCGTTTCAGCTGGTGCTGACGTTTGTGCTGGTCATCGCTGCCAACCTTATCGCCTACCGCCTCACACGCGACACCGATCCCGACGAGCTCACGCGCTGGGCGTTGATGGTGCTTGCCGTGTGGGTCGCTCAGGCCATTATCCTCAACGTCATTGTTAAGCCGCTGTGGTCGCGCCCGCGCATGCGCGTGATCGAGGTCACGCCGGGGCTCAATTTTCAGCCGTGGTGGGTAATCGGCAATCCCGATAAGTGGAGCTATATTGCCGCCGGCGTGATCAAGGACGGCTTTAAGTCGTTCGCGAGCGGGCACACCGCGCACGCGGCGATCGGCCTTATGCTCGCCGGGCTTCCCGCGGCGGCCTTTAAGGAAAGGCCGTCGCGCCGCCGCGTGGTCTTTTGGGCTGCCGCTGTGGTTGCGGCGCTCGTCGCTTTCGGCCGCATCGTGATCGGAGCGCACTTTTTGAGTGACGTGAGCTGCGGCTTTGCCCTGGTGCTGGCACTTGAGTGTCTTGCCGCGCGCATTGCCTATCCCAACGGCGTACAATAGCCCCGTTTGAATCATCTGGCCGATACCCGGTAAGAGAGGATTGCCATGCTCGCGTTTAACAACGACTATTCCCACGGCGCCCATCCGGCGGTGCTGCAGGCGCTCGTCGACACCAATATGGAGCCGCAGCCCGGCTACGGCACCGATGCGCACACCGAGCGTGCCAAGCACCTTATTCGCGAGGCCTGTCAGGCCCCCGATGCCGACGTGTTTTTTCTGGTGGGCGGCACGCAGGCCAACGCGACGGTGATCGACATGCTGCTTGCGCCCTACGAGGGCGTCGTTGCTGCTGAGACTGGTCACGTCGCCTGCCACGAGGCGGGCGCCATCGAGTTTGGCGGCCACAAGGTGCTCACCGTCCCCGGCTACGAGGGCAAGATGCACGCCGAGGACCTCGAGAACTATATCCAGGTGTTCTACGAAAACGAGAGCTACGAGCACACGGTGTTCCCGGGCGCCGTGTACGTGAGCCTATCGACCGAGTACGGCACGCTGTACTCCAAGGCCGAGCTCGCGGCAATTCATGCGGTGTGCCAGAAGCGCGAGATTCCGCTGTTTGTGGACGGTGCCCGCCTGGCCTATGCGCTGGCAGCCGACGAGTGCGACATCACCCTGCCCGAGCTGGCACAGCTGTGCGACGTGTTCTACATCGGCGGCACCAAGTGCGGCGCTCTGTGCGGCGAGGCCGTGGTGTTTTGCGGCATGCACGCTCCAGCGCATCCCATTCCGCGCATTAAGCAGCACGGTGCGTTGCTGGCCAAGGGCCGCCTGACGGGCGTGCAGTTTGAGGCGCTCTTTACCGATGGCCTGTATTTTGAGATTGGTCGCCAGGCGATCGAAACCGCGCAGGCGCTTCGTCGCGTGCTGCACGAGCGCGGCTACCAGTTCTTCTTGGAGACGCCCACAAACCAGCAGTTTGTGATTCTGCCCAACGAGGACATGGCGCGCATTCGCGAGCATGCCGCGATCGAGTATTGGGAAAAGTACGACGAGACCCACACCGTGGTGCGCTTTTGCACCAGCTGGGCCACGACGCAGGAGGACATCGACGCGCTGGCGGCTGTCCTGTAGCTTGATGTAATGACGAGGGGCCGCCCTACGCCTGGGTTTGGCGCAGGGCGGCCTTTGCTTTTGTGGGGGAGGGGCTGTATGCCCGAGATGTCCGAGCCGATAATTCGCCTGGCGACGCCCGATGATGCGCCGGCGCTGCTTGCCATCTATGAGCCATATGTACGCGAGACGGCGATAACCTGCGAATACGAGGTGCCGAGCGTTGAGGAGTTCGCCGGGCGCATCGAGCGTACGCTCAAGCGCTACCCGTATTTGGTGATGGAGCTGGACGGGCACCCAGTGGGCTATGCCTATGTGAGCGCGCTTAACAGCCGCGAGGCCTATGACTGGTCGGTCGAGACGTCGATCTATCTGGCGCGCGACGTGCGCCACGGCGGGCTGGGCCGCAGGCTGCACGACGCGCTCAAGCAATGCTTGGTCGCGATGGGCATCACCAGCATGTGCGCGCTCATCGCCGTGCCGCACGATAAGGACGACGAGTATCTGACGCACAACAGCCAGGATTTCCATGCCCACATGGGATACCGCCTGGTGGGCGCCTTCGACCGCTGCGCGCAAAAGTTCGGCCGCTGGTACGACATGTGTTGGATGGAGCTGGTCCTGGCCGAGCGCACGCCCAACCAACCCAAACCAACCTGGTTCCCCGATCTCCCCAAACCTACCATTTAGGGACAGGTTTATTTTGGCAGGTTAGCCGATGGGCTCGGTGTATTTGGCGCGGTCGGTACGTTGGATGCGCTTGGAGACATGGAGCGGGCGGCCGTCGGTGTCGTAGACGTAGTCGGTGATCAGGATCAGCGCCTGTCCGCGCTCAACGTTGAGCAAAAACGCCTCGTTTTGCGAGGCATAGCACACCTCAAAGGTCTTATGCCCCTGCGCCGGCGCACGATGGAACTCCTGGCGCAGCGTGGCGTAGAGCGAACCGTTGATATCGCGATCGATGAGCGCCTCAAAGCTTGGCGGCAGATAGGTGGTCTCCAGGCACAGCGGTGCTTCGTCCAGATAGCGCAGGCGGACGAGCTTGACGAGTTTGCTGCCCACGGCGGCATCGAAAAACTTGGCCACGTCGCCGGCGGCCTTGGCAAAGCCCGAGTCCACCGTGCGCGTGGTGGGCTTCATGCCCTGACCCTGGATCTGCGCTGTGTAGCTCGAAAACACCAGGTTGTTCTCGTGGAGCGCCGGCGTGTCGGCCACAAAGGCGCCGCGTCCGCGCTCGGTGCGAATCAGGCCTTCGTCAACAAGCACCTTAAGGGCATGGCGCACGGTGCTGCGCGACAGCCCCGATTCGTCCATGAGCTCCATTTCGGACGGCAGCTTGTCTCCGCAGGCGTAGATGCCGGCAGCGATGCGGTCGCGAAGTGTGGTCGCCAGACGCTCGTATTGGGTCAGTTTCTTTTTCGATGAAGCGCTCATGCGATCAACCTGTATCTAACCTGTATGCTTACCTAATCAAGCATGTATCCAATACAACAACAAAACTGCTGGTAACGAGTTATCGAAAACCGTATCAGCAAAAAATCTAAGACAAATATAGCATACAACTAGTCGACATCGCTAAAACATGTATGTAACTTGTATGCCGTCAAGAGCATCAAATGAGAAGAAAGGCTGATGCGCGATGACTACTCAGGAACAGGTTAAGGATGTCGTCTCCCAGGTTTTGGCTGACAAGGCAGACAAGGGCGGCATCAAGCGCGTTGTGTGGATCGGCGCCGGCGGATCTAACGGCGGTAACTATCCTGCCCAGTACTTTATGGAGCACGAGGCCACGCAGGTCGTGAGCTCCAGCTACACCAGCAACGAGTTCGTGCACGCCACGCCCGCCTACGTCAACGAGAACACCTTGGCCGTTGTCGTGTCCATGCGCGGCACCAAGGAGACTATCGTTGCCGCCCAGGTCGCCAAGGACCACGGCGCCAGCACCATCGCCATCTACGTTGACGAGTCCGCCCTCACCGAGGTCTGCGACTACAAGATCCAGTACGACAGCCTGGCCGTCGACGAGTCCTGCATGGGCCGCACCAACTCCGCCGTCGTGACCATGATCGCTATGGAGCTCACGCAGCAGACCGAGGGCTATGCCGAGTACGAGACCGCTATGGCAGCCTTTGACCTGGTCGATCCCATCTATCGCAAGGCCGTCGAGTACACCCGTCCGCTCGCAGCCAAGTGGGCCGAGCAGAACGCCGACAAGCCCTGCATCAACGTGATGGCTCAGGGTCCGCTCTTTGGTGCCGCCTACGTCTTTAGCATCTGCAACGTGCAGGAGATGCTGCAGATCGACTCCTGCACCATCAACACCTGCGACTTCTTCCACGGTCCCTTCGAGATCCTGGACAAGCGTACCTCGCTGTTCCAGCTCATCAGCGTCGGCCGCAGCCGCTGCAACGACGAGCGCGGCATTCGCTTTGTCAACCAGTACGGTGGTGAGCGCGTCTACCAGCTCGACGCCAAGGAGCTCGGCCTCAACGACATCAAGGACAGCGTGAGCGAGTACTTCAACCACCTGATCTTTGCCCCGATCCTCAACAACGTCTACATGCGTGCGCTCTCCGCCGTCACCCACAAGGACTACATGACGCGCCGTTACATGTGGAAGCTGGATTACTAAGGGATAGAGCGGCCTAACAGCCCAATACCCCTCATGAGTTGCGGTGGAATAGTTCCTGTTTGGGAGTGTGAAGCCTCTGTTTGAGAACTATTTCACCGCAACTGCTAGAGCGGCACTTGGGGACGTTCCCTTTCTGCCGGCAGTTAGGGATGTTCCTTTTGTGCCGGCAGTTGGGGACACTCCTTGTGTCGAGAGATTTCCCGTTCGCCGATTTGTGCCTTGAAAAATGTATATAACGACTATAACGTAGCATGAAACATATTGGAAATAATACTGAGGAGGCTGCGTTGAAGAGGAGCAATCTGGGCTATGTGCTGGTGCTGATCGCCGCGCTTATGTGGGGCAGCATCGGAATCTTTGTAAACGGCATCTCGGCCATGGGCGTTTCGTCCCAGAGCATGGCTGCCTTTCGCTTGTTGGTCGGAGCGCTTATCTTGGCGCCGGTCCTGATGTTTATGGGCTGCCGTCCGGGTGAGGGGTCTACCGTGGTTCAGGGTCCGCTGACCCTGTTCAAGGCAAGCCCTAAAGAGCTTGTTTCCTGCGCGCTTGTCGGTATCGTCGGTTTGGCTGCCGCCAACACCTGCTATTACGAGTGCATGCGCGAGGTGGGCATGTCCACGGCATCGGTGCTGCTCTACACGTCGCCGGTGTTTGGCGTCGCGCTCGGCCGCGTCCTTTATCGCGAGGACGTGACCCTCAACAAGCTCGTCGCCATTGTCTTTAACATCGTTGGCTGTGTGCTTGCGGTGACCAATGGCGACCTTTCCGGTTTTCATTTTTCGGTTTGGGGCGTCACGTCGGGCGTGATTGCAGGCCTTTGTGGTGCGTCGCTCGCGGTGTTTAGCCGGATAGCAACCAAGACGGTCCACCCGCTGGCTGTCACGTTTTGGGGCTTTGTTTTTGGCGGTGCGGTTATGGCAGCTATCGCGGCTCCGTGGCCGGATGTCGCCGCGGCAATGTCGCCACAGCTGCTGCTGCTGTTCCTTGGCTTTGGACTCATCCCCACAGCCGTGGCTTACATCTTATATATGCAGGGTCTGTCCATGGGGCTCGAGACGTCGAAAGTTCCCGTCGTAATGTCATTCGAGACAGTCGTCACCGTACTGCTGGGCATTGGTGTCTACGCCGAGCCCGCCGGCGCAATCAAGGTCCTGGGCATTGTGCTGGTGCTCGCGTCCATCCTGATCATGAACACCGACTTCTCCAAGCTGCGCAACAGTGTGTTTGTCGGCCATGTCATTGAGAGCATGACCTTTAAGCCCAACGCGTGGTGGACGGAGAAATCGCAGGACATGGATCTGTTCCGGGAGCGCACAGGCATCACGCTGGAGCCCACCGTGCAGGAAAGCCCCTGGTACTTCGTGCGATAGGGGGTTGCGCTCGGTGTCCGACCTGGGGTTATCCAGCCAGCGTCGGCCTACCCAGCCCCAACGTTTCAAGTACGTTAAACCCGTCAACGGTCGATTTTCACCCGCGAACGGTCTTTATACTAATTAGCAATATAAGCAACGTATAAGACGTTATAATGACCATAACGAAAAGGAGGAGGCAAGATGAATCAGATCATTCTCGCATCTCATGGCGGCCTGGCCGCAGGCGCCAAAGACACGCTCGAGATGGTTCTCGGCGACGTGTCGAACGTCCACGTCGTGTCGCTTGCTCGTGACGACAAGGAGCCCATCACCAATAAGGTTGAGGCTATGATCGCCACGTTCAACGCGGACGACACCGTGTATGTGCTAACCGATATGCTCGGTAGCTCGGTCAACAACAACATGGTCGAGCTTTCCAAGAACGGCACGAAGTTCACGGTTGTCAGCGGTTTCAACATCCCGCTGGCGCTCACGCTTGCTATGAGCCCCGCCCCCGTCAAGGGCACCGAGCTCGCGGCCCTCATCAACGAGGCCCGCACCGGTCTGACCAACCCCAACGCACCGGTCGAGGTCGCCGCGGCTCCCGCCAAGAAGGCCAAGGCGTCCCGTCACAGCTCCGGTCCCGCCAAGATCGTCCTCGCACGTCTTGACTACCGTCTGCTGCACGGCCAGGTCGTCTTTACCTGGACCACCAAGGTTCAGGCCGAGCGCATCATCGTCGTCGACAACGCTGCCGCCAACGATGACATCAAGAAGGGCGCTCTTAAGCTGGCCAAGCCCCAGGGCGTGCGCCTGAACGTCTTCACCGTTGAGCGTGCCCTTGCCAAGATGGACAAGCTCAACACCCTCGGCGAGCGCGTCATGTTCGTCTTTGGCAACACTGCCGAGATGCTGCAGTTCTGCCAGGGCTACAAGCTCGACGCCATCAACCTGGGCGCCACCGCCAACCACGACGGTGCCGAGCAGGTCGGCGGCAAGGACAGCGCCGTCTTCTTCGACGCCACCCAGAAGGCCGACGTCAACCAGCTGCTCGACATGGGCATCAAGCTCTACGTCCAGCAGACCCCTACGTATCAGAGCGTCGACATCGACGCCAAGCTGTAATCAACCAGGCTTTTGCCTGACTGAAAGGAGAAGGGTATGAATACGTTCATCAGTGCGGTGCTCGTCGGCCTCGTCGGCGTGTTCTGCATGTGGGACTCCCGCCTGCTCGGTCGTCTTAACTTCGAGCAGCCTCTCGTTGGCGCTACGCTCGTCGGTCTGCTGCTGGGCGATGTGCCCACCGGCCTTGCCGTCGGTGCCGCCGTCGAGCTCGTGTCCATGGGCCTGGTGCAGGTCGGCGCCGCCGTTCCGCCCGATATGGTCCTGGGCGGCATCGTGGCCGCTGCCTTTGCGTGCCTGACCGATGCTTCCGCCGAGACCGCCATGACGATCGCCATCCCGGTCGCCGTCCTGGGTCAGCTCCTCGGCATCGTGTTCCGCTCGATCATCGCCGCCCTTACCCATGTGGCCGATAGCGCGATCGATAACGGCAAGTTCAAGACCGCCTATCGTATGCACATCTGCGCCGGCTCCGGTCTGTACGCCATCATGTACTTCCTGCCGATCTTCCTGGCCGTCTTTGTCGGTACCGACCTGGTCCAAGCCATCGTCAACATGGTTCCCGAGTGGCTGTCCACTGGTCTTAACGTTTCGACCAAGATCATGACCGCCTACGGCTTGGCCCTGCTGCTCACCATGATGATCAAGAAGGGTATGACTCCGTTCCTGTTCATCGGTTTCCTGCTCGCCGCTTACCTCAACCTGTCCGTCATCGCGGTCGCTCTGATCGGTGTGTGCCTGGCTGTCGTCTTCATGGGCTTCAAGTTCAACGGTTCCCATGCAGCCGCCGGTGTCGATTCCGACTACGATCCGCTCGAAGACGACGAAGACTAAGGAGGAACACACTATGGCAACCGCAACCAAGGACGTGTCCCTGAACAAGAAGGTCAGCCAGTTCTTCTGGCGCTCCTGGGCCATCCAGGCCTCTTGGAACTACGAGCGTCAGATGAACATGGGCTTCCTCTACGGCATGGTTCCCACGCTCGATCGCCTCTATCCGGATGAGTCCGACCCCAAGCAGCTCGCTGCTAAGAAAGAGGCTTACCACCGTCACATGGCGTTCTACAACTGCACCCCGCAGACGAGCGCTTTCATCCTGGGCCTCTCCGCATCCATGGAGGAAGAGTACGCCAAGGATCCCGAGAACTTCGATCCCGATTCGATCAACGCGGTCAAGACCTCCCTCATGGGTCCGCTTTCCGGCATCGGTGACTCCTTCTTCCAGGGCACCATCCGCGTTATCGCCTTTGGCCTGGGCGTTCAGCTGGCTCAGCAGGGCTCCATCATGGGCCCGATCCTGGCTATGCTCATCTCCATCGTCCCCTCTGTGCTGATCACTTGGTTCGCAGCCAAGATGGGCTATCAGGGCGGCCACGAGTACCTGAGCAAGCTTCAGGGCGGCGACCTCATGGAGAAGCTCATGTATGTCTGCGGCATCGTGGGTCTTATGTCCGTGGGCGGCATGATCGCTACGCTGATCGGCGCCACCACCCCGCTGCAGTTCGCTGAGGGCACCGTCGTGATCCAGGACATCCTGGACGGCATGATGCCCCAGATGATCTCCCTCGGCCTCACCGGCCTTATGTACTGGCTCATCAAGAAGAACGTCAACACCGGTTGGCTTCTCGTGATCGCCATTGTGGGCGGCATCGCCCTCTCCGCGGCCGGCATCCTGGCCTAGTCGCGACCCAATGCTTCCCCCGGGGGCCTGCCTGGCATCCCATACCCCAGGCAGGCTTCCATCCCTAACATGTGACAAAGGGACAGTTCCTTTGTCACATCCTCAACGGGCCGGCGACTCGGTCCTAACCACGGTAACCCTGCGAGCGTCCGGCAATGTGGCGCCGCAACAAATCGAAAGGAATGTGTCAGATGTACGAGATCGACCTTAACCTCCCTAAGCAGATCGTCGCTGACGTCCTGTCCAACCACGAGATTCACAGCGTCGCTTTCGTCGGCTGCGGTGCTTCCATGTCCGACCTTTACCCCGCCAAGTACTTCCTGGCCAACAACACGGACAAGCTGAACGTTCAGATCTTCACCGCTAACGAGTTCAACTACGACACGCCTTCCTGGGTCAACGAGCACACCTTCGTGATCACCTGCTCCCTCGGTGGCTCCACGCCCGAGACCGTCGAGGCCAACAAGACCGCCAAGAAGCACAACTGCCCGGTCGTCTCCCTCACCAACAAGGCTGGCTCCGCTCTGACCGTCGACGCCGACCACGTCATCGTTCACGGCTTCCACGCCAACTACGCTGCCAAGTGCGAGAAGCCCGGCTACGCCATCGCTCTTGCTCTCGAGATCCTTCAGCAGACCGAGGGCTATGACCACTACGAGGACATGATCACCGGCCTCACCAACGTCTTCGATCTCTGCGAGAACGCCGCTCAGCACTGCAAGAAGCTCGCCAAGAAGTTCGCCGAGGACTTCAAGGACGACAAGATGATCTACTTCATGGCCTCCGGTGCCTCCGAGAAGATGGCTTACTCTCACGCCGCCTTCCTGTTCACCGAGATGCAGTGGATCGACGCCGCCGCCTACAACACCGGCGAGTACTTCCACGGCCCGTTCGAGGTTTCCACCGAGGGTAAGCCCTACGTCTTCTTCATGTCCGATGGCGCTACCCGTCCGATGGACGCCCGCGCCCTCACCTTCCTTGAGCGCATGGGCGCCAAGGTCGCTCTGATCGACTCCAAGGACTACGGCCTGGCTGACGCCGTGCCCGCGAGCGTCATCACCTACTTCAACCCGCTGCTGCACCTCGCCGTTATGCGTGAGTACGGCAACCAGATCGCCGAGGCCCGTCAGCACCCGCTGACCATGCGTCGCTACATGTGGAAGCTTTCCTACTAATCACAAGTAAGTAGACCTTACGGGTTGATTGAGAGGGGATGGGGTTTGCGCCCCGTCCCCTTTTTTGCTCTGGGGAGGGCGTGTCTGTCGTGTCGCAAAACCCCAGATAAAACCTACCAAAATAAACCTGTCCCTTTTTGGCAGGTGGGAGGAGATGCGTATGATCAAGGCAGTGCTGTTTGACATGGACGGCGTGCTGGTCGATACCGAGTGGTTCTACAACCGTCGCCGCGTGGCATTTATGGAAGAGAAGGGCTTCCACTTTGACGAGATCCCCGATCTTTCGGGGTCTAACGAGCCCGCCATTTGGAAGGCGCTGGTGCCCGACGATGTTGAGCTGCGCGAGCGCCTGCGCGTGGAGTACAAGCAGGTCTACAGCCCGGACCACCCCGTTCCGTATGCCGAGCTTCTCAACGAGCAGACGGAGCCGGTGATGCGCAAGCTGCACGAGCGCGGCGTGAAGTGTGCCATCGCGAGCTCGTCCTATCGCGAGCTCATTGACGAGCTGGTGGAGATTGCCGGTATCGCCGACGTGCTGGACTACACCATCAGCGGTCACGAGTGCAGTGCGTTTAAGCCCGACCCCGAGATCTACCTGCGTGCCATGGAGGCGCTGGGGGTGGAGCCTGCCGAGTGCCTGGTTATCGAGGACTCGCCTTTGGGCATCGAGGCCGGTAAGCGCTCCGGCGCCCGCGTCCTGGCACTGCGTCCGCACGAGGGCGTTAACCTGGACCAAACGGGAGCCGACGCCGTCATCGACAACCTCGCCGACATTCTGACCGCTTTGTAGCGTCAATTCGCCGCAAGAAGTGCGGATTCACACGTCTCTTGCGGTGGATTGGCTCATTTTGGCTTCAATTTAGATCCGTTTGGCTTCGACTCGGACTAAGTGAGTAGACTTTTTGGCACATGCCGAGCACAAAGCGTATCTGCCTTAGTAAAACCGCAGGTCGGAGAGGTGGCTGTTTTGAGTGTGCTTGGTAGGTCGCGAAAAGCCTACTCACTTAGAATTTGGCTCTTTGGTTGGGGAGCTGCTGGCTCGTTTTGGTTGTCGAGAGAGGGTGAATTGAAGCGCCCTCTCGCGCTCCATGCTACAATCGCCGGCATGCCCCACAATTACATCTGCCTTCGAAAGGAGCCTACGTGGCGAACGCCATCGATCAGCTCACGGACCGCGTGCTCGTGCTCGGCCGTCTCACCATCGTCCGCCGCGCCATTACTGCCGTGGCGGTCACCATCTCCGCCGTTCTCCAGACATTTCTGATTCAGGCGTTCATTCGCCCCGCCGACCTGCTTCCGAGCGGCCTCACCGGCGTCGCGGTCCTGCTCGATCGCGTCACCTCGCTCGGCGGCGTTCATATCGACATCTCGCTCGGCATGCTCGCGCTCAACATCCCCGTGGCGCTCCTTTGCTGGAGCGGCATCAGCAAGCGCTTCGTCATCTTCTCGATGATGCAGGTCATGCTCTCGTCGCTGTTCCTCAACATCTTTCACTTCGCCCCGTTTTTGGGCGACAAGATCATGCTCATCATCTTTGGCGGCGTGGTCTCGGGCCTGGGCGCCGCCATCGCGCTTAAGTCCGGCGCATCCACCGGCGGCACCGACTTTATCGCGCTGTGGGTTTCCAACCATACAGGCAAGACCATCTGGGGCGTCATCTTTGGCTTTAACTGCGCTATCCTGGCGATCTTTGGCTTTATGTTTGGCTGGGACAATGCGGCGTATTCCATCGTGTTCCAGTTTATTTCGACCAAGACCATCGACAGTTTCTATCGTCGCTACGATCGCGTGACGCTGCAGATCACGACGCGTAAGGCAGACGAGGTCATGACTGCCTACGTAAACCATTTTCAGCACGGCATTAGCTGCGCCGAGGTCGTCGGCGGATACAGCCGCGAAAAGATGTACCTGCTGCACGCCGTTGTCTCGACCTACGAGAGCCAGGACATTATCAAGCTGGTGTGCGACGTTGATCCAGGAGCCGTGATCAACGTGTTCCACACGCTCAACTTTGTGGGTGGCTGGTGGGGTGGTCATGTCGACGAGCCTATGCCCACGGCCGTTCCCGATCCCGACAAGCCCGCGCGCATGGCCAGCAGGCAGGCGCGCCTCAGCGAGCAGGACAGCCTGCAGCAGGACGACGGCAAGTAGGGTATTGGCATTTTGCCGGCCCGGCGCAACCCTTCCGCATGAGCCCCTCGAAAGCCCCGTTGCTTTCGAGGGACTTTCGTTTGCCCAGATAAAACCTACCAAAATGAAGCTGTCGCTTTTTGGTAGGTGGGGTGTATCGTTTTATCAATATGAGGTAACATGAAACTAGACGTTATATACGTATTAGTTATTTCGATATTTCGATAAGAGTGATTAGATATGCCTGCACCCAAAAATGCACCGCTTTACCAGCAGATTTATGACGAAATCAAAGATGCGATCGAGAAAGGTGTTTATGCACCCAAGGAGCGTATTCCGTCCGAGCTCGAGCTTGCCGAGCAGTACGACGTGAGCCGAATTACGGTGCGTCGCGCCGTCGAGGAGTTGTGCTCCGATGGCTACCTGGTTAAGCAACAGGGCCGCGGCACCTTTGTTTCCACACCGCACATCAATCGTCAGTTCCATGCCTCGACGCTGCAGACGTTTACCGCGCTGTGTGCCGGCAACGGCATGAAGGCCGGTGCGCACGTGGTCGATCGCCAGATCGTTCCGGCGCGCCAAAACGAGATGGAGTTCTTTGGTCTGCAGAAGGATGCGCTGCTACTGCATATCAAACGCGTGCGTACGGCCGATGGTGAGCCCATCTTTGAGGAAAACGTCTTTGTGCCGTTTGACGCCTACCGTGAGCTGTTGACGGCCGATCTTGAGGACAAGTCGATTTTTGCCGAGGTCGAGCGTGTTGGCGGAACGCCGATTGTCTCGGTTGGCTACCGCACGGTCGAGGCCGTTCGTGCCAATACCGAGCAGGCGGCTGAGCTGGGCATTGCTCCGCACGATCCGCTGCTCAACCTGCGTGCCGGCTTTATCGGCCCCAATGGCGAGCCGGTTTTGATGGGTAAGCAGTACTACGTGGGTAGCCGT
Organism: Collinsella sp. TM09-10AT; assembly: GCF_003436275.1. Taxonomy (GTDB): domain Bacteria; phylum Actinomycetota; class Coriobacteriia; order Coriobacteriales; family Coriobacteriaceae; genus Collinsella. The sequence continues at coordinate 38,682 of NZ_QSOP01000011.1, forward strand.
TACGTCATGGTGATGTAAGTTACGCGGTTTTACCAAACCGTGTAACGGGCCGACGCTGCGCCCTTGGTTCCGCCGTTCTAACGAACGGCGGACCGGTCGACGCTGCAAACGCCCCTAAGCGGCAATCTGACGTTCAATCGTCGGTCGCGTACCGAAGTACGCTTCCCTCCTCTTTCACGTCACCTTGCTCGCTTGGGGGCGTTTTCGCTGACTTATGCTCAACTGGCGATGTTTCCGCGCTTATCAAGATAGTCATTGGGGACGTTCTTAAACGACTAGTCATTCAAGAACGTCCCCAATGACTACCCATGTCGTGGCTGGCCGCCGTGCGGCGCTGGTCCGTGTGGCGGCGTATAATCGGCGGCAGATGACTTGGACGTTAGGAAACCATGACCGATAGCATGCAGCAGATGGCGCTCGACACGCTCGGCGCCTATTTTGGCTACACCTCGTTTCGCCCGGGACAGGACCGCATGGTCGATGCGATTCTTGCCGGCCGCGATGCGCTGGGCGTTATGCCCACGGGTGCCGGCAAGTCCATTTGCTACCAGGTGCCCGCGCTCATGCTTCCCGGCATCACCTTTGTGGTGAGTCCGTTGCTGTCGCTTATGGAGGACCAGACCCGCGCGCTGCTCGCGGCGGGTGCGCGCCCCAGTTATCTCAACTCCAGCCTTACTCCGGCCCAGCAAAACACCGTGCTCAAGCGGGCGCGCGAGGGCCGCTACCAGCTTATGTACGTGGCGCCCGAGCGCTTGCTCGAGCCACGCTTTTTGGCCTTTGCGCAGGAGGCCGCGGCGGACGGCGGCATTGGCGTGCCGCTCGTGGCCATTGACGAGGCCCACTGCGTGAGCCAATGGGGCCAGGATTTCCGTCCCGCCTACCTGCAGATTCGTGAGTTCATCGATTCCCTGCCGCAGCGCCCCATCGTGGCGGCCTTTACCGCTACGGCGACTGAGCGTGTGCGCGCGGACATTCAGCAGATGCTCGGCCTGCAAAATCCCGCGACGGTGGTGACGGGCTTCGATCGCAAGAACCTCTACTTTGGCTGCGAGGAGATGGGCGACAAGGCCAAGGCAGCGTGGGTGCGCGACTATGTGATTGCGCATTCGGGCGAGAGCGGCATCGTGTATTGCTCGACCCGCAAGACGGTCGATGCGCTGGCAGGCGAGCTTGCCGAGGCGCTGGGCCCCAGCGGCATTCGCGTTGGCCGCTACCATGCCGGCATGGGCAATGACGCCCGCCGCCAAAGCCAGCGTGCCTTTATTGACGACGATCTTCAGGTGATGGTTGCCACCAACGCCTTTGGCATGGGCATCGACAAGCCCAACGTGCGCTACGTGATCCACAACAATGTGCCCGAGAGCATCGAGGCCTACTACCAGGAGGCGGGCCGCGCCGGCCGCGATGGCGATCCGGCCAGCTGCCACTTACTGTGGAACGGCAACGATTTTCGCATGCGCCGCTTTTTAATCGACCGCGGCGATGCGGCCGACGAGGCGCTCGACGACGAGCAACGCGCGTGGGCGCTCCAAAATCGATATCGTCTGCTCAGCCAGATGGAGGGCTACTGCAATACCACCGGCTGCCTGCGCGAATATATGCTGCGCTACTTTGGCGACGAGGCCGCGGCCGAGCATGCTGCTGCGGCTGGTGCGGGCGCCACCGCCACGGACGAAGCCGAGGGCTGCGGCAACTGCAGCAACTGCCTCACGCAGTTCGAGGTCGAGGACGTCACCGATATGGCCCGCGCTGCCGTGCGCTATGTGGCCACGCGTCCCATGCGTTTTGGCAAGTCGCTGATCGCCGACGTGCTCCACGGCGGCAACACCGAGCGCATTCGCCAGATGCATCTGGACGAGGACCGCGGCTACGGTGAGCTGTCGAGCGAATCGGTCGGGCGCATCAAGGACATCATCGGGCAGCTGTGCGGCCGCGGTTATTTGGCCACCTCGCAGGGGCAGTACCCGGTCGTGGGGCTGGGCCCGCGTGCCGGCGAGGTCGAGGACGAGGCGTTCGCCTTTACCGTTAAGCGTCGCGCGTCCAAGCGCAAGGCCTCGGCCCGCGCCCGCCGCGCGGTGGATCTGCTGCGCGAGGAGGCCGAGCTGGATCAGCGCCCGCGCGTGGGCGACGATGCCGAGCTGTTCGAGCGCCTGCGTGCCTTGCGCAAGGAGATCTCGACCGAGCTGGAGATGGCGCCGTATATGGTCTTTTCCGACAAGGCTCTGCGCGGCCTGTGCCGCCTGCGCCCTCAAACGCGCGAGGAGCTGATCCGGGTCAACGGCATTGGCGAGAAAAAGGCCGACGCCTTTGGCGAGCAGTTTATGGCGGCGATTGAAGAGTTTGAGTCCGAGCATGCACGGGATGGAGCGTAATGATGGCAGCCGATAGCAAGACCGAACGTTCCGAGCGCGCCGAGGTGTCCGCCGTGCCGCTGTACCAGCAGGTTATGGACGACCTAAAGGGCGAGATCGCGCGCGGCGTGTACGCGGCCGGCTCGCGTATTCCTTCCGAGATGGAGCTCGCGAAGTCCTACGGCGTGGGACGCATCACCGTGCGCCGCGCCATCGAGGAGCTGTCGCGTGCGGGGTATCTCAGCCGCCAGCAGGGGAGGGGTACCTTTGTGTGCGCTCCCAAGCTCAAGCGCAAGATTCGCCAGAAGGGTGACGTCCAGAGCTTTACCGAGGGTTGTGCTGCCAACGACATGGTGCCGGGTGCGCGTCTGGTGTCGCGCACGGTGGTCGCAGCGACGCACGAGGATGCGGCGTTTTTTGGGGTGGAACCCGGCTGTGAGCTTATCGTGGTCGAGCGCGTGCGCACGGCCGACGGCGTGCCCGTCATGCTCGAGAACAACGCCTTTGTGCTCGCCGACCATCCCTACCTGCAGACGCTTGCCGATAAAGACCTCGCCGATAACTCGATCTTTGCGCTCGTTGCAGAGCATTCGGGCCGCGCGCCGCTCAAGTCCGATCCCTGCACCGTGGAGATTGCGCTTGCCGATGCTCAGGCGGCCCCGCTGCTGGAGGTGCCGGTCGGCGAGCCGCTCTTTTATATGGAGGCGTACTTTACCGATGCAGACGAGCGCCCCCTGCTGCTCGGGCGCCAAAAGATCGTGGGCTCGCGCTACGTGTTCGACATCTAACATCCACGAATAGAACAATATGGAACAAATTTGCCGCAATGACTTCACCTGCGACAGCTTGCGTGCTATAAATAGGACAACATAGAACGACCGCAGGTACGAGCTGTCGTCGCTCAAAGCCGCCCCACAAGGAGGAACATCAGGATGAACGCACATGATCTGGTTCAGGAAATTATCGAGCGCAAGGGCAAGATTGAGAACGTTTTTTGGATTGCCTGCGGCGGTTCGATGATCGACCTGATGCCGGCCAACGAGCTGCTCAAGCGCGAGGCGACCACGTTTACCTCGACGGTTTACACGGCGCGCGAGTTTTGCCTGATGGCCCCCAAGAGTCTTGGCGAGAAGTCACTCGTCATCGCCTGCAGCCACAGCGGCAATACGCAGGAGGTCGTCGACGGTTGCGAGATGGCGCTGGCAGCCGGTGCCGAGGTCGTGGCCATGACCGACTGCGAGGGCTCCAAGATTGATAACGGCAAGTGGACCACCTGGGTCTACCCTTGGGGCGAGGGCGTGTCGCAGGCCGAGGTGCCGCAGGGCATCGGCGCTCTGATCGCCGCCGAACTGCTCCACCAGCAGGAGGGTTACGAGGCGCTCGCCGACATGTACGCCGGCCTTAAGCAGATGGACGCGCTGCTGCCCGCCGCCCGCGAGAAGGTCAACGCCGAGCTGGGCGATCGCTTTGCCGAGCTCTGCCAGAAGCACAAGTTCTTCTACATCCTGGGCTCGGGCCCCAACTTTAGCCAGACCTACGCCATGGCCATCTGCTCGCTCATGGAGATGCAGTGGCAGCACTGCTGCTACATCCATTCCGGCGAGTACTTCCACGGTCCCTTCGAGGCCACCGAGCCCGGCGTGTTCTACTTTGTGCAGCTCGGATCGGGTGAGTGCCGCCCCATGGAGGAGCGCGCACTTGCGTTCCTCAACACGCACACCGATACGGTCATGGTACTCGATGCGCTCGAGTACGGCCTGGGCGACGTGCCCGCCAGCGTGCGTTCGTTCTTGGAGCCGATCTTCTTCTACGCGATGAGCTGCGAGCTGCGCGCCGCCCGCGGCAAGGTGTTCGACCACAGCCCCGAGGTTCGTCGCTACATGGGCATCGAGCAGTACTAAGTAACGGGAAAACCATTCACCTTCGATTCGCAAGGGCGCAGCGCGAGTCAAAAAAGCGGGCCGCGCCGATGGGTTTCCGGCGCGGCCCGCTTTACATGGCGTCCGTATGAGCGAGGTGTCGCGTCAAGCGGCGGCCTACTTTGCGTCGTAGGCCTCGGCATCCCACCAGTCGAGCTGGGCGATGTTGTCGCGGATGTGCTGGCAGCTCTTGTGGAAGCCCTCGAGCTCGTACTCGGACAGGTCGAGCGTGTAGACCTCCTCGACGCCCTCGGCGCCGATCACACACGGCAGGGACGTGAAGATGCCCTCCTCGCCATACTGGCCGGTCATGAGCGTGGAGGCGGAAAGCACGGCGTGCTCGTTGTGCAGAACGGCAGCGCAGACGCGCGCGGCGGAGTTGGCGACGGCGTACTCGGTGCACTGCTTGCCCTGGTAGGTCACATAGCCGCCCTTGCGCGCGAGCTCCTCGACCTCCATGTGGTCAAAGGCGTACTTGTCGGGGTTCTCGGCCTGAAGCTCGTTGAGGCTCTTGCCGGCGATGGTCGCGGCCTTAAAGGCAGCCAGCTGGCTAAAGCCGTGCTCGCCGATCATGTAGGCGTCGATGGACTTGGGGCTCACGCCGACCTTCTTGGAGATCTCGGTGCGCAGGCGGGCGGAATCCAGACCGCAGCCCGAGCCGATGATCTTCTTGGGATCGTAGCCGGTCAGGTGCCACAGCTCGGTGCATACGACGTCGCAGGGGTTGGAGATGCTCACAAAGATGCCGTCAAAGCCGGCGCCGACGATGCGCTTGGCAAAGGTGCGGGCGGCGTCGGTGGTAAAGAACAGCTCGCCGTCGCGGTTGCCGGCGGCCAGCGCGACCTTGCCGGCGGCGTTGACGATGACGTCGCAGCAAGCCAGCTCCTCGTAGTGGTCGTAGCAGTTGACGATTTTGGTGTTATACGGGACAAACGAAAGGGAGTCGCGCAGGTCCTGGACCTCGGACGTCACCTTGGCCTCGTTGATATCGCATAGGTACAGCTCATCGGCAATGCCTTGCATAAGCAGGCTGTTGGCGACATGTGCTCCTACGTGGCCCTGGCCGACCACACCGATCTTACGCGTCTGGTACATATATGTATCCTTTCGGCCGAGTTTTTCGCGTCGAACCATTGTAGCGTCCTGCTGCCACTTTGCTAAGCTAAAGTGCCGTAGATTTTTGGGACATGCTTTAATCTCTACTTTTGGAGTGATTTGGGCCGCTGACGGCATCGCTGGACGATGTGCTCGCGCGGATGGGGCCGGTCGTTGTACCATAGCTGCAACTGACTCGTAAGGAGCTTCCATGCCCATTCGCATTCCCGACGCCCTCCCTGCCGCCGCGCAGCTCGAGAGCGAGAACATCTTTGTCATGACCGAGTACCGCGCGCTGCACCAGGACATCCGTCCGCTGCGCGTGCTCATCCTCAACCTCATGCCCACCAAGATCGCCACCGAGACGCAGATCATGCGCAAGCTCTCCAACACACCGCTCCAGGTGGAGGTGGACCTGCTGCGCACCAAAACGCACGAGGCCACGCACGTGAGCGCCGGCCACCTGGAGACGTTCTACCGCACGTTCGACGACATTCGCGACATCCACTACGACGGCCTGATCATCACGGGCGCGCCCGTGGAACAGATGCCGTTCGAAGAGGTCGACTACTGGCCCGAGCTCTGCCAGATCATGGACTGGTCCACCACGCACGTGCACTCTACGCTGCATATTTGCTGGGGCGCACAGGCGGGGCTCTACCATCATTACGGTATCCAGAAGCACGACCTGCCGGCAAAGGCGAGCGGCGTGTTCGAGCATTATCTGGTGAAGCCGCAAAGCCCGCTGGTCCGCGGTTTCGATGACCGTTTCTATGCCGTGCATTCGCGCAACACCGATGTGCGCCGCGAGGACGTGGAAGCCGAGCCGCAGCTCGAGGTCGTGGCCGTGTCTGACGAGGTAGGCCTGTACATCGTCAAGTCGACCGACAGCCGTCGCTTCTTTGTATTTGGCCACCCCGAGTACGATACCGACACGCTGCGCCTGGAGTACGAGCGCGACGTGAAGCGTGGGCTTGACCCAGAGGTGCCGGCGCATTACTTCCCGGGCGACGACCCCACCGCCGAGCCGCGTAACGTCTGGCGCAGCCAGGCTCAGCTGTTCTACACCAACTGGCTCAACTACTACGTCTACCAGACCACGCCCTACGACCTGGCCCGCGCCGGCGAGGAGCACTAGGCCGCGGCCGTGGCTGCCGCTGTGGCGGTGGCAGCTGCTATGGCTGTGGCGGTTGCCGTATCTGTTGCCGTGACCGCTGCCGTGTCTGCTGCGTGATGAGCGTGGAAATCCGGACACACGAGCGTGGATAATCGGACGTTTGCAACGTGAGCGTGGATAATCTCCCGTTTTTGGCTCACAAGGGGTCTCAAAGCGGGAGATTTTCCACGCTCATTTTTTGCAGCTGCCGTACCGTCGGCATCATCACGCGTTGAGTACATGCGGACTACATCGCAAACTAGGTAGTTTTGATCCACGGCATATTTTCTTTCAATGAAGTCGGTGGCTTTTGAGGCTCAAAATGTGGAGACAGGGACCTCTGGACAACCGCTCTACCTGCAGATATGGAGCATTGGCCTAAAACATCCAAAACCGTCAAGCATTTGGTCAGCTGCTGGACAGTATTTGGTCAGACTTCGCATGAAACCGTCTGGTACGTTGGCGCCGTTCCAAGAGTTGGGAGGCGACATGGCAAACGCGACGGCGAATCAAAGACTTACAGGCCACATTAAAGCGTGCGAGCAGCAGATGAGCTGCGTGTACGCGCGCACGACGGCGGAGGCAAAGCAGATTGAGCGGCGGGTGGCGGCGGGAAGTCTCGAAGTGGTCATGCCGGGACTGTATGCGCGTCCGGAATACTGGTCCGAGCTCAAGTTTCGGCAGCGTTATCTGCATCGGGTGCGGGCGCTTGCGCAAAAGCACCCCGACTGGACGTTTTGCTCCTATACGGCGGCCGTTGTCTATGGTCTTTCGGTTTCGCATGCCAATTTGACGCACATCCATATCGCCGCGATGCCGGCGCAATCGACGACGCCAGGCTCTCAAGTCGTTCGCCATCGGTATGCTTATCGGACACGGGCCAGCGAGATGGATATTGCCGTGACCGATATCGATCAAACGATTGCGGATTGCCTGGTCGATGCATCGTTTGTCGAAGGGCTGATCATTGCGGACTCGGCGCTCCATGAGCAGCTTTTGTCGAAGGAACATCTCATTGAGGCAGTTAACAAGCTCGGCTTGAATCGCCGCGGTGTTGTGACGGCGCGCAGGGTTGCACGGTGTGCCGACGGCCTGTCGGAAAGCGGCGGCGAGTCCAAGGCGCGGGCGCTGATGATCGAACGAGGCTGGCAGGTTCCGGAGCTGCAAGTTGAGCTGTTCGATCCGGTTGAGCCGGGAAGGCCGTATCGCGTTGACTATTTGTGGCGCGTGGGTGACCGGTTGATTATTGGGGAGTTCGACGGATTCGTTAAAAGCGAGAAGGCGGCGGAGGAGGGCAAGCTTGCAAAGGCGCAATTTGATGAGCGCCAGCGCGAGTCGAGGCTTTCGCTGCTCGATAACTGTAAGATTGTGCGCTTGTGCTGGGATGATCTAAGGGACCCGACAAAGCTCGATCGCAAGCTCAAGGTTGCCGGCGTGCCGCGTGCATGCTGAGGCGGTGGCAGGGCGTTAGGCTGCACGAGCGTGGAAATCCGGACGGATGAGCGTGGGAATTTAGACGCGATTTGGTTGAGCGTGGATTTTCGGACACACGAGCGTGGATTATCGGACGTTTGAATAATGAGCGTGGATAATCTCCCGTTTTTTGCCCCCGAACAGGCCCAAAGTGGGAAATTTTCCACGCTCATTTTTGTGGGGTGCAGCGTGCCAGCCGTTAGGCGCTGATGATGTGAGGTAGCGGCAGGTCGTGGACGTCGGTGGGAACGCCGTCGACACGCTGCTCGTCAAAGGCGATGCCGATGATCTGGCATGCGGGTGAGAGCATGGGCAGGTAGCGGTCGTAGCAGCCGCCGCCGTAGCCCAGGCGCGCGCCGGCGTGGTCGAAGGCTACAAGGGGCACGATGATCATGTCGAGAGCCTTGGCAGGCACGATGGGGAAGTGGTCGCTGTCGACGTGCATGGCTGCGAAGGCCCGCGTGGGGCGGGCGATAAACGGGGCCTCGGACGCATCGCCGGCAGCAACTGCCCGCATGCACATGCGCTGGCCGCAAGCCACGGCGTCTGTTGCCGAGAGCATGCACGGATAGGCTACGCGCCAGCCACGTTTGGCGGCCGCAGCGGCAAACGCGGCTGAGTCGACTTCGGAACCCATCGCGGCATAGACGGCAACGGTGTGCGGCGCCGCGGCATCCAAGCGGCCCAGCAGCTCAACCAGCCGCGCACAGATAACGGCAGACTTCGCCGCCCGCAAGTCCAAATCAAGAGCATCGCGCCGAGCAATCACCGCCCGCCGCAACTCAGCCTTGTCCATCCCGGCTTCCTCTCCCAAACCTACCAAAAAGGGCAGGTTTATTTTGGCAGGTTTTATCTGGGCAAATGTCGAAACCACCACAAAGGTGCCTGTCCCCTTTGTGGTGGTTTTGGCCCATGCGTTAACGCTATAACGCCGCGGCGATTGCTTCGGTCACAAACTTATTGAGTGACTCGCCCTTCTTTGCCGCCGCCAGTGCTGCCTGCTTGTGAAGCTCGGAGCCTGTTCTCACATTGAACGAGCCCTTAAAAGCCCGCTCTGGTTCCTTGCCCTTTTCGGCACAAAACTCAAGGTAATCGTCGACGGCGTCGTGGAAGCATTGCTCCACTTCTTCAGCCGTGGAGCCTTCAAATACAATTGCGTCCCTAATGCCGGCGACCATACCTGTTAGTACATGCTGCTCGGCATCGAACTCGACTGGGGCGAAATAGCCCTTGTATGCCAAAACGTTACTCATGACTGCCTCCGACATCCTGCAGAAATCGAACGATGTTTCGAATTGTCCCCGCTGTCAATTCGTCAGATGGATGAGGCGCGTGCATCACGAACATCCTGCCATCTGAGGGCCTGTAGAAGCGAATGCGCGATCCGGATGTCTTGCCTTTGCTGTCCATTTCAAAGCCATATGAGGCCATGACTTTTAAAAAATCGGCATACCGATACGTCGAAGGGCAGCTAAACAGTTGGGCGATGAGTTTATCGGCTCGAGTCATCCCGCCTCACATTCTGCAACTATATTCTAGTTGCAATTTAGATCCGATGCAATCACCCATACTATAGAACATGTGTACGTATAGAACAAGTGTTCGAACCACTACAAAGGGGCCTGTCCCCTTTGTAGTGGTTTTGCTTGCTGTGGTTAGCCCATCAGGTCGACTACGTTAAAGCCGGCGTTGCTCTTGGCGATGACGTCGCGGCCGCCAAAGACGCAGGTGGGCGACTCGGCTGCGATGCGCGTCACATCGGCGCCGAGCGAGCGCAGCTCACCGGGCGTGGCGGCGAGCATCTGGGCGCGACGCTCCTCGCGCGCATGCGGATCGAGCCCGGCCAGGTAGGTCGTGTTGCGGCGCTTGGTGAGCGCGTGCGGCTTTACCGGCGCGTCCATGCCGCTCACGCAGCTCACGATAAAGCCCTCAAAGGCGGCCTCGTCGGGCTCAAAGCTGCCAAGCCATGCACCCGCGCGCTCCACGCGCTCAATCGAAGGATCGATCGCCGGGTCGCGGTAGGTGTAGAACGCCGTCTGGCGCTCGCCGGCCGCGCGGAATCCGCAGCCGTACGCACCGCCCTTCACGCGGATCTCGTTCCACAGGTAGTCGTAGGAGAGCGCGTTGGCAGCCACGGCCCAAGCGCCTGTCACGTCGAGCCCCAAGCGACGCGGGTCGCACGCACGCGCGGCAAAGCAGATGTCGCTGGGGATCACGAAAGCCTCGTGGCGGTCGCGCGGCTCCGGCACCACGAGCGCGTCGCGGCCGGCACCGTCGCCCGCACCCAGCCCCAGGTCGCCCGCGGCATCCCAGTACGTGTCAAAGTCCTCGTCGCTGCCGGTAAAGCTCGCCATGCAGCCATCGGCCACAAAGATACGCTCCGCCAGCTCGGCAAGCTTGGTGCGCAGGTCGTCCAGGCGCTCGTCAAAGTGGTCGAGCAGATCGCGCAGGAACAGGTAGAAGTCCACGCCCGAGAGCTGCTCACGAACCACGGCCGAAGGCGAGCTGTAGCTCATCGCGCGACCGAGCGCCGCCGAGTGGCCGTTGTTGATAAAGCCCTGCTCAAGCCCAATGCGAATCTGCGTGAGCACGTCGCGCACGCGGTCGGCGTCGGCGTCTGCCAAAAGCGTGCTCGACCATACCTCGCGTGGCAGACTCGCCAGCGCATCGATCTTCTCGGACAGGGCGCCGGCGCTCACCAGCAGGTAGGGGCGCACGCCGTCCACGTCGGGATGGGTCATGACTTCGGTCGTAAAGCTCAAAAAGCCGAGCTTGCCAGCGATCAAGTTGTCGAGTTCCTCGGCCGAGTGCTCGCTCGTGGGCAGCTGTTTGAGCAGGCGGCAGAGCAGCGTCACATAGGGCAGGTCCTCAAACGCGACGCAGCTCAGGTCGAAATACTGCATGGCGTAGGCCAAACGGTTGGTGGGGATGCCGTGGCGCAGGCAGGGGATGGGCGCGGTCGTGTCTACGACCAACGGCGGCTCGGGGCGCGCCTCGCCAATGTCGGACACGCGCAGGCGCGGCAGCGTGGCCTTGGCCTCGGGCGTGTCCTCGGCTTCCTGCGCGGCACGCAGCGCGGCCGTGCGCTCGACCACGTCGGCCAGCTCGGAATCGGTCATGGCGTCGCGCTTGGCTGCCAGCTCGGCGGCCTCGGCACCCTCCGAACCCTCGGCGGCGTCCACCGGCACCAGCTCAACCAGTGCCATGTGATCGTTCTGCAGCACCAGCTCGCGCAGCAGGTCCTCAAAGTAGCTGCCGTCCAGGTCGCCGCGCAGCTCCTCATACACCGGGCCGTACTTGAGCGCCAGCGTCGCGGCGTCGTCATCGTAGAGCCAGGTGCTCAGCGCGTCGCACGCAATGGCCACGCCGTCGGCGATACCGTAGTCGCGCTGGCGCAGGTCGTATTCGTTGCTGCTGATGATGGCCTCCAGGCGCTCGCGCGGAACGCCGTGCTCGCACAGGTCGCGGCAGGCGTCCTGGAACACGCGGCGCAGCTCGCGCGCCACGCCGGGCTGCGCGTTTTGCAGCATGATGAGCTCGTAGGGCTGCAGGCTCTCGGCTGCGGTATGGCTCACCACATTGCCGCCCAGGCCGGCGGCCAGAATGGCCTTCTTAACCGGCGCTTCGTTGGAGCCCAGCAGCGCCTCGAACAGGATGTCCGCGGCGATCGTGCGCTTGCGGTCGAGTGCGCTGCCCAGCACAAGGCCCAGGCCCACCAGGGCGTTTTCGGGCGTGGTGGCCATCTCGACGCGCTTATACTCGCAGGTCACGGGTGTCTGCACGACCAGCGGATTGGGCGCCAGCGCAGACGGGTCCTCGCCGGCGGCGACGGCTGCGTCCATGCGGCGGCTCGCGGCACTCGGCTGCGACAGATAGCGCTCGTCCAAAAAGGCCAGTGCGCGGTCCACGTCCAGGTCGCCGTAGAGCGTGATGTAGGAGTTGGAAGGGTTGTAGTGGCGTGCGTGCGTGTCCAGGAACTGCTCGTAGGTGAGCGCCGGGATCACGCGCGGGTCGCCGCCGCTCTCGTGCGCATAGGCGGTGTCGGGATAGAGCGCGGCGTTGACGGCGTCGTCCAGCACGCTCATGGGGTCGGACAGCGCGCCCTTCATCTCGTTGAACACCACGCCGTTATAGCGCAGCGTGCCCTCGCGCAGGCTCGCGGAGCTGTCGCCGCCCTCGCCCTCGACGCTCTCCGGTAGGTCCAGCTCGTAGTGCCAGCCTTCCTGCTCAAAAATGGTGGGTTTGGTATAGATGGCCGGGTTGAACACCGCGTCCAGGTACACGTCCATCAGGTTGTACAGATCCTGCTCGTTGGTGGTGGCAACGGGGTAGATGGTCTTGTCGGGGTAGGTCATGGCGTTGAGGAACGTCTGCATGGAGCTCTTGATCAGGTCGACAAACGGCTCCTTGACGGGGAATTTGGCCGATCCGCACAGCACCGAGTGCTCAAGAATATGGAACACGCCGGTGGAATCGGCCGGCGGCGTCTTAAAGCCAATGGCAAAGGCCTTGTTCTCGTCATCGCACGCCAGGTACAGCAGGCGAGCGCCCGAGGCGGTGTGGCGCAGCACGTAGGCGTCCGAGTCGAGCTCGGGCACGGTCTCGCAGCGCTCGACGGCAAAGCCGTGGCAGGTGGTGCCGGGCACCAGCAGCGCGGCGGCAGCGGCGCGCGGGTCGGTTGAGGTAGTGGACATATGCAGTCTCCTTTGACGCCCCAACGGGGGCGAATCGAGTCGAATCCTCGAGAGTATACCCATATGGGGCCTTCGACCAATCTGCCGCACGAGCGTGGAAATTCGGACGCCCGCCAAATGACAGTGGATTTTCGGACGAAATCGGCCGTCAAAAGCTCAAAAACCGTCCAAATATCCACGCTCGTGCGTCAACTACGTGTCTCTCACCTCACATTCATTTCTACGACGAGGGATGACTGAGAGACAGACAGAAGATAAAAATCAATCGGCTTATCGGATGCATATACCGCCATCAGATTGAAGCTGTATGCGGAAATGGATGGACTCTACACCGCTTACGCAAAATAACCCCTCGTTTGCTGAAACATTATAGGAAATGGCGTGGAGTGCTAAAAAGTTCTAATACAATATAAGTCATTTATCTATAAGCTGCTGATTCCTTGTAAAGGTATGGTTGATATGGTTGAGGCAAATAGCGTTATCCCCCTGTACAAACAGATTGTTCGTGCGCTTTCTGATTCAATCGCCAACGGCACGTACCGCCCGGGAGATAAGCTTCCGACCGAGGCGGAGCTGATCGAGCAATTTGGCGTGAGCCGAATAACGGTTCGCTCCGCAATTAAAGAAATGGAAGATGCTGGGCTTGTTGAGAGGGCCCGCGGCAAGGGCACGTTCGTTTCGTCGGACACGCAGATGTATGCCGCGGACGACCGTGAGAGCTTTACCCATTCGTGCCAGCTTGCGGGCAAACAGGCGTCTACCAGGGTTCTCGAAATGGGCTGGGACTTCCCAAGTCTGCGAGACGCGAAGTTCCTGGGCGTAGACGATACCCAAAAGGTATTGCGAAGCCGTCGTCTGCGCCTTGTGGATGGCAAGCCCACGATGCTGGAAACCAATAGCTATTCCGCTGCGCTTTCTTTTTTGGAGCATGAGTCCCTCGATGATTCGCTGATGGCGGTACTCGATCGCCAGGGGATCAAGATGGGTCCCAACACGCGTACGCTCGAGGTCTGCTATGCGAGCGAGCTCGAGGCGGCATACCTTAACGTGGAGCTGGACTCTTCGCTGCTTCTGTTTGTCGATAGACGTTATGCCCCAAGTGGCGAGCCGCTTTTCATCTCCCGTCAGGTGTACTGCACCGAGCGACTGAAGTTCTATTTGTAAATTAGAGATAGATTGGTCGATTTACCGACCAATTGTTACCGTTCGCGGATTTGGAAAATAGACACACCACGTAGGGTAGATTGCTAATATACTTTGTTATGACAATATAGTACGTCCTATTGGTATTGGAGAACTATGAATAAGATATTGCTAGCGAGTCATGGTTATCTCGCCCAAGGCATGAAAAGCTCTCTGGAGATTCTGATGGGCACCAACGACCGAATCGAGTGCCTGTGCGCCTATGTCGATGACGATTCAAGGGACGTCGCGGCGTTGATTGATGCATGGATGGAGACGAGGGACCCTGCCGACTCTTGGTTTGTCGTGACTGACATCTTTGGCGGCTCTGTAAACAACGAATTCATTCAGAGGCAGACTGCCGGATCGTTTACGTTGATCGCCGGAATGAACTTGCCGCTGCTGGTGGAAATGGTTACACAGCTGGACTCTCTGGATGCGGACAAGGCCAAAGCCGCGGTCGAGGGATCGCGTTCGTTTATTCAGCTTTGCGAGGCGGCGGACATGCTTGCCGGCGCCGAGGAAGAAGATTTCTAGTTAGTTCTGGTTCGAGCCCTAGCTAGGGGTCGCACCTGTCATTCCCTTTATCACGTGCGGAGATGATAACGATGATTAAGCTTACGAGAGTTGATTACCGACTGATTCACGGCCAAGTTGCCATGTCCTGGACTCACGCTTTGGATGTAGATTGCATTCTGCTCGCCAGCGATGCTGTGGCAAAAGACGACATGAGGAAGGCGGCCTTGAGGCTCGCCCGCCCCAGCGGCGTTAAACTCGTCATCAAGGATGTTGACGCTGCTATCGAGGCGCTCAACAGCGGCGTTACCGACAAGTATTCGCTGTTTATCATCACTGAGACGATTGAAGATGTCTATCGTCTCGCTAAGGGTTGCAAAGACATCAAAGAGATCAATCTGGGCGGAACCCGAAAGACCCCTGAGACCACGCTTCATCCGACCCCTGCGATCTTTGCGACCGAGAAAGATGCCGAGCATATCCAAGAGCTCCTGGGCGATGGCGTGGCCATCGAAATCCGTCAGGTTCCCAATGACGCTAAGGTGTTTGCCAAGGACGTTTTCTAGCCGGAAACACGTTGATGCTCGGCATTTATTGAACCAATGCTCTATGCCTATGCCCGTCGATCATTTGATCGGCGGGCTTTTTATTAAAGAAAAATCAAAAAAAACTGAAATAGTTCTTGCATAGTTAGTTATATAAAGTATTATAACGTCATGGGATGAATGAAGGGTTCATCCAAGTGAGTTAGGAGTAAGGGATGTTCAATTTCGATGAGCCTCGTTACGAGAAGGTTGTGAGCGATGCCCTCGCTCTCCGTCCTCAGATTGAGGCTGCCGTGGACGAGGTCTGCGAGCAGGGTTATTCCAACATCTTCTTCATCGGCTGCGGTGGCACCTGGGCCCACACGCTCCCGATGAAGTATTGGGTCGAGACCACCACGGCCGACGTCGATGTCCACTGCGAGATCGCCGCAGAGTTCCTCGCCTGCCCGCCCAAGACCTTCAACAAGGATTCTGTCTGCGTCTTCTCCACCCGTACCGGCACCACCCCCGAGATCATTGAGGCTGCCAAGTTCTGCCAGGAGCAGGGCGCCCGCACGCTGATGTATGTCTCCAACGACAACACCCCGGCCACCGAGTACGCCGATTACAAGTTCTTCAGCTTCGCCGAGGACGACGTTCTGTGCGAGGCCATCTACACCTACCAGATCACGCTGGTCGCCCGCTTCCTCAAGAACGCCGGCGCCTTCCCCAAGTACGACACCTTCATGGAAGAGTTCGGCAACATCGCTCCGTACCTCATCAAGGCCAAGGACGCCCAGGACGAGCGCTGCGCCGCCATGGCCGAGGACTTCAAGGACACCGATTACCACATGGTGATTGGCTCCGGCATGCTCTGGGGTGAGGCCTACGACTACGCCATGTGCATCCTCGAGGAGATGCAGTGGATCAAGACCAAGTCCATCCACGCCGCCGAGTTCTTCCACGGCACCATCGAGCTGTGCGAGGAAGGCACGAGCCTCATCATGCTCTACGGCGAGGACGACACCCGTAAGCTCATGGACCGCGTGGACAACTTCACTCACATGCTCGCCGACGAGAAGGGCGTCAACGTCCGCGTGAACAAGTTTGACACCGCCGAGGTCGAGCTGCCGTTCAGCGACCCCGAGTTCCGCAAGATCGTCTCCCCGATGGTCACCTACACCATCACCGAGCGTCTGAGCTGCCATCTCGAGCACGTCCGTAACCACCCGCTCACCACGCGTCGTTACTATCACCAGATGAACTACTAATCCTCTCAAATTGCTGCGGTTGTCTGCAGGCGAGCTGCGCAGAATGCCTCGCCTGCAGACCTGTTTCTGGGGTTGATCGAAATGGTTGTCCAGTATCTTCTAGTTGCACTGGTCGCATTTATTGCGTCCATGGACGAGCAATTATTTGGCATTACGATGCTTGGTCGTCCGCTGTTTACGAGCCTGTTTGTCGGCTTGATCCTTGGCGATGTCCAGCAGGGCGTTATCGTCGGCGCTGCTTTGGAGTCCATGTTCATGGGCGCCATCATGGTCGGCGCGGCGGTTCCTCCCGAGGTCTATGCCTCCGGCGTGCTTGGCTGCGCGTTTGCCGTCATTACGGGTACGGGCACGGCAACTGCCGTCGCGCTCGCCCTTCCCGTCTCCGTCTTCCTTCAGGTGTGGCGCAACTTCTGCTACGCCGTTCCGGGTGCCTTTGCCTGCAAGAAGATTGAGACCGCTCTGGCAAATCGCGATCTTGCCAAGGCGAATCTGTACCATCTGACCATCGTGCCGCTGTCGATTGGCATTCCGTCTGCACTGCTGGTGTTTGGCTCGCTGTTCTTTGGTGCCGACCTTATCAACAATGCGCTCAACGCGATTCCGCAGTTTGTGATGGACGGCCTCAACGTTGCGTCCGGCGTCATGGTCTGCATCGGCTTCGCTCTTCTTATCAGGACCATGGGCGATAACAAGCTCCTTCCCTGGCTGTTCCTGGGCTTCATTATGGTCATCTACCTCAAGATGGACGTGGTCGGCGTCGCCGCAGCTGCCATTTGCGTCGCGCTGCTCCTGGCCTTCCGCGAGGGCTCGTCCGGTCCGCAGACGGTTGCTGCAGATGAAGAGGAGGACTTCTAATGGCTATCCAGAACACCGACCTCAAAGAGGCCAAGAAGGACGCGATTATGACTCCCGATATGTATCGGAGCATGTTCCTTCGCCAGTTTACGAGCCAGTGCTCGCAGTCGTACGACAAGATGATGGCAATGGGCTTCATGTACACCATTCAGAAGCCCCTGCGAAAGATCTATCCCAACGACGACGATTACTATGCGGCGCTCGATCGCCATACCGAGTTCTTTAACATCACGCCTCATGTGCTTCCGTTTGTAGCCGGCCTAACGGTTTCGATGGAAGAGCAGGCGGCTGCCGATAAGAACTTCGACACGTCCTCGATTAACGCCATGAAGGTCGGCCTTATGGGACCGCTTTCCGGCATCGGCGATTCGTTCTACTGGGGTACGTTCCGCGTGGTTGCCGCCGGCATTGGTATTGGCATCGCTTCGACGGGCAACCCGCTCGGCCCCATCGTGTACGCGCTCATCTACTCCGTGATTAACTTTGCAACGCGTATCGTCGCCGCCCATCTGGGTTACGACTTGGGAACCAAGTTTTTGCAGCAGTCCGAAGAGAGCAACCTTATGTCTCGCATGACGCATGCTGCCGGTGTTCTCGGAATGACCGTTATCGGCGCCATGATTGCGGCACAGGTCTCGCTGTCCACGGCTTTGACCTTTGACGTGGGTGGTTCGGAGATTGTCCTGCAGGATCTGTTCGATTCGATCTTCCCCGGTCTGCTGCCCTTGCTGGCAACGTTCGCTTGCGTTGCCCTCTATAAAAAGGGCGTCAAGACCATTTGGATCATCTTGGGCATCTTCGCAATCTGCATCATCGGAACGGGCTTGGGAGTGTTCGCGGCGGCGTAATGTTGACTGCTATGCTCGCGCGTTGGATAACTAACTGACCGTTTGAAAACGGGGCTCGGCGTAAGGCCGACCCCGTTTTTTGTTTGAGGGATTTTCCGACCGTCCAATAATCCACGCTCATGCATCACTCACACATCTCTCGTCTCTCATTCGTCACTAACACGAGAGATAGATTAAAGACGAGAGATAATTACGAGAGATAGCTCAGCAGCAAAGAGACAAGCAACCATGGTATTGTCTCAATATCGATTGTTCCACCAGCAAAAACATGATTTAATGAAGCAGGTAGAGATATCTTATCTCTCATCTTTCACTCATATCTAATACGAGAGATAACAGAAAGACGAGAGATAATTACGAGAGATAACTGAGAGACGAGGGAAATCCGTCTGCGGCATTCTCCGCAGGACCGAGCGAAGGGACGTGCAGATGAACGAAAACGAGCTGGCCGGTTTGCTCGAGTCTTTAAAGCGCATGGGTTCGGATGACCTTAGCGTCGAAGTAAAAGAGAGCGCCATGACGCTTTCCCGCGACGTATGGGAAACAGTCAGCGCTTTCGCAAACACCGCCGGCGGCATCATCGTACTCGGAGTGAGCGAGCGCGCGGGTTTTGTCCCAGTTGCAAACTTTGAGACCGAGAAGGTACTCAACCAATTCGTGGCGGGCATGGGCGATGCTGGCGGTCGCGGAAAGCTGGCCAATCCGCCCAAATACACCATTGAGCGCGTGGGGCTTCGGGGTACCGTTGTTCTCGTTATCACGATTGAGGAGCTCGACCCGTCGAGCAAGCCTTGCTATGTAATAGAGCGGGGCGCCCAGGGCGGCAGCTACAAGCGCGTCGATGACAAAGACGTGCCCCTTTCGTCGACCGAGGTTTTGGCGCTGTCGTCATACGAACGGACGAGTCCTAGCGATCGCGATGCGGTGCCCGGCACGAGTGCGGGCGATCTCGACGAGTCGCTGGTCGACCGCACGATAGAACGCGCCTATTCGTTGACGCCTCGAGCGATGCGTGGTGCGACGGACAAGAAGACAAAGATGGAACGCCTGAATCTCCTCGACTTCCAGGGCAATGTTACCAAGGCCGGCCTCCTTGCCGCGGGCGTTTACCCTCAGCAGTTCTATCCCAAGCTCTTCATTGATGTGGCTGTCCATGCGGGAACACAAAAGGGCGCTGCGGGACCGCTAAGATTTATGGACCGCACAGTCTGCGAGGGCACCCTGGGCGAGATGATTTCGGATACTGTCGCGGCTGTCGCCAAAAACCTGCGCCGCACCTCGACCGTCCAAGGCATCTCGCGTATCGACTCGCTGGAGATTCCCGAGGAGGTCCTGCGCGAGGCAGTCGCCAACGCGGTTATCCACAGGGAATACGGGGATCGGTTCTGTGGGCAATCGATCGCCGTCGACGTTTTTGACGACCGTATCGAGGTGACGAATCCCGGCGGCCTTTATGGAGGGAAGACTCGCGAGAACTTGTTTGACGGCAGCTCCCGATGCCGTAACGCGACGCTCGTGAAACTCATGTCGATTGTCCCGCTGCCGGATGGCGCAGGTTCGCCGGCTGAGGGCAATGGCTCGGGCATCCCGATGATGATCGATGCCATGCGCGCGCATGGTCTGGCCGAGCCCCTGTTCTGCCCGGGGTTCGATCGGTTCAAGGTCGTACTTTACCGTTCAAAGATCGGGCCGGTCGATCATGGCGGAGGCTTAATTGTGACGGCACTCAAACACTACGGCGAGCTGGGGACGCGTGAGCTGGCAAAACGCACGGGGCTTACAATTTCCCAGGTTAGGTCGCGCGTCAACGCGCTCATTGCTCAAGGCGAGCTTGAGCCCACGGCGCCGTCGACAAGCCGCAACCGCAAATATCGACTGTCAGAGCGCGTGGAATAAATGCGTTAGTGGACGAGGCGACCCAATAATCGACCCTCGATTGGCGCCCACTAAGGTAAAGCGGTTGTTGCCCAGTCGACGGTGATGCTAAAGACTCGGCTTACGCCGGCATGGCCCCGAACCCGTCCATCAAGAACAGCCTAAGAACCAGCTTGATGACATATCCCGGTTTGATTTCTGCCGTGCCAAAGACGCTGCGCTCGGCGAGCTCGCTGCAGTATGCGTAGATGTCGCGGATAAGGTCCGCGCCCGAAAGCGTAAACATGTAGCCTGCGTCCGAAAGCGCATTGGGCGCGGCGGGCAACTTGGCCATGTGGCAGAACGTTTGCAGGTCGGGCGCCATGGCGTTCTGGTAGTCAAGGTGGCTGCCGTCTTCTTGCGCGGCGAATTCCAGCTGGCGTACTCGATCAAGCGCCGCTGCCAGCACAAAGCTCGGTGTGGGAGCATTGACGTCCTCCGTGCTCGCCACAAGCCTGCCCGCCGCCTGCGTGACAAGCCAAGCGACCTCGCGCTGGCAACGCACGGCCTTGCGCGTAACCGGCTTGATGGACGAAGAAGAAACGCTCCCCTTAGGCGGATTCGAAGCAGCCATAAGACCCTCCCATGAACGACCCGGTCCAACAAGCCCGGATGAAACACGTGCTACATCAGTATACAGGGGAGTGGGATGGAAAAAACGGAGTCGACAGCGTGAACTGCCGGCTCCGGATTGCTTGCCTTAGAGGCCGTACACTTCGACCATGGCTTCGCCAATGCGATGGGGCACGCCGGTGACGCTTGCGAACTGCCCGACGGGCGCTGGATGACGAAGCAATCGTTCTGGTTCAACAAGGGCTATCTGGAGCACATCCTGGGGCTGTAGCGTTTTGGGATTGTTTAACGATCGAGCTCCTGCTCCTCAATGCCTCGATGTCATCTCTATAAATAAACCCCCTCACCGAGTTGCCTGTGAAACTCGGCGTGATGGTCGCGTGCCCAGGTAAAGAGCGCCTGGTCAAAGTCGGTGCGCGTGGCCGGGACGCCAAAGACGCCGGCAACTTCGACGCGTACAAACTCCAGTGCCGGCAGCTTGTTGATGGCAGTGAGGGCAAACGGGGACGAGGGCTCCTCGAACAGATAGCGGCTGCCTTGCAGCGCGTCGCAAATGGTGCACGTGTTGCCGAGCGACGGGGCTTTGGAGGCTCGCGCGCCTACGGGCTTGTAGCCGCAGCGCTTATGAAGGTAGTCGCGGATCTCGCCCGGCACGCAGCCAAGAGCGGGCACGATGGCGAGTGCGTTGGCGTTGGCCGTGTCGATGGCAATGTGCCCGGCTTCGTTGGGCGCGTGCGCGATGGCGATGCTCTCGTCGTTATCGGTTCGATAGGGAATGCCGAAGGCCGCGACCGAGGTCTCTTTGTGACACTTCCAGCACTCGCGCTTGCCCAGTACTAGATATATATACGGCGCTGAGGGGTCGGATCGGTCAACACCGGGCAGCCACTCGGCAAAGGGCTCGGGGTTGACGCCGCTGGGTACATACCAGATCTTCTTGGTCCGGTCCCATTTGGCGCCCAGCGCTTTGGCTTCTTCTTTGTGCGAAAAGGGGACATCGAGCTCGGTGCGCATGGCGGCTCCTTGGTGCTGCAGGTGCGAGTGGCTCAAGGATACCGCAGGGCGCAGACATCGCGGCGTTTTGTTGAGAAGTTGCGGCGCGGACTGCTTGGTTACGCCGTTAGATAAATTGGCAAGTAGATGGTCGGCTTTTGACCAGTTGGGCGGTTGGAGCAGCTTGCGGCGCAGTTTTGTGCCTGGCTATTGTTGATGTTGGGGTATTGAATATATTTGGCTGCCATTCGTCAGGTGAATTGTTGTTACGTTGCGATGACGGTTGGAACTGCCAGCGGATTTAGCGACAAAAAACAAAACAGCCCAGAGGACATAGCCTCTGAGCTGCGAACATTTGGTGGGCGTTAGAAGATTTGAACTTCTGACCTCTTCCGTGTCAGGGAAGCGCTCTCCCCCTGAGCTAAACGCCCGATCAAGGGTGCGCAAGCGCGCAAGGGATAATATAACGGAGCCTGAACTCGGTGGCAAGAACATTTTTAAAAATCGCTTACATTGTGGAATTCGGGGGCTTTGTCATATCCATTTCAAAAGAGCCTGCTGCCGCGATTTGACTGTCGCATAATGCAAGGCCATTGCGGTATCGAGCTATGGAAAGACGCCTGCGGAATTGTCCTACCGATAAGCGGACAAGCCTTCGGCTGGTGCCTTCGCCGTGGTAAGGTAAGCCGAATTGCTTCCAGACTGTTTCGGGGGAGTGGAATGAGCAAAGAGTGTGTCGAGCAGGTCGAAGGCGCAGGGGCTTCGGTGCCGATGACCGATATATCGAACATTGATGTGCCCGAGGGCACCGACGAGCTCAGCCGCAACACCCGTCGCGCATGGCGCGAGCGCCTGAACAGCGCTTCGACGCGCAAGATGATCACGGGCGTCTTGGCTACGCTGGTGGGCGGTTCGTTTTGGGGCTTCTCGGGCACCAGCGCGAGCTTTCTGTTCGATACCTACCACGTCGACACCTTGTGGCTTATGAGCGTGCGTCAGATTCTCGCCGGTCTACTCTTTATGGCCGTGGTCGTTACGCGCGACCGCGAGCGCCTGATTAAGCTCTGGGCCACGCCCGCCGATCGCAAGCAGCTGCTGCTCTTTACCGCCTTTGGCCTGCTGTTCAATCAGTTTTGCTATCTTTCGGCCGTGCGCCTGACGAACGCCGGAACCGCGACGGTGCTCCAGTGCCTGCAGCTCGTTATCATCATGGGCTACACCTGCGTGACCGATCGCCGCAGGCCGCGTACTCGCGAAGTCATCGGCATTGGCCTGGCTCTGGGTGGAACCTTTTTAATCGCCACCGGCGGCGACCCCACCAGCCTGAATATCTCGCCGCTTGGCCTGGCAGCAGGTCTTATGTGTGCGGTCAGCGCCACGTGTATGGCGGTGATTCCCGCCAAGATCCTGCCCGAATACGGCAGCCCCATCGTCACGGGCTCGGCAATGCTCACGGCGG
This sequence comes from Collinsella sp. TM09-10AT, assembly GCF_003436275.1. GTDB lineage: Bacteria > Actinomycetota > Coriobacteriia > Coriobacteriales > Coriobacteriaceae > Collinsella. The sequence goes on from NZ_QSOP01000011.1 coordinate 61,505, forward strand.
GCGTGGTCTCGTGCGTCTTCGTGCAGCCTTGGGCGCATATGCCGGCACTCGACGCTGCCGGCGTCGAGGCGCTCGCGGTATTCGTGGTTATCGGCTCGTTTTTTGCTTACATGCTCTATATGCAGGGCGTTAAGGACATCGGCTCGGTGCGTGCGAGCCTCATCGGAACTGTGGAGCCGGTTTCGGCGACCATCACCAGCGCCGTTATGCTGGGCACGGTGTTTTTGCCGACCGACCTTATCGGCTTTGCCATGATCATCGTGATGATGTTCCTCACGGTGTAGCTGGCGCCGCCGCCAAGACAGAAAAGGTGTTGTGCCGCATTTTCGCCAATTGACGTCCGTGTCTGGAGTTTAGCTGTCGATGCTCAAAATGCCATAAACTAGTAACGTTATGGATTTTTTCATTGCGACTCAATTGCGAGGATTTCTTTATGGCTGGTAATCACTTTAAGGGCAGCGATAACGGCCGTCCTGCAGTTCCGCCGCGTCCGAACGGGGCTGGTAAGGCCGGCACGCCGGGCGGCGCTGGACAGGGCGGTTCCGGTAAGCGCGTGTCCCCGGGCGAGACGGCGATGTTTACCGCTCTGTACGAGCAGTCTCAAAAGGCGAAAAAGACCGGCCGTGCAAGAGGGAATGTCTTTGCGGGCGGTGCAACCTCCGCGTCGCAGCCGAGCGGGGCTCCTTCGGTACCTGCGAACAACGCAGGTGCTGCCAACGCCGCAAATGCCGCCGGCAACGTTAATGCCGGCAAGGCCGCCAACAATACTCCCTCTGCCGGTGGCGCGGGGCTTACGGGTAACCTTGGCACGATTTACACCGGTGCCTCCGAGACTGGCACGTTCGCCCGCCTGGATGATAGCGGTGCCGAGTTTGCGGGCTCGGGTTCCAAGGAAGATTATTACGATTTTGGCTTGAACTACGGTAGCGACGCTTCGTCGAGTTCGACCTCTGACGGTCTGGTCCGTCATCGCCATCGCAAGGGCGAACGCAAAAAGCGTCACACCGGCGCCATTATTGCCGCTGTAGTCGCGGTGCTTCTCGTTGCGCTTGGCGCAAGCGGCTTTATGCTGCTTAACTCGGCAAAGACCGTAAAGAGTGAAGCGAAGGAGGCCGTCGAGATTGTCGGTGGCCTTAAGGACAAGGTCACGTCGGGCGATTTTTCGACGCTGCCTGACGACGCGAAGAAGATTGATGAGCTTTGCGACAGCATGAAGGCGGAGACCTCGAGCCCGCTGTGGACGGCGGCTTCGTTTATCCCGGTGTATGGCAGCGACATCAATGCGGCCCGCACCATGATCGACGCCCTGTCCGATGTCTCGAGCAATGCGCTGGTTCCCATGGCCGATAACCTTTCGCAGGCCACGCCCGGCAAGCTGTTTCAGGACGGCATGATTAACGTGTCCGCGCTGCAGGCGGTCGCCGATTCGCTTTCCAGCAGCTCGAAGGTGTTCAAGAGCGCCAACGAGAAGATCCAGGGCATTGGCGATACTCATATTTCCCAGGTAACCGAGCTGGTCGATAAGGCCAAGGACGGCTTTGCCACCCTCAACGGCGCGGTTGACGCGGCGGAGAAGGTCGCCCCCGTCCTTCCGCAGATGCTCGGCGCCAACGGCCAGACGCGCAACTACCTTGTGTACGCCATGAACAACGTCGAGATTCGTGCCTGCGGCGGCTTTGGCGGTTCGCAGGGTCTGATTTCGGTCACCGACGGCCAGATGTCGATTGGCGAGTTTGTTCCCCGCATTGGACTCAGCGAGGATGAGGCAGTCGAGAGCGTCGACGAAGAGGATGAGGCGCTGTTCGGCAACCACAGTAACCTGTACAACTCGGGCAATACCTATTCGCCTGATTGGCCCCGCAACTCGCAGCGTGTCGCAGCCCTGTGGAAATCTCAATATGGCCAGGACGTTGACGGCGTCGTGGGTATCGACCCGGTGTTCCTGCAGTATCTGCTGGGCCTGGTCGGTAACGTGTCGCTGCCCGACGGAACGGTTGTCGACGGCACCAACGCCGCAAAGGTCCTCATGCACGATGTGTACTGGAACTATCCGGTCGAGGAGTCGGACGGCATCTTTGCATCCGTCGCCAGCGCTGCCTTCGACAAGATCCTTGGCGGTATCGGCGATGTCGATGTTACGAAGCTTGTCAGCGCCGTTGAGCGCGGTGCCGAAGAGGGCCGCCTGATCGCGTGGATGAAAAACGATGACGAGCAGAACGCTATCAAGGAGATGAACATCGACGCCTCGCTGCCCGATCCGGATGACCCGAGTGAAGATCCCGTTGCTGGTGTCTACTTTAACAACCTGAGCTTCTCCAAGCTCGACTGGTACCTGAATGCCGATACGCAGATTGGCCAGGGCGTCAAGAACGGTGACGGCACGTGCTCGTATCGCATCACCGTTACCCTGACGAACATCATGACGCAGGAGGAGGCTGGCAAGCTGCCCGACTACGTCGCGGCGAGCGCGCCCGATGCCGCGCGCGACGACGAACGTCTGAATGTCTCGTTGTTTGCCCCGACGGGCGGCAACATCAGTGACCTTACGGTTGAGGGCACCCAGTTTGGTCTTGGCGCCGCTACGTGGCATGGAATCCCCTTCTATTCGGGCACCGCTGACCTGCATGCTGGCGAGACGACGACGATCACATATACGCTGACCACGTCGGCCGAGGCGGGGGACAAGCCGCTTACGCTGCGTCAGACTCCTACATGCCAGGCGGCTCGCGACAGCGCGTCGGCGTAGGATTTTTCTGGTAGCGCAGATAATCGAGTACCATTTTGGGGCGGACAGGCAATCTGTTCGCCCCTATTTTGTAAGGAGAGCGCATGAAGTACTTTGGCACCGACGGCTTTCGCGGTGAGGCCAACGTTGGGCTGACGGTAGAGCACGCTTATAAGATTGGCCGTTTTGTGGGCTGGTATTACGGCGCCAACCGCGAGCGCAAGGCGCGCGTCATCGTGGGCAAGGACACACGTCGCTCGAGTTATATGTTCGAGGCGGCGCTGGTGAGTGGCCTGGTCGCGAGCGGTGCGGACGCCTATATGCTGCACGTGATCCCCACGCCGGGCGTAGCGCATCAGACCGTGGAAGGCTGCTTCGATTGCGGCATCATGATCAGCGCGAGCCACAACCCGTTTTGCGATAACGGCATTAAGCTCGTCAACAGCGACGGTTTTAAGATGGACGAGGACGTACTGGAGCTCATCGAGGGCTACATCGATGGCAAGAGCGAGGTGCCGCTGGCCACGGGCAACTACATCGGCGCCACGGTGGACTACATGCAGGGCCGCAACCGCTACATTGCCTCGCTCATCGCCAGCGCGAACTTTTCGCTGCAGGGCGTCAAGATCGGTATCGACTGCGCCAACGGCTCGGCGTCCTCGGTGGCCAAGCCGGTGTTTGACGCGCTCGGTGCCGACGTGCGCGTGATCAACGCCGCGCCCGATGGCTTTAACATCAACGTCGACTGCGGCTCCACGCATATGGAGCGCCTGCAGCGCCACGTGGTGGAGCAGGGCCTGGACGTGGGTTTTGCCTATGACGGCGATGCCGACCGCTGCCTGGCCGTGGATGAGCGCGGTCGCGTGGTAGACGGCGACCAGATCCTGTACGTGTGCGGCGTGTATCTGAACAAGCACGGTCGCCTTTCGGGCGGTACCGTGGTTCCGACGATTGCCAGCAACTTTGGCCTGATCAAGTCGTTGGAGCTTGCCGGCCTAAGTGCCGTGACCAGCGGTGTGGGCGACCGTCACGTGTATGCCAAGATGCGCGAGGGCGGTTACAGCCTAGGCGGCGAGCAGACGGGCCATACGATCTTTGGCGATATCGAGCGCACGGGCGACGGCATTATGACCTCGCTGCGCGTGATGGAAGTGATCCGCGCCGAGCGCGAGACGCTCTCGCAGCTCACGGCTCCGTGCAAGCTGCTACCGCAGGCGCAGGTGGCCGTGCGCGTGGCGGACAAGGACGCCGCGCTCGAGAACATGGGCGTGCAGAACGCCATCGCCGAGGCCGAGGCTGCGCTGGCAGGCGAGGGCCGCGTGCTCGTACGCAAGAGCGGAACCGAGTCGGTGATTCGCGTGCTGGCCGAAGCCCCCGACCAAGCCGCCGCCGACGCCGCCATGAAGCGCATCGCCGCCGCCCTGGAAGCTCTATAGTTACGCGGTTTTACCAAACCGCGTAACTGCTCGACGCTGCAAACGGCACCAAGCGGCAATCTGACGTTCAATTTCACCCGGCACTTGGGGACGTTCCTATTGTGCCGGCATGAAAGGAACGTCCCCAAGTACCGGGTCTCTGGCTTAGATGAAAAAGGGGCGCCGCGGAACCAACCCGCGGCGCCCCCTTTGCGTTGGCGTGTCGCCTAAGCTTTACAGCTGATACAGCGTGGTGAACTTGTCCTGCAGGTAGCTGCAGTAGTAGCGGGCATCGAACGCCATGCCGCAGGCGCCCTTGATGAGCTCCGGCGCGTCCTTGGCGCGGCCCCACTGCCAAATGCGCTCGCCCAGCCAGGCGCGGACGGGAGCCAGGTCGCCGCTCGCACAGGCGCCGTTAAGGTCGACACCGTCGCGGCACATGGCCGGCACAAACATGGCGTCGTAGGCGCTACCCAGTGCATACGTGGGGAAGTAGCCAAACGAGCCGCCGCTCCAGTGCGTATCCTGCAGGCAGCCGCGCGTGTCGTCGGGAACGGGAATGCCCAGGTACTCGTTCATAAAGCGGTTCCAAAGCGCGGGGATGTCCTTGGCCGTGGCCTCGCCGGCAAACAGCATGCGCTCGATCTGGTAGCGCACCATAATATGCAGCGGATAGGTGAGCTCGTCGGCCTCGGTGCGGATCAGCGACGGCTGCGCGATGTTCACGGCGCGGTAGAGCGTGTCCTCGTCGACGTCGCCGTAGACCTCGGGTGCGTGGCGGCGCAGCACCTCGAGCAGCGGTCCCATAAAGGCGCGGCTGCGACCCACGGTGTTCTCGAAGAAGCGGCTCTGGCTCTCGTGGATGCCCATGGAGGTGCCACCCTCAAGACAGGTGCGCGCATAGGCAGGATTGACGCCCAGCTCATACATGGCGTGTCCCGCCTCGTGGATGATGCTGTAGACGTTGGAGATGCAGTCGTCTTCGTAGATGTGCGTGGCGATGCGCGCGTCGCCCACCGAGAAGCCCTCGCTAAACGGGTGCTCGGTAAAGGCAAGCGTGGTGTCGTCCAGGTTCATGCCGACAAGCTTCATCAAGTCGAAGCTCATGGCGCGCTGGGCAGCCTCGGGCACGTGGGCGTGCAAGAAGTCGGCAGTGGGCTGCTGGCCGCGCTCGCCAATGGCATGCACAAGCGGCACGACCGTGGCCTTGACCTCGTCACAAAACGCGTCGAAGCTCTGGGCGGAAAGGCCGCGCTCGTACTGGTCGAGCCACACATCGTAGGGGTCGCGCTTGGGGTCCATGAGCTCGGCCTGATGCTTAAGTTGGGCGACGATTCTATCCACATAGGGCTCAAAGCTCGCCCAGTCGTTGGCCGCCTTGGCCTTGTGCCACACGGCGTCGGCCTCGCAGGTGAGCCTGGTCCAGGCCTCGGCCTCCTCGGTGGGGATAACGCTCGCCTCGCGCTGGTCGCGGCCGAGCACGCGGATCTCGTCGAGCAGCTGCGGGTCGTCTACATGTCCGCCCGCGACGGTCTCTCGTGCCAGCGAGCGCACAAGTTCGACAGACTTTTTGCTGGTCAGGAGCTTATGATGCTCGCCGGCGAGGGTACCCATGGCGTCGGCGCGCGCTGCGGCGCCGTTGGCGGGAGCAATGGTCGCGCCGTCAAACTCGGCAATCTTGAGCAGGTACTCGCGGGTCCACAGCTTGCCCTCGAGCTTACGGAATTTTTTGACAGCCTTATCGACCTTCATGCCTTTGGGCGTCTTATCCGCTGCGGGCTTGGCCATCTTATCCTTGTTCTTTCCCATACCTATATCCTTGATCTCGCAGACCGGACGCCACGGGTGGGCGTACGGCCAGTTTGCACAGCTACCTGCCTTGTACCCAGCGCGAACAAAACGGAACGCGGCGATATGCTCGCAGAATGTGTTATCCTATAGCCCAATGCGTTGACGGAGAGGGTTTTGCCCGCCGCGTCGCCGGCAAGAGAGGGAAGGTCATGGGCTGCAAGCCTTCCTGCGGTGGCAAGGGCCAAGCGTTCACTCCCGAGCAGCGACCTCAACGGGCGCGCGGCTAGCGGCGGCGAAGCCCCAGTAGGGAAGCCGTGAGCCTCGCGATAAGGGGCGCAGAGTGGGCACGGCGGGCCAGACATCCGCTGGGTCAAACAAGGTGGTACCGCGGAATTCAACCGTCCTTGGGCAATGCACATGCCCGAGGACGGTTTTTTGTTACCGAACCGGGCCGCGCATCCGCAGCATCGGGCGGCGTCAGCCGTCCCGGAGCGCGGATGCGCGAGAGACGAAAGGGAAGACATGAGTCTGATTGATGATCTGGTCAAACTCGAGGAAGAGGCCAAGGAGCTCGTCGCCGGCGCCGACGACGCCGCCAAGCTCGAGGCCGCGCGCGTTGAGCTGCTCGGCCGCAAGGGCCGCATCACTGGCCTGATGCGTATGATGGGCAAGCTCGCCCCCGAGGATCGCCCCGTCATGGGCAAACGCGCCAACGAGATGCGCCAGCTGATTGAGGGCATGCTCGACGAGCGCAACACCGAGATGAAGGCCGCCGCCCTCAAGCGCGCACTGGAGCACGACGCCGTCGACATCACGCTGCCGGGCGTCCGTCCGCAGATTGGTCACCAGCACCTGATCAAGCAGATCATCGAGGAGGCCGAGGACATCTTCTGCGGCATCGGCTACACCGTCGAGTCCGGCCCCATGGTCGACACCTCCTACTACAACTTCACCGCGCTCAACGCCCCCATGGATCACCCGAGCCGCTCGGCCCGCGACACGTTCTACGTGGTCGACAACAATCCCGGCAGCGTCGCGCACCCCGAGGCTCACGCCCACGGCGAGTCCGACGTGCTGCTGCGCACCCAGACCTCGGGCGTGCAGATCCACACCATGGAGTCGCAAAAGCCGCCCATCTACATGATCTGCCCGGGCACCGTCTACCGCCCCGACACGGCCGACGCCTGCCACCTGCCGCAGTTCAACCAGATCGAGGGCCTGGTCGTCGACGAGGGCATCACCTTTGGCGATCTTAAGGGCACGCTCGACTACTTTGTTAAGTGCATGTTTGGCGAGGACCGCAAGACGCGCTACCGCCCGCACTTCTTCCCCTTCACCGAGCCCAGCTGCGAGGTGGACGTGAGCTGCCACGTGTGCGGCGGCAAGGGCTGCAACTTCTGCAAGCACAGCGGCTGGATCGAAATCCTGGGCTGCGGCATGGTCGACCCCAACGTCCTCATCAACTGCGGCATCGACCCCGAGAAGTACACCGGCTTCGCCTTTGGCATTGGCGCCGAGCGCGTCGCGGCCCTGCGCTACGACCTGCCCGACCTCAGAACGCTTATGACGGGCGATATGCGTTTCTTGAATCAGTTCTAGGCTGCGGCTTGCCCAAGCACGGCACCTCGGCGCTCATTCGTCGCTTGCGTACCAAAGTACGCGGCACTCCTCTTTCGGGCCGATCTGCCGCACTTGGACAACCCTCGCTTTGTAAGGAATGTTCACAAAGTTGAAGTTTCCACCTGCATCTCTTCGCAGGCTTTCAGTATGAAAGGAGAGCTAGATGCGTGTTTCTTACGACTGGCTCAAGACCATGATCGATATTCCGGAGGATCCCAAGACCCTTTCGGACGAATATATCCGTACCGGCACCGAGGTCGAGGCGATCGATACCGTGGGCGAGTCCTTCGACCACGTGGTGACCGCCCAGGTGCTCACCAAGACCCCGCACCCCGATAGCGACCACATGTATGTGTGCTCGGTCGACGTGGGCGACAAGAACCTCGACGCTGACGGCAACCCCGCTCCGCTGCAGATTGTCTGCGGAGCGCAGAACTTTGAGGCCGGCGACCACATCGTCACGGCCATGATCGGCGCCGAGCTGCCCGGCGACATCAAGATCAAGAAGAGCAAGCTTCGCGGCGTCGTGTCCATGGGCATGAACTGCTCCGCGCGCGAGCTCGGCCTGGGCGGCGACCACTCCGGCATCATGATCCTGCCCGAGGACACGCCCTGCGGCATGCCGTTTGCCGAGTATGTGGGCTCGAGCGATACCGTGCTCGACTGCGAGATCACGCCCAACCGCCCCGACTGCCTGTCCATGATCGGCATGGCCCGCGAGACCGGTGCCATCTTCGACCGCGATTTCCACGTTGAGCTGCCCGCCATCCAGGCCGAGACCGGCCGCACGACGGACGACGAGCTTTCGGTCGAGATTGCCGACGAGGGCCTGTGCGACCGCTATGTCGCTCGCATCGTGCGCAACGTGAAGGTCTGCCCGTCGCCCGACTGGATGGTCAAGCGCCTCAACGCCCTGGGCGTGCGTCCGCACAACAACATCGTCGACATCACCAACTATGTGATGATGCTCACCGGTCAGCCGCTGCACGCCTTTGACCTGTCCAGCTTTGCCGAGCGCGAGGGCCGTCGCCGCGTGGTGGTTCGCGCTGCCCAGCAGGACGAGAAGTTCACGACCCTCGACGGCGAGGAGCGCACGCTCGACGCCGGCATGGGCCTCATCACCGACGGCGAGCGTCCCGTGGCGCTGGCCGGCGTCATGGGCGGCATGGATTCCGAGATCGAGGACGACACCGTCGACGTGATGGTCGAGAGCGCCTGCTTCAACGCCGGTCGCACCTCGCATACCAGCCGCGACCTGTCGCTGATCTCGGACGCCTCCATTCGCTTTGAGCGCCAGGTCGACGAGACCGGCTGCGTGGATGTGGCCAACGTGGCCTGCGCGCTCATCGAGGAGATTGCCGGCGGCCAGGTCGCTCCCGGCTACATCGACGTGTTCCCCGCTCCTAAGACCATCGACAGCATCAAGCTGCGCCTGGCCCGCGTGCACGCCATCTGCGGCGCCGACATCGAGCCCGACTTTATCGAGCGCTCGCTCACCCGCTTGGGTTGCACCGTCGAGCGCGACGGCGAGGACTTTATGGTTACCCCGCCGAGCTTCCGTCCCGACCTGCCGCGCGAGATCGATCTGATCGAGGAAGTCCTGCGCCTGTGGGGCATGGGCCGCGTGACGGCGACCATCCCGGCTGCCAAGAACCACATCGGCGGCCTGACCCGCGAGCAGAAGCTCACCCGCAAGGTCGGCGAGATCCTGCGCGCCTGCGGCCTCAACGAGACCACGACCTTTGGCTTTGCCGCCCCGGGCGACCTGGAGAAGATCGGCATGTCCACCGAGGGCCGCGGCTGCCCCGTGGTGCTCATGAACCCGCTGGTGGCCGAGCAGACCGAGATGCGTCGCTCGCTGCTGCCGGGCCTGCTGCAATCCGTGGCCTACAACGAGGCCCACGGCACGCCCAACGTGCACCTGTACGAGGTCGGCAGCCTGTTCCACGGTCGCGAGAACGCCAGCCTGCCCAAGGAGACCAAGTCCGTGGCGGGTGTGCTCTCGGGCCAGTGGAGCGAGCAGTCCTGGAACATGAAGTACCGCAAGCTGCGCTTCTTCTTTGGCAAGGGCATTGTCGAGGAGCTGCTTGCCCAGCTGCGTATCGAGAAGGTTCGCTTCCGTTCCGTCGAGGGCGAGGGCTATGCCTTCTTGCAGCCGGGCCGTGCCGCCGAGGTCCTCTCGGGCGGTACCGTGCTGGGCTGGGTCGGCGAGATCCACCCCGAGGCGCGCGAGGCGATGGGCATCGATGAGGTCGTCGTTGCCTTTGAGCTCGACCTGGACAAGCTGATCAAGGGCGCCCGCAACCAGGAGAACTACCGCGAGTTCTCGCAGTACCCGGCTGTTGAGCACGACCTGGCTATCGTGGTTGACAACTCCGTGACCTGCGAGGATCTTGAGCGCCGCATTACGAGCGCCGGCGGCAAGCTGCTCGAGGGCGTGCGCCTGTTCGATGTCTACCGCGATCCGGTTCGCATCGGCAAGGGCAAAAAGTCCATGGCCTTTGCGCTCACGTATCGCGCTGACGACCACACACTCACCAGCGAAGAGGTCGAGAAGGCGCACCAGAAGATCGTCACCAAGGTGTGCAAGGGCGTAAACGGCGAGGTCCGCGGCTAGGACCGCTTGCGTCTGTGACGAATGTATTACAAAACGGCGCACTGCTTTGTTGGCAGTGTGCCGTTTTGCTATGATACCCGGCGGCGTGTTACGAATCTAACAATACGTAACACTGGCAAGGTTATTCAAGCGGCGCTGCAATTCCGTGCGCCGACAACCGGGAGGCGCTATGCACATTCCAGATAATTATTTGTCCCCGCAGACCGATGCCGTCATGGCGGTGGCGATGGTGCCCGTATGGGTCCATTGCATCAAGAAGGTGCGTGCTACGCTCGATCGCGAGCATATGGCGTTCCTGGGCATCTGCGCCGCATTCTCCTTCTTGCTCATGATGTTCAACGTGCCGCTGCCCGGCGGTACCACGGGACACGCCGTTGGCGGCGCGCTCATCGCGCTGCTGCTTGGCCCGGAGGCCGCGGCCATCGCGGTTTCGGTCGCGCTGGCGCTGCAGGCGCTGCTGTTTGGCGACGGCGGTATCCTGTCCTTTGGAGCCAACTGCTTTAACATGGCCTTTGTGTTGCCGTTTACCGCTGCTATCGTGTTCCGTGCGCTCAACAGCCGTCTGCACGACAAAAGGTGGGGCACCTCGGCTTCTGCCATCGTGAGCGGTTGGGTCGGGTTGTGCCTAGCGGCCCTGTGCGCGGCAATCGAGTTTGGTATTCAGCCGATGCTCTTTACCAACGCTTCGGGCGCTCCGCTGTACTGCCCCTTCCCGCTGTCCGTGGCTATTCCGGCCATGTTGGTCCCGCATATGCTGGTTGCCGGCGTGATCGAGGGCGTGGCGACGGCCGCCATCTATGGTTTCATTAAGAAGACGGCGCCGAGCATTATCGTCGGGCCCGAGGCCGTCGATGGCCAGCTTGCCGCCGATGGTACCGCCAAGAAGACTTCCCTGATTCCCACGCTCATTCTGGTCGCCGTGCTTGTCGTGGCTACGCCGCTCGGCTTGCTCGCCACCGGTGACGCCTGGGGTGAGTGGGACGCCGAGGGCGCCGCGACCGCCGTTCAGGAGGCTGGTGACGACAGTCTGCAGGCTTCGGTCGGCCTCGATGCTCCGACCTTTGCCGATGCGCTGCCCACGGGCGACTACCTGCAGGTTTATTCCGAGGAGCAGGGCCTTGGCTTTGCCGGCCAGGCCGCGATGTATATTCTTTCGGGCGTGATTGGCGTGGCGGTGCTTACCATCGCATTCCGCCTGGTCTCGCTGACGGTCAAGGAAAGCGGTGCTCATGGCAATAGCCGAGCTGCCTAGCTGGCTTGCGGCCGAGGAGCGATATGAGCCCGTGGGGGCTCGGCATCGTGTGATGCAAAAGAATGTCCTGCACCTGGCGAGCCTGCTTGAGCGGGTTCGCCTGGGTGGAGGCGCGCACGAGGGCGGGTCGATGGTCGACCGCGCCCTTTCTTGCGTTTCGGCTCCGGTGCGCCTGGTGGGGATGTTCGTTTGCGTTCTGTGCGTGTGCCTGACGCAAAGCTCGCTGTACCTGATGTTGATGGCGGCGATCGCGTTGGTGCTGGTCGCGGTGCGCCCAGCACGCGGGTTGCGCGCTACCTTTGTGCCGGCGTTGGCTGCCGCGGGGTTTGCCGTGGTTCTGGCGCTGCCTGCCCTGCTGCTGGGTGCTTCTGCCTCGGGCGCCATGCTCAAGATTGCACTCAAGACGTTCATTAACGTGTCGCTGGTGCTGGGTGTTTCGTGGACGCTCACCTGGAGCCGCATGTCGGCGGCGCTTAAGATGCTGCACCTGCCCGACGAGGTCATCTTTACTTTCGATATGGCGCTCAAGCATATCGAGGTGCTGGGACGCACAGCGCACGATCTGTGCGAATCGGTCATGCTGCGCAGCGTCGGTTCCGCGCCTGCGGGTTTTTCGCGTACCGATTCGATCGCGGGTATCATGGGCATGACCTTTATCAAGGCGATGGAATGCAGCCGCGCGATGGACGAGGCTATGCTTTGCCGTGGCTTTGCCGGTGCGTATCCGACTCCCGCGCGGAGCGGCTTTGGCTGGCGCGATGCGGTCTATGCGGTCGTCGTGGTGCTGCTCGCCGTGTTGTGCGCGGTGCTGTAGCGCGGGCGGCCGAGCCGTCGATGTGGATAGGGAAGGGCGACGTTTTGGCAAACGATACGAATGGCGTGATGGGCGCGAGCGGTGCTACTGGCGCCAAGAGCGTGCCGCTCATCGAGTTTCGCGACGTGCTGTTCTCCTATGCGGGGCATACGGTTGTCGATGGTGTGTCGCTGCAGGTCGATCGTGGTGAACTCGTTGCCCTACTCGGTCCCAACGGCTGCGGTAAGACGACGATTATGCGCCTTATCAACGGTCTTGAACTAGCGGACGCGGGTGCGTACCTGTTTGACGGGCACGTGATCGATGCGGCATATCTCAAGGATTCCGCAGCCGCTCAGCGTTTTCATCAGCGCGTGGGCTTTGTGTTCCAGAATGCCGACGCCCAGCTGTTCTGCGCTACGGTGGGCGAGGAAGTTGCTTTTGGCCCCGCGCAGATGGGGCTGCCGACAGACGAGCTCGAGCGCCGCGTCCGCGATGCCATGGAGCTGTTCCAGGTTGCCGATCTGGTCGATGCCTCGCCCTATCAGCTTTCGGGCGGGCAAAAAAAGCGTGTGGCGCTGGCGGCCGTCGTGTCGATGAACCCCGATATCCTGGTGCTCGACGAGCCTACCAACGGACTCGATGAGGATTCGTGCGACATCGTGGTCAGCTTTTTGCTGGCTTATGTTGCTGCCGGCAAGACGGTCTTAATGAGCACACACCATCAGGATTTGGTACGACGCCTGGGTGCCCGCGCCATCTATATCGACCGATATCATCACGTGGTCGAGGCGTCCGTGCCATCGTATGGAACCGAGAGCGCCGCCGCGGAATAGTTGCCGGATAGTAGGGGTGCGGCTGCGTGCGTGGCCCGCTGTGAATGGTATAGTTATCCGGGTTTTTACGGGGGTGGCTATGCCAAGTTGGAATATTCATATCGCTCAGACGGAACGACTGCTGGCGCGTGCTGGCACGCTTGCCGATAAAGTGCGCGACCGCAATGCCTTTTTGTTTGGCAGCGTGGTTCCGGACATTTTTGTGGGCTATATGGTTCCCGGCATTGCCGATCCCATCCCGTATCGTATTACGCATTTTGCCAAGCCCGAGCCTATCCCCAAGCCGCGTGAGCAGGAGTTTTGGGACACTTATGTGGCGCCGCTGCTCAAGGGCATGCCGATAGGTGCGCCGGCTGCGGCGACGTCGATTGTCGAGGAACGCGAGCGACTCAATCGGGTGCATTATCCGCAGCGATATAGGGATGCGGAGCCGATCGCTGGTCCCGCTGCTGACGAGCTTTCGCTCGCGCCCGAGAACGTGGCACAGTCGTTGCTCGATTTGACGTTGGGTGTTTGGTCGCATCTGGTGGCCGACACCGTGTGGAACACCCGCGTAAACCAGTACCTCGAGGCGCATGGCGGCAAGCCGTGTGAGGAGTTCCGCATCAAGAAGCAGGGCGACTTTGACTGGTTTGGCAAAACCCTCGGCATCGTTTCTATCCCGCGTGCGACCGATCGTCTCTATACCGCGGCGGCCCAGTTTGGCCAGTATTCGATCCCGCAAGAGTATGTGCTCAAAACCATTGGCGTCATGCACGAGATTGTGCGCGAAAACCCCGGCGAGCCGGATCACCCGCCGTACCGCCTGCTGACCGAAGCGTTCTTTGACGCAACGTTTACCGAGGTCGTCGAGTTAACCGAGGCAGGTTTTGCCGCCCGCGTCGCATTGCCCAGCGCGCCCGCGCTGCCTCTGATCGCTAGCTGCTAGCTGGCCTGCCTGGCAGCGAATAGGTCATCCCAATCGACAAGCAGTTCTTGCCGCAGAGCATCTTCGGCGTCGCACTCCTGTTTGATCTTTGGGGTGTAGGGAAGCCCGGCCTTTTTATGGATGAGTTCGGCAAGGTTGCCAAAGCTCCTTTTGTCCTTGATCTGGCCATAGGTAATTTGGATGACGTCGTAGCCCATGCTTGTGAGTGCGGTAGTGCGCTCGGCATCTGAGAGACTCGCAGCTTCGCTGTCATGAGCGGAGCGGCCTTGGCATTCCAGAATGACGCCCATGCTGTCGGTGACACTTTCGATGAGGATATCGGCATAACAGCAGGTTTTGTCATACAGCGAACGTGCGGCTTCGCTGAGCGGGATGCGTGCGTTATTGGTGATGCCTATACCCAGACCGCCTTCGTCGCGGGGGAGTGAGACGAGCATGGACGTCTGGACCTCGAAGGGCGAGGCGGTCTGCCCTGCCATGCGTTCGGCGGCCCAGCGGAGCTGCTTAACACCGCGCAGGCCTGCGGCCTGCTTGGCGAACGCGGCGATATCCGCCGCGCTGAGGAGCGGCGCGCGTTTCCACAAGTTGGTGTCATTGCCCTTGGTGTCGACAATACGCTTCCAACCACAGTCGGGCGGAATGAACTTAAGAGATATTGCCTCATCAAGTTGCTGTTGCGTACGTTCGCAGGGCGTAAACACTGCAAATGAGCTGCACATCTCGTAGCAAGCCATGAGTAGCTGGTTGCGGGAGACCTGCGTAGCAAGGCTGAGCAGCGTGAATTCCGGTGAAGTGACATCAAATCCATGTTCAGTCTGCCTAAACGACCCAGGAGGCGGCTCTTGGGTCAGGAGGTGCGATTTAAAGAGGCTTCGCGACCCCGATTGTGCCCGAGTGAATACAAGCCTGTGAAGCGGTGCGTGAAGCAGGTCTTTTACAACTGCATGACTTCCGAGGCCGCAACATCTGCGATCTATATTGCCAAGGCTAATGGCGGGGTAAAGGCCTAATACCTGCGGCGGGATACGGTAATAGTAAAAAGCGGATTGACCGCAGAGCGTCAGGTCCATGACGTCCTCCAGATCGAAATGTGCTTTTGGACCGTGCGATGCCAGCGTCAATTCGGAAGTATGCGGCAAAATCTGAACCCTGTGAGCAGACCTGGCTTTTGAGGCTAGTTTATCAGTCATTTTGTTGTAAAAAAACGGGGTGTGTTCGAAGGTCTCAGAATTTGCCGCATACTTCCGAAAACTAGGTCGATCT
The DNA here is from genome assembly GCF_003436275.1 of Collinsella sp. TM09-10AT. Taxonomy (GTDB): domain Bacteria; phylum Actinomycetota; class Coriobacteriia; order Coriobacteriales; family Coriobacteriaceae; genus Collinsella. Next base: position 76,745 of record NZ_QSOP01000011.1, read on the forward strand.
GGCTCTTGCTAAAACGATTTATCAGCGTCGGTTAAGGTGTGGGTTTGCCACCGGGCGAACACTTTTAGCGCTTGGGACTTTATTTTTGGCTCTGTTAGACCAAGGTTGACATAAAAACGATGTCACCGCGAGGCGGT
>NZ_QSOP01000012.1 GCF_003436275.1 Collinsella sp. TM09-10AT
GGCCAGGCCCGATTTTGCCTCTTGACAATGTCCTGCTCATATTAAAAGGAACGCCCCCAAGTGCAGCACCATGGCAACGTCGCAGGTAGAGGACGGACAGCGAGCGGGCACCAGAGCGAACAAATTGGCATGAAAAGAGGACGGCATAGACCTTCTGGTCATGCCGTCCTCTTTGAATGACAAGTTGTCGCTCTGGTGCCCGCGTAACCCCCCTAGTTCATCATCGCATTCATCATCTCGGTGGTTGCGGAATCGTCGGCAGACCACTCGCCATCGTCATTGCAGGAATACTTGAAGGTGACCTTGGTGTCCTTGGTCTTAGCAGCCTTGGTCACATCGACCATAACCTGACCGGCCATCTTGTACAGCTCGTCATCGGAAGGCATCGAATCGAGCGCGGCGACCTTCTCCTGATACTGGGTGGCAAAATCCTCAACGATCTGGTTCATGGACTTGCAGGTAATGGTGACCTCGGCAGTTGCGGTGCCCTTGTCCTCGTCGACCGTCACGTCACCGATCTTGTAGTCAAAACCCTCGAGATAGCTCTTGGCGTACTCCTTGGGATCGATACCCAGCTGCTCGAACTCGTCGCCCGAGGCCTCTTCCAGGCCGGCGAGGAAGTCGTCGCCGCCGTTCTTGACCTCGTCAAACTGCGTCGTAAGATCCTCGGTGATGAGCTCCTCAACCGAAGGACCTCCGCAGCCGGAAAGCACAACCACGCACGCGACCAGAACAGCCATCAGGGGCGCAAGCAGCAGCTTCTTCTTCATGACATTCCTCCCAACAAGCGGCACCGCGCTTCCCGACGCGGTGCGCGTCGTAACAATAAGGCCATATTAGCCGATAACGAACACCCCCGGCAAAGCAAAGGCGCAGTCGGCTCGATTTAACGTCCGAACGGTTTACCGGTCCGCCCAACGCGCAATAAAACGTTCCGCCGCATTGCAATAAAAAAGGGCGGCCGGATAACCCGACCACCCCAAAACACCCTTATGTTGCCGCAGACTACTTGCGGACGACCTTGACGATGGCATCGCCGGCGGCGACAGCGGAGTCAGCCTCGACGGCGAGCTCGACGTCGGCGAACTCGGCGGTGTTGGACACGGCCACCACGACGCAGTCCTTGTAGCCGGCAGCGGCGATCTTGGCGCGGTCGATCTTGAGCATGGGCTGGCCAGCCTTAACGACGTCGTCGGCCTTGACGAAGCCCTCGAAGCCGTCGCCGTTCATGTTGACGGTATCGACGCCAACGTGCACCAGAACCTCGATGCCGCTATCGGACTGCAGGCCCACGGCGTGACCCATGGTGACGGTCACCTTGCCGTCGCAGGGAGCGTAGACCAGATCGTCCTCGGGCCACACGGCGCAGCCCTTGCCCAGAACCTCGCCACCAAAGACGGGATCGGGCACGTCGGCCATCTTGATGACCTTGCCCTTGACGGGCGAGCACAGCACGTCGGCGCCGGCAGAAGCAGAGATGGAGGCCGGAGCAGCGGCAGCCGCGGGCTCAGCCTTCTTCTTGAACATGTCAAACAGACCCATACGTTTTCTCCTCTTGATCAAGCGCAACGTTATGCGCATGCCTATGGTGATTATAGTGCCAAATGGTTCAAATGCTAAGGTGGGGACTCGAATCGCGAGCCCGTACCAAGGCTTTCCCCGGTGGCACTCATCTTGTCAATTAAGCCAGGCCCTCGGTACCGTTGGACTTGATGATCTTCTGGTAGGCGAAGAAGCTGTCCTTGCGGCGGCGCTCGTAGGTGCCGGTGCCGTCATCGTACTTATCGACGCGGATAAAGCCGTAGCGCTTGCGCATCTCGCCGGTGCCGACGGAGACCAGGTCGATGGGACCCCACCAGGTATAGGCGATCAGGTCGACGCCGTCCTCGATGGCCTCGCCCATGGCTTTGACATGGCTCTGGAGGTAGGCGATGCGGTACGGGTCGTGGATGGAGCCGTCCTCCTCCACCTCGTCGTAGGCGCCCATGCCGTTCTCGACCACCATCAGCGGAATCTCGTAGCGGGCGTAGATCTCGTTGAGGGCGATGCGCAGGCCCGTCGGGTCAATCTGCCACCCCCAGTCGGTGCTCTCGAGGTAGGGGTTCTTGCCGCCAAAGGCCATATTGCCCTCGGTCATCTCGTGGTCCTTATGGGTGCCCACGGTGCCCGACATGTAGTAGCTAAAGGTGTAGAAGTCAACCTTGCCGTCGGCGATGTCCTGCAGGTCGCCGTCGGCGATGTTAAGCTCGATGCCGTTCTCGGCCCAGAAGCGCTTGGCGTAGAACGGGTACTTGCCGCGCACCTGCACGTCGGAGCAGTACCAGTTCATGGTGTTCATCTCCTGCTGGGTGGCAAGGACGTCGGCCGGGTCGCACGTGGCGGCATAGGACAGGATAAAGCAGTCCATGTTGCCCATCTTGAGCTTGGGGAAGTGCTCGTGCGCATAGCGGATGGCGCGACCGCTCGCCACAAACTGGTGGTGGAGGGCCTGGAAGCGCTGCTGCGGAGTGGTGTGGGCGCCGGAGGCCGGGCCCTCGTAGCCGCGAATCATGCTGGTCTCAAAGAGGTTGCCCAGGTCCAGGGTGCCACAGTTGATCTCGTTGAAGGTGAGCCAGTAGGTCACCTTGTCGTGATAGCGCTCGAGCACGGTCTGGGCATAGCGCTCAAAGAAGCCGATAAGCTCGCGGCTCTCCCAACCGTTGTACTTCTCGACCAGGGCATAGGGCATCTCGTAGTGGCTAAGCGTAACAAGCGGCTCGATGTTGTGTGCGCGCAGGCAGTCGAAGACGCGGTCGTAGAAGGCAAGGCCGGCCTCGTTGGGCTCGGCATCGTCACCGTTGGGGAAAATGCGGCTCCAGGAGATGGACATGCGGAACATGGTAAAGCCCATCTCGGCAAAGAGCGCGATGTCTTCCTCGTAGTGATGGTAGAAATCGATACCGTCGTGATTGGGGTAGAAGCGGTTGGGGTCGATGTCGAGCGTAATCTGACGCGGCTCCTTGTAGCTGCCGCCCAGGAAGTGGTCGTCTACGCTGGGGCCGCGGCCGTCAACGTTCCATGCGCCCTCAAACTGGTTTGCGGCCGTGGCGCCGCCCCAAAAGAATCCCTCGGGAAATCCCATATGTGCCTCCTCGCAGCGGGTTTTATGTGCTGAGCTGAGTATCGCGCGCGCCCGGGCGCCCAAGGCGCGGAGGCGGCGCATTGGACACTTCTTTTCGCCCCAGCGCGTCCGCCGGCTGACACTTTTTGATACCGAGGTCTAGACGAGGCAAAAATCGACCTGACGGCCACCCTCCAACCCGGGTGGATGAAACGAAACGACCTATTTAGATGTGGCATATCGATAGCTAAAAGCCCGCCCCGCCTTGCTCATCCACGGTATGTTGCCGGCGTGCAGCCGTAGGCGGTGCGGAACTTGCGATAGAAAAAGCTCATGTTCTCATAGCCAACGGCACGCGCCGCCGCCTCGGCCGTGGCACCCGCGCGCAAGAGCTCCGCGGCACGCGCGAGCCTGCGCTCCTGGACCAGCTGTCGGTAGGTCTTTCCCACATGCTGCTTGAGCAGCGCCGACGCGTAGTTAGGGCTCACATGAAAGCGTGCCGCCATCTCCTCGAGCGAGCAGGTGGCAAACGAGCGCTCGATGTAGCCGAGCATCCCTGCCACGAGCGAGGCCGCGCGCCCCGACTCATCGCGCCCCGCCGCCGCGCCGCGCACGAGCTCGTGCTCGTAGCAATCCATGAGCTCGGCCAACAGAAGCTGAAACAGGCGCAGAACGATCTCGGCGCTGTTGAGGCTCGGCTCGTAGCGTTCGCAGAGCATCTCCTGCATGTAGCGCCGCACGCGCCGGCTCTCCCCGCAGCGAAAGCGCACGTGCCCGCGATGGTCGGTCTCGCTGTTGAGCGCGTTGAACAAAAACCGCGAGACCGCGCTCTCGCGCGAGAGGCTCGCCTCGAGGCCGCGCTGCAAAAAGGTACGTGAAACGGTCATACTTAGCATGATGTCATCCTCGCCGAGCGCCGCCACCGCGTGCGGGCAGGCGGCATCGAGCAGCAGTACCTCGTTGCGTTCGAGCACGAGCTTCTCCCCCGCAACCGTCTGCGGACAGCGCCCCCGGTACACATAGCTGATCTCAACGTAGTCGTGCACATGCTCGGGTACCGCGTTAAAGCGCGAGTTTCTCCTGATCATCAGGCCAGCTGGCATTCCGGCCTGAGCATATTCCGCCCCCATCTGCCCGATCTTTCGCACCGACCGTCCATCGACCTCAACGCGCTCGGTCATGATCGACCAGTCAAAGGGAGCCTCGTCCCTATATCGCCTCTCGCTGGCGCTCAGCTCGCTCAGCCGGCGCTCGAGCTCCAAGATCTCCATGGCCCCACCAATCGTTGATTCGGTCATATTCTGTCGTGATTTGGATATTAGCACGCCATCGCCCGCACGCCAGAATGGAGTCATGCAACATACGCTGCCCACCATCGGCTTGCAAGGAGGATCCATGACCGCGTACTACCAGCAGGTGCTCAACGGTGCCTATGACAACCACGTGCTCCCGTTTTTGTGGATGAAGGGCGAGGACCAACAGACCATTGCCGAATATCTGGAGAAGATTGCCGGCGCCGATATCCACGAGGTCTGCCTCGAGAGCCGCCCGCATCCCGATTTTTGCGATGAGGGCTGGTGGCGCGACCTGCACTTTGTGATCGACACGTGCAAGCAGCTGGGCCTCAAAATCTGGATCTTAGACGATGCGCACTTTCCCACCGGATACGCCAACGGCGCCGTCAAGGAGGCGGCGCCCGAGCTCCGCAAGATCGTTCTCACCCACCGCACCATCGACGTGGTGGGCCCCACGCCGCAGGCGAGCATCGCGCTCACCAACATGTTCGACAAGACGGAGCGCTTCTATGGCGTAACGTTTATGCAGGAAGGGCGCACCGTCGAGGTCGAGCACCGCGTAATCGAGGACGAGCACGGCATGCCCTGCCGCTTGGTCTTTGACGCACCGGCCGGCACCACGCAGGCGTGCGTGATGTTCACGAGCGGCAAGACCTCCTACAACGAGGACTACATCAACATGGTCGACCGTGCCTCGGTGGCGCAGCTCATCGATGCCGTGTACAAGCCGCACTTTGCGCATCTGGGCGATGAGTTTGGCAAGACCATCCTGGGCTTTTTCTCCGATGAGCCCGGCTTTGCCAACGAGAAGGGCGTCACCGGCGCCAACGGCATCTCCGACACACTCATCGGTAAGGCCACCGCGCCCCTGCCCTGGTCGGCCGAGCTCGAGCGCCGCCTGCGTGCGGCGCTGGGCGAGCGCTACCTGGACGAGCTCCCGCACCTGTGGGATCGCAAGGACGCCGGCGCGCACGTGCGCCACGCGTACATGGACATTGCGAGCACGCTCTACAAGGAGTGCTTCTGCGACCAGCTCGGCGACTGGTGCCGCGCGCACGGCGTGCAGTATATCGGCCACGTGATCGAGGACAAGGATTGCCACGCGCGCCTGGGTGTGGGCGCCGGCCACTACTTCCGCGCCGTGGGCGGCCAGGACATGGCGGGCGTGGACATCGTGATCAACCAGCTCATCCCCGGCATGGACCGGGGGCTCCACTCCTACGGCCGCGGCGTGTGGGACCTGGAGTTCTACAACTACGTGCTGCCCAAGCTGGGCTCCTCGGCAGCGCATCTCGACCCCAAAAAGCAGGGCTGCTGCATGGCCGAGGTATTTGGCGCCTTTGGCTGGCATGAGGGCCTGCGCGAGATGAAGTGGATCGCCGACCACGTTATGGTGCGCGGCGTCAACTGGTTTGTGCCACACGCCTTTAGCATGGCCGCCTTCCCCGATTTCGACTGCCCGCCGCACTTTTACGCGCACGGTCAGAACCCCCAGTTTGCGCACTTTGGCAAGCTCATGAGCTACATGAACCGCACCTCGAGCCTGCTTTCGGGCGGGCGGGCCGCCACGCCGGTGGCGCTTCTGTACCACGCCGATGCCGAGTGGGCGGGCGAGGCCTCGTTTATGCAGCATGCCGCCGCCGAGCTCGTGCGCGCGCAGATCGATTTCGATATCGTGCCGGCCGAGTCGTTTGAAGATACCGAACGCTACTCCGTGGAGTTCGCCGCAGACAGCAGCGGCTTTAGCGTGAACGGCCAGGCGTACCGCTGTCTGGTGATGCCCGGCGCCGAATATGCCGGCGGGGCCGTACTCAACTTTGCCGCGCGCGCTGCGGCCGCAGGCGCTGGCGTATATGCCCTGGATAAGCTGCCGAGCAAGCGCTATGACGGCGAAGCTGCCAGCCGCGCGGGCTTTGCCCCCGTGGAGGCCAGCGAGCTTGCACGTGTGCGTGTTGTTGCCACTTCCGAGCTTGCGAGCGTGCTCGCCGCAGCCGGCATGCAGACCGTGTCGTGCACCGAGCCGCAGCCGTGGCTGCGCGCGCTTCGCTACGACCGCGCCGGCGAGAGCTACCTCATGCTGGTAAACGAGCATCCCAAGCAGGGCATTCACACGCATGTTGAGTTCGCAGACGGCGCGCCCGTGCACGGCGTGCGCCTCGATTTGCTCAACGGCAGCGCACCCGTCGCCTTTGACGGCACGCTTGAGCTCGCGCCCTACGAGAGCTGCATTGTGGTGCTCGGGGCCGAGGCGCCCGCTGCCGCCGAGCGCGGAAACTCCGATGCCGAGCGTGAGGTCATGCGCGTTGACGGCCCCTGGAACGTCTCCTTTGCCACGCCCGACGCCGATGCCACGCACCTGGTCTTTGACGAGGCCGTCGAGCTTGGCGACCTGCACGATCTTTCCTGCGCCGAATTCCCCGGCAAGGCAGGCACTTTCCGCTACCAGGCAAGCTTTGCCGTTGCTGAGAACCTCGCCGGCGCCGCGCTCGACCTGGGCGAGGTCTTTGAGACCGCCACGGTCGCACTTGACGGCGCGGATCTGGGCTGCCGCATCTGTCCGCCCTACCGCTTTGAGCTCGGCACCCTTGCCGCCGGTGAACATGCGCTCACAATCGATGTAATCAACACCCTCGACCACGCCATCCCCGACATCTTCGCCCTCACCGAACCCTCCGGACCCAGCGGCCTGCTCGGCCCCGTGCGCCTGCTTGGCTAACGGCATCGAAGCCCACTTCAATCAAGGCAAAATCCTTGGTTGAATCTAAGTCAGCGAGCGGGTTCCAAGTGCCCCAGGTTGCCACGAAGCAAGGCGGCATAGGGCTTTTGCCCATGCCGTCGAAGCTGAGCGGCAAGATGGGGTGCTTGGGGCCCGCGCAGCGTCAAGCGGTCCGCCGTTCGTTAGAACGGCGGACCATAGAAAGGGCTTGCTCCCCGGCGTTTTGTTTACCGCTATGATTGATACATAGCGACACGAACGCATAGGAGTCATATGGACATCAAGCGCAAGATCACGCAGGGCAAGGAGCTCACCCCCACCGAGCAGCAGCTCGGGCAGACGGTTCTCGCCATGGGCGAGGACGTCCGCGGGCTCTCCATTAAGGAATTTGCGCGCCAGGCCAATGTCTCCGTTGCGAGCATCCACCGCTTTTGCAAAAAGCTCGGCCTCGAGGGCTTCAAAGAACTCAAGGTCGAGCTGATGCGCGCAGCCTCGCGCGCAGACTCCGCCCCCGAGGTGGATATCAACTTTCCCTTTGATGCGACCTCCAGCGCCCAGGAGATCTCCGAGCGCATGGCGCGACTGTACGAGACCACGCTTTCCGAGACGCGCGAAATCCTCGACCCGGCACAGCTCGACTACGCCGCCAAGCTCGTCTTACGCGCCGGCACCGTGGACATCTACACGGGCTCGCACAACCTGTATCCGGCGGGAATGTTCCGCGATCGCCTGCTTTCCGCCGGTAAGAGCTCAACGTGCTACGACAATATCGAGGCCCAAGTGCGCACGGCGCTCGCCTCGGGCCCCGACCATGTGGCAATCGTCATCTCCTACAGCGGCCTTGCCCCCAACCTCAAGGAGATCTTGCCGATCCTCTGCAGTCGACATGTCCCGGTCATCGTCATCGGCACGCCATACTGTGCCCGCATTCACCCCGGCTTTGCGGCATATCTCACCGTAAGCGATATCGAGAGCCTGAGCCACCGCATCACGCAGTTTGCCAGCCACATCGCCGTGCAATACGTACTCGATTCGCTCTACAGCAGCTACTTTGCCAAAGATTACGCCCGCTGCTCCGAGTTCCTCGAGCAGTCCTTCCCCTTTACCAAGCTGCCCGGGCTCAAATAAAACGAGAGAGGATTTTTGGTCACTTAAATGACGAGGGTGGATAATCTCCCACTTTGAGCCCGTACACAGGCAAAAAACGGGAGATTATCCACCCTCATTCTGTAGTCGTTACTCGGGCCTTTTTGCCGCCGGTCGCGTTGGAACCGCGCGCTACTGAGCGGACGAGACCACCAGGAGTGCATCGTGCTCGAAGGGATGCTGGGCCACGCGCACGGCACCGTCGACGGGCACAACCGGCAGGTTTGCCACGCGCTTGTTCTCTAGGTCAAACGCCACAGCATTCCAGGCGGTGGTGCCGCCCTCGAGTTTGAGCTTGACGGACGTGGTCCTCGGCAGATAGACCACCACGCGTTCGCCCACGCGCGCCACGCGGATGGCCTCGCGTGCGTCGTCGAGCAACTCCTGCGCGGGTTCAACAGCTACCGCCCCATCCGCGCTCGTGGCACCCAGGCCGCGCAGCACGTGCTCGATCAGGCCAAAGTCCCACACGCCCGCAAACTGCAGGCACTCTTGCCAGCGGAACGGCATGTCAAAGCCCTCGCCAAGGACGCTGCCACGGCTCTGAGAGGTCTGCCAGTTCCACACGCCGTGCGCACCGTAGGTAATGCCCGCCGAGGCACCGGCCAGGATGCTCGACCACACGCTTGCACGGCAATCCTGCGCGGTAAAACGCCAGTACACGTTGCGCGACGCACCCATCTGCTCGTAGCAGGGCTCGGAGTTGACCATCGGGCGCTTGGGATAGTTGGCGCGGAAGTCCTCGGGGAGCTTCCAGGCCTCGGGCTGACCCTCGTAGTTGTGCCCGGGCTGGAACATGTAAAAGTCCAGGCGCTTGGCAAACTGCGTGGGCAGGCTGCGGTTGCCGCGGTTGATGTGCATGGTGCGCAGGGCCTCGGGCGCCAGTTTGGCGGCCTCGTCGAGCGCCTCCTCGTAATAGGCAATCGCCTCGCCACTGGCAAAGTCGGTATCGCCCGTCACCACGTAGACGGGGTCGAACTCGCCCAGGTTCTCGACGACACGCGCAACGTGGGCGCGAACCTCCTCGCGCGGCATAATCTCGGCACCGCAACGCTCGGCAATCTTGGCGCCCCAGGTACCGGGCACGTAGTTACACCACATGAGCACGAGCGCCGGGCGAATGCCGTGCTCCACAGCTGCCTCGCACATGCGGCGGGCGCGGTCCCAGTACTCCTGGTTGGGCGCGTTCCAGTCAAAGTGAACGCCGTCCTCGCTCGCGTAGGGCCAGATACCCAGATCGGGCAGGCAGCGGTCCCACTGCGGCAGGGTGTTGATCTGCAGTACGTTCATGCCCTGCTCGGCACGGCGGGTCAGGTAGTAGTCCCAATCCACCTCGGTGATGCTCGTGAATGCGCTCCAGCACGTATCGGCAAACCAAAAGAATGGTTTGCCGTCGCACAAGAAGCCATCCTGGCGACCGTTAACGGTCAGTTTTCCCAAACTCATCTGCATGTCCTTTCGTTTGACAAAGGAGTTGCGAACCGCCGGGGGCTTTCGCGGTAGCCCCGCGCGAAAGCCCTCGGCACTTGGCAATTCCTCGCGGGCGGATCTCATCCGCCCCCAATCAGTCTACCTTGCAAAAAAGACCCCGCCGGGCTTGCGCCTGACGGGGCCCTGTCGTGTAGGGGTCTTTTTAGACCGAATGGCTTGGCCTTAGGCCTCCATCTCGGCGAGCTCCTCCTTGGAGAAGCCGGAGACAAAGACGACGGCAGCGGCGATGACAAAGGAGATTGCCATACCGACGATAGCCCAGACGGTGTTCATCTGGCCGCCCTGCAGGTAGTTGGTGAAGACCAGGAAGTTGGAGGCACCGCCTGCGAGGTAATAGGTAACGCCCATGAGGCCGGAGAACACAGCGCCGATGGCACCGCCGATGAACATGCCAAACATGGTGCGACGGAAGCGCATGAGGATACCGAAGAGCGCGGGCTCGGTGACGCCGCCGGCGATAGCGGAGATGACGTAACCGATGGCAAGGGACTTCTCGTCGGGGTTCTTCATCTTGAGGAAAGCACCGAAGGCGCAGCCCCAGACAGCGGCCATGGCGCAGTTGGTGGAAACGAAGACAAAGGGATCGAAGCCGGCGGCGATGATCTGAACCTGAGCGAGCAGGATGACGGGCATGTGCATGCCGCAGACCACGAAGAGCTGCCAGAAGGCGCCGAGCACGGCCATGACGACGAGGACGCCGATGCCGCCCATATCAGCCAGGCCAAACAGAGCGTTTGCGATGAGGGAACCGATCTCGTTGCCGACGGGGGCAAGGACGATGAAGGCAATGGGGATCGTGACGATCATGGTGCAGAACGGCGTGAAGACCGTGGAGAGCACGTCGGGCATGACCTTCTTGAAGAACTTCTCGATGAAGTAGAGGACAGGCACCGAAAGGATGATCGGCAGAACGGACTGCTGATAGTTGGCGGCAGCGATCTGGATACCGTAGACGGAGATGATTCCGCCACCCTCCTGCGTAGCGGCCGTCACCACGGACGGGGCCATGAGAGCGCCGCCGAGGAGCATGCCGAGCACAGGGCTGGCGCCGAGCTTCTTAGCCGCAGCATAGCCCAGATAGATGGGGATAAACGTAAAGGTTGCCTCGTACAGCGTGGTGTAGAGGAAGGTGTAGGTCGGGTCGTCGGCCGAGAGCACGCCGAGCATGGTGGGACCGAGGACCGCGGCGATGGTGCGGAACAGACCGCCGGCCATGAGCAGCGGGATGAGCTGGGTCATGGAGCCGGACAGATAGTCGAGGATGATGTTCGGCAGGTTCTTGAGCTCGAACTTCTCCTTGGGCGCGTCGAGGTTCTCGTTGACGGCCTCGCCCTGCTTGACGCCGGACATGGCCACAAACTCGGCGAGCACCTTGGGCACGTTCTGGCCGATGATGACCTGGAGCTGGCTGCCGGCGAACTGGCAACCCAGAACACCCTTGACCTTCTTGATCTTCTCCACGTCGGCCTTGCTGTTGTCCTTGAGCGTCAGACGCAGGCGCGTCATGCAGTTGGTGGCGACGGTAACATTCTCCGCACCGCCCACGAGCTCGAGGACATCGGTGGCAATCTGCTTGTTATCTACTGCCATGGGACCCCTCCCCATATCTTCGTGTGCCTATCCGCTTGGGCGTAGGCACGCCTTTGGCCCGGTGACTATAACCCCTTACGGTTACCGAACCCTTGGATACGTCGTCGTAAACATTGTGTTTACTGAACGTTTACGGACTTTAGTTTACACGGAGCGCCTCATTTGTGGCAATTCTGCCGTCTAGAGTCCGGTGAACGGTAGGAAATCGGGGGTAAGCGTATTTAGACGGTAGAAGATCGTCTATTTGACCCGATATTGATATATGGCTATTTACGTGGGCTTTTATTTTGATAAACACCTCTATAACCTGTTGGATCCTCAACAAAAGTCCTGCTAGTTAATAGTAAACGTCTGTTTAGTAGTTCATTGCGTGTTCAGTTTTACCGTTTACCGAGTTCATCTGCTCATTCTACAGTTCTGCATTAAACTAAACATGTTTAGTCTGTATTGCCGCTCTTGTTTAGTACTTGCGGCACAAAGGAGTAGCTCATGGAACTCAAATCGTGTACCTACGCAACCGTCACCACGCTGGGCGATTTTGGCCCCTGGATCAGCAAGGTCGTACTCGACTTGCCCTGTACCGTGCGCGCCAACGACGTGAACGAGCACACGTTCAATATCTACTGTGCCCGCCACGAGCGCGCCGGCGAGGTCTTGATGCGCAAGGAGCACGGGACCGATCACGCGGCGCCCTCCGTGGGCTACGTGCCGGTCCTCGCCACCTACCCCTGTGATGAGAACGGCCAGCGCCTGCCCAAGGGCACACACGTAGCGCTCGAGACGCCCGAGGTGCGTCTCACCAAAGAGATCGAGGGTGGCGTGCTGGGTTCGCGCTATATAGAGAACCGCCTGCGCGTGACGCAGCTTGTGGCGCTCCCGGGCGAAGACGGCGATGACCCCACCGCAGGTCTCGTCTTCGACCGCAGCCGCGGCGACATCTGCCCCGCGCTCAAGGGCTGGCATAACGCCGTGCAGCAGACGCCCGTCGACGGCATCGCGCTCGAGTACGGCTATTATGAGCCGAGCTTTGAGCCCGCTGACTCCGCGCTCTTCAACCCGTTTGCGCCTGAGGACACGCCCGCCGTCGAGAAGGCGCCGCTGATCGTGTACCTGCACGGCGCCGGCGAGGGCAAGGGCGCCACGCAGGGCGAGGGCGCGACGCGTGCTTACACCGGCAACCGCGTGACAGCGCTCTCACAAAAGCAGATCCAGCGCTACTTTGGCGGCTTTGCCTGGGTGCTCGTGCCGCAGTCGCCCACCTTTTGGATGGACAACGGCATCGAGCAACTCGGTCGCTCCAACCAGAGCATCTACTCCCCCGTGCTCAAGGCGCTCATCGACGAGTTTGTCGCCGAGCATGCCGACCGCATCGACACCGATCGCATCGTGGTCGCCGGTCTTTCCAACGGCGGCTTTATGACCCTGCGCCTGTGCGCCGACTACCCCGATTTCTTCGCCGCGGGCCTTCCCTGCTGCGCGCCGTGGTACAACGCCACGGACGAGGACGTGGCCGCACTCTCCAAGACGCCGTTGTGGTTTACGCACTCCAAGGGCGACGAGCTCGTGTGCCCGCAGCAGACGGTGCTGCCGCTCACGGCGCGCCTGCGTGATGCCGGCGCCAACGTGCACCTCACCTACTTTAGCCATGTCGAGGACCTGACCGGCGTGTACCGCGAGGCCGACGGCTCGGCCAAGAAGATATTCAACCACGGCGTGTGGATCCACCAGTTCAACGACCTGTGTTATCAAGACTTCGACGGGGGCAACGTACTCATCGACGGCGAGCCGGTGGGCTGCTGGGAGTGGTCGGCCAGGGTTTCGAGGTAACCATTCCATCGGGTGCCCCGCCCTTTAGTTTTGTGAACGTCCTCGCGCATGGGCCCGTTCATCCTGCTCCTTCGGAGCATCGGATAAACGGGCCCGCGCTGCGGAATGTTCACAAAACTAAAGGGCGGGGCACCCTGAGCTAACGTTGTTCGAAACGCTGGCCGGGCGCTTCCGGCGGACCGCCGGGTCGGTGGCGATGTGAGCGTGGGTCCCGTCTTGCCTTGCGCGTAACTGGCTGAAAAAAAATCGTGGTTGGAGTTGTTCCTATGTCTCAGAATTTGACTCGGGTGATTGTCACCACCGATATGGAAGTCGATGATATGAACTCTCTGGTTCATTTGGCTCTGTATCTCAATGTGCTCGATGTGCAGGCTGTGGTGTACACGGCTTCGCAATATCACTTTCTTGGCGATGGTGTCCATACGCTGGGCGAGGTGAATCCGCATTGGCGGACCAAAGGTGTGCGCTCCTATACCTGGGACGTCGTTCCGCACGAGCCCGACCCCGAAGCTGGCTCGCTCATGGAGTACCGTCCATTCCCCGAGGGTTGGATCGAAAGCCTGTGGAGCAACGAGTATGCCCAGGCCTGGCCGCAGCTGCAGGCCAACGCCGCTGCCGCCGGCGAGCCGTCCTTCCCCACGCCCGCTCAGATGATCGAGCGCACCTATATGGGCAACGCCGCCTTTGAGGGCGACGTGCGCGAGGAAACGCCCGGTTCGCGCGTCATCGCCGACGCCATCATGGATGACGATCCCCGCACGCTGTGGCTGCTCAGCTGGGGCGGTATGAACACTATCGTTCGCGCCCTCATGAGTATTTCCGAACGCTATCGCGCCACACCCGAGTGGCCCGCCGTTCAGCAGCGGATCTATCAGAAGGTGCGCGTGATGGGGGTTGCCAATGGCGTAGGCCAGGACAACTCATGGCTCGACCATGGGCGCGAGCTCTTTCCCAAGCTCGTCTTTTGGCGCGTGCCCTATAGGTATGGCGGCTATGTCGACGCCAAGACGGCTCAGCCCGATACGCTGCGGCTGTTTAAGGCTCCTTGGCCTGCACAGAACCTCACGCAGGGCAACGGCCCCCTCATGGCGCGCTATATGCTCTATGGCGATGGCAAGGTCTACGAAAACGAGCCCGAGCGCTTTCAGTTTGGCAAGCATGCCCGTCTGGATTGGGGTCTGGAAGGCATGCCCGCGATGCAGTTTGAGCGCGGCGACTTTATGGCCGAAGGTGACAGCATGACCTATATTCCGCTGCTGCCGTTTGGCCTGCGCGGTATCGACGACCGCGGCTTCGACACACTGCTCGGCCGCATGTTTCTTGATGGGCATCCTGATGCAAACGCGCCCGCCGGTTTTGCCGCTATCAGCACGCCCGCAGACGACAATCCCAATCCCTACCTGCGCGCTTATCAGGAAGACTTTGCCGCCCGCGCGCAATGGTGTGCCCACGATCCGGCAGTCTGCTCGCATCCGGCGTATGTTGTCGAGGTTACGGCCGACCGTAGCGCCGCTGCTAGCGAGCGCGTCGCCCTTGCAGCGACGATTGTCGACCCCGACGACCGCGGCTTCGACGCACATTGGGATGTCGCCGTAGGCCCGTCGAGCTATGCGGGCGCCCAAGATCTGTCGCTTTGGCAAGAATGCACGGTGGACACCGCCTTCATCGTGCCCGCCGACGCACGACCAGGCGACCGCTTCGTGCTCACCCTCAGCGTGCAGACGCGCGCCGAGCGCCCCTGCACCCGCTACGCCCAGATCGCCATCACCGTCGCGTAGCAACCGGCGGCGCCCACATTCGGCAAGGAGTGTCCCCAGGTGCCGGCACAAAAGAAACGTCCCCAAGTGCCAAAATGACGAGAGTGGATAATCTCCCACTTTGAGCCCGCAAACAGGCCAAAAACGGGAGATTATCCACTCTCACTCTGCGGGCACTCATTTAAGTACGTCCCCAATGAGTACCCAATGAGTACCCCCACAGCAACGGCAACGCCGATGTTTTGGCAACGACAGCGAGCGGGTCGCATTTGAGACAAGGTGACGTGAAACGAAAGGGCGCTGACCTTCTGGTCGCGCCCTTGAAGTTGAACGTCAGATTGTCCAAATGCGGCCCGCGCAGCGTCGGCCGGTCCGCCGTTCGGCAGAACGGCGGAACCTACTTAACTCCGTACTGCTCGTAGTAAGCGTCGATGGCGGCCTTGAGCTCGTCATCGATGACGACCTTGCCGTCGATCTCGTGGTTGTAGAGGGTCTCGACGACCTCGGCCATGGAAACGATGCTCGCGACGGGGAAACCGTACTTGGCCTCAATCTCCTTCTGAGCGGTGGTCACGCCGCCCTTGCCGACCTCCATGCGGTTGAGCGAGACGATCAGGCCCTTGATCTCGACATCGGCCGCAGCCATGACCTTGGGATAGGTCTCGTCGATGGACTTGCCGGAGGTGGTCACGTCCTCGACCATCACCACGCGATCGCCGTCCTGGGGCTCATAACCCAAAAGGTTGCCCTTGTCGGCACCGTGGTCCTTGGCCTCCTTGCGGTCACAGCAGTACTTGACCTCCTTGCCGTACAGCTCGTGGTAGGCAATGGCGGTAACAACAGCCAGCGGAATACCCTTGTAGGCCGGTCCAAACAGCACGTCAAAGTCGTCGCCAAAGTTATCGTGGATGGCCTGGGCATAATACTCGCCCAGCTTCCTGAGCTGATAGCCCGTCACGTAAGCGCCGGCGTTCATAAAGAACGGGGACTGACGGCCGCTCTTGAGCGTAAAGCTGCCGAACTTAAGGACGTCGGACTCGACCATGAACTTGATGAACTCTTGCTTGTAAGCCTCCATGCGGGCTCCTCTCGTGTTCGCGTACGTGCCTTCCAGTTTAGCGCAGGCAGGGCTCATTGCGGGCGCGCTTTGAGACCGCGACATTCTGTAAAGGCTTTGTCAGGGGCGATGATTTTCCGAACAATGGGGTTGACACGGCAAACCCCCTCATCAAGAATACGGGCGGATTCAAACGGGCACGAGATGCCCGAAGCGCGCCGCGCCCGGCCTTAAGGAGGTGTGCCATGGAAGGCAGTCATAGTCGAAAAACCTGCATGTCGCCCTCGGCACGCCGCGAGGATTCCGCGCACGCATAAGCGCCACTAACCGATCGTCAAAACCACCACCAAGGTGCCTGTCCCCTTTGTGGTGGTTCGCGAGTATGACGTGAGCGACATCTAGGTTTTTTAAAGCAAATACGACACGTACGCTAACTCCCTTCAACAAGGAGGACCCTATGCTGATGCTCAAAACCGCCACGGTACTCGAAGCCATCTCCAAGCGCCGCCGCACGGCGCGCCCCGCCGCTCACGCCGGCCTGTCAAAGAACACCATATTCGCCGCCACCCATAGCGCCGAGGACGCCCTCGTGCTGCTCGACACCACGGCCGACGGGCTCACTGCCGAGCACGCCGCCGAGCGCCTAGACGCCACCGGGCCCAACACCATCGAGGCGCCGACCAAAACGCTCGCCCGCCGCATCGCCGACGCGTTCATCGATCCCTTCGCCGGCATCCTCGCCGCGCTCGCGCTGGTCTCGCTCTACATCGACGTGCTCGCCGTGCCCGAGCCGCAGCGCGACCCTTCCACGGTCATCGTCATCGGCATCATGCTGCTGGTATCGGGCGGCATGAAGTTTATCCAGGAAGCCCGCAGCGGCAATGCAGCCGAGGCCCTCAAGGACCTGGTCTCCAACACCTGCTGCGCCCTGCGCGACGACGAGCGTCTCGAGATCCCCTTCGACGAGCTCGTCCCCGGCGATGTGATCCACCTCTCTGCCGGCGATATGGTACCGGCGGACGCCCGCATCATCACCGCGCGCGACCTGTTTGTGATCGAGTCAGCGCTCACGGGCGAAAGCGAGGCCGTCGAGAAGACCGCTGCCGCCACGGTTATCGAGGGTGCCGACAGCTCCGCGCTACCGCTCTCTGCCTGCAAGAACATCGTCTTTACCGGCACCTCCGTGCAAAACGGCAGCGCCATGGCACTTGTCGTCGCTACCGGATCGGACACCTACCTGGGCGGCATCGCCAAGATGCTCAACGGGCGCGGCGAGAAGAGTGCGTTTGACCGCGGCGTCTCGAGCGTCTCCATGTTGCTCATACGCCTCATGCTCGTTATGGCGCCGGCCGTCTTTGCCATCAACGCCGCCACCAAGGGCAACGTCATCGACGCGCTGCTGTTCGCCACGAGCGTGGCCGTGGGCATCACGCCGCAGATGCTTCCCGTCATCGTGACCACGAGCCTGTCGCAGGGCGCCAAGGACCTCGCCCGTCGCCAGGTTATCGTCAAGGACCTGCCGGCGATTCAAAACCTGGGTGCCATGGACGTCCTGTGCTGTGACAAGACCGGCACCCTCACCGAAGACCGCATCGTGCTCGAGCGCTACCTCAACACCGACGGCAACGAGGACGCACGCGTACTGCGCCATGCATTTTTGAACAGCTTCTTCCAGACCGGCCTCAAGAACCTTATCGACCTGGCCGTAATCGACCGTGCCGACGTGACGCCCTCGACCGTCGTGCCCGATTCCATGCTGGGCCAGAGCCTGCGCGACCGCTATACCAAGGTCGACGAGGTGCCCTTCGATTTCTCACGCCGCCGCCTGAGCGTAGTTGTCGCCGACGCCCAAGGCAAAACCCAGATGGTTACCAAGGGAGCTGCCGAGGAAATGCTCGAGATCTGCTCCTTTGTCGAGGTCAACGGCATCGTCCAGCCGCTCGCCGACGAGGAGCTCGCCCAGATTCGCAAGCAGGTCGCCGGACTCAACGCCGAGGGTCTGCGCGTGATTGCCGTGGCGCAGAAGACCAATCCGCGCTGCGTGGGCGAGTTTGGCATCGCCGACGAGTGCGACATGGTACTGATGGGCTTTTTGGCCTTCCTCGATCCGCCCAAGGCAAGTGCCGCGGGCGCCGTCGCCACCCTCGAGGCCAAGGGCGTAGCGGTCAAGGTCCTGACCGGCGACAACGATCGCGTCGCTGCAACCGTCTGCGAACAGATTGGTATCGACGCGAGCAACGTCTTGCTGGGCTCCGAGATCGATGCGCTCGATGACGCCGAGCTTGCCGAGCGCGCTGAGAAAACTCATCTCTTTGCCAAGCTCTCGCCGCTGCAGAAGGCGCGCCTGGTGCGCGTCATGCGTGAGCTGCTCGGTCACACCGTGGGCTTTATGGGCGACGGCATCAACGACGCCGCCGCCATGCGTGCGAGCGATTGCGGCATCTCGGTCGACTCCGCCGTCGACATCGCCAAGGAATCCGCCGATATCATCTTGCTCCAGAAGGACCTGGGCGTGCTCGAGCGCGGCATCATCGAAGGCCGCCGCACCTACGGCAACCTGCTCAAGTACCTCAAGACCACGGTGAGCTCCAACTTTGGCAACGTACTGTCCGTAACCGTCGCGAGCCTGTTCTTGCCGTTTTTGCCCATGAGCGCCCTGCAGCTGGTACTGCTGTCGCTGGTCTACGAAATCGTGTGCATCGCGCTGCCGTGGGACACCGTCGATGACGCCTGGACTGCCCGTCCGCGCGCCTGGGACGCCGCGTCCATCAAGGGCTTTATGCTCGAGCTGGGCCCCGTGAGCTCGCTGTTTGACATTGTGACCTTTGCCGCGCTCTTCTTTGTGGTATGCCCCGCCGCCGTGGGCACGAGCTGGTCCGAGCTTGCCGCCGCGGGCGACGTCGCGGGCATGGCGACCTTTGCGGCGCTCTTTCAGAGCGGCTGGTTCGTTGAGTCCATGTGGTCGCAGACGCTCGTGATCCACATGCTGCGCTCCCCGCGCCTGCCGAGCCCGCGCGACCACGCCGCCCCCGCGCTGTGCGTACTCACCGTGCTGGGCCTGGCGCTCGTCACCTGGCTGCCGGCAAGCCCCATCGCCGATGCACTGGGGCTCATGCCGCTGCCAACGAGCTTCTTCGCGCTGCTCATCGGCATCGTCGCCGCCTACATCGCACTCACTCAGCTGGCCAAGCACCACTACATCGCCCGCCACGGCGAGCTGCTGTAGCGTCGCCGGAACTATCGTCAAGAATGCCCGGGCCGCCGCGACCCGTCCCTGCTGGCCGCAGCGGCCCAAAACAGCTAAAAAAGCCCCGTCCCAAATTAACTAATCATTTGGTGTCCAAGACCAGAAGAAGTTGATAAGGGCCACGCGCGAGGCGGCGCCGGTCTTTTTGTTAATCGAGGCGATATGACGGTAGAGCGTGGAGCGCGAAAGGAAGAGCGTTGCGGCGATGTCCTGAACGCTCTCGTGCGATGCGACCAAGGCCTCCAAAATATCGCGCTCGCGCTCTGTAAGCTCAAAGGCGGCGACAAAGGCATCGAGCCGCTCGCCGAGCGTGAGCTCCGGAACCTCCGCGAAATCGGGCTCGCTCTGAGCAGACGCGCGGTCCGCACCAAGATCATCGGCAGCAAACGCCAGCTCGCCGGGCGCCGCAGCGTCATCGGTCCGATGCCCAGACTGCCCCAGCAGCGAAATCGCAATGCCCACAAACAGCACGAGCACCGCACTCACCGCCAGCAGCACGTTCTGGCTCGAGACAATCGCCACCGCCGGCGCCGTCACGAGCATCGCGCAAACGTTGCTGATGACACGACCCATGCACGGCCACAGATACGACCAGTGCGCATAAACCGAAATGGCAGCAAATTTCGTCGTGAAAAACACCACGAAGAAGCCCGAACCCAGATAGAAAATCGCCATGGCCGCAAGCGCATTACCGCCATTGCCGTCGACGAGCAAGACAAAGAACGAAAGCGTGGACAACATGGCAGTGCAAGTCATGGTGATGTTCATATACGAACGACCGTGCAGGTCAAATAGGGCGCCGGCGACTAGAGCGCTCACGCCCATCAGCAAGCGCGGCCAATCGCCCAAGTCGATGGCCCCGGCGGCGTGCGAGGTCGTGAGCCCCGCATTGAGGGCGGCAAACACGCCAGCAAGACAGGCGATTGCGACCGTCAAACGCACCACGGCGCGCCGAAAAGCCGCCGTTGATTCAGAATCGTCTTGCCATTTGGCGCCAAATTCCGACGCATCCACCGAAAGCTCGGCGATATCGGACTCGCTCCCAGGCTCAGATTCACCGCGCAGCTTGGCACGACGAGCGTCGTGGAGCAGCGCCACCTGCACAACCGCACAGGAAACAAGAACAAACTGTTGCGGAATTCCCGCGGGCATCACCATATGGTTGAGCACCTGCACCAGAACGCCCAGGGCATACGAAAGCGCCGCCGCGCGCGCCAAATACGGCGTCCGTGCAAAGCGTCGCGCAAAGTTGGCATGGGCGGTCGATCCGCAGTAGCCCAGCGTGCAGCACGCTATCAAACCGCCAGCGATTACCACCTCAAACCGAACAGCCATAATCAGCAGCAGCAATGCCGATACCAGCAGCACGCCCGTGACGTCGCTCGTCGTATCGATCGCATGGGGGCGGCGGTAGTACAGAAGGGGGCGCACAAGAAAGCCGATCACGCTCGCACCGACGATGAAGCTCTCGTAGACACTGACCTCGCTCGGCGGCACAAACTCGGCAACGCGCACGTCAAAAAGATACTCGCCAGCCAAATACGTAAAATAGAACAGCGCCAGGCATATAATCTCCCGAATGCCCCGACGCAAGTATGCGGCTGCGTCTCCCATGCCTCTCATGAATCCCCCCCCCCCCCCCCGCACTCAAATGTCTGTAAAACTATTTTAATAAAGAATCAGTCCCAATATCGAAGCCGTGCTCGAAATGCCGCATATTTGGCCCCAGCAGTCCACGCGTGCAGCGTTTTTGAGCCGTCTGGCCCAGAAAGAGCACGACGTAGACTGCCGGCTCGGCAAGGAGTGTCCCCGACGACTAGTCGTTTAAGAACGTCCCCGATGACTACTGCCATCCCGCTTTCACTTCTTTTGCAAGCTTTAACTTCTTTTGCTTTCTTTCACTTCTTTTAACAAGGCGCCCGGCGGGCATAAGTTGCTCGCCGGGCGCCTTGGTTAGAACGTTATAAAGCATGACTTTCGAAATGCGACGGTCAGGTCTACCTCCTAAGGGCCTGAGGTGCTCAAGATTGGGAGCGACAAGCCCGACGAAGCGTACTTTAGGTACGCGAGGAGGGTTGGAGCCCCAAGGTTGAGTGCCTCAGGCCCTTAGGCCAGGTCTTCGCCGTTGGAGGCGATTACCTTCTTATACCAATCAAAGCTCTTCTTCTTGGAGCGCTTGAGGGTGCCGTTGCCCGCGTCGTCGCGGTCGACGTAGATAAAGCCGTAGCGCTTGGACATCTGGCCGGTGCCGGCAGAGACGAGGTCGATCGGGCCCCAGGTGGTGTAGCCCAAAAGGTCCACGCCGTCCTCGGTCACCGCGTCGCGCATGGCAGCGATGTGCTGGCGCAGGTAGTCGATACGGTAGTCGTCGTTGATGGAGCCATCCTCCTCGACAACATCCTTGGCGCCCAGACCGTTCTCAACCACAAACAGCGGCTTCTGATAGCGGTCGTACAGGTCGTTGAGCGTGATGCGGAAGCCCAGCGGATCGATAGCCCAGCCCCACTGGCTCTCCTGCAGATAGGGGTTCTTGGCGCCGGCGAAAGCGTTGCCCTGAGTGCGCTCGATATCGGGGTTGTCGGCACCGGCAGAGCAGCGGGTGCTGTAGTAGCTAAAGCTGATGAAGTCGACGGTGTTGGCGGCCAGGATCTCGCGATCCTCATCGGTCATCCCGACGTCAATGCCCAGGCGCTCGAGCTTCTTGAGCGCATAGGCCGGGTAGTAGCCGCGGCTCTGGACGTCGACAAAAAAGTAGTTGCTCTGGTTATCGAGCTGCGCCTGGCGCACGTCGCCCGGACGGCAGCTGTAGGGGTAGTAGCTACCCGCGGCGAGCATGCAGCCGATCTTGACCTCGGGGTCGATCTCGTGGGCAATTTTGGTTGCCCAAGCGCTGGCGACGAGCTCGTTGTGGGCGGCCAGGTACTCGACGGCCTCTTTGTTCTCGCCCTCCTCAAAGACCAGACCGGCACCCATAAACGGCAGGTGCAGAATCATATTGATCTCGTTGAAGGTGAGCCAGTACTTCACCAGGCCCTTGTAGCGGGTGAAGATCGTGGTCGCGAGGTTCTTGTAGAAGTCGATGAGCTTGCGATTGCGCCAGCCGCCATACTCCTTGATGAGGTGAATCGGGCAGTCGAAGTGCGTAATGGTCACGAGCGGCGCGATGCCGTGCGCCTGACACTCGCGGAATACGTCCTCGTAAAAGGCCAAGCCGGCCTCGTTGGGCTCGGTCTCGTCGCCGTTGGGGAAAATGCGGGTCCACGCCAGGCTCATGCGGAAGGTCTTAAAGCCCATCTCGGCAAAGAGGGCGATATCCTCCTTGTAATGGTGATAGAAATCGATGCCGGTCTGCGCGGGATAGTAATAGCCGTCCTCGAAGTCGAGCATCTTGCGCTGACCGGAGACCACCGCATAGCGCTCGGGGCCGTGCGGAGCCACGTCCACGTTGGCAAGGCCGCGGCCGTCCACGTTGTAGGCGCCCTCGCACTGGTTGGCAGCTGTTGCGCCGCCCCACAGGAAGTCGTTACGGAAAGCCATGCATCGATCCTTTCACACGTTGTTTGTCGTAGGCTCAGTATCCCTGCAAACAGTGCGTCGCTCAACGGCAACAGCACAAGTCGATACTTCTTTTCGCGCGCAGGCGCCTGCCGGCCGCCCCCGTCTGACACTTTTTGATACCCGCCTGCCCAAACCACCACAAAGGGGACAGGTACCTTTGTGGTGGTTTGGGCCGGTTTGTCTTGATCTGTAACAGCTAGGCCGTCAAAATCGGGTTTGGTGTTACAGATTGAGATTTTTCGGGCGGCCCTCTACGGTTTGTCTCGATCTGTAACAGGTAGAGGCGATTTAGCCCGCTAGATGTTACAGATCGAGACAGAAGATTCTAGTCGCAGGTGATGTCGAGGTTTTTGCCGATGAGGCCTACGTAGCCGCCTTCGGCTGCCTTGGGGCTGTCGGCGTGGCAGAGAACCCACTTGTCGGCCTTCCAGTAGCAGTAGCTGTCGCCGACCGCAGGCATGTCGGCCGCGGCCTCGGGGCGCGGCCCGTTGGTGCCGGCGGGCAGCGCCACCATCACCTGGAAGCCGCCGCCGTCGACCATGCACGGCGTGTAGTGAAGCGTGGTGTTGAAGACCTCGATGACCGTACCCGCCGGCACGCGGAACGCCTTGACGCACGCGGTGTCGAGCTTGCCGTCCTCGATCTCCCAGCGATGCGCCACAAGCAGGATAAAGTCGCGAGCGCCCAGGTTGAATTCGCTGGCGCGGTGATACTCCAGACAGTTGAGTTTCGTGTTGTGGCCATTGCACCAGCCGAGCTGGAAGGGACGACCGCCAAACATGAGAAAACCCAGTTTGTCGGCATCCTTGACGCCCTCGAGCTCCGGCGCACTCGCTACGTACTTGCTGCCCTCAGGAATGGGCGTGGCAGAGAGCGCCTCGAGCACGGGCGACGTGAGCTCGGACGGAACGTCATCCCAAACGTTGCCATAGGATTTGAACTCGGGATCGTTAACAGAGTAGATATGCATGTTCGCTCCTGTTCGTAAATGTGACTATACGAACATTCTAGAACAAACATGAGCGATTTTGAACGCTCGTCCCGACCACTCAACAAAAAGGCGCCCCCGTATAAGCGAAGGCGCCCAATGCGCGCGTTTTAGGCGATATAGCCCTTAGGCCTGCTGATAGTGCAGGTGCTTCTCGTCGATATCGGCCAAGTCGCGGTCGAGGTAGCGGCGCGCGAGCCAGTTTGCCATGGGGAGGTTCTGGTCCAGGTAGTTACCGCACTCCTCGGGAGCGGCACCGGGGACATCGCCCTCAAAGTCGGCGACAAACTCGAACAGCTCACGCACGAGCGGCAGGATCTCCTCGCTCGTCACTTCGCCAAATACGACGAGGTAAAAGCCCGTGCGGCAGCCCATGGGGCCAAAGTAGACAATTCGGCGCGACCACTCGGCATGGTTGCGAAGGAACGTCGCACCCAAGTGCTCGATGGTGTGGCACTCGGCGGTGTTCATGACCGGCTCCTTGTTGGGCGTGGTCAGGCGCAGGTCAAACGTGGTGACGGCGGCGCCGGTCGCCGGATCGCGGTCGATGCGGCTCACATAAACGCCGGGCTCAAGCAGCAGATGGTCAACGGAAAAGCTGGCGATGCGCTCCATGGCAGATCCTCTCGATAGTCAATTTGGGACGGGCTCTTTTAGCTGGTTCGAATGGTCGCACCAATCATACCAGTCAAAAAAGCCCCGTCCCAAATGAGCTGCCTAGGACGAGGATCAATGAGTTTTTAATCCCCGTCCCAGAAAAATCATTTTAGGCCGTGTACGCGATGGTCGCATCGACGGCATGCCGCCAGCCGACGATCTTTTTGGCTCGCTCGTCTGCGGGCATGGCAGGCTCCACGATGCCGCGGGCGCCATAGACGTCGACGACATCGCGCGCGTACATGCCCAGCGCAATGCCGCAGGCCCAAGCTGCGCCCAGACCGCTCATCTCGTCATTGCTCGCAATGCGGATGGGCGAGCCGACCAAGTCGCTCTCAAACTGCATCAGGTACGCATCGCGCGTGGGGCCGCCGTCAACACGAAGCTCGGCAAGCGCCGCGCCCGAATCCTCGACCATCGCATCAATGACGTCGAAGATCTGATAGGCGATCGACTCATCGGCGGCCTTTACGAACTCCGCACGACCCGTGGTGCGCGTCATGCCAAAGACGCAGCCCTCGGCATCACTCGCCCAGTGCGGCGCGCCCAGGCCGGTAAACGCCGGCACAAAGTAGACGCGGCTCGACGGATTGGCGGCGTAGCACAGGTCGGTGACCTCCTCGGGGTTGTTGATGAGCTCCAAATCGTCGCGCAGCCAGGTCTTGACGGCGCCGGCGTAGCTCACGTTGCCCTCGAGCACGTACTCGGTCACGCCGTTCATACGCCACGCAAGCGAGCTCGAAAGCCCGTGCGAGCTGGCGACAAACTCGTTGCCGACATTCATCATGACCGAGCTGCCGGTGCCATACGTTGCCTTGGCCATACCGCGGCTGTGGCAACCCTGCGCAAACAGGGCCGCATGGCTGTCGCCCAGCACGCCGTGCACCGGCACGGGCGCGGGCAAAAAGCCGTCCAGGTCCGTCGTGCCAAAGAGACCGTCGGAGTCGGTCACCTGCGGCAGGCAAGCCGGATCGATGCCAAAGGCCTCGCACACCGGCTCGCTCCAGCAGCCATGGCGCAGGTCAAAGAGCTGCGTGCGGCTAGCATTGGACCAGTCGCAGCGGAACTCCGCGCCGCCCGTGAGCGTCCAGACAACCCAGGCATCGATGGTGCCCAGGCACAGCTCGCCCGCCGCCGCTGCCTCGGCAGCCGCCGGAACGTTCGCGAGGATCCAGGCCATCTTGCCCGCCGGATAGTAGGGCGAAAGCACCAGGCCTGTCGTGTCGCGCACCAGCTCGGCCACGCCTTCGCGCGCAGCAAGCTCGTCGCACAGCTCGCGGGCGCGGGCGCACTGCCACACCACGGCGTCGCACAGCGGCTCGCCCGTCGTGCGGCTCCAGGCAACGGTGGTCTCGCGCTGGTTGGAGATGCCAATGCCGGCGATATCGGCCGGATCGACCCCGGTCTCCTCCACCACGGCACGTGCCACGGCCAACACGTTGGCGGCAATCTCGGCCGGATCATGGCTCACCCAGCCGGCCCCGTTGACAATCTGGCGATGCGAGCGATCGGCACGATGAATCAGGTGGCCGCCCTCGTCCACCAGCAGCGCCTTCGTGCCCTGCGTGGACTGATCGATTCCGATGATGTATTTGCTCATGTACTCTCCCATTCCTTCCGTCAAATCGAATGTGACAAAGGGGCTGTCCCTTTGTCACATTCCAATTACTCTGCGGGCAGGAACTCGGTAACCGTCTTGGCAATGCCTTCGCCGATGAGACCGTAGTGCGCAAAGACCTCGGGACTCGTGCCGGTGATGACCGGCGCGTCGGGCAGGCTTAGGCACTTAACCGGACGCGGGCAATGCTCGCCCACGACCTGCGCGACCATGGAGCCCAGGCCGCCAAAGGGGCTGTGCTCCTCGACGGTCACGACGGCGCGCGTGGCACCGGCGGCCTCAATCACGGCCTCGGCGTCGAGCGGCTTGACGCAGTACATGTCGAGCACGGTAGCGGAGATACCCTGCTCGGCCAGCAGATCGGCGGCGTCAACGGCATGGCGGACCATCTCGCCGGTGGCGACAATCGTCACATCGGTGCCGCGACGTACCCAGGTGGCACGGTCCATCTGGAACGGGCACTCGTCCTCGGTGTACACGTCCTCGACCGGGTTGCGGCCCACGCGGATATAGGCCGGCTTGTTGTCGGCAACCAGGGCGCGTACGAGCTCGGCAGTCTGGAAACGATCGCTCGGCAGATATACGCGCATGTTGGGAATCGCGCTCATGGCAGCGATATCCTGCGCGGAGTGATGGCTCATGCCCAAGGCGCCGTAGGACACGCCGCCCGAGATGCCAATGAGCTTGACGTTGGTGTTGGAGTACGAGACATCAACCTTGCACTGCTCATACGAGCGCGTGGTCACAAAGGACGCCGGCGAGGCGGCCCAGGCCTTCTTGCCGCACGAAGCCATACCGGCGGCGATGCTCACCAGGTCCTGCTCGGCAATGCCGACCTCGACGGACTGCTGGGGATACTGATCGAAGAACGGCGTGAGCGATGCGGAACCGCGGGAGTCGGAGCACAGGACGACGATGTCCTTATCGGTCTCGGCGGCCTCGAGCAGCGTGTCGCAGATAACCTTACGGTTGGCGATCTTGTTAGCCATTGATGGCCTCCTTATGGGCAGCGAAATCGGCGATGATCTGGGCGTATTCCTCATCGTTGGGCAGGTGATGATGCCAGGCGGCCTTGTCCTCCATAATGGGCGAGCCATAGCCCTTCACCGTGTTGAGAATGATGACCGTGGGCTTTCCCTTGGTCTCGGCCGCAAGCGTCAGCGCGGCGTCAATGGCCTGGATGTCGTTGCCCGGAATGGAAAGCACGTTCCAGCCGAAGGCAGCCCAGCGCTCCTCCTGCGAATCCTGCTTCATGACGTCCTCGGTGCTGCCGCTGATCTGCAGGCGGTTGCGGTCCACGAGCGCGCACAGGTTATCGAGCTGGTAGTTGCCACCGCTCATGGCGCCTTCCCAGACCGAGCCCTCGGCAAGCTCGCCGTCGCCCATGATGGTGTAGACGCGGTAGTCGCGGCCGTCCATCTTGCCGGCAAGCGCCATGCCGACGGCCACGGGCAGGCCATGGCCCAGCGAGCCGGAGTTCATCTCGATGCCCTTGAGCTTGTTGTTGGGGTGACCGATGTAGGGGCTGCCGAACTTGGAGAAGCGGGCCTTGACGTCGTCGAGGTCCAGATAGCCCTCGTGGCAGAGCACCGCGTAGTAGGCCTCCATGGCGTGGCCCTTGGAGAGCACGAAGCGATCGCGGCTGGGATCGTCGACGGTCTCGGGCGAAATGTTGAGGTGATTGGCGTAGAGGGTCATCAGCGCATCGATGACCGACATGTCGCCGCCGATGTGCCCGCCGGCGCCAGCCATGATGATATCGACGCAATCGCGGCGAAGGTCCCAACGCAGGGATTCAAGCTCTTCGATAGTTGCCATTTCTACTCTCCTCGCAGGTAAGCTTTGACGTCTTCTTCGATGGGGTCGTACAGGTCGGGGACAATGCCGATGTACTTGCACGCCTCGTAGAGCACCGGCACCACGTTGGCGTGAATGGCGACGCAGTGGTGGATGTAGGGACCCTCGACGATCTTGGCCTCGAGGCGCTTGAGGTTGTCGACCTCGACCCACAGGTAGGTGCCCATGCCGGCCGGGCCGTCGATGCCGCGGGCGTTGCCCAGCAGCAGCGAGTACTCGCCGTTGTCGCCGTCAAAGCGGGCAAGGGTGAGGTCGCCGTGCTTGGCCTCGGCCGTCAGCGCGCCGGGGTGATCGAAAGCCAGCGGGTAGGTGAGCTTGGGCTTGACGGCCGCGCAGCTGCAGGGCCAGGGGCCGCAATGCTGCAGCAGCTCGCCGTTCTCGTTATCGGGATGGCGCACGGTCCAGTCGGCGAACATGCCGCGGTGACGGCCCAGGTCGGCGGCCTCGACCATCAGCGCGGTGATGGCGCCGTGGATATCGGTCTCGCATACGATAGGAATGCCCATCTCGTTGAGGATGGCGTTGGCGGCGCAGGGCATAATGCCCAGCTCGTCCTGCAGAGCGTTCCAGCACTGAATGGCACCGGCGTTGCAGCCATACTTCTCGACCAAGCGCTTCATGGCGATGGCAAGACCGGCGACCGCGGGGACCTTGTCCTCGGGGATGCAGATCTCAAAGCTGTCGTTGATGTGGGCAAGCATGGCGGCCATGGCCTGCTCGTCGGCCTGGGCGTCGCGCACAGCCTGGACAAGTTCGGTCATGGGGATAGGCGAAAGCTGGATGTTGAACTTCTCGAGCAGCTCGCCCTCGTTGCACATGGTCGACCAGAAGTCGAACGGACGGGTGGCCATCTGCAGGATGCGGGTGTGCTTGAAGGTCTTGACCACGTTGCAAACGGCCAAAAAGTCCCAAACGCCGCGCTCGAACTCGGGGTCGGTCAGGCGGCAGTTGGTCATGTAGGTGAAGGGAACCTGGAAGCGGCGCAGGACCTTGCCGGTGGCGAACAGGCCGCACTGGCTATCGCGCAGGCGTGTGCCGTCGGGCTCGGGGCGCTCGTCGCGCGGACCCCACAGCAGTACGGGTAGACCGAGCTCGCGGGCAAGGCGAGCGCAAACGTACTCGGTGCCAAAGTTGGCGTGGCACAGCATAATGCCATCGACGCCCTCGGCGCGGAATTTCTTGACGATGGGCTCGATATGGCTGTCGTCGAACAGCAGGCCCTCTTCATTGATGTCGTCGATATCCACGATGTCGACGCCGATCTCGCGCAGGCGATCAGCCGTCAGGCCGCGATACTTGATTGCGTCCGGCGCGCTAAAGATACTGCGGCGCGTGGGCACAAAGCCGAGCTTGATCTTGTCCATGTACGTCCTCCCCTAATCACATGTTCAGTAAACAGACGCATGTTTCGTTTTGTTCTGTTTACTAAATGTTTTACTCTACTGTTTAGAAGTTTAACGCGAAATACCCGTAGACGGTAGAGAAATCAGCCTAAACGGTATGTAAACAAACTGAACATACAAGGGCATCAAAAAGAGGGCCCAAAGGACCCTCTCTTAGTAGCGTTATGTATGGCTGCCTTAGCGAGCTTTGCCTCCCTACGGCCCAGCGTTGCCTTTGCCTAGATCTCACGCACGCTTTGGCGCTCGACAAAATAGGTCGACACGGCCGTCTTGCAGGTATAGCTCTTGGGATTGCGGATGTTGCCCACCAGGCGGCGCACCGCGATCTCGCCCACCTCGTGCTTGGGAACGTGCACCGTGGTGAGCGGCGGATTGGAGAAGGCGCCCAAAGACAGATCGTCAAAGCCGATGATTGAGACATCCTCGGGGACACGTATGCCGTGCTCGTTCAGCGCGCGCATGGCGCCTACGGCGAGCACGTCGTTTTCGGCAAAGAAAGCCGTCGGCAGGTCGTCGCGCGAGACGCTGTCGAGCCATGCGCCCATGTCGCGATAAGCACCTTCGAGCGTGGTGCCCAATGTGACGCGCCATGTCGGGTTGGCCTCAAGGTCCGCATCCTCAAGCGCTTGGCGATAGCCGCGCTCGCGATCCTTAAAGTTGCGGATGCGAAGGTCGCCTGCCAGATAGCCGATTTGCTTGTGACCCTTCTCGATAAGGTAGTCCACGGCGCGCAGCACCGAGTCGGTGTTGGCAATGACTACGGCATCGAAGTACTGACGATCGCTCCAGCCATCGAGCACGATCAAGTGGGCGGCAGCGTTGGCGAACAAGGCATAGTCTTCCTCACCCAGCTCGGTACCCATCAGCACGATGGCGGCCGACGGGTCGGCGATCAGGCCCTCGACCTGCGGGCGCACGGCGTCCAGGTCGCTAAAGTCGAGCGAGACAAAGCTCGTGCTCATGCCGTGGCGACGCGCCTGGCGCTCCACGCCCTCGATGACCGCGGGGTGGAAGGTGCTCTCGTCCAGGATGGCGCCCGTCTTGCGCGCGAGCACAAACTGGATGCTCTCGAGCTGCGTCGACTGCTGATAGCCGAGCGACCGCGCGCACTCCAGGATGACCTTGGCGGTCTCCTCGCTCACGCTGCGCTTGCGGTTAAGCGCGTTGGACACGGTCGCAGGCGAAAAACCGGTGATGCGGCTGATTTCGCGAACACTTGCTTTGGCCATTGTTCCCCCTAGTAGCGGTCGCGGTCGAGCATCGTGGCCTGACCGCCCCGTGACTCGACAACTAAACGACCGCAAATTCAATCTAAACAGAATAGTAAATGTTTAATAGCTAGTTTAGCCTGTTGTCAAGCGAAGCGACGCGACTATTCCCCCAACGGGCACATTTGCTCGGTAGCTAAAAAAGCCCCGTCCCAAATTGACTACTTGGGGCGGGGCGTGAAAAACATTTAGCCCAGGACGCGGGCCATACGCGCCTTGAACTCGGACAGGAAGCGTGGGGCGTCCACGGTGAGCGCCACGAGCGCGCTCTTATCTGGATCGGACAGACGGTGCTCGTCGCAGATGGTGCGGCCGCGATACTCGCCCAGCAGGTCGACACGCAGGTTACAGCCGAGCGCACCCACGAGCGTGGGATCAATCGCCACGGCAACCGCCAGCGGATCGTGCAGCGCGCAGCCGCCCAGGTAGGGCGCGTTCATTTCGTACGAACCGATATAGTGCTCGACCATGCTCGCAAACGCGCAGCCAGCCATAGTGCCCGAGCCCGTCCAGCCGGCAAC
Organism: Collinsella sp. TM09-10AT; assembly: GCF_003436275.1. GTDB lineage: Bacteria > Actinomycetota > Coriobacteriia > Coriobacteriales > Coriobacteriaceae > Collinsella. Next base: position 31,097 of record NZ_QSOP01000012.1, read on the forward strand.
GTCGCGACGTGTGAGCACCACGCGGTGCGTCACATCCAGGCCCACCATGGTGAGCTTGCGGCCCGAGCGCAACACAGCGTCGGCAGCCTCGGGGTCGCCCGCCATGTTGGCCTCGGCGCCCGCGCTCACGTTGCCGGGCACGGTAAGGGCGCCGCCCATCACGACCACGCGGCCGATAGACATCATCGCCGCCGCATCGCGCTCCAGGGCAAGCGCCAGATTGGTGAGCGGGCCGGTCGCAACGTAGACCAGATCGGGACCATAGGTACGCGCGGCATCAATCAGGTAATCGACCGCCGCATTGCCGTCGGCCGACGTCGCGCCCACCGGCTCGTACGGCGAGGCGGGCACGCTTGCGCCGCCGATGCCGTTCTTGCCGTGGATAAGCGTGGTGGACGCCGGCGGCGTGTAGGGTTCGGTCGCCTTCATGGGACGATCGGCGCCCAGGTACACCGGCACCTCGGGACGACCCAACAGGTCGAGCACCGCCAAGCAGTTGTGCGCCGACTGCTCGACGCGCACGTTGCCAAAGCACGTGGTGATGCCGACGAGCTCCACCTCGGGGCTCGCGATGGCGTAGGCAAGCGCCATCGCATCATCCACACCCATATCCAGATCAAGGATCAGCTTCTTGGTTGCCATTGTTCTACTCCGCTTCTCCGTCTACATCCAAACCGTCTAAACCAAACTTGTGCTCGACTTCCGCACGCGTGGGAATTGATTGCTGAGCGCCCAGGCGCGACACCGTCACCGCCGAGGCGCGAGCACCCGCCGCCATGCACTCAAAGAGCGGCAGGCCCTCCAGACGAGCCGCCGCCAACGCGCCGATAAACGTATCGCCCGCGGCCGTCGTATCGACCACCGCGCTCGAAAGCGCCGGCATGCGCAGCGGCTCACCGCCATCGCCGAGCGTAACCGAGCCGGCGCCGCCCAACGTGATGACCGCAGCCCCGGCGCCCTTGTCGAGCAGCGCATTGAGCGCGGCGACGCAACTCGCATCATCCGTGGGCAGAATGCCCGTCAGTACCTGGCACTCGGTCTCGTTGGGGCAGACCAGGTCGACCGCTGGCCACGCTCCTGCCGGCAGGTCGCAGGCGGGCGCCGGGTTAAAGATCGTATAGAACCCCAGCTCGTGAGCGCAAGCAAGCGCCCCGGCCGTCGCCGCAAGGTCACATTCGCCCTGGGCGATAAAGACGCCGCCAGCAGCCGGGGCAATCTCGCTGGCATCGCCGTCGAGCTCGTCGGCCACCAAACGCCTCAGTGCGCGGGCAACGTCCTCGCCCGCAAGCGCATGGTTGGCGCCCGGCGACAGCACGATGCGGTTGTCGCTCTCACAGCGAATGATAGTCGCAGTACCGGTCTCCACGTCGTCGAGACGTGTCACGGACTCAACGCCCACGCCGGCATCTTGGAGCCCTGCCACAAGCGCATCGCCAAAGGTATCGCGCCCAACAGCGCCGATCATGCACGCGCGCGCACCCATGCGCGCAGCGGCAACGGCCTGATTGGCTCCCTTACCGCCGGCGTTGGTGATAAAACCGCTGCCATCGACCGTCTCGCCCGCGCGCGGCATGCGCTCGCACGCCACCGAAAGGTCCATGTTCATGCTGCCGAACACCGCAACGATGCTGTGATCCGCCATGGAAACCTCCTCGTCTTCAGGCTTTGCGCCCACCATCGACCAACGATTGTGCACTCTCGCACCCCCTATAACTTTAGTCCACTTTGATGTGGACGCGCGCTTGAGCTTGCGCCAGCAGCAAGCATTCACAGGGGCAGGCAGCTACAATGAATACGTGCTGATTATTCTCGTCATTGGATGATGTTTTATGGAACAATTCTCGCAATCGGGCTCGCGCGGTCGACGCCGCACGGGCAACGAGCCGGCGCCGCACGAACGCGTGAAGGGCGAGCGCCGTGCCAACGAGCCGCGACGCACCGCGAGCCCCCATCGCGCTTCTGCCAACAACGCTGGCCGCGCCAACACTCCCGCCGCGGAGCAGACGCCTGCTCGCCCCAAGTCCCGCTACATCCCTGCGCTCGACGGCCTGCGCACGCTTGCCGTCGTCGCGGTGGTGCTCTATCACCTCAACCTCACGTGGGCTCAGGGCGGCCTGCTTGGCGTCACGATCTTCTTTGTGCTTTCGGGCTATCTGATCACACGCCTGCTACTCAACGAAGTCGCTAAGACCGGCCGCATCGACCTCAAGAGCTTCTGGATCCGCCGCATCCGTCGCCTGGTCCCCGCCGTGGTGACCGTTGTGGTTGTAACCTGTGCGCTGTGCACCGTCTTCAACCACGTGATGCTCACCAAGATGCGTCCCGACATTCTGCCGTCGCTGCTGTTCTTTAACAACTGGTGGCAGATTATGCAGGACGTTTCGTACTTCAACGCCCTGGGCGACCCCTCGCCGCTTACGCACTTTTGGTCGCTCGCCATCGAGGAACAATTCTACCTGGTTTGGCCACCGCTGCTGTTTGCCATGGTGTCCATGCATGTGAGCAAACCCAACACGCGCCGTATGGTCCTGGGACTCGCAGCGGTATCCGCCCTTGCCATGATGGTGCTCTACAACCCTGCCGCCGACCCCAGCCGCGTGTACTACGGCACCGACACCCGCGTCTTCTCGCTGCTGCTGGGCGCCTGGATGGCCTTTATCCCCGATCGCGACCTGGCGCCGGTGTGTCTCGCTCATCGTTTGGGGCTCAATCGCCTGGCTGGCGCCGCCAAGCACGGCAAGAACGCCGAGGGCAAGCCTGGCGAGAAGGCCGACAACGCAGCCGAGACCGTCCCGGCACAGCCGAGCGCCCTCGTGCGCTTTTGGTCCTCGCCCGCATCCATCGATGTGTTGGGCGTCGTGGGTCTGGTTGGCCTTGCCGCCATGGTCGCGCTCACCAACGGCTACACCGCGTTCCAGTATCGCGGCGGCACGCTGCTATGCTCCATCCTCACGCTCATGGTCATCGCGGCCTGCGTGCAGCCCCAGGGAATGGTTGCCCGCGCACTGTCCGCCGAGCCGCTCGTGTGGGTTGGCAAGCGCTCGTACAGCATCTACCTGTGGCACTATCCGCTACTGTTGCTCATGAACCCGGTCGCCAACATCAACGATACGCCGTGGTGGCAGTACATTTTGCAGGTGTTGTTGGTGGTCGCCGTAGCCGAATGTTCATATCGCTTTATCGAGACGCCGTTTAGAAAGGGCGCCTTTGGGCGCACCGTATCCGAGTTCCGCGACGGCATCACCGCGCCCGCCAACTGGGTGCGCGCGCACGTCCCTGTCTGCGCAGCCTGCGCTGTCGTGTTGGTCGTTGCACTGGGCGGCCTGATCTTTGTGCCGGAGACCTCCGCACTGAGCGGTGAGGGCGCCGAAGTCCTCAACAAGGAAGCCAAAAACACCGCGCCCACAGACCAACAGGCGGCCGACGACACCGACAAGGACAACGACGGCTTCCCCGATGGCTCCTACGACCTGTTGATGATCGGTGACTCCGTGTCGCTGCGCGCCGTTGATTCCTTTGACGGCGTGTTCCCGCACAGCCATATCGATGCCGAAAAGGGCCGCCAGTTTGATGCGGGCCGCGCGACATTTGAGGGCTATCTCCAACAGAACCTTGCCGGCAAGATCGTGGTCTTTGCACTGGGCACCAACGGCTTGGTAACCGACGACCAGATCGACGCCATCATGACCGATGCAGGAGATAAGCGTATTGTGGTGTTTGTGAACACGCGCAGCCCGCAGCCGTGGGTTGGCTCTACCAACCAGGCCATCGCCAACGCTGCTACGCGCTACAAGAACGTGCGCGTTATCGACTGGTACGGATACAGTGCCAATCGCAACGACCTGTTCGATGGCGATGGCACGCACCTGTCGACCACTGGCGTGACTGAGTACCTCAACTTGATCCACGATGCAGTCAAGAAGGACCTGCCCGTGCATCCCGAGGATCACGTCAACGATCTGCAGCCGGCGGCCGTCAAGTCTGCCACCGACGCGCTCGTCAATGCGCTCGCTCTCAAGCCGCACAAGCTGGGCACCGACAAGTAACCTGCAGCGCAAACTTCCCACATCCGGAGGGGTGCGCCACGGCAGGCACCCCCTCCGACAGTTAGGGACGTTCCTTATGTGCCGGCACCCAGGGACACTCCTGACACAGCCGAGGAACGCCCTCCTTGCGACCAAATTCTGGGCGCCTCGCCACCCCGAACGTTGTTTCCAAGCCCACACCCGCAGCAAACAACCCAAAATCACTCTTTTCGAGCCGGCTCCAAGGGGTCGTGGACAAAAAGGGGCAAATATGAGTACTGTTACCATTTTAGTAGCAGGCAAAACCACCCAAAATGACGTCCGAGCGACCCCTACAACCCCCTAAAGCAGCCAACCTGACTGGTTTAAGACATATTGGAGCCAATTTTAATGAACATACTATCGGCTATGTCCATTATCTTCTTGGATGTAAATGCTATTCACTTAGCAACAGTACTCATATTTGGCATTTTTTGTCCACTGCCATATAACTAATGCCCTATAGCGGGCAAAAAACAGGCCGCAGTCCATCGCTGCGGCCTGTTCGGAAGCAAAAGTGGGCGTTAAGCGCTGTAGCCCATCGCCTGCAGGACAAACATGACGACCGTGAGCACCGTAATCACGCCGATAGTCGCCCACGTGAGCACGTTCCATACGCGGCCGTTGCGGTTGGCGCCCATAATGTGACGGTCGGCGGCGATAACCACCTGGAACACCAGAACCACGGGCAGTAGCACGCCATTGATGACCTGCGAGGTCATCATAATCTGGAACAGATCGACGCCGGGCATAAGCACCAGCACGGCAGAGATACCGATGATGGCCGTAATGATGCCGCGATAGACCGGGGCCTCGTCCCAGCTGCGGTCGGCACCGCGCTCCCAGCCAAATGCCTCGCAGATAGCGCTCGACGTAACGCCCGGCAGCACGCAGGCAGCCAAGAAACTCGCCGCGACCAGGCCCGAGGCAAACAGTACCGTAGACCACTGACCCGCAATAGGCTCCAGCGCGCGGGCAGCATCGGCAGCATCGCTAATCTGAATACCCGCCGGGAACAACACCGTGCCGGTCGTGATGATAATAAAGCCGGCAATAACATCGGCGGCAAGCGAGCCGCTCACGGTATCAATACGCTGCAGCACGATGTCGTCCTCGCCCGCGTTCTTATCGACCACGTTGTTCTGCGCCAAGAAAATCATCCACGGCGCGATGGTGGTACCGATCGTTGCGACCACGAGCGACACGTAGCTGGGGTCATTTTGAATGTTAGGCACGACCAGGTCGACCGCGACCTCACCCCAGTTGGGGCCAGCCATAAACGCGGCGACGATGTAGGTCACGAACACGCAGCTCACCAGCAGCAGAATCTTCTCGATGCGCTGGAAACTACCCGACATGGTAAGCATCCATACCAGCAGCGCCACCAACGGCACCGAGATGCTCGCCGGCACGCCAAAAAGAGCAAGGCCGCTGGCGATGCCCGCAAACTCCGAAATGGTCACAGCCGTGTTGGCGATCAACAGCGCCGCCATAGCAAGTACACTCTTGCGCACGCCAAAGCGCTCGCGAATGAGCGATGCCAGGCCCTTGCCCGTGACGCAGCCGCAGCGCGCCGCGGTCTCCTGCGTCACGATGAGCAGCACAGTCATGACGGGAAGCATCCAGAGCATCTTATAGCCATAGCTGGCGCCCGCGCTGGAATACGTTGCAATGCCGCCGGCGTCATTGCCCGAAAGCGCCGCCAGCAGACCGGGACCCATAGCGCCAAAGATGGCCGCGATGGTCAGCTTTTGCTTGGTGCCCGACTTTTGCTTGGTATTTTGCACGCGACCACCTAGCCCATGACTGACATGGCGAGCAGCACCGCGGCGATGCAATACGCCACACACGAGATCATGACGGCAATAACGTTCATGGCGGTGCCCGACGTGTTGAGGTCATGCTCGTCACGCCAGAACAGCACCATCAGGTAAATCACGGCGCTCATGTTGCCAACCAGGCAAATAATGGCAGCGATATTAAAGCACCCGGTAAAGAGCTGCTCCTCAAACATGGGCGCATCGAGGAACGCAGCGGTGCGCACCAGCTGGGCGCACAGGTAGGTCACGAGTGACAGAATCAGGCCCATGCCCGTGCTCTGGAAGAAGAACCCCAGATACGGCTTGGGCTCGTCGTCGTGACCGTCATACTCCAGGAAGTAGTTCTTGACGAACGACACCATGCGCGAGGCCGCCAGCAGCACGAGCGGCATGGCGCACATGGGGAACACCACCAGATGCGCGGAGCCGAGCGCCGTCCCCAGCACGGTCGCCATGATGCACGACGCGATGCCCCATACAACAACCCAGTACTGGCGATGCACGAACCAGCTGAGCACGTTCGTCGAGTCGTCCGACGCGCTGTCGCCCGAGCCGACACCGGCGATCTGCAGGTCCTCCTGATGCTCCTCGGCGATAACGTCCATGGCGTCGTCGAAGGTTACGATACCCAGGATATGACGGTTCTCGTCGCAGACGGGGATAGCGACCAGGTCATACTTGGTCATCTCGTCCGTCACGTCTTCCTGGTCCTCGTCGGGCGACACATAGACCAGGTCGCGATAGGCCAGCTGACCCAGCGTGGCGTCGCGGTCGGCTACGATCAGCGTGCGCAGCGAAAGCACGCCGGTCAGCATGCCGCTCGGATCCTCGGTATAGACGTAGTAGACGCTCTCGAAGTCCTCGTCGAGCTCGCGAATCGCCTCGATGGCGTCACCGACCGTTGCCGTGGCGGGCAGGGAGACAAACTCCGAGGTCATGATGCGGCCGGCGGTGTTGTCCTCATACCCCAGCAGATTACGAATCGCCTTCTCCTCCTTGACGCCCATCAGGCGCAGGAGCTTCTCGGCCTTCTCGTAATCGAGCTCGTCGATCAGGTCGGCAGCGTCATCCGGGTCCATCATGGCCAGCATCGACGATGCGTCCGTGTCGGACAGGCCCTCGAGCATCTCGGTCATGAGCTCGTCGTCATCGAACTCCGAGATGGCCTCGGCGGCCTGGGCAGTATCGAGCTGCGCAAACACCTGCGCACGTAGGCGCGGGTCGAGCTGCTCGATAATGTCGGCGATGTCGGCAGGGTGCAGCTCGCCGAGCGTCTTGTGCGACACCGAGAGTTGAATGTTCTTGGTCGAGCGGTCGAGCAGGTCCATGTAGGACCAAGCGATGATGTCCTCACTGAGCGGCTTGCCCAGGTGCTTCATAAAGCCTTCGACGATATGCTCGAGCGCGGGGCTGATGGCGCGTAGCAGACCGCGGGCACCGACCTCGGCACCCAGCAGGCGCAGCTGATTTTCGCCCGACATGGAAAACTTGATGTCGTTGACGCGCACGACCTTCATGCCCTGCGTGTCGACGATCTGCTTATTGAGAACATCGCGCGCCAGCAGGAGCTCGGTCGGCTGCAGGTACGAGAAGCGAATATTGGTGGCAGACGTATTGAGATACACGCCCGTCTCGTCGATACGGTCGACCCATTTGCGCCAGCTGATCATAAACGGCGTCTTGCCGGGGCCGCGGAACGCGAGCGACGTCACGTGCGGAAAAACTTCGCCGGTTGCAATGCCAAAATCGTTGACCACGCCGAGCTTTTCGCCGTCGACGTCCAAGACTGGCAATTTGAGCATCTCACTCAGATAATTCAATGGTGCTCCCCATCATTATTCCTCCGGACGCGGCCGCGCGTGCGGCGTCCGGGGGCTTCTGGATATGTATACGCATGCGCGGGCGGCACGCCGCTCGACGCTTACACCCCGTGCATGCGCAAAAAGCACCTGCATGGGGTCATCGACTGTATGGTCGAGGTTTGGATTTCACCTGTAACCTTTCTCTTGACCCTCATTAACCGCAGTAACTATAGCATCAGCATCGCCCTGCGGCATCGAATTTATGCGCTGCACATTGCAGGCATACCAAACGCTGACGCATCCGTGACATAGTCATTGGGGACGTTCTTAAATGACTACCCAATAACTACTCTGTGGTGTCGTTGTCCTCGGCAAGTTGGGGGAACACGGCATCCTTGGGCATGGTGACCTTCGTCAGCGAGGTGAGCTTTTTGCTCAGCGACGCGTCCGTCTTGACCAGGTCGCTGAGCGTCACGATCTTGTAGCCGTCGGCAATGAGGCCGTCGATAATCTGCGGCAGCGCCTCGAGCGTCTGCTCGGCGCATTCGTCTCTATCGGTGGGCAGCACGATATTGCCCGGCGTCACCGAATCGAGCACCGTCGAGACCTGCTCGTCGGCACCGTTGAGCAGCCAGTCGCCCGAGTCAATATTCCACGAGACCACGGCGGAGACCAGGTCCATCGCATCAATCCAGTTTTGCTCGTCAAAGGCAGCGTAGGGAGCACGCAGCAGCATCGTCTTCACGCCGGTCGCCGACTTAATCGCATCGGTGCCTTTCGTGATCTGTTCGCGTACCGCCTCACGGTCCTGACCCTTGAGCGAATCGTCGCTGTAGCTGTTGGATCCGATCTCGCACCCGGCATCGACAATCGCCTTGGCCGTGGCAGGCGATGCCTCGGCCGCATCGCCCGACAGGAAGAACGTCGCGGTGACGCCCTTTTCCTTGAGTACCTGCAAGATCTGCTTGGTAGCGCTGCTCGGACCCTCGTCAAACGTCAGCGCCACGTACTTTTTGTTGCCCTTGGGCGCCACGCTGGCGCACGCAACGACGCAATCGGTGGCGGGCACGACCTCGCCGCGGTCCTGTGTCTTGCCCGATTGCTCGCCGACCCACACCTCGGAGCGGCCCTGGACACCCCACGTCTGCACATACTCGATAGCGCCCGTACCCTCGACCTTGAGCTTGGGCTCGATAACCGTAGCCTGAACCTCGTGCTTCTCGTAGGTGTTACGGCCATCCTTGACCGTCACCTTCTCGCCGCCCTCAAGTTCGCGGCTATCCCATTTGCCCTGTTTCACGCGCTTGCCGTCGACCTTCACCGACAGCTTTTCGCCCCCATGGCGCTTGAGCACGCTGTCATCGACGGCCAGCAGGTCGCCTGCGTCGTAGGTGTCAGTCAACTCCTGGTCGTCGATGAGATTCTGCAGCGTAGAGCCCACACGCACCGCTGTCTTCTGGCCGTTGAGCTCCACGTCCACACTGCGGTTGACGTAGCCCACGACGGCAGCGATAAACAGCACGAGCGCGCAACCCACGGCGATGAGCGCGTAGGGCAGGCGAGACGAACGACGGGGTGTGCGGCTGTTGCCGATGCGCGCGCTGCGATCGCTAAAGCCGCGGCTATGGTTGAGATACATCGCGCCGGGCTTACGGTGACGGCGGCGCTGACCGCTGGGCAGCTGCCCCAGGTCGCGGCGCGCCGTCGGACGCGCACCCGAACGCCCGTTTAAGTTGGATCCGTTTTGGCGCATGTGCCCTCCCCCATAAACACAGCAAGCCGGAGCAACAGGTCTCCGGCTTGCCTCCCATCATTTGGTACGTCGCTATTTTGTAGCTTTTGACGAGCCTCCGCTCGCCTTTTGGTATTCGTCCTTAAAGGCCTTGAACATACCGCGCGTCTTGCCGAGCTGCTTACCCAGCGCGCGACTGCCCTTGTCCACGGCGACCGAACCCTTGTCATCGAGCACCTTGGCGCCCTTTTTGACCTTATCGCCCACCACGACGCTTGCCTCGGCAGCCTTTGCGGCGGCGCCGCCCGAATATCCGAGCGACTTGACCTCATCCGAAACGATCATCGCGCCGTCCGCATAACCGCGCAGCATCGTCGGCGGCATCTGTGTGTCGCCCACCAGCACGCTCGAGGCGGTTCCGGCGGTCACGTAGAACGTCTGCACGACACCCGAGCGCGGCTTGAACTCCACATCCGAGCAATAGCCCACAACATCGCCCGACTCCGTGCGCACGTCCATGCCAACCCAGATAATGCAATCGTCCAGGTTGATGTCGAGGCGCTTGGCCGCAGCGGCATCGTACGTGTCCTTGACGTCATCGGCCGCAATGGCGCCCTCGTAGACACCAATGGCGTCGAGCGCTACGAATCGATCGGGACGCTCGATCATGCCCGCGATATCGGACTGGCGGACCATAAAGCCGACCACACGCGTACCGCCCGGGGTAAAGACCGGAAAGTGAATCTTTCCGAGCTTTTTAGGGCTGCGCGGCGTGCCGTCCTTTTTGGTGCGCTTGTCCTCGGTAGGCTTGCGATAGATCTTGGCGCCGACAAAATCCCCGGCGCGCATTATGCCTCGGTCGAGGGCTCCGCGGCCTCGGTATCAGCCTCGACGGCGTTCTCGACCACGACGTCGGCGGCAGGCGTCACGTTGCCGCCCGAAATGGCGTCGTTGAGCTGCTCGCGCAGCTGGTCCATGCGCTCGCGGGCCAGGTCGACCTTGGCGCGCAGGTCGTCGGTCTTGGCGTCGACCATCGGGCCAAAGTCATTCACCGCGGCACGGGCCTCCTCGGCGCTGTGCTCGTAGGTGTCGCGCATATTGTCCCAGGCGTCGTTGGCGATATCGGCAGCCATGGCGCGGGTCTCGGCGCCCGAGCGCGGAGCCAGAGCAACACCGATAATAGCGCCGGCAGCAGCACCAAAAAGTGCGCCGGAGACAAAGCTGAAAGTCTTACCCATGATCATTCCTCTCCTGCGGGCACGTCGGTGCCCACCGTTTGAATGCTGTCCATTATACCCGCAGCGCATCACTTGCCGCTCCGCTCATCTGCGTACGGCAAAGGCGCAGGTACGTGATGGTGATAAACGCGTAGGCCTACTCCTGAGGCATAGCCGGCATGGCCACCGTGGCACCCGGGTCCTCGCCGGCGCCGTCCACGAGCGGCAGGCCGCCCTCATGCGCAGGTCCTGCCGGAACCGTCGCCGCACCGCCAAAGACGGCAGCGGAGGCCTCGTGGCTCTCGGCAACCGCGCCCTCGGTATCAATCGCCACCTGGGGCTCGTCGTCAAAATTGGGGACGCCCTGGGGCTCGGTGGGAACGGGCTCGGCGGTCGCATCGGCAACGGGCTCGGCGTCGACCGGCACATCGCCCTCGTCAGCGCCCTCGTCCTCGGCAGCATCTTCGCCGTTCGCAGCAGCGACGGCCTCGTGAGGATCCTTGCCCTCGGCCTCGGCGCGCATGCCCAGCACCAGGTTGCGCAGGCCCGCGACCGTACCTTCCACGTCGGGGGCAGGCTGGTCGGCGTGCAGGTACGCCCAGTCCATCATAAAGGTTGCCGAAGACAGCGCGCCGATGGCCAACGCATCGTCGGGGCACGAAAGCTCAACCTCAAAGACACGCTCGTCATGCTCGCTTACGCGCGTGCGGCCGCACGAGATGCTACCGGCAAGACCGGTCTCGTTCATGAGCTCGACCGTCACGTGCTCAAGCAGGTGGCAAAGCTCGGTCTGGCCCATGCAGTCCTGGAACTCACGACCGGAATCACCCAGGCACAGGTGCTTGGCAATCGCCGGTACCAGGTAATACACGCGCGCCGTGGCCTCGATGTCCTCCGAGGTCATGAGCGGCATGCCGGGGTTCACCAGCACGTGCGCGCAGATCTTGTCCTCGCTGACGGTGACCTTAAGGATGTTGAACAGGCCTGCCATAACTCTCCCCTACTCTTCCTTGCCCTACTCGTCGCCGTCGTGCGGATTCGCGGAACCCGCACCCGACGTCGTCGGCTCGTTTACCGAAGACTCGGAATCCTTCTTATCGGTTTCGGCCGGAGCGATCACGCGAATGAGCGAGATGCGCTGGCCACGCATCGACTGCACTTTAAACTTGTACCCCGCGACCTCAAACACCTCTCCGATGTCGGGCACCGAGTCGCAAAGCTCCAAAATCCAGCCGGCGATGGTCTCATAATCATCGCTTTCCTCGAGCGGCCAACCAAGCTCAATCGCGTCATCGCACGAAAAACGCCCATCGACGAGCCACTCGCGGCGCGAAAGGCGCGTAAGGTACTTGTTGTCGGGGTCGAACTCGTCCTCGATCTCGCCGACAATCTCCTCGACGATGTCCTCGATGGTGATGATGCCGGCCGTGCCGCCGTACTCGTCCACGACGACCACGATCTGGTCGTGCGAAGTCTGCATCTCGGACAGCAGCGGCAGGATGTCCTTGGTGTCGGGCACAAAGGTGGCGTCGCGCAAAAAGCCGGCGATGGGCTGGTCGCCCTTACCGTCGAGCGCGGGCTGGATCAGGTCCTTGATGTGCGCGATGCCCGCGACGTTGTCGGGGTCCTCGTGATAGACGGGGATGCGGCTGAAGCCGGTCTGGCGCATGGTGGACAACACGTCGGCGACCGTCTCGTCGTCCTCGCACATGGTGGTGTCCACGCGCGGCACCATGACCTCGCGGGCAACGGTGTCACCCAGGTCAAAGATCTCGTGGATCATACGCTTTTCCTCGTCGAGCAGGTCGTCCTGCTCCGAGACCATGTACTTGATCTCTTCTTCCGAGACGTTCTGACGGTCGTCGGCGCTCTTGATGCGCAGGATGCGGGCCAGGCCGTCGGAGCAGGCACCGGTCAGCCACACGAGCGGGCGGGCGATCTTTTGGAATACGGAGAGCAGTCCCACGACCTGCTTGGACACGCCCTCGGCATTGGCCAGGCCGATGCGCTTGGGGACGAGCTCGCCGATCACGATGGACACGAAGGCGACCGCGACGGTGATGATGACCGGCGCCAGGCCGCGCGCGATGGCGGAGAGCGGCGCGATGCCAAAGCTCATGAGCCACGTGGCGAGCGGGTCGGACAGGCTCGTCGAGGCGACGGCGGACGAGGCGAAGCCCACGAGCGTGATGGCGACCTGGATGGTGGCGAGCAGCTGGTCGGAGTCGGCAGCCAGCTTAATGGCACGCTCGTCGCGCTTGTCGCCTTCCTCGGCCTCGTGCTCCAGCACGGCGCGCTTGGCCGTGGTGAGCGCCATCTCGGACATAGAGAAGTAGCCGTTGATGAGGGTCAAAACGAGGGTGGTGATAAGGGAGATGGTTATGTCCATCGGGAGTTTCTCGAACCTCCAAGATTCGGGACGTCAGGTTAAAACGTTGAGGGCGGATACGGCAGTGGTGCCGGCGCCCAAACGGGGACGCGGGCGCAGGCGTGGTCGCTAGATTACGAAGAGGATCACCGCCATGAACTGGAAGATGCTGCCGGCGAGCACCCACAGGTGAAACACGCTGTGCAGATAGCGCACGTTTTTGGCGATGTAGAACGGCACGCCCACGGTGTAGCACACGCCGCCGACGGCGAGCAGGGCAAGCGCGACGGGGTTCAGCAGCGCCACAAGCTCAGGCAGCTTAAAGACAACGAGCCAGCCCATCAGCAGGTAGACCAGGCCGCTTACCCAGTGCGGCTGACGCTCGCGCATAAAGCACTCCAGTGCGATGCCGATAATGGCGATGGCCCACACGGCAAAGAACAGCGCAGGGCCGCCGTCGTTTGCGAGCGTGATGAGACAAAACGGTGTATAGCTGCCGGCTATGAGCAGGTAGATGCAGCTGTGGTCGATAATGCGGAACACGCGCTTGGCGCCCGCGGGCTGAATCGCATGGTAGAGCGTGGAGGCAAGGTATTCGAGAATAATACTGGCGCCGTAGACGATTGCCGCGGCCATATGCGCCGGACCGCCACCGCGAAGAGCGGCAAATACGATCAGGAGCACAAGACCTGCGATGCCCAGCAGGCAACCGACACCATGGGTGACGGAGTTCATGATCTCCTCGCCCACCGTGTACTGCGGAACGGCCGCGGCCTTGGGTCGCGGCTTGGAACTGTCGCTCGAATCGGACATGCCGGTTACATCCTCCAACGTAAAGAGTTCTCAACACTATATCAAAGCGTCTGGGCGCGTGCGAAATTTGCACCATACGTGACCCTTTGTTTACCCATTCTTTGCCTGTTGACGCATCAACGGTGAACGTCCATAATGCGCTTGCATTAAATGTTGATGTATTAACATCTTATAGGAAAGCTTCTTATGTCTCAAAACGCACGTTCCCATCGAAAGCTTAAGGTAGCCGGTGTTGTTGCGCTGGTGCTCGTTGTCGCGCTGCTGGGGTTTGCCGGCAACTTCTTGTTCGACTTTGCCCTGAATCCCCAAGCGCCCTACACCATGAAGATGATGCAGGACGGCAAGGACGGCAAAAAGGGCGAGCAGATGGATGCCGAGGCAGTCGAGGCGCGGGCATGGTTTAAAGAAAACCGCGAGAGTAGCAGCCTCACCGCAGATGACGGAACCGAGCTTGCCGCCTGGTATTTCGCGGCGTCAGAGAGCACGCACGACTACGCCGTCTGCCTGCACGGATACACCGACGAGCCCATCGGCATGGCCCGATACGTCAAGCGCTTCCACGACCGCGGCATGAACGTACTCGCACCCGCCGCCCGCGCCCACGAGCGTTCCGGCGGTGACTACATCGGCATGGGCTGGCCCGAGCGGCTCGATGTCCTCGCGTGGATCGGGCGAATCGTTCAGGCCGATCCCGAAGCGCGCATCCTGGTCTTTGGCGAGTCGATGGGCGCGGCGACGGCCATGAATGTCGCGGGGGAATCTCTGCCCGCAAATGTGAAATGCATCATCGAGGATTGCGGTTACACAAGCGTTTGGGACGAGTTTTCCCTGCAGCTCAAGGACGTGTTCGGCCTGCCCAGCTTCCCTTTGCTCGATGTGGCGAACTTGGTGTGCAACGTTCGCGCAGGCTATGACTTTCATGAGGCAAGCAGTGTGGAGCAACTCAAACACGCGACGGTTCCCATGTTGTTTATCCACGGCGACCAGGACACCTTTGTGCCGTACAGCATGCTCGACCAAAACTACGACGCGTGCGCCAGCAAGGTCAAGCAAAAGCTCACCATCCATGGCGCCACCCACGCCAAGAGTGCGCAAGTTGACCCCGAGCTCTACTGGAATACGGTCGACGACTTCCTCGGAAAGAATTTTTAGGCAAAAAGCAACGTCCGGGGCTTTATCTGACCCCCTATTTTCGGAAGTATGCGGCAAAATCTGGAACTGCCGACCAGACCGCAGTTTTATCAACAATTTATCAGGGGTTTTGTTGCCAAAAAACGTCGTGTGCTCGGCGGCCTCGAAATTTGCCGCATACTTCCGGAAAACCGCCCGTGGGCGCTGTGCTCACGGGCGGCTTTTGCTCGACTTACGCCACAGAGGCGCTTGTTTTGTTCAATAGCTAGGTGCTACTTGACCTCGATGAGCTCATACTTGCTCGTGCCCAGGCCGATCTTCTCGGCATGCGCGATGCAGGAGCGCCAGTCGGTGTCGGGGTGCGTGATGCAGAAGGGGTCCTTAGCCTGCTCGCCCTTCAAAGGCTCGTGATTGTGCTCCATTTTGGCCGCGCTGTCGGTAAGCTCGGTGTTAGGCAGCGGCTCGGACGCCAGGACGGCGTCGGCGCAGGCCTGGTCGATGGCGACCGGGTCGAAGCTCGCGAACATGCCGATGTCGTTGACGATGGGCGTGTCATTCTCGGGATGGCAGTCGCAGTTGGGGCTGATGTCCATGGCGAGCGAGATGTGGAAGCTCGGGCGGCCGTCGACAATGGCCTTGGTGTACTCAGCGATCTTGTAGTTGAGTACGTCGGCCGCGGCATCATAGTCGGGCTTGATGCAGTCCTGGTTGCACGCCGCAATGCAGCGTCCGCAGCCCACGCAGCGATCGTGGTCGATGGCAGCCACATGAACCGTGCGAGTGCTGCCGTTGGCAAGCTCGCGCTCACGCGTACCGTCAAACGTGATGGCGCTGTGCGCGCATATCTTCTCGCAGGCACGGCAGCCAACGCAGTTGGTGGTATCGACGCTCGGCTTGCCAGCGGCGTGCTGCTCCATCTTGCCGGCACGGCTACCGCCGCCCATACCCAGGTTCTTCATGGCACCGCCAAAGCCGGCCTGCTCATGGCCCTTAAAGTGGGTGAGGCTGATCACGATGTCGGCATCCATGAGTGCCTGACCGATCTTTGCCTCGCACACGTACTCACCGCCCTCGACCGGGACGAGCGCCTCGTCGGTACCCTTGAGGCCGTCGGCGATGATGATCTGGCAACCCGTGGCATACGGGGTAAAGCCGTTCTGGTAGGCGGTGTCGATGTGCTCGAGCGCATTTTTGCGGCTACCCACATAGAGCGTGTTGCAGTCGGTAAGGAAGGGCTTGCCGCCCAGCTCCTTCACGACGTCCGCGACGGCTCGGGCGTAGTTGGGGCGCAAAAAGCCCAGGTTGCCCAGCTCACCAAAGTGAATCTTGATGGCGACAAACTTGTTCTCGAAGTCGATCTGCTCAATGCCGGCGCGGCGAATGAGGCGCTTGAGTTTGTCGAGCTGGCTCTCGCGAGCATGCGTGCGCAGGTTGGTAAAGTACACCTTAGCGGGTGCTGCGGGTGCAGTTGCGGTCATAGATATATCCCCTCGGTCTATATGGCATTACAGACATAGAGGATGGTACCCGTTAAAGTAGGGTCGAAGTCAAGCGCAACGCCGAGTCGTTGGGCACTCATTGGGGACAGACTTAAATGACTGAAACCACTCATTGGGGACAGACTTAAATGAGTGCCTCGCCACCTGGCAGCTAGGGACGTTCCCTTCCGGCAGTTAGGGACAGTCCTTGCCAGCCCGGCCAGCGAGCCGGCGAATCGTCAAAGACTGTCCCCGATGACCAGTCATTTAAGAACGTCCCCGATGACTACTCTTGCACCTTGAGGGCCTCGGCTAGGCTGACGCGCTTGATAGAGCGCGTGTGCAGCAGCGCCACGACCAGGTAGGTCGCAAAGCCAATGCCGACGCATGCAGCCATGGACCAAGCGGGCACGTAGATCTCGATATTGCCGTTGTAGGCGAGCAGCATCGAGCGGAAGATGGCCGTGAGCGAGCCAATAATGACCGGCAGGCTCAGCACGAGCGACGCCGCCACGCACAGCGTGATCGAGCGGATGTACAGATGCGAGATCTCACTATCGCGATAGCCAAAGACTTTCATGTAGCTGATCGAACGGGCGCTGTGGTCGATCACCGCTTTGGTCAGCAGGTACATAAACAGCAGGAAGATAAACACCGCGAGCCCGACCATCATGCCGATCATTTTGCTCATCATGCCGATGAACTGGTCACCCACGGCGCGCATGTCGTCGGGCGTGGTGTCGCCGGCAAAGTAGCGCGCGTCGAGGTCGAGCTTCTCGTCGCTCACATAGCCGTTAAAGTAGGCGGCGTCGTTGTCGAACAGCTCGTTAAAGTCGTCGATACTCATATAGATGTTCATGTCCGACTTGGAGCCCCAGGCACAGTCCTTGCCCGCGTACTCAAAGGAATAATGCTCACCCTCGTACTTGTCGCTGAGCGTGACCTTCTGGCCCTCGCTCCAGCCAAACTTATCGAGCAGACCGCCGCCAAAGACGACGCGGCCATCGCCGATGTTGAGGCCCTTCCAGTAGCGCGAATCGGACGAGATGCCGTAGACAGAAATCGTCTCCTCGCCATTGCCGTCGCCACGGTCGTACTGCAGCTGGTGAACGGCATATTTCTCGGCCTGCGCGATTGCGCCCGCGCCGTTGTCGGTCGTATTGACCGGGTGGATATCGTCGTTGTCAGTGTCGATCTTAGAGGCCTTGTCGATCAGATCGATGGCCTCATCGCGGTTGCAGCCGAGGGCATCGGCAAGATCGTCAAGGCGCGCGTAGAGCGCATCCTTCTTGTCCTTGACCTTAGCAAGCGCATCCTGCGCTGCAGTCAGGCTCTCGGCAGACGGAGATGCGGTCGCGGCATCGGCTGCCGTCTGCGCGGCATCGGCCGCGTCGTCAAGCTCGTCATCGGCATCTTGGGCGGCAGAAAGCAGCACGCCGTCAACCGACTGCAAGCGCTCGAGTGCCGACCACTGCTCGCGCTCCTCGGCAGTGCCCTCGAGCTCCAGCGGCGCCTTGAGCGTGTACTGGTGCTCGGCGACCAGGCTCGTCTCCAGGTTGTCCGCGTAGTGCGTCATCGTGGGCAGAATCGCCAGGCCAAAGAGCAGCAGCAGCGAGGCAAACGCAATGCCCACGAAGAGCGTGGCGAAGTTGCCCAGGTTGCGCAGGAAGACGCGCAGGCGAAAGCGCGAGACAAAGCCCATGCGTTCCGGCAGCTGCAGACCGCGCTTGGTACCCGACTTGCCACTCGCCTCGTGACGAAGGAACTGCAGCGGCGTCTTGCCCATTTTGCGGAGCAGACCCACCAGCGTGATGAGGATGAGCGCGGCGGCGGGGACCACAGCGCACTTCACGAAGATCTCCCAGCTCCAGTACACCTGGAAGGGTGGCAGGCTGTACGAACCGTAGTAGAGACCGCGCATGGGCTCGGTAAAGAACGCAACGCCGAGCGCAGTGCCCAAAAGCGCCGCGACCACGCCCACGATGACGGGAAGTGCCAGGTAGTGCAACACGATCTCGCGGCGGCGATAGCCACTGGCGAGCAGCGTGCCGATGATGGCGCTCTCCTCCTCGATGGTGGCGTCGGTGAGCACCACAAAGACAAACGCCATGATCACGATGATGATGTCGAGCAACGTCATCCACATCATGGAGTCGCCGTCCACGTCGTCGCGCGCATAGCCAATGCCCTGATTGGAATCGGCATCGATCAGATCGTCCACGCGCGCATCGGCATCGGTCAGCGCCTCGACCATATCCTGCTCCGCATCGATGCGATCCGCGGTGGGGAGGTCGCGATCGGTAAAGGTAAAGGAGTAGGTGTAGGCAGGCGCGCCGCCGGCGTCCTCAAGCGCGGCAAAGCCGGCGTCGGTGACCTCGGCCACGCCGTACGTGATGGTGTTCACCGTAAAGTCCGAATTGTCGAGGAACAGCGCCTGGCTATCGGGCTGGGTCATGATGCCGCAGATGGTGTAGGTGCGGCCCTCAAGCTCGACCTTATCGCCGATGGCGAGGTCGTTGTTGGTGGCGAAGACACGGTCGATTGCCACCTCATCGTCCGTCTTGGGCTGCCTGCCTTCGCAGTAGGACGCAATGTCAACCTTGGTGCGATGCGCGTAGGTGCGCAGGGTGCGCTTGGTGCCGTCGTCGCCAGCCGCCTTTTTGATGATGGCGTCGATAGAGAAGTTCTTGTAGAACGTAACGCCGCCGACGTCCTCAGCCGCGTCTTCGGCAGCCTTGAGCTGATCTTTGGTGGCCTCGAAGGAGGTAGTCACGCGGCCGTCCTCGATCGTGTACGCATCGCGCATGTCGTCAATGAGGCAGCCGATGGAATGCGCCGCGAGCAAAAAGCCCGACGTGAGGGCGATGCTTCCGCACATAAGCAAAAAGATGCCCAGGTACTTGCCGATATTGCGGCGCAGCTCGCGCGGGAGTCGTTTTGCGAGAGGTGTCATGGCGCCGCCTACCAATCGAGCTCGGCGGCCGCGACGGGCGACTCGCTGAGCTCGTCCTCGACGATGCGCCCGTCGCGCAGGCGCAGCACGCGATTGGCCATGCGCGCGATGGCGGCGTTGTGGGTGACGATGATGATGGTGCAGCCGTAGGTGCGGTTGACGTCCTCCATGAGCTGCAGGATTTCCTTGGATGTCTTGTAGTCGAGCGCGCCCGTGGGCTCGTCGCACAGCAGCAGGCCCGGATTTTTGACGAGCGCACGGCCGATGGCGCAGCGCTGCTGCTGGCCGCCCGAGACCTGGCGCGGAAACTTGTTGCGGTGCTCGTAGAGGCCCAGCGAACGCAGCAGATCGTCGACGTTGAGCGGTTTTTTGGACAGGTGCGCCGTGACCTCGATGTTTTCCTTGATGGTAAGGTCGGGCACCAGGTTGTAGAACTGGAAGACAAAGCCCAGCTCGCGGCGTCGGTACTCGCCCAGATCGGCGGGCTTGAGCGCCGTGAGATCGCAGCCGTCCACCATGATGGAGCCGCCGTCGGCATCCTCCAGGCCGCCGATCAGGTTGAGAAAGGTCGACTTGCCCGAGCCCGAGGGCCCCAGCATGACGCAGATCTCGCCGCGATTGATGGACGTATCGATGCCATCGAGCACCGTCAGGCGTGCATCGCCGTCGCCGTAGTGTTTCTTGAGCCCGTTGACCTGGACGTAGGCACGCTTTGTCGCCATGCTATCCCCCGTTGTTAGCCTTATGCTACTTTTCTAAGGTAATAGTAAACCCAGGTGAACTATTTTTAAGCGACGTGCGCGAACTATTTTCCAACCTACTCATTGGGACTACTCATTGGGGACAGACTTAAATGAGTGAAATCGCTCATTTGAACTGCGTCCCGAATCTTGGCCTTCTTTTATTAGAAGCGAACACTAGGACGCTTTCAATAGCCGTTTCCGAAACTCCACCGGGGTGAGGCCGCCGAGCGCCACCTGGCGACGCCTCGTGTTCCAATGCACGACGTAGGCGTCGAGGTCCCTCTTGAAGGACTCGAAGTCGGCCCACTCGACGCCCCTGAAGAACTCGTCCTTGAGATGCCCGAACACCTGCTCCGTCGCCCCGTTGTCTAGGCAGTTGCCCTTTCTCGACATGCTCTGCCTGGCGCCGTGCCTCCTGAGCTCGCCGGTCCACCTAGGGTGCTGGTACTGCCAGCCCATGTCGCTGTGGACGATCGGCGAGGCCCCGGCCGGCATCCTCGCGAACAGGCGCCTGAGCACCTCCTCCTGCTGGGCCATGTCCGGGCTCGTCGACACCGACCAGGAGACGATCTCCTTCGTGCAGAAGTCGTAGACCGGGGCGAAGTACGCCTTGCCCCAGGGCTGCCTGAATTCCGTGACGTCGGTCCCGAGCTTCTCCCACGGGGCGCCCGCGCGAAAGTCACGCGCTATCAGGTTGTCGAACCTCTCGCCGACCGGGCCGCGGTAGGAGTTGTAGCGATGGTAGCCGGTCTCCCGGCGGATGCCGCAGCGGATGCCGAGCTCCCGCATCATCTTGAGGACCGTCTTGTCCGCTATCCTCGCGCCCAGCTCGGCCCTCAGGCACATCGCTATCTGGCGGTGGCCGCACCCGTTCGCCGTCCTCGAGAAGATCTCGCGCACGGCCTCCCGGAGCTCTGGCCGGGTCGCTCTCGGCGGGTGCGCCACGGCATAGTGGTAGCTCGACGGCGCGAGCCGCGCGGCCGCGAGCAGGTCGCATAGGCGGTGGTGCCCTGAAAGGGAGGCTACGACCTGGGCCTTCTCCCAGTTCGAGAGCTCTTCTCCGCTTTCAGGGCTATCGATTTTTTTAGATACGCCACCTGGGCCTCGAGTTTGCGCACGCGCTCCTCGAGCTCCCGCTCGCGCGTCCGCCCCCCCCGGGGCCCTCCGGCCTGCCGCGGCGTCCCGGCTCGAGCGCCTCCGGCCCGCCCTCGCGGTACAGCCTGCACCAGCGGTCGAGCGATGTGGCGGCGGCGATGCCGAAGCGGGCCATCGCCTCCGACCGCGGCATCCCCTCGTCCACGACGGCCCTCGCGACGGCGAGCTTGGTCTCCATGTCGTAGGTCCTGCGGCTCTCGCCCATCCCGATCAGCCCCTTCCTCCCGGTTGCCCGGTACGCGTAGAGCCATTTTCTCACCGCCGGGGCGGGAACGTCGAGCTTCTTGGCCGCGAGTTCGAAGCCGAGGCCGGCCTCGAACAGGTCGGCGGCGCGTGCCCTCATCTCGCGACCGTATCTTGCCTTCTTCCTGCGGGGCATTTCCGATGCCTCCCTTTTCTCGAACCTTAATTTCAAAGTCCAAGAAATGGGATGCAGTTCAATTTAAGTCTGTCCCCAATGAGTGGTCCCCAAGTGCCGACATATTGGGACAGTCCCTGCCAGCCCTGCCGGCGAATCGGCAAAGACTGTCCCCAATGACTAGGTGGTTAGGCGTGGGATTTGGCGTGCGCGAGGGCTAGGCCTACGGCGGCGATGGCGGCGGCGAAGAGCACCGTGACGCCTAGGTCGCAGGCGATGTCGCCCAGCACGGCAGACGTCAGGTCCGAGGCAAGCGCCTTGCCGATCGCGTCGTTCACCCAATACGTCGGCACAAAGTGCGCCGCCGTCTGCACGGCCGGACCCATCAGCGACAATGGCATCCAGGCGCCGCCCAAAAACGTCATGAGCATGCCGAGCAGGTTGCCCACGCCGTTGAGCAGCTCCTCGCGAGCGCCCAGGCTCGACAGCGTAAAGCCAACGGCCAGCGGCGTGCACGCCAGGGCAAACGTTGCCGCCAGCGCCAGGCACACGCGACCCACGCCGACCTCGGCAACCGCGCTGGCAAAGCCCACGACGCCCATCATGCTCGACACGAGCCAGATGCAGACGGTGAGCACGGCGGCGGCCGCGAACACAGCGAGCGAACGCTGGCGCTCAGAGACCGGGCTGGCATCCATGCGGCGCACGCGCTCGGGCTCGTTCATGCCCGAGAACACCAGTCCCACCGACACGATGACCGACGAGATGATCGCGTACGCGCCAAAGTTGAAGTACGACTCGAGCGTGGTAGCAGCAGTCGAGTCGACCTTGACCTGCTCGATCTGGACCTCCGCGCGCTTTGCGGCCGCGTGCTCGGCGGCCCTTGCGACGTCGCCGTTGGAGGCAGCGGGCTCTAGTGCGGCCGCAGCGCCCGCGAGCGAGATCCACCGCGAGGCCTCGGCAGACGAAAGCGCCGCCGCCATGGTGCCGGCACCGTAGGTCACATCGAGCTTGGGCAGGGACTCCCCCGCGCGGGCGGCTGCAACAAGATCGTCCTCAAACCCCTCCGGGATAAAGAACACGCAGTCGGCGCTGCCTTTGGCGCTGTTGCTCTTGGAGAGCGCGTCAGCAAGGTCGTATGTGTCGTCGCCGACGCCCGTGACCAGGTCAAAGCGTGAGCCCAGGTGCTTGGTAAGCGCCCGCGAAAGGTCGCTATCGTCGCGGTCGACCACGATCACGTTGGTGTCGTAGGGCTTGTACTCGGTAAGCTGCGACGAGTTCCAGCTCACCGAAGCCGCGATGAATACGCCCATGAGCGAGATGAACACCGTATAGATGAGCAGGTAGAACGGGTGCGCCAGCGCCATGCGAAGCGCGGTCTTAAAGGTGCTCATAGCGGCTCCTTCCAAAGATCAGCGTAGCGGCGGCGACAAACACCAGGGCCATCAGGACGAGCGCGCCGGCGCGAACAGACACTATGACCCAATCCGAGGGCACTAAAAAGATAGGAGCCCCCGCTCGTGACCGCGGGTCGGGGCTGCGACAATGATGTTGAAGTGCCATAGGCGCAGCCGCGCCGCAACGAGGTTGGGAGGCTCCCATGCCAAAGTATTCTACCGCGTTCGGGATGGACGTCCACCTGAGGTCGACCACCGTCTGCGCCCTCGACGCGGACACCGGCGAGGCCGTGACGAGGAGGTTCCCCGGCAACCCCTGGGGCGAGATCGCCGGGTGGATGGGTGGGTTCCCCGGGCCGTCGCTCGCGGCCTACGAGAGCGGCTACCCCGGCTTCGCCCCGCAGAGGGAGCTCGCCGGGCTCGGCGTCGAGTGTGTCGTCGCCGCGGTCTCGAAGATCCCCAGGTCGGCCGCCGACTCGGCCTCCAAGAACGACAGGAACGACGCCGCCAGGATGGCCAAGGCGATACTCGCCCACGACATCTCCCCCGTATGGGTCCCCTCCCCCGAGGTCGAGGGCATCAGGGACCTCGCCGGCGCCTACGACGGGGCGACCGCGCGCCTGGCGACCGCCAAGCAGCGGCTGCTCGCCTTCCTCGCAAAGCGAGGGTTCGCCTACGGCGGCACCACGCCCGCCGGCAACCCGAGGAAGTACTGGACCTACGACTTCCTGAGGTGGCTCGACAAGGTCAGGCCGGAGGACGATGGCGGGGTTCGGACGCTCGCCGCTCTGAGGAGCGAGGTCGAGGCCGCGGCGGAGGCCCGGGCGGATCTGCTCTCCGAGTACAGGGCAGCCGTGGATGCCAGCCCGATCGCCGCGGAGGTGGCCGCCCTCCAGTCGATCAAGGGCTGCGCCTTCGCGCTGGCCGCAGCCTTCTCGGCCGAGGTCGGCGACTTCACGAGGTTCCGTTCCGGAAGGCAGGTCACGGCCTATTTCGGCCTCGCGCCGAGTCAGAGGTCGAGCGGCGACTCCGTGCGGCTCGGAGGCATCAGCGGTGCGGGCAACGCGCTCGTGAGGAAGCTGGCCGTTGAGGGTTCATGGTGCTACGCCGCGGCACGGCACCAGCCGAAGCTCATGCCAAGGGACACGGGCGTGCCCCTCGAGATAAGGATGCACGGGAGGAAGGGATCCGAGCGGCTCCTGCGGCGGCGCGAGGAGATGCTCGCCCGCGGCATGCCCGCGGCGAAGGCTAACGCGGCCACCGCGGCCGAGCTCGTGAGGTGGCTCTGGGCCCTCGGCATGATGTGCCGGGAGGGCGCGGAATAGACATAGCCCCCGCCCCGGCGAGCCGGGCGGCCTTCGGGGATACCCCCTATTTCGCTGTGCGCGCGGAGCCCTCCGCATGCGCCTCGACAGACTTGGGGAACCCCGCCGAAGGAATGGAGTGCGGGCCGACAGAACGGTATCCGCGGATATGAGACTGAGCCGAAGGCGTCGATGACATGCCGGGGGCGGACCGGGACGGGTTAACGGCAGGCCCCGCCGACCGATTGCAAGCGGTCGGCGGGGCCATTGTGGCTCTTGACAGCGGATTGGGTCATATGAGCGAAGGGCCCCAGGTCCTCAAAGAAATACAGGCGATTGAACATGTCGCAGATGAGCTTGACGGGGTTGAGCCAGCACTCGACCGGACAAGCGCGGGCGACGTCGTCGGCAAGCGCCATCGCCGGCTCGCCGTAGAGGCCGGCGAACAGGGCGCACGTGGTGGCAAAGCCCGTGAGGATGCCCGACTTGGATGCCTTGCCGCCCTTAACGGGAAGCGTGCCCACAAAAAGCCCCAGGCCCGTGGCGGCAAGCGCGGATGCAGCCCCGCCCAGCAGGCACAACCCCTCGCGCCCGCCAAAGTCGACGCCCACGACCAGGCGCACGTAGCCGATCGCAACCGCCATCGATGCAAAGGAAACCAGCCACGAGCCGACAAAAATGCCGGCCAGCGACGCCGTCTTGGAAAGACCGCCCACGCAGCGGCGCGCGCCGAGGCCGGACAGATTGGGCTGCAAATCGACGACGCTCAAGGCGGCAAACTCGGCAGACATCATCGCGACCAGGCCAAAAAGCGCGTAATAGTAGATGACCGTGCCATCGGGCGTGGCACGAGTCAGGCTCACGCGGCGGGTTCCGCCCTCGAGCGACAGGGCGCGCGCAACCGCCTCCGGGTCGGCAAGCGCCGCCGGGTTGTCCTGGGCAATCTGGGACATGAGCTCGGCATTTTGCGTATACGAGCTTGCCGCCGTTTCAAGGATGCTGCGGTCGGTAAGCACCGACGAGGCGCGCGAGCTGTCGTAACTCGATAGCAGCGTGAGCCTGGGCGTGCCCGCGGCATCAACCGTATAGATGCCCGCGACCTCGCCGGCCTTGAGCGCTTTGCGCGCGGCAGCCAAGTCTTCGTACTCGCTCACATCGAGCAGCTGGTCGTCGCCTGCCTTGGCAAGCGAAGCTGCCACATCCTTAAAGGTCGAGGCATCCCAGGCCTCGTCCGCCACGACGGCAACCGGCACCGGGTCGACCGTGCCGTCGGAGCTGAGGTTCGCAAACATAAACATGAACATCGTGGAAAGCGCGATAGGAAAGAGAGCGCCCCAGACCCACGTGCTCGGCCGGCGCAGCAGCGTCTTGACCGTGGTGATGATGGTGTTGAACATGGCCGCCCCCTAGTCGCGCAGCTCGCGGCCGGTGATCTCGAGGAACACGTCGTTGAGGGTCGGCGGTTCGGAATAGATGCGGCCGAGCGGCACGTCATGCGAGCGCAGCGCATCGAGAATGTCCGTCAGGTTGTGCGGGCTCGCTTCGCACGAAAACGTGAGCTGTCCCGCCGTTGCCGAAAGGTCCAGAACGTGCGGCAGGCTTGCGACGGCACCGAGCGCCGCACTCGGAACCTCGCCGACCTCGATTACAATCTTCTCGCCCATCTGAATCATGCGCTTGAGCTCGTCGTTAGTGCCCTGCGCCAGCACGCGGCCGCCGTCCATGATCATAATGCGGCTGCAGATCTGCTCGACTTCCTCCATGTAATGGCTGGTATACACCACCGTGGCGCCCTCGTCGCGCAGACGGCAGATGCCCTCCAGGATGGCGTTGCGGCTCTGCGGGTCGACCGCCACCGTGGGCTCGTCGAAGAAGATGAGCTCGGGCTTGTGCGCGATGCCGCAGGCAATGTTGAGCCGGCGCGCCAGGCCGCCCGAGAGCTTACCGGGGCGGAACTTGGCAAAGTCGCCCAGACCGACAAAGTCGATCGCCTCGTCCACGAGCGCACGGCGGCGCTTGCGGTCGTTGACGTAAAGACTGCAGAAATAGTCGATGTTCTCGCGCACCGTGAGCTCGTCGAACACCGCCACCTGCTGTGGCACCACGCCGATGCGGCGCTTGAGGTCGTAGCGGGCGGGCGTCATGGGCTCGCCGAACAGCTCGATGGTGCCTTTGTCGTAGGCAAGCAGCTGCAGAATACAGTTGATGGACGTGGTTTTGCCCGAGCCGTTGGGGCCCAGCAGGCCAAAGATCTCGCCGGGGGCGATGTTCAGGTTAAAGTGGTCGAGCGCAATAAGATCGTCATAGCGCTTGACGAGGTTTTCGACATGGACGATGTCTGTCATGAGGAAGCCCTTCTGTTGATTGCGGTCCAGTACGATTGCATCATCGCAGGAGCGGGCGGCGCGCACCAGTGAGCTTTGTCACGAGTGCGGAGGTCTTGGTCGTGCGGCCTGCCGACGCCCCCGCTTTGCCGCGCGGGAGGAATGTCACGGTTGCGCAGGCGGCCCCTCCACCACGCGCGGCTTCGCGTACAATACCCGTATGAACAGGCTTTTCGACAAATCGATCGTGCTGGCGTGCTGCATCGCAGCCGCCGTGGGCCTTGCTGTGGACGCTCGCCTGGTCGCGGCGTTTTGCCTTGGCATTATTACCACCTCGCTGGCCGAGCTCGCGCAGAAGGAACGCACGCGCCGTGCAAGCGAGACCGCGAGCTACGTCTACATCATCGCGGCCGTTTTCGTGCCGCCGTTTGTGCCGTTTGCGCCTCTCGCCCTCTATGACATCGCGCGGCGCGTGCGCCGTGAGCACGCCTGGGTCGCGCTGGGCACTGGCTCCATCTTTGCCTTTGCGCTCGTCGCGGACCTTCGCACCGACGCGCTCACCGCCCGAACGCTCCTGCTGACCGCCATCCTTTCGGTCGCCGCCACGTTGCTGTCGCTGCGCACCGCGCAGCTGGAGCGCGAACAGGAACGCATGCGTCGCACCCGCGACAAGCTGCAAGAACGCGCCCTGGCACTCGAGGCACGCAACCGCGACCTCGCCGACCGCCAGGACTACGAAGTCGAGCTCGCGACGCTCGCCGAACGCGCCCGCATCGCGCGCGAAATCCACGATAACGTGGGCCACCAGCTCACGCGCGCTTCGCTTCAAACCGAAGCCCTGCGCGTGGTCCATGCCAACGAGCCCGGCGTTGCCGCCGATTTCGCCGACGTCAAATACACCGTTGACGAGGCGCTCCAGCTCGTGCGCGCCAGCGTCCACGCGCTCAACGACAATGCGACCAACCTCTCCGTGCAGCTCGAACGCATCGTTGAAGGCGCGCGCTCGGACAGCGGTCCGCAGATTGAGCTTGAGGTTTTGGCCGAGCATGCGCCCGCCAACGTCGCCAACTGCTTTGCGGCGGTGCTGCGCGAGGCGCTTTCCAACGCCATGCGCCACGCCCATGCCAAAACCATTACCGTGCGGTGCATGGAGCATCCGTCGTTTTACCAGCTCATCGTTACCGATGATGGCGCAGACGCGACCCCGGCGAGCAGCAGCAACGTCGCAGAAGGCATGGGGCTCGTCTCCATGCGCGAGCGCGTCGAGGCGCTTGGCGGAACCTTCACCGCCGGCCTGCGCGCCGGCGCCCCCGGCTGGCGCGTGTTTGCCACCGTCCCCAAACAGCAAGGAGATGACGCCCGATGAGGCTCATAGTTGTCGACGACGACCGCTTGGTAGTCGATTCGCTCAAGATTATCCTGGGCGCCCAGCCGCAGATCGAAGTGGTGGGCACCGGAGCCGACGGCAACGGCGCGGTGGCACTTTACGCCGAGCACGCGCCCGATATCGCGCTGCTCGACATTCAGATGCCGGGGCGCGACGGCCTTTCGGCGGCGCGCGAGATCCTTGAGCGCGACCCTGCGGCGCGCGTGGTGTTTCTGACGACATTCTCGGATGACGAGTACATTGTGTCGGCGCTCAAGCTGGGCGCCCGCGGCTATCTGATCAAGACCGATGTCGCCGCCATTCCACCGGCGCTGGCGCAGGTCATGGACGGCAAACGCGTGCTCGAGGGTAAGGCGATCGAGGATATCGACTTTGACGGAACGGGCGTTGAGGCGGGCATGCCCCGCCGGCCCGCCGCCTTTGCCAGCCTGACCGACCGCGAGTTCGAAGTCGCAGAGCTCATCGCCCGCGGCCTCGATAACAAGGAAATCGCCGCCACGGCCTACATGGGCGAAGGCACGGTGCGCAACCACATCAGCTCGATTCTGGCAAAAATGGGCCTGCGCAACCGCACCCAAATCGCCATCGCCTACCTGCGAGGGTAATTACCCAACGGCCGACCGCCCCGGCAAAGTAAAATGGCTGCTACCGATTTAATGCCATTTCAAAACTATGTCGGTTTACTACGATGAATCGCCCACCTTCGACCACGGCAAATTGCGCGCTTACAAAACCGCAGGTAGAACGCTTGCAATATTTAGAAAAATGCAGTCATGGTCGGGAATGTCGAATTCGTCGTAGTAAACCGACATGGTTTTGTTCGGGCGGCCCAACCGCGAGTTCACGCGCGGGGCCGGTGGGGCATTTTTGCCCCACCGGCCCCTATTCCAGCTCTATTCCAGAGCTATTCCGGCTTGGTTTCTACCGTGGGAGTCTTATCCGCTGCGACTGGGGTACGGGCGGTATCCATAGTCAGGCAGTGTTTGGGGCAGCTTTCGATGCACTCGCCGCACACCACGCAGGCGTACGGGTCAATCGACCAGGTGCCGCCTTTGCGATCGACCGCGAGTGCGCCCGCCGGACAACGCCGAGCGCACATGCCGCAGCAGATGCACACGTCCATGTCATTGACAATATGCCCGCGCAGGCGCTCGGGCGCCGTCAGTTTCTCCTGCGGATAGCACACCGTGACCGGCTGCTTGACCATAGAACCCAAGGCCGTCTTGGCAAATGTCAGCAAACTCATGCCGCGCCTACCTTTCCGTGCAGCTAATGCAGGGGTCGATGGTCAGGATAATCATGGGCACGTTGGCAAGGAGCACGCCCTGCAGCGCATGTGTCAGACCCGCCAGGTTTTGCGACGTCGGCGTTCGCACGCGAAAACGGTCCAGGTTCTTGGTGCCGTTGCCGCGTACATAGTAGTACGCCTCGCCGCGCGGCTGCTCAATCACAACTTCGCCGCGCGCGCCGTCGGCCGGCGTAAGCTTGGTGCGCCCGCCGATGCCGTCGTGTGGAATCTTACCGACAAGCTCCTTGATGATATCCATGGCCTGCGTGACCTCGGTGCAACGCACCTGGCAGCGGGCATAGCAGTCGCCGTCGGTTGCCACGATGGGCTCAAACGCGGCCAGATCCGCATAGGCGCCGTCGCCAAACATGCGCACGTCGTAATCCACACCCGAGGCGCGCCCAAACGGTCCGACCATCGAAAGCTCCAGCGCGTCTTTCTTGCTGATCACGCCCACGCCATGCAGACGCTCACCACAGCTGGCGTCGTCCAAAAACGTATGCACCAGGGCCTCGTAGTCGGGACGCATGGCATCGAGTGTCTGGACAATACCCGCCAGCTCGGAGTCCTCGATGTCGTGCTTAAGGCCGCCGATCTCGTTGATCGACAGGATCACGCGACCGCCGCACGTGCTCTCAAAGATCTTGAGAATCTGCTCGCGCAGGGTCCATGACCGATAGAACAGCGCCTCGAAACCAAAGGCGTCGGCGAGCAGTCCGAGCCACAGCAGATGCGAGTGGATGCGCGAAAGCTCATGCAAGATGGTGCGGATATACCGCACGCGGCCGGGCACCTCGATGTCGAGCATACGCTCGCAGGCGCTGGCATAGCCGCAACTGTGGCCCACGGCGCAGATGCCGCAGATGCGCTCGGCGATGTAGCCAAACTGATACATATCGCGCTTTTCGGTGAGCTTCTCGAGTCCGCGGTGCACAAAGCCGATCTGCGGAATTGCCTCGATGACGCGGTCGTCCTCGATCACCAGGTCCAGATGAAGCGGCTCGGGCAGTACTGGGTGCTGCGGGCCAAACGGAATAACAGAGCGATGTGCCATGGACCTTACGCCTCCTTTTTCTGCTTATCGCGGGCGGCCTTGGCGGCAAGCGCCGCGCGGACCTTGGCCGCTTTCTCGGGATCCATGGCGGCGAGCTTTGCCTCCATCTCGGCGGCCTTGAGCGCGGCCTTCGCAGCAGCCTCATCGTGTTGAGCATCGGAGCCGGCAGCCGCAGCGGGCTGAGCGACGGCAGCACCCGCAGCATCGCCAGCGCCCACAGCGCCCTTCCCCGCGGCGGCCGCGGTAGCGGCAGCCTTCTCGGCCGCGGCCTTGCGCGCCTTGGCCTCGGCGGCCGCGCGGACTTTCATGGCCTTCTCGCGCGCAGTCTTCACCTCGGGCGTGATGACGCTCATGGGTTCGGCAGTCGAGACCTGGTAGAAAAAGCCCTTAAAGTCAATCTGCATGTCGGTAATGGCAAGACCAAACAGGTCGTGGGCCTCGTTCTCAAACGGAAACACCGCCGGATAGTACGAGCTGATGGACGGAATCTCCTGGTACTGGTCGATACCCTCGACCACCAGGTTCTCGATCGCATAGTTTCCGTCCCGCGCGATCTGCTCTTGCGCGGCGCGGACGTTGATAAACGTATAGACCAGGCGATACGATCCGTCGTCCACACAGCGCTCGGCGTGCATCTGCACAAAGCGCGCGCCGACGCCCTTGAGCGCCTGGACATGCGACAGGAGCTCGTCGATCCCGACGGTAGTATAGATAGCCTTTTGCATTACTCGGCCTCCTTTGCAGCGGCGGGCGCACCGTCAGCCGTGCCTGCGTCGACACCGGCCCCGGCCCCCGCGGCCACAAACCCGTCCTCGCCCAGCCCAACGCCACCGTCCCAGGTTGCGGCGCCGCCCACGGTAAGCGGGTCACCGCCAGCACGCATCACGGCCTCCTTCTGGTCCAGGATGCCGCACGCCTCCACGATGGCATCGATCACGGTCTCGGGACGAATGGCGCACCCGGGCGCGTACACGTCCACGGGAATCGCGCGGTCCACGCCGCCGATCACGTTGTAGGCATCGCGGAACACGCCGCCCGAGCACGCGCAAATGCCGCACGCCACAACGCACTTGGGCTCGAGCATCTGGTTGTAGATCTGGCGCACGACGGGCAGGTTCTGGGCATTGACCGACCCCGTCACCAAAAAGATATCCGCATGCTTGGGGTTGCCGGTGTTGACCACGCCAAAGCGCTCCGCATCGAACAGCGGCGTGAGCGAGGCCAGCACCTCGATATCGCATCCGTTGCAGCTCGAGCCGTCGTAATGAATAACCCACGGCGAGCGCGACATTTTATGATCCATGGATGCTGCCTCCTAAATAAACACGTCGACGAGGATGGGCATAAGGTTGAGCAGGCCAAACACCAGCGCCACGCCCCAGCCGAGCTTAAAGCAGCTGCGCCAGGTGCTGCGGGCAAAGGTGTTGTCGATCAGTACCTCGACAAAATACGTCGCGACCATCACGACCAGGGCGACCACCCAGCTCACCGGGTTGTCCCAGACAAAGAACATGCCCACCCACATCAAAAACAGCACGGTCTCGCACCAGTGCATAAGGGTCATCTTGGCCAGCGTGCTGCCGCTCATCTCGGTGGCGACGCCCTGGACAATCTCCTGATGCGCGTGATGCGAGTACGAAAGGTCGAACGGCGACTTGCGTAGCTTGATGGTAAGCACCGCGAGCAGCGCAAGGAAAATGGGCGCGCTGTACACGATGATGGGGGCCGACTGCCCCGTCACGGCAATGGAATCGAAGCTGTCGGTGGCAAGGTACAGGCCCACGCTCATCAGCAGAACGGCGGGCTCGTAGCTCATAACCTGCAGCAGCTCGCGATCGGCGCCGACCTGCGCAAACGGGCTTTGCGTCGAGGCGGACGCCAGCACCACAAAGATCGCGGCGAGCGTCACCATAAAAGCGCACAGCAGCGTGTTGGAACCCGACACAAAGATGCCGCCGCCTACCACGGTAAAGATGAGCGCACATGCCATATAGGTATCGTCCATGGTGTTTACGCTGGCAGGGGCCTTGCGCAGCAGCTTGGCAACGTCGTAGAACGGTTGCAGCAGGCGCGGGCCCACGCGGCCCTGCATGCGAGCGGACAGCTTGCGGTCGACTCCGTCGATCAGGCCACCCACAAGCGGCGCCAGCAGGGCAAACACCACGGTACCTATAAAAATGCCCACGACACCCGAGCCTTCGAAATACTTACCGCGCAGCACCGAGGGCGCGCTCATGGCAAGTCTCTCGGGCCCAATCCACGCGCAACACAGCAGCGCAAACAAGATAATGCTGCAACACACGACGCTACCCGCGGGGCCAATACGCTTCTCGCCAAGGGCGTCCTCCGAGTACCAATTGCGCTTTTCGGCCTTCACCTCGTGTCCCATCGAGCCACGGAAATGGCGATATTTGTCGGTCCCCACACCCGAAAGGTACACGTTGACGTGCGGTTTGTTGCTCACGCGGAATGAAGTCAGCAGCACCACGGCGATAAACGCCACGATAACCACCATCAGATACATGGAGTCCTTGCCAATAACGTACGGCACGCGGCCAAACACCATGGCCAAGTAAGGCGACACCAGGCCGCTCGAGATGAGCGGGAACGCCACGCAGCAAAGAATCAGCAGCGCGGCGATGGTGTTGAGGGCCATCCATTCGGTCTTATGGACATTGACCTCAACGTTTTGAGCCGTGGGGTCGACGCCCGAAAGCTTGGCAAGCCACTTGCCCCAGAAGAAGAACGTCGCGGCCGAGCCAAAGGCAAGCACCATGATCATGAGCACGTTGCCGGTCTGCGCGAACGCCACCAGGGCGCCCCACTTGGACACGAGCATGCCAAACGGTGCCACGAACATGCCCATGATGCCCAGCATCATCAGACGCGTAAGGTGCGGCATGCGGCTGAACATACCGTCCATGTCCTCGATATTGCGGCTGCCGATATGATGCTCGGCCGTGCCCACGCACAGGAACAGCAGCGACTTGGCCACCGTGTGGAACAGGATCAGGAAGATGGCGGCCCATACGGCCTCGGGCGCGCCGACACCCAAGCAAGCACTGATGAGGCCCAAGTTGGAAATGGTGGAGTACGCGAGGACGCGTTTGGCGTTGCTCTGCGAGATGGCCATGAGGGCAGCGAGCAAAAACGTGATGGCACCCACACTCGTGACCATAAAGCCGGTCACGGGGTAGATGGCATAGAGTGGGCTCAGCTTGACCATCAGGAACACGCCGGCTTTGACCATGGTTGACGAGTGCAGCAGGGCGCTCGTGGGAGTGGGTGCAACCATGGCACCCAACAGCCAAGTGTGGAACGGCATCTGTGCGGCCTTGGTGAGCGCGGCGAGCGACAACAGGATGACCGGCATCACCAGCAGCGCGGACTGCGCGGTTCCGGTGCCGGAAAGCTCGATCATGCCCGAGATGGTCAGCGGCATGCCGTTAACGTGCAGATACATAAGTCCGGCCAAAAACGCGATGCCGCCCAGCATGTTGAGGATGATTTGGGTAAAGGCGTTCTTGATGGCCTCGGGCGTACGCGTATAGCCAATCATAAGGAACGAACACACGGTGGTGATTTCCCAGCCGCAGAACAGCCACTCAAGGTTGTCGCTCGTCACGATGACGAACATGGCCGAGAGGAACAGGAACATGAGCGCCAGGAACTGCGGGCGACGGTCGGGCGCGGTCTGCCCGCGCAGCGCGGCCTCGTGCTCGTCATGGGCCTGGAAGTCCTTCATGTAGCCCAGGGCATACAAGCAGATTAGACTGCCAACGATGCCGACGGCGAGGACCATGATCACGCTCATGTAGTCCAGGTAGAGTGGCGTTGCCGTGACGGCTTCGGCCGCGGGCAGCGTCATGGCTGCAAAGGCGAGCGAGCCCACCAGCTGGACTATGCCGAGCACCGTGGTGAGCGCGTTCCTATATTTGTACGCGTTGTACAGGATGACAGCGCACAGGATGACGTCGATAACGGAACTGATGATCGAGAGCACATGCGAGGTGCCGGGGGCAACCTCAAAGCTCTGCGGACCCGTGCCAAAAAACATGACGGCGACTACAACCGTCACCGCCATAATGATGCCAGAGCCTACAAGCCCTACCGCATCGCGGGCGCGGTCACCGCGCGCGAGCAGCATGCCCAGCGCCGGTACCAGCGGAAACAGGGTAAGGAAATACAGTAGCGTCATACCATCACTCCCCCATGCAAAAACGCTGCAATTGTTTAACGTTATAGCTCAGTTGAGGAGTAGCGGCGGCGGGTTTTCGGTCAACTGGGGAGTTTTAGGCGTACGGGGTAAGGAGTCTGTCCGCTTTGGAGCAGAGAGGCGACGCTCCCCCTATCGCGGCGGCGGGCGCACGGGCCACTGCGCGCGGTTTATTAACCACTTTGGAGGATGTTCCAGTAGGCTCACGACGGTCCAAAAAGTTGGCGCGGCAAGAAAAATGCGCCCCTGTGGGCGCACCATCCCGTTCGCTATTCCGCTTTTTTAACGCGCGGCTTGCGACCGCGCGGCTTATCAACCAGCGCGGACTCACCGCTCTCGCGATACTGGCGGCACCAAGCCTTGACCGAAGACTCGCTGGGAATCTTGTGCTTGATCATGGCCTCGCGAACCGTTAAGCCGTTTTCCAAGCGGTCCTTGACCACGGCGAGCTTAACTTCGTACGAATAGGTGTGATGATGCGAACCGGCGTTGAGAACGGCGTCGGCACCGCCCACGGCATACGCGCGGGCCCACTGACGAGCCGTGGCCTGGGGAATGCCAAGCTCCGCGGCGAGGGCGCGATGACCGACCCCCTCTTGGAGGACCTCGACGGCGCGCTGCCTAACCTCGGGCGCATGCGTGCGAGTCCTAGTTGCTTCCGACATACCTGCCACTTCTTAGCCTTAACCGTTAATCTGCTTTCTTACGTGCAAGTTAGATAGTAGCATTTTACTGTTTGCTCAAAGCAGTTAATTAAAATAGACGCGGTGTTATCTGGGCATTTGGCACCAATTTACGACATTTCTTTATCGATTATTTACGCTGGTAGCTGACTCGCAGCCAATCGTCATTCGCTTGTCAACAAAATTGGCATCTCTTTATGTCCTTTGCTATAGCGGATATGATTATTAACCCCTCCCCCAATTATTTTGAGTAATCGGCAAGGCAGTAGACGTCCTTACTCCTCATGATTACCGCGCATTGCCATCCACCGGAGCAAAACAAAAAGGGCGGGGCCTGCTGCGCTTGCAGGCCCCGCACCGGTTGACACCCGACGGGACACAGCCGGGCGAGACGGATCCGTGCTACCGTCCCGCCTGGCCGCGATGTTCAGCTACAGCTCGTTGGCCGCATGATACGCCGTGCGAATGGCGCTCGCGATGTCGGCGGTGCGCTCGCCCGAGCAGTCGCCCACGCAGGTCACGGGCACCGTCACGCCATCCAGGTCAAACGCGTTGGCCTTGGAGCCCACGGCCATCACCACGTAATCGCAGGCGATCTTCACCGGCTCCTCGGCACCGTCCTCGGTGGTGTGCACGGCCTCCACGCCCTCGTCGGTAATGGCGGTCAGGCGGGTCTTAACGTGCTGTTCCACGTTGTGGGCGGCAAAGTCGCTCATGATCAGCGGCAGAATGGTCTCGGACTCGCCAGCGGCAATCTTGTCGAGCATCTCGACAATCGCCACCTCGCAGCCGTGCTGCAGCAGGTACTCGGCAGTCTCGATACCCACCAGGCCACCGCCAATGACGGCGACGCGCCCGCTGAGCTCCACCTTGCCGGCCAGCACGTCCCAGCTCGAGACGACCTTCTCCGAGTCGGCGCCCGGAACGGGGATGACCACGTCATGCGCGCCCACGGCCACAATCGCGGCGTCGGCGGCGTTGAGGTCCGCGGGGCGAGCGGCATGGTTGAGCTCAACCTTCACGCCCAGGCCGGGCAGAATCTTCTCGTAGTACTCGACCGAGCGCATAATCTCATCCTTGCGCGGAGGCGCGGCCGCCAGCACAATCTGGCCGCCCAAGTGATCGCTCGCCTCATAGACGGTCACGTCGTAGCCGCGCTTGGCCGCCACGCGTGCGGCCTCCAGGCCGGCAATACCGCCGCCCACCACGGCGATCTTCTTGTCGCCCTCGCCCGGCTTAATGGCGATGGTCGCCTCGTCGCCGTTCTCGGCGTTGAGCACGCACGAGATGTACTTGCGGTTTTGAATCGCATCGACGCAGCCCTTGTTGCAGTTGAGGCACTCGCGGATGGGCTCGCCGGTCGCGGCCTTCAGCGCAATGTCGGGGTCGCACATGAGCGAGCGGCCATAGGCGATAATGTCGGCCGCGCCGTCCTCAAGAATCTTCTCGCCGGCCTCGACCGAAACAACACGGCCGACGGTGGCCACCGGCACGGAGACCAGGGCCTTGACGCGCTCGGCCACCGGCAGCGTCCAGTTGTAGGGCATGGCACCCATGGGCGGAATGGTGTCGCCCATGTTGCCGGTGTGGTTGGCCTGCGCGACCTGGATCATGTCGATGCCCGCGCCCTCGAGCAGCTTGGCGAACTCGCAGGCCTCGTCGGGCTGCAGGCCACCCTTGCCGCGCGGCGTGCCGTCGGGGTTCTCCATGATCACGGGGAGCTTGTACTCCACCATCAGCTGCGGCGCGGCTTCCTTAATGGCGGCGACGACCTCGAGCGCATAGCGAACGCGGTTCTCGAACGAACCGCCGTACTCGTCGGTACGCTTGTTGAGGATGGCCGAACATAGCGAACCCACCAAGCGGTCGCCGTGGACCTCGATGGCGTCAATGCCGGCCTGCTGCGCGCGAGCGGCCGAGGCGGCGATGGCCTCCTTGATCTGGGTGAGCTGCTCTACGCTCGCCTCGTTCACAAAGTGCTGCATATCGTGGTGCAACTTGGCGTAGGCCTGCTTGCGGATCTCGTTGGACTCGGCCATCTTGGCGGCAAAGGTCTCCTCGTCGCCGGCGGCCTTGGCCTCCTGCGCGGCCTTGGCGGCGGCCATGGAACCCATGACCATGCGGCCGACACCGGGCACGTCGTACTCGGGGTGGAACAGCTGCAGCGCGACCTTGGCGCCGTGCTTGTGAACGGCGTCGGCCAGCGCCTTAAACGTGGGGATCTGGGCGTCGGTCGCTAACTTGGGCGTGGGGCTTGCGGTCATAACAGGAGCAACGTCGCCGATGACGATGTAGCTCACGCCGCCACGGGCCAGGCGCTCGTAAAAAGCCAGGCTGCGCTCGCCAATGGAACCGTCGCGCTCCTCGTAGCCGGTGGTCAGCGGCGGGAACATAATGCGGTTTTTAAGCTCAAGGGGGCCAACCGTAATGGGCTGGAGCAGTTTGGATGCGGGTGCGGTCATGGACATTCCTCTCTTGTAGGCGCGGCGGCGATGTTGCCGCGTAGTTGTCTAGAGGATATGACATGGGAGCACGGCGACGCAACGGAAATCGGCAGATAGCAGGTAGCGGCAGGTGGATGGGGCGGGGCCGGCTGCCGGTTTGTCTCAATCTGTAACAGTAAGACCCTATTTTGCCGAGCAACTGTTACAGATCGAGACAAACCGAAACCGTCCCGGCGGAAAATCTCAATCTGTAACATCTACAGGCCAAAAACGACCCTAGATGTTACAGATCGAGACATTCCTCTCGACCCATCCCTAACAATCTAGATCTGTAACATCTGGACCCACTTTTGACCCCTACCTGTTACAGATTGAGACAAACCAATCCCGTCTGCCGAAAGATCTAGATCTGTAACAGTTACTCGGCAAAATGGGCCCCAGATGTTACAAATCGAGACAAACGGGACCCGCCTGCAAGAAAATCTCAATCTGTAACAACAACTCGGCAAAATCCGTCCCTCGTGTTACAGATTTAGACAAACTGAGACCGTCCTGCCGAAAGATCTCAATCTGTAACACCTAGCCGCCCAAATCGGGTCCACCTGTTACAGATCGAGATTATGTTTGAGAGGCTGGAAATTGGACTGAGAAAACAGTCCCGGAATAACAAAAAAGCTCGCCGGCTAGGCCGACGAGCTGCAAGTTCTTGGTCGCGGGGGCAGGATTTGAACCTACGACCTCCGGGTTATGAGCCCGGCGAGCTACCAGACTGCTCCACCCCGCAATGTCTGGACGCCTCATGTGCGCAAGAAAGAATATTACGCGGGAGTTCGGTAAGCGGCAAGGAAAATCTCGTAGAGCATAATTCCTTCATATTTAGAACCCCTCAGCCCCTATCACCGTGAACGAATCGCAGCCGAGCGCCGCCGGCGGCACGTATACAATGGTGCGCGTCCTTTTACGCCGACACCTGGAGTAGACATGCTGCTCGCTATCGATATGGGAAACACGCAGACGGCCATGGGCCTGTTTGACGGAGACGAGCTGGTGCAGTCGTGGCGTATGCCCACCGACCGCTCCTATACCGCCGACGAGATCCACGTGCGCCTGATGGGTTTCTTTAAGATGTACGACCTCTCGCTCGGCGCGGTCGACGCGATCGCCTTTGCCGGCGTGGTGCCACAGCTTTCGTGCGAGTGGCACGCCGTGGCCAACCGCATCGCGGCAGACGCCATCGTCATCGGGCCGCAGACGGCGGCCGTGACCAAGCTGCGGGCGGCACGCCCCCAGGCCGTTGGTGCCGACCGCATCGCCAACGCCGTCGCTGCCGAGACCTTCTACGGCGCCCCAGCGATCGTGGTGGACTTTGGCACCGCAACCAATATCGACGTCATCGACGAGGACGGTTATTACATTGGCGGAGCGATCGCGCCGGGTATCCGCATCTCCATGGACGCGCTCGCCGCCCGAGCCGCCAAGCTCGCCAGCGTGCCGCTCGAGGCGCCCGAGCATGCCATCGGCCGCGATACCGAGGAGTGCATCAAGGTCGGCGCCGTAACGGGCGCCGCCGCCATGGCCGAGGGCCTGGTCACGCGCATGAAGCGCGAGCTGGGGCGCGAGGACGCCACCGTTATCGCCACGGGCGGCCTCGCCAGCATCGTCGCCGATTCGACTGATGCCTTCGACATAGTCGACGGCCAGCTCACCATCAAAGGCATCTGCGAAATCTACCGCCGCATGCAGAAGCTGGGGTAAGGCGGGGTTTAAGTCGAGCGCGAGCGGCGAACTAGGCAACGCATCGGTCCTATTCCTCAAAATCGAAATTTTTTCGTTTTTGAGGAATAGGACCTTTTGCTAAGCCTCGCCGCACAACCACCTCGCCAGGTCCACGATCTGCACCCCATTGCGGTCCGTGGCCTCGTGATGCGTGCGGGCGAGAATCATCTTGGGGTACGCGTCGCCAATGCTCAGCAGTGGTGAAATCTCGCGTTCAAATGTCTTATCCGAGCTGATGTCGTCGCTCACCTGAATGTAGAGCTTCTCGCTTCGCTTGATTGCTACAAAGTCTATTTCCTTTTTATAGAGCACACCGACGTATACCTCGTATCCGCGGCGCAGCAGCTCGATGGCCACCATGTTCTCGTATACGCGTCCCCAATCCATATCACGTGTACCAAGCAGTGCGTATTTGAACGCGTGGTCTGCCAGGTAATACTTCTCGCCGCTCTTAAGGTATTTTTTACCGCGAATGTCGAACCGGCGAACTTTATAGAAGGCAAACGCATCGCACAGGTACCCCATGTACGCACCGACCGTTTTGTTCGTTATCTTTAGCCCATCTGCGTTCAAAACATCCGTAATGTTGCGTGCCGACGTTATGTTGGAGACGTTGTCCATCATGTAATCGGCAATGCGCAGCAGTGCCGATTCGTTTCTCACGTTATGCCGCTGCACGATATCCCTCACGATGAGCGTTTTGAAGACATTGGAGAGATATTGGTAGCGCTGCTCCTGCAGTGGATAAGGGTAAGAGCCGGACATACCGCCGGTTCTCGCGTACCCATCGAAGTCGCGATCGACCTCGCCCTCGTCACTATAGAAGCGATACTCCTCAAACGAGAATGGGAAAACCTCGATCTCGAACGTACGCCCCGTAAAGAGCGTCGACAGATCGCTCGACAGCAAAAAGGCGTTCGATCCGGTGATGAAGATGTCGTACTGCTCGGATGCATGGAGGCTGTTGATCGCGCGTTCAAAGCCGTCGCACATCTGAACCTCGTCGATAAGCAGGAAGTTTTGCTTGTCGGACACTCGATGCTCTTTCACATAGGCGAGCAGGGCATGATATTCGAGCAGGCCCTCGAACTCGTCGAGGTTGTAATTGATATGGATGACATTCGAATTGGACAGATTTGCCTCCACGTAATCGCGGAGGGCCTCGAGCAATTTTGACTTACCGCTACGGCGAATGCCCGTTATGACCTTGATGTCCGGTACGCCAATAAGGCTCGTCAACGTGTCCATATATGACGTTCTATTGATGAGTTTCATTGGTGCCTCCCTGCGGTCTTCTATCGCTATTCCTCAAAAACGAAAATTATTCAGTTTTGAGGAATAGACTCTGCAACGAATATACCTCGTTAAAGGCCGAGCTGGCTTAATTCTATTCCTCAAAATCGAAAGATTTTCAGTTTTGAGGAATAGGGTGCTGACAACCCATTCCCCAGACAACAAGACCCTCCCCAGCACAGGCCGAAGAGGGCTTCGTTGTCATCGCTATCTTTGAGCGCGGGCACCTCGCGTTACAGTCCGCGAATCCGTACGGCCTCGGGCGGAAACTCCTGCTCGCCGGCATCGGTCTTGATGGTCGCGCGACCCCAGATGTCCAGGCCCGCAAACACACCGACCGCAAGCGGCAAGCCGCTGGGCGACACCGCCGCAACCTGACGACCCAGCAGTGGCACCATGTCAAAGTACTCGCCCAGCACCGGAGCCAGCGGGCCGGCAGCGCCCTGTGGTGTGTTGGCGGCAACCGCCCAGGTGTCCACGCGGACCAGCACGGCGGTGGCCAATGCCTCGACCAGCACCTCGTCGGCCATATCCACGCCAAGCTCGCTCAGCGCCGCACGTTCAATATCAACCGTCACCGCGGCAAACATGCCCGCAGCACCGGCACCGCCGTTCACGGCAACACGCGCGAGCGACGTCTCAAACGCAGGCGCACCGCACACGATATCGCTCGGCCACTGGATACCCACTTTACCGGCAAGGCCCAACCCCGGCGTCGAAGCCGTGCCCACGAGCGCGTCCATCATGCCCATCGCGGCCACAAACGGCAGGCCGTGGAAGGCGTGCATGTTCACATCGGGGCGCACAACCAGCGAAAACGTCAGCGAAGCATCGCCCACGCTCCACGCGCACCAGCCCGCGGACACGCCCTCGCGACCCGCGTCACGCGCCGCGTCAAGCTCAGTGGCAGCGACTACAGCGTTCATCTCGATCATCTACATACGCCCCAATTCACCCACGATATGGCCCACACGATCCTCGGGCTCCTTGACCTCGACGCCGTTGTAGCGGAAGAACCGCGCCGGGTCGTGCATCAGGTCCTCAAGCGGCACCAGCACAAAGTCGCGCTCGCCGATCAGTGGATGCGGCAGGCGCAGCTTTTTGCCGCCGTGGGTCTCGCCGTCCATCCACAGCAGGTCCAGGTCGATGGTGCGCGGACCGTTGGCCTTGGCCTTTTTGGAGCGGTCGCGGCCCAGCTCGGCCTCGATCTTCATGAGCTCGTCGAGCAGCACCAGCGGCGCCAACTCGGTCTTGATCTCGATGACGGCGTTGGCAAACGCGTCCTGGCGCGTCTCGTAGGCCGGCTCGCTCTCGTAGATCTTGGAGGAGTTGGACACGCAGGTAAGTGGAATCTCGGCGATCATGTCGCGTGCGGCGCGAATGTTGTCGCAGCGATGCCCCAAGTTGGATCCCACGGCCACAAACGCGCGGCGCGGCTGCGGCTTGGCAACCGCCCAGTAGCCGTTCAGGAACTGCGCAAAACCCGCGGCGTCGTGCACGCGCACGATGTTGGCACCGGCCTGGATGGCGCCCAGGCACACGCCAAACGTAGCGGCATCGCGCTCGGCGGCCTCGGTCACGCCCGAGACGGCGCCCACAAAGCGCTTGCGCGATACGGCGCACATGAGCGGATAGCCCAGTGACGCCATCTTGGCAGTCTCGCGCTGGATGACGATGCCCTCGTTAGCCGACTTACCAAAGCCCGGGCCAGGATCGATGCAGATGCGGTCGCGCGACACGCCGGCGTGGATGAGCGCGCGGGCCTGGTCGGACAGAAAGCCCATGACGCGGCGCATGATGGGCGCCGAATCGGGCAGGGTGAAGCGGCGGAGCTGCGAGGTGGGCACGTAGGCTTCCTCGCGGCGGGCGCTGCGGCGCATCATGGCGGCCAGGCGGTCATTGGACTCCGATGCGGCCTCGGTGGCCTCGGGCGCGGGCGCGACGGTCTCGGCGGCAGCAGCCTGCTCGGCGGCCGGCGTCTCCTGCTCGCTTGCAGGCTCGGTCGCGGGCTCAGGTTCGCCAAACGGCAACGAGGGCTGCACCACGCCGCCCGGAAGCTTGGTCTCCGGCTTAGGCTCGCCCAGCAACTTGCCGCGACGGCGGCGAGCCGGCTTCTCGGCCTCACGCGCGGCCTCGGCAGCCGCCTCGCGCGCCTTCTCGGCAACAAACGCCGCGGCCGAGGTATCGAGCTGCACCGTCGCGTGCGTACGAGCGGGAGCGGCGACCTCGCCGGCATGCATCACAATGACGCCGCAGGTGCTCGTCTTAACAAACTCGACCATCTTGGAGTCAGTGAAGCCGGTCACGTCGTTGACGATCGAGGCGCCGCAGCGCACGGCCGCCTTGGCAACCGCCACGTGACGCGTGTCGATCGAGACGATGGCGCCCTCTTTGGCCAGCGCGCGCACCACGGGCAGCACGCGGCGAGCCTCCTCGTCGGGATTAACCGGGGTAAAGCCGGGGCGCGTGGACTCGCCGCCTACGTCGATGATGTCGGCGCCGGCGTCGAGCATCGCCAGGCCGTACTCGATGGCGGCATCCGGGTCGAAGTGCTCCCCGCCGTCGCTAAACGAATCGGGCGTCACGTTGAGGACGCCCATGATGCGCGGACGGTCAAAGCTGAGCTCATACTTTCCGCACCGCCATGTCTTGCTGTCGTTCGCCATGAACATCCTCCTAAAATGCCCACGCCGCCGAGCTTGGGGAGCTGGCGGCGGGGTCGCTTTGCACTCAGTCTTTCTATTGTATCCGCGCACACGGGCTAGAACGCAAACGCGGCCGCGATGTCGCAAGAAATCAGCAGGTCGGCATTTGCATCCTGATCGGTAGGCGCCAAATTGCAAATGGCCAGCGTATCGCCAGTAAAGTAACGCGTAAGGCCTGCCGC
Source organism: Collinsella sp. TM09-10AT (assembly GCF_003436275.1). Taxonomy (GTDB): domain Bacteria; phylum Actinomycetota; class Coriobacteriia; order Coriobacteriales; family Coriobacteriaceae; genus Collinsella. The sequence goes on from NZ_QSOP01000012.1 coordinate 74,784, forward strand.
CGGATACACCACGAGTGAGGTCCCGCCCACAATGAGGGCATCGGCCGCGGCGATGGCGGCAACGGCACCGGTCAACACATGCTCGTCGAGCGGCTCTTCGTAGAGCACCACATCGGGCTTGATACGACCACCGCACGCGGGGCACACGGGCACGCCCGCGGCGTCCTCGTGCTCGCGCGAGCAAATCCACTCGGCGCTATAGATCGCGCCGCACGACTGGCAAATGTTGCGATGGACCGATCCGTGCAGCTCGAACACGCGCTGTGAGCCGGCCATCTGATGCAGGCCGTCGATGTTTTGCGTCACCACGACATCGAGCTTGCCAGCTCGCTCCAGCTCGGCGAGTTTGGTGTGACAGCGGTTGGGCTTAGCGTTAAGCGCGATCATCTTGGTGCGGTAAAAGTCGAAGAACTCCGCCGGATGTGTCTCGTAAAAGCTGTGCGACAGCATGGTCTCGGGCGGATAGGCAAACTGCTGGTGATACAGGCCGTCCACGCTGCGAAAATCGGGAATGCCGCTTGCCGTGGAAACACCAGCGCCGCCAAAGAAAACCACGCGCTCGTGGGTGTCGAACAGCTCCGCCAACGCCGCGGAGGCCTGCTTGGGATCTGTTATCGCTTGCGTCATGTTTGTCCTCCGTCCATGTTGGTCGGGGCGGCTGCGATTGCGCCGTCGCCCACGGAGCCCACCCCGCCCCTGTTGCGCTAATCTTAAGCCTGCCAACCCCGTCGAAAGGACACCATGCCTCAGACTTACACTTTCGCCTCGTGGAACGTCAACGGCCTGCGCGCCGTGCTCAAAAAGGACCCGAGCTTTATCCAGATCGCGCAAGAACTCGACGTCGATATCCTGGCGCTGCAAGAGACCAAGCTGCAAGAAGGCCAGGTCGATATTGACCTGCCCGGCTATCACCAAACCTGGAGCTACGCCGAGCGTAAAGGCTATTCGGGCACTGCGGTCTTTAGCCGCCAGGAACCGCTGCGCGTGCTGCACGCCGACGCGCTGCTACCCTACGCCGGCGAGGGTGAGGCGGCCGCACTCGTCGCCCAAACCGTAACCGAGGGCCGCGTCTGCGCGCTCGAGTTCGACAAGTTTTGGTTTGTCGACGTCTATACGCCCAACGCCCAAAATGAACTCGCCCGCATCGACGTGCGCATGGCGTGGGACGACGCCTACCGCGGCTTTTTGAACGCGCTCGAGCGCGAGACCGGCAAACCCGTCGTGACCTGCGGCGACTTTAACGTGGCGCACGAGGAGATCGACCTTAAGAACCCCAAGTCCAACCGCGGCAACGCAGGCTTTTCGGACGAGGAGCGCGGCAAGTTTACCGAGCTGCTCGACGCCGGTTTTACCGATACCTGGCGCGCGGCAAACCCCGACGTCGAGGGCGTCTACAGCTGGTGGAGCTATCGCTTTAATGCCCGCAAGAACAACGCCGGCTGGCGCATCGACTACTTCCTGGTAAGCGACGCAATCGCCGACAACGTACGCGACACCGGCATCCGCGGCGACATCTTCGGCAGCGACCACTGCCCCGTCACCCTTACGTTGGAGCTCTAGCTCCAGCTGCCCCCGGAGACGAAGGAAAACGGATCATTTTGGGCCTCGTGAGGGTGTCCGCGTGACCCATCCGCCACGAAACACGCCCATCTACTACGTTTAAGCCACCACCCTCAACCACAGCGAACAACGCAAATCAAAACCACCCCTAAAAGGGGTGGTTTGCTCTTAGGGTATAACCCTTGGA
>NZ_QSOP01000013.1 GCF_003436275.1 Collinsella sp. TM09-10AT
TTGCCTCTTGACAATGTCCTGCTCATATTAAAAGGAACGTCCCTAAGTGCCAACCAGGGCAACGCCGCAGGTAGAGGACGGACAGCGAGCGACGTCCAGCTTGACAGCCAAGGCAACGCCGATGCCTTGGCAACGACAGCGAAAGCCCGCCAGAGCGAGCAAGGTGCCTTGAAACGAGGCGGCATTGATCTTCTGATCATGCCGCCGAAGTTGAAAGGCAGATTGCCGCTCTGGCGGGCTTGCAGCGTCAACTGGTTACGCGGGTTGGTAAACCCGCGTAACCCCCTAGTACATCTTTGCGCCGGCGGGGATGGAGGCGTCGAGCTGGATCAGGTTGAGACGCTCCTCACCATCCTCCTCGTGGATAGCGCTGATGAGCATGCCGCAGCTGGGAATGCCCATCATCTTGCGCGGCGGCAGATTGGTGATGGCGAGCAAGGTCTTGCCGACCAGGTCATCGGGCTCATAATAACCGTGAATGCCGGAGAGGATGGTACGGTCGGTGCCGGTGCCGTCGTCGAGCGTAAAGTTCAGCAGCTTCTTGGACTTCTTGACGGCCTCGCATGCCTTGACCTTCACAGCGCGGAAATCGCTCTTGGAGAAGGTATCAAAGTCGACGAACTCCTCAAACAGCGGCTCGACGGCGATCTTGGAGTAATCGAGCGTGGGCTTAAGCGACTTAACGAACGGGCTCGCGGCGTTGCCGGCCTCGGCAGCCTTGGCGGCAGCGGCACCGGACTGGAAACCCTTCTCGGGCTTCATGTGCGGGAACAGCAGCACGTCGCGGATGGAAGCCTGGTTGGTGAGCAGCATGACCACGCGGTCGATACCGATGCCGATGCCGCCCGCGGGAGGCATACCGTACTCGAGGGCGCGCACGTAGTCCTCGTCGTACTCCATGGCCTCATCGTCGCCACCAGCCTTCTCGGCCATCTGGGCGGCAAAGCGCTCGGCCTGGTCGACCGGGTCGTTGAGCTCGGAGAACGCATTGGCGTACTCGTGACCGGCGATAACCAACTCAAAGCGGTGCGTCAGGCGCGGGTCGTCCTCAAAGCGCTTGGCAAGCGGACTGACCTCGATGGGGTAATCGCACACGAACGTGGGGTTGACGATGGTGTCCTCGCCCAGCTCATCGTAGATCTCGGCGATAATCTTGCCAGCAGTCCACTCGGGCTTAATCTCCAGGCCCTTCTCGCGCGCGGCAGCAGCAAGCTCCTCGACCGGCGTATCGATGGTGACCTGTTTGCCGAGCACGTCGGAGACGATGTCGGTCATGGGACGGCTGGCCCACTCACCAGAAAGGTCGATGGTCTGGCCCTGGTACTCGATGACCTCGGGGTTGCCGATGGCCTTGTTAGCCGCCTTAATGACACCTTGGGCGAGCGCCTTCATGCCCTCGAGGTCGGAGAAGGCACGATAGGCCTCCATCGTGGTGAACTCGGGGTTGTGGGTAAGGTCCATGCCCTCGTTACGGAAGATACGGCCGATCTCGAACACGCGCTCAAAACCGCCGACGATGCAGCGCTTGAGGTGCAACTCGGTAGCAATGCGCAGGTAGCACTCCTGATCGAGCGCGTTGAAGTGCGTGATGAACGGCTTGGCAGTAGCGCCGCCCTGGATGGTCTGCAGGATGGGGGTCTCGACCTCCATGTAGCCGTCGGACTCCATAAAGCGACGGAAGGTGGAGAGAATCTGCGAACGCTTACGGAAGGTCTCGCGAACGTCGTCGTTGGCGATCAGGTCAACATAGCGCTGGCGATAGCGGGTCTCCTTGTCGGAAAGACCGTGGAACTTCTCGGGCAGCGGACGAACGGCCTTGGCAAGCAGGGTCGCGCTCTTAGGGGCAACGGAAAGCTGGCCGCGCTGGGTGCGCACAACCACGCCGGTCACGCCCAGGATGTCGCCCAGGTCGAGGGACTTGAGCGTATTCCAGGCGGCCTCGTCCATGTCGTTGATGCGGCAGAACAGCTGAATCTCGGCAGTCGCATCGCGTACGACGATGAACATGATCTTGCCCTGACCGCGCTTGGCGACCACACGGCCGGCGATCTTCACGACGTCCTCGGTGTCCTCGCCATCGGCAAGCTCGGCGTACTTAGCCTCGATATCGGCAACGTAGTCCTCAAGCTCAGAGTGCTCGGGATAGGGGTTCTGGCCCGCCTCGAACAGGGCGGCGCGCTTGGCCAGGCGGGTGGCGCGCTCGTCGTTGAGCGTCGATGCCTGATCTGCGGCGTTCTGGTTCTCTGCCATAAGTTAGCTCCTCAAACTAAAACGCTCCCCAGGATTCGGTCCCAGGGAGCGAAAACAAACCTTTACGCGGGACCGTGGTCTAGCGTGCAATCTTGGCGATGGTGTAGACGCGAGTCTTGCCGGAAGGCGTAACGACCTCGACGGAGTCGCCCTCGCCGTGACCGATGATGGCGTGACCGACCGGAGACTCGTTGGAAATCTTGTGCTCGAGCGAGTTGGTCTCGGTGGTACCGACGAGCGTGACTTCCATGACCTCGCCGTTGGGATCAATCAGCGAAACGGTGGAACCGATGGAGACGGTCAGATCACCTGTGGTGGCAGCAACCTGAGCGTTGGCGAGGATGGCCTGGATCTCGGCAATACGAGCGGCGTTCTGGGCCTGCTTGTCCTTGGCGGCGTCGTACTCGGAGTTCTCCGAAAGGTCGCCGAACGCGCGGGCTTCCTTGATGTCCTCGACGATCTCCTTGGCGTAATCGCCCTCACGCCAAGCGAGCTCCTCGACGAGCTTCTGGCGGCCCTCAGCGGTCAGTACGATCTGGCTTGCGTCCATACGGATATCTCCCCAACTCTGATCAAACAATCAACTGTCAACAAAACGAAAAAGACCGGCTAGCCTGCGGGCAAGCCGGTCAGGTGCTCACCCCAAAGGGATGGGACTACTCTGCGTCCGCGTCGCTGTCCTCTGCCTGCTTCTTCTTGGCAGCAGCGAGCTTGGCCTCGAGCTCAGCGATCTCCTTGTCCTCCTCGGACTGCTCGACCACGACCTCCTCGGCCTGCTTGGTCTCGGCCTTATCGTCGCCCTCCATACCCTCACGGATATTCTTGACGGTAGAGCCGAGGGACTTGCCGAGCTTCGGCAGGTTCTTGGGCCCGAAGATAATCAGGACAACGACGAGAATAATGATGAGCTCAGGAGCCCTCAGTCCAAACATTTAGACCTCCACAATACAGCGAGACAAGCTCGAATGAGTATACCGCGGGTATCGCGGTATCACAACAATAGCTAAAAAAAGGGACCGCAAGAAGCGGTCCCTCCTCATGCTCTGGTCGGGTTGACTGGATTTGAACCAGCGACCCCTGCGTCCCGAACGCAGTGCTCTACCAAACTGAGCCACAACCCGTTAGCTCGACTATAGTAACAAAGATTTTCGCCGCGTGCTAGAGAAAATTTTATTTCTTTGGCGCGTCGATTTGAACCGTGTTGGGAATGAGCTCCGTCGCGCAGGACCACCAGCCGTTTTGCTGGGCAGCGTCGGCAAGCCTTTCGGCCGTGGCGGCGGTGTCGCAAATGGCAAATGAGCAGGCACCCGATCCGCACACATCTACAGCAACGGTGCCGTCCTGTTTACGCAGCCAATCGAGAACCATTTGAATCTGCGGCTCCATCTGTGCGGAAATGGCACCCAGGTTGTTGTGGACGAGCGCGTAGGCCGCCTCTGCGTCTCCCGAGCGAAGGGCAGATGCGATCGCGCCGGGCTTGTCTGCAGGCACCGGAGCCTCGTCAAAACGTCGATAGGCTTCAATTGTCGAAACGCTTGCCTCGCGCGGCTTGACCAACACGCCGGGCGTTGCGGGCAGCGCGGGATACTCAGTTGCCAGCACGTCTCCCCCACCTACGTAGAACGCAGGGCTCGCGTGCAAAAAGAACGGGACGTCAGCACCAATACCCCGCGCAATGTCGTCGAGCGCGGGGTCGGTGCGATCAATTCCCCAGAGCTCCGCCAAGGCGACAATGACCGCGGCCGCATCCGTCGAGGGGCCGCCCAAGCCGGCGCACAATGGAATGCGCTTCTCAATCATCACGCAGATGTTTGCCTCGCGACCATAATGCTCGGCCATAGCAACCGCAGCCCGATACGCCGTATTCTTTTGCATGGGAAAATCTGATGCCGGAACCGTCTGGACGGTCAGCGCCTGCGCCGGCGCGACCGTCACGGAATCGGAAAGACCGACGGCTGCCATCAGGGAATCGACCCTGTGGTAGCCGCGGTCATCGCGCTCGGTATGAACCCCCAGGTAGAGGTTAATCTTTGCCGGCGCGGAAAGAGTCAGGGACCGATCGGTCACCGCTAGTGCTCCTCGAGCTGATTGCCGAGCGGGGTAAAGATATGCTCGCCGCTCTCGGGGTCGAACAGCTCGACCTGACCGGTGAGGACATCGATATACTGGTAGGACTGACGCGACTTGCGGCCGCGGCGCTCGTCAACCTCGACGATAAAGACTGCCGGATGGACGCTCTTGATGGTGCCCATGCGCTCGACGACGCGGGTGCGGCCCATGTTGGCCTTCACCTTAACGCGATCGCCCACCATATCGGTCAGCTTCTCGTGGATGTCGTCGACGTGATTGACTTCCATCTCTTCCATGAACAGGGCCTCCAGAAGATGCAATTCAAAAAGGGGATAATACCCCTAAGATAGACAAAACTCTAATACTATAGCACCCTGTTGCGACCACGCGCAAGTAGCTAATTTGGCTACTTACAGATTGTCGGTATCGAGGACGATGGTGAACGGACCGTCGTTGACCAAGTCGACTTTCATATCGGCGCCAAAGATGCCGTGCGCCACGTGTTCGACATCTTTGCGAACGAGCGTCAAGAAGTACTCGTAGAGCTCGTTGGCAACATCGGGGGCGCCGGCATCGGTAAACGATGGGCGGCGGCCGTGACGGCAATCGGCGAACAGCGTGAACTGCGACACTACGAGAACCTCGCCGTCGACATCGGCAAGTGCCAGGTTGGTCTTGCCGTTCTCGTCCTCGTTAATGCGCAAGCCGCGGAGCTTGCCCCACAGCTTATCAGCCTCGGCGCGCGTGTCGCCGTGGCCCACGCCCAACAGCACCAGATAGCCGCGCCCAATTTTGCCCACGTACTCGCCGTCGACCGTCACGCCGGCGTTGAGCACGCGCTGAACCACCGCACGCACGGCCTACTCCTCGCCCGTCAGTTTGGCGGATAGGTGCTCGAGCGCATGGAATCGATGGCTGATGGCGTTCTTCTCGTCCGCCGTGAGCTCGGCCATAGTCTTGCCCGGCGTATCGACCGGCAGGAACAGCGGGTCGTAGCCAAAGCCGTGATCGCCGCGGCCCTCGTGCGCGATAACGCCCTCACAGGCGCCCTCGCCATAGGTGACCAGGCCGTCCGTATCGATGAGCGCAACGACGCTCATAAAGCGCGCGGTGCGGTCCTCGTCTGCCACGCCTTCCAGATTCACGAGCAGCTTGGCATTGTTGGCGGCATCGTCGCCGTGAACGCCCGCGTAGCGCGCGCTATACACACCGGGCTCACCGTCCAGCGCGTCGACGACCAGGCCCGAATCGTCGGCAATGGCCATGAGCCCCGTCTCTTCGACGGCAACCTGCGCCTTGATGATGGCGTTCTCCAAAAACGTCGTGCCGTTTTCCTCGGGGTCCTCAAATTCGCCCAGCTGGCCGAGCGCCACAAAGCGCACCTCGGGCATGACCTTGCCCAAAATGGCCTCGATCTCGGTGAGCTTATGGGCGTTGCCCGTTGCCACGACAATGGTCGCCGCCGGGTCGAGGGTGTCGATGTCGATCTTCTCAAGTGCCATGAGTGGTCTCCTTGTCTCTATAGCAATGCCGCGCCGAGGGCGACGAGGGCCTCCGCCTCTCCCCTCTCAATCAACGGCAGTCTTATACTTCGACGTTTTCCCAGATAAAACCTGCCAAAATAAACCTGTCCCTTTTTGGCAGGTTAGGCGATGGCTTGGCGCTGAAGCTCGATGAGCTCGGCGATGCCTTTGTCGCCCAAGTCGAGCAGGGCGTTGAGGCGCTTACGGTCAAAGGGCGCCTGCTCGCCAGTGCCCTGGAGCTCGATCATCTCACCGGTGTCGGTGGCGACGAGGTTCATGTCGACTTCGGCATGGCTGTCCTCGGAATAATCGAGGTCAAGCAGCGTATTGCCGTCGACAACGCCCATGGAGATGGCGGCCACCTGGCCGGTAAGCGGGATGCGCTCGATCTTGCCCGCCTCGACCCACATGGCGAGGGCGTCGTGCAGTGCCACCCAGGCGCCGGTAATGCTCGCCGTACGCGTACCGCCATCGGCCTGAATCACATCGCAGTCGACGGTGACGGTGTACTCGCCGAGCGCTTTCATGTTGACGACGGTACGCAGGCTGCGGCCAATGAGGCGCTCGATCTCCATGGAGCGGCCCTTGCGGTTGGCGTGTTCGCGCTTGCAGCGCTTGCCGGTCGACGTCGGCAGCATGGCGTATTCCGCGGTCACCCAGCCGGCCTTAGCTCCCTTTCGCCAGCCCGGCACGCCCTCCTCGATGGTGGCGGCGCACAGCACGCGCGTGTCGCCGAACTCGGCCAAGCACGAACCGTGGGCGTGCTTCATGACGCCACGGGTGAGCTTAACGGGACGCAACTCGTTGGCGGCGCGGCCGTTGGCGCGGTTGACCTGCATGTACTCCATAGAAATATCCTTTCGGCAAAAGATGTGGCGAAGGCTTTGGCGGCTGCCTTACATCTATTCCAGCTCATCGATATCGATATGTTCGATGCTCTTGAGCGGCTGACCAAAGATAAAGCTGCCCGCCACCGCAAACTCGGCAATGTTATCGGCCGTCGTGGCAAAACGATGCTGCGGCTCGGCGGCGTCACCCGCCAGCTGCTCGCGGCGCGTGAGGATATCGGTCAGCTCTCGTGTGGTCTCCTCGGCGGAACTCACGACGCGCACCCCAGACCCCAGCGCATGGCGGATAGGTCCCACCAACAGCGGAAAATGCGTACAGCCGAGCACCACGGTATCGATACCGTGGTCGCGCAGTGGCTCAACCGTGGCACCCACCAGCGCACGCACGGCAGGCGTATCGAAGATGTCCTCGTTCTCAAGCCACTGCTCTTGCAGATGCGCACCCGAGGCGAGCTCGTGTTCGACAACCTCGACAAAGCTCGAGGCGGGGCAGCCGTATACGTCGACGCCGGCATCTAGATCCTGAATGGCGCGCGTGTAAGCGCCCGAGCGAATGGTGAGGTTGGTGGCGAGCACGCCCACGCGACGCGAACGGGTGCTGTTGATTGCCGCACGGGCACCCGGCGCGATCACGCCGATCACGGGAACGTCGAGCACCTGCTGGGCCAGACGTAAGGCCGCAGCTGTCGCCGTGTTGCAGGCGATGACCATAATCTTGACGTCGTGCTTCGACAGCCAACGGCCCGCCTGCAACGCAAACGAGCGCACCTCATCCTCGGTGCGCGTGCCGTAGGGGCAGCGTTTGGTGTCGCCGAAGTAGTAGACGGACTCGTGCGGCAGCGCCGTCGCGATGGCGCGCGCAACCGTCAGACCGCCCAGGCCAGAATCGAACACACCGATCGGGCGCGTGTCGCCTGCCGGATTCTCGATATCGGACATTACCTCACCAGTCTCTCTCGAAAAGACATATCCAAGTGCGGCGACGCCGCGCTACGAACGCGCCGCGACCAGCAGCTCTGCCGTCGCCGCCCAACCGTCGACAATTTTGCCGCGCGTAACGAAAGCGTTCTCGCAAGCAGCCAGGAACTCGGGCGCGCCGGCGCTCGTCAGGCCATTCTCGACCAGACAGAACGTGCCCACGTGATCGGCCATGTAGAAGTCGGACTCGGAGTCGCCGAGCGCGAGCGTCTCCTCGCGCTCGATCCCCAGGTGCTCGCAGAAGCGCGCAATGGCGACGCCTTTGTTGAGACCCGCGGGGTTGATGTTGAACGCGCGACCGTCCTCGACGCGATCGAGCTCGAGCGTCGTCGGCTTGGACAGATGCGTCAGGTGACCGTTACAGGCCCACACCAGGCCGCAGCCGGCCTCGTCGAGGATGGCCTGGACCTCATCGTCGGGCACATCGCCGCGCATGCCGACGGTGACCTCGCGGTACTTGTAGCCGGTCGACATGTCGTTGTGATACTCGATCTTGTGCGGCCAGCGGGCGAGGATCTTCTCGCACACGCCGGTCTGCTCGATCACCTGGTGCGGAGTAAGGCCGCAAACGGGGTCGTAAGGCATGTCGCCAGTCAGATACTCCCAATCGTTGGCTTTGAGGTCGTACATGACCAGGCCGCCCATCTCACCAATGTAAGAGTTGAGGCCGAGCACGCGCGCGTCCTCGTGGATCATGGTACGGTTGCGGCCCGAGGTGGGAACCACCTGAATACCAGCGCGGGCAAGTGCCACGACGGCCTCGACGAGTTTGGTCGAGGGGTTGCCGTCGTTGTCGCACAGCACGCACGAGCCGGGTGCGAGCATCGTGGCATCCAGGTCGGTAAAGACGTACTTGACCTTGGCCAAGCGCTCGCGCATCTCGCCCGAAAGCTCGGCAACGGTCGGCAGGGTGTTGTGGGACATGGTTACTCCGTTTACGTAGAAGGGTTTGGACTTGGACGGCATGTTTTGATTGAGGGAACACGCTTATGGCGACAGCGCACTCAGGGCGCCGCCGCCATCATGGTTCATTAGTCAAACTGGGTAACATCGATCAGGCGATTGGCCAACGAAAGGTCGCTCTCGATAGGCACGAACTCGTCACCCACGTGCATGAGCTCCTCGTCACCCTTTGCCAGCAGCAAGACAATGGTGGGAGCATTGGGGCTGACGTACTCCTCGCGCGCCGCCTTGAACGCCGCATGCACAGCGGCTTCGCGATCGAGGATGATCTCGTTCGGCGTATCGTCGGGAACATGCTCGGCAAGCTCGCGACAGACCTTCATCGGGTCCTCGTGAGCCGGGTCCTCGTTGGCAAAGATCATCAGGTCGGAATATGGTGCGGCCTCGCGCGGAAGCTGCTCGCGGCGCTCCTGCGCCTTGCCGCCGGCAGCGCCAAACACTGCAATGACTGGACTAGTGGGAAACGCGCGCTTGACCGACGAGAAAAGCGAACGGAACGAAAGCTGGTTGTGCGCATAGTCAACGACGCAGATCACGCGGCCGTCCTTCGACTCCACGACCTCCATACGGCCCGGCACACGCAGTTTGGAGAGGCCCTTCTTGATGGCATCGATACCGATGCCGATCTCGTGCGCAGCGGCGATAGCGACCAGCGCGTTTTCCACGTTAAAGTCGCCCGCGATGCCCAGCAGGACCTTCTCCCCCGCCTCGGACTCGTCGGCACACAGGCCATGCAGGTTAAACTCGATGTTAAAGCCGACCATGCGCACATCGCTCGCCCACAGGCTTGCCTCGGGATGCTCGACGCCAACGGTCACCAAGCGCTCGGCCGTCGACGCTGCCTCCAACACACGGTCAACCTCTTCGGTGCCCAGATTCACCACGGCGGTCTTCGCCTGGTCAAAGATCCTGAGTTTGCTCTCAAAATAATCCTCAAACGTGGGGTGTTCGATCGGCGAGATGTGGTCACGGCCGATGTTGAGGAAGCACGCCACGTCAAACGGCAGATTCTCGACGCGTTGGTACTTGAGTGCCTGGCTCGAGACCTCCATGACCATGGACTGGCGACCGGACTCACGGCAGTTGGCGATATGGCGCCAGACCTCGGGGGCCTCGGGCGTAGTATTGGTGCTCTCGTAGCACTCGATGCCATCGTCGGTACTCACCGAGCCGATCATGCCGCAGGACTCGCCCGCCGCTTTGATAATCGACTGGAGCATAAAAGCGGCCGTGGTCTTTCCCTTGGTGCCGGTGATGCCCACGATCTTGACGTCGTGGTCGGGACGGTCGTAGACCTCCGGCGGCAACAGGGCCATGGCCGTGCGAACGCTATCAACAACCAGCATCGCAGCACCGCTCTCCTGCGCCAGCGGCTCCAGAGACTCGACCAGCGACTCCTCGCACACAAATGCGACGGCGCCCGCATCGAGCGCCATGCTCAAAAACGCGGGCTTAAAGGCAACACCTTTGCAAAAGAACACGTCACCTGCCGAGACCGCACGCGAATCAAACGAGCAGCCGGTCACGGCACGCTCGTCAACCTGCTCTGATGCGCGCAGCTCGCCGCACACATCGAGAAGCTTGGCAAGCGTATCGACCGTGGTCACGGTCGCGGAATCCGAATGGTGCATCTTTCGCCTTTCTCAGCCATTTGGCAGGGACGGTTTTTATAGTAACTGAAACGCACCCACGCAAAAACGGCTCCCGGAGGAGCCGTTACGCGCAGGCGTTCGTAAGCCGAGGCTAGGCAGCCTGAACAGCGGGCTGGTCCTCGTCGATAAAGAAGCGCTTGTACCACACCAGGAACACGAGCGGCGTATAGATCTTGCGCTGGAAATCGCCCTTGCCCGCAAAGTGCAGATCGAGCAGGTGCATGAGCTCGTCGGTATCGAAGAACTCGCTTGCCCACGGCGCGGTGAAGTACTCCTTGACATAGTCGTACCACTTTTGCTCGCGCAGCCAGTAGACAATGGGCACCGGGAAGCCCACCTTGGGACGGGTGGCCCACTCATCGGGCAGCGACTTGTTGGCAGCGTGGCGGAGTACTTGTTTGTTGCCGTTCTCGTTGATGCGGTAGCGGTCGGGAATGTGCTCGGCGAACTCCATGACTTTGCGGTCCAGGAAGGGCACGCGCAGCTCCAGCGAGTGCGCCATGCACATCTTGTCGGCCTTGAGCAGAATGTCGCCCGGGAGCCACATGTTCATGTCCAGGTACTGCTTCTTGACCAGCTCGGGCTGACCCTTCACGCGCGCATAGATGGGAGCGGCAAGCTCGAAGGCGCCATCGCCGGTGTTGTACTCGGGCTTGAGCACGCCGTCGACCTCGCGCTCCGGCCATACCAGAGCCTGTCCCAGGAACGACTTCTCGGGGATCTCGGCACCCTTGACCAGGAAGTTATGTCCCTTGAAGTACGGCATATGCAACGCCAGGTTACCGAGCGCGCGACGGATGGGCAGCGGCACCATCTTTTTGTACTTGCGGACTGGGACCGTGTCCTCGTAGTAGGCGTAGCCGCCAAAGAGCTCGTCGGCGCCTTCGCCCGAAAGCACGACGGTGACGTCCTTGCGGGCCATCTCGGCCAAGAACCACAGCGGCACGGAAGACAGGTTGGACTGCGGCTCGTCCATGTGATACTGGATGTCCTCGAGCGCACCGAAGAACTCGTCGGCGGTAATCATCTTGCGAACGTTTTCGACGCCGAGCTTATCGGAAAGCTCCTTGGCGTAGTTAGTCTCGTTGAAATTCTTGTAATCGAAGCCCACCGAGAAGGTCTTGTCGGGCATGAGGCAAGCGGCGATGTAGCTGGAGTCGACGCCGCCGGAGAGGAACGACGCGACCTTGACGTCGGCGATGCGATGGGCCTCGACGCTCTCGTGCACGACCTCGTCCAGCTCGTCGACGTACTCCTCGAACGGCTTCTCGACGGCAGAGTAATCGCAATCCCAGTAGCGCTCGATGTTCATCTTGCCGGTCGGGATATCGACGGTAAAGTAATGCGCCGGCGGCAGCTTGTAGACACCCTCGAAGAAGGTCTCCTCGGTTGCCGAATACTGCAGCGTCATGTACGGACGCAGGGCCTTTTTGTTGACCGCCTTGTGGAAGTGCGGGTAGTCCAGGAAGCTCTTGATCTCGGAACCGAAGAGCACGCCCGGAGCGCCGTCGCCCGCATCGGCCATGGGATAGTAGTAGAGCGGCTTGATGCCAAAGATATCGCGGGCGCCAAAAAGCTTATTCTTCTTCTTGTCCCAGATGACGAAGGCGTACATACCGCGCAAGCGATCGAGTACTGCCTCGCCCCACTCCTCGTAGCCGTGCAGGAGGCTCTCGGTGTCGGCGCCGCAGTGGAACTTGTAGCCCTTGGCCTCGAGCTCGGAACGGAGTTCTTGGAAGTTGTAGATCTCGCCGTTGAAGACAATGACGACGCTACCGTCCTCATTGGCCATGGGCTGAGCGCCGGCCTCGGTCAGGTCGAGGATCGACAAGCGGCGGAAGCCGAGGGCAACGCGGCCGTCGATAAACTGGCCGCCCATGTCGGGACCACGATGGACGATGCGGTCCATCATCTTGGTGAGCACCTCGGATTGGTTATCCGTCCCACCGACAAAACCGACAAAACCGCACATATACTATCCCCTCTGCTGTTGCTGGGTATCAAATCGAATCAGTAGCTTTTGAGTATACCCGAGGGCGTAAAGAGGGGCGGAATGTTCAGGCAATCTCAACTGAATCAGCTCCGCGCCGACACGCGCCGGTTACCTTTAATGGATATGAGATGAATGAGGCGATTGTTTTGCTATACTCTCTCCGCACGGGCGATTGGCGCAACGGTTAGCGCAGGTGCTTTACACGCACAAGGCTGGGGGTTCGAATCCCTCATCGCCCACCATTGAATTGGAAACGGTCCTCGCAAGGGGACCGTTTTTGTTTGGGCCCAGCGCATGGGATTCGAACCCGACAGGGTGCGAAGCTGAGGAAACGCGAAGCGTTTTCCAGCGCAGCACGCGAGGGCCGCAGGCCCGAAGCGAAAGCGGGCGGCGTCAGCCGCACGCGACATCCCTCATCGCCCACCACTGATTTGATAGGCTCCCAGCTATGGGGGCCTTTCTTTTTTGGGCCCATCGCGGGGGGATTCGAACCCGCAAGGGTGCGGAGCTGAGGAAACGCGAAGCGTTTTCCAGCGCAGCACGCGAGAAGCGGAGCGACGAAGCGAGAGCGGGCGGCGTCAGCCGCACGCGACATCCCTCATCGCCCACCACTGATTTGATAGGCTCCCAGCAATGGGAGCCTTTCTTTTTTGGGCCCATTTCATGGGATTCGAACCCGCCAGCACGACTGTCACAAAGGCCGTGGCCAGAAAATGGCAAAAATGAGTACTGCCACCTTGCTTACAACATATCAAAAGATAGTATTTGCTTAAGTTACGAAACATATGTCCATTATAAGGACTAGCAATTGGATCAAAATCGTGCATTCATCGCCATTTCGACTTGCCATCTGGTCTTATTAGTCCAAAATTGCTGCGACCAAATCGGTAACAGTACTCATATTTAATGTTATTTGACCAGCAGGTCTCCCCGCCTTAGCAAATCTAAGGCAAAACGGGCTCCAGACCGCTGAATCATGCCACATAGGGCACGTCCGCAGTCCGGAACCCGGTCAAAGTTAAGTTATTTCGCTGTGTTAGGCCAAAACGTCCGACAGGATCTCGATCAGACTGTCCACGTCGGCTTCCTCGCAGACGAGCGGCGGCAAGAAACGCAGCGTATGGGCACCCGTAGCGTTAATCACGGCACCAGCCCCCAATGCACGGGCCACAACGTCGTGTGCATCACCCACAGTATCGTCCAGATCGCAGCCGAGCATCAAGCCGCGGCCACGCACCTCGGTCACGTTCGGCAGCTTGGCGAGCTTTGCCTCCATATAGGCGCCTACCTTGGCAACATGGTCGGCATAATCGCCGTGCACGAGCGCGGAGAGCGTCGCGGCACACGCCGCGATGGCCAAGCAGCTACCGCCAAAGGTCGAGCCGTGGTCGCCCGGCTTAAACACGTCGGCAATCTCCTTCTTTGCCACGACGGCACCCATGGGCACGCCATCAGCAATGCCCTTGGCAAGGCTCATGATGTCGGGTTCCACGCCATAGGTTTGGAATGCAAACGGCTTGCCGGAGCGGAAGATGCCGCACTGGACCTCGTCGGCGATAAGCACGGCGCCCACTTCGTGTGCCAGGTCGCGCGCTGCCGCCATAAACTCCTCGGTCATGGGGTGCACGCCGCTCTCACCCTGGATCGGCTCGAGCATCACGGCACAAATTTCGCTCCCCAGCTGCTTAAAGATCGCACGCAGTTCATCGATATCGTTGGGCGTGCAGGCCACAAAGCCACCCGGCAGCGGGCGGAAACTATCCTGCAGCCAATCCTGCATGGTGGCGGCAATGGTCTCGAGCGTACGGCCGTGGAAGCCGCCGCGCATGCACACGATAGTGTTGCCGCCGTTACCGGCACGTTTGGCGTACAGGCGCGCGAGCTTCATCGAGCCCTCGTTGGCCTCAGCGCCGGAGTTGGCAAAGAAGGTCTCCCAAACCTGCTCATCCGCAGCCGGGGCACCAAGAGCAGCTGCCGTGGTCTCATCGCCGGCGGCAATGGCATCGGCAAGCACGCGCGCACCATCTACGTCGTCGTTAGCAAGCTTGGACAGCAGCGCCGCGACCTGTCCGCGCTGCTCAATGTAGAAGTAATTGGAGACATGCATGAGCTTTTTGGTCTGTGCCTCGAGCGCCGAGAGCACGGCCGGGTCACCATGACCTAGGCTGCACACGCCGATGCCGGCAAGAAAGTCGAGGTACTCACGACCATCGTCGCCGGTGAGCTTCATGCCGTGACCCTCGACAAACTCGACCGGAGAGCGGCCAAAGGTATGCATAACGTAATGGGATTCAAGCGATTGCTGAGCTGCAAGTGACATGGGATGCCTTTCGTTGAGCGCCGGACGGCGCAGGCCTATGGGTGCAGAAATGGGGCGGCTGCGGGTCAGTTAGACCGTCTGAAGCTTCTCGACCTCGTCGAGGTTCTCGGTCAGACGCGCAGCAAACGTCGAAAGCGGATGCGGATGCGTATCGAACTCGTAAGCCGTCTCGGTGGAATGGATCACGGTGCCGACGCCGGCATCGGTCAGCAGCTCCAGCAGCAGCGAATGCGGCGTGGTGCCGTTGATGATGTGAGCGCGAAATACGCCGCCGGCAAGCGCATCGACGGCCGCGCGCAGCTTGGGAATCATGCCCTTATCGACCTCGCCGCCGTAGAGCATTTCGTTAACCTCGTCGAGTGTTAGGTTGGAGATGAGTGAGTCTTTATCGCTAAAGTCCTTGTACAGGCCGTCGACGTCGGTCAAAAAGATCGCCTTGTGCGCGTGGAGCGCTGCCGCAACGGCACCGGCGGCGGTATCGGCGTTGATGTTGAAGAAACCGCCGTCCTCCCCCGCCGCGACGGTAGCGATAACGGGGATGTACTCGCTATCGAGTAAGCGCTCGATATAGTCGGTGTTAACGTGCGTCACTTTGCCCACGCGACCGAGCTCGGGATCGAGCGGCTCGGCGATGAGCGTGCCAGCATCGCTGCCCGACACGCCCACGGCCAGGTTGCCGTGGTGGTTGATGGCGGCAACCAGCTCCTGGTTAACCTTGCCGCCCAGCACCTCGCGCACGATATCCATAGTCGCCGGCGTGGTCACGCGCTGGCCGTTCTTAAACTCGACGGGGATGTCGTAGTGGCTCAGCGCCTCGTTGATGGCCTTGCCGCCACCGTGCACGATAACAGGGCGCATGCCGATGATCTTGAGCAGCACGATGTCGCTCATCACGTCGCGGCGCAGCTGCTCATCAACCATGGCGGCTCCGCCATATTTGATAACAACCGTCTTACCGGTCAGGTTCTTAATCCACGGCAGCGCTTCGAACAGCAGCTGCGCGGTTGCTTCGTTGGATTCGTTCGAACGACAATCGCGTGCGAATTTCATAATCTGCCTCGTCTTTCGTATCGTTATCGCGCCGTGCTCCGCTGTCCGCAATCGCGGCAAGATGCGCAGCGTGCCTGGAATCTAGGAACGGTAGTCGCCGTTAATGGAGATGTACTCATGCGTGAGGTCGCAGGTCCACACGGTCGTTGCCGCGTCGCCTGCGCCCAGGTCGGCCGAGATCACGATCTCGGGCGCCTCGAAACGTCGTAGAGCCTCGTCCTCGTCAAAGGGAACAGTCAGACCATCGCGACAGACAGGCATGCCCATCATGTCGATGGAAACGTCTTCCTGATTAAACTTCACGCCGCACTTGCCAAGCGCCATAGCAACGCGGCCCCAGTTGCAGTCGTGGCCGGCGATGCAGGTCTTAACGAGCGGCGAGTTAGCAACGGCACGGGCGGCGATATCGGCCTCCTCGTCGTTGGCGGCGCCGGTAACGTTGACCGTAACAAGTTTGGATGCGCCCTCACCATCGGCGGCGATATTGCGCGCCAGGCTCTCGCACACCTCGTGCACGGCAAATGCCAACTCGTCAAAGGCATCGGAGCCCTCGACGATAGGCTCGGCATCTGCGGCAGCGGCGCCGGAGGCAAGCATGATGCAGGTGTCGTTGGTCGAGGTGTCGGAATCGACCGTTACCTTGTTAAAGGTCTGCTTGACGGTCGAGAGCAGCAGGGCATGAAGTGCCGCAGGCTCGACGGGGGCATCGGTGGTGATAACTGCGATCATGGTGGCCATATTGGGCATGATCATGCCCGAGCCCTTGCACATTCCGCCTACCGTATAGACATTGCCCGCATGACCCGCAGCCTCACTGACGTAGGATACGGCGTACTCCTTGGAGTGCGTGTCGGTCGTCATGATGGCACGAGCGGCATCGGCGCCACCGTGGGCGGAGAGCGCCTCGTAGGCAGCAGGAATGGCGGTCTCAAACGTGTCGATCGACAGAATCTGGCCAATCACACCCGTGGAGGCAACCAGAATCTGCTGGGGCTCGCAGCCGATGACCTGCGAGGCGATGTTGCACGTCTCGCGCGCGCAGGCAAGGCCCGTCTCGCCCGTGGCGGCATTCGCGTTGCCGGAGTTGATTGAAACGCCGGCGATGATGCCATAGCCCTTGCCCACACCGCCCAGGTTGGCGCGGCTCACCTGCACAGGCGCTGCGCAAAAGCGATTGGTCGTAAACACGCCGGCACCGGGACAGGGTTTATCGGGCACGACGAGCGCGTAATCCAAGCGCTCGGGATTCTTGCGAAAACCCGCATGAATACCCGCGGCCTTAAAGCCGGCCGCTACCGTAATGCCACCCTCGACGGCACGAATCTTGATATCGAACTGCTCTGTATTCATCGTCCTTACGACTCCTTATATCAAACAAAAAACGGACATCGGTTGGTGCGCCATGCCAGTCGTGATCATGAGACCAGCTTAAGAGTGGCGCCCCACTCGATGCCCGACTACCAAATCGTTAACAATCGAATGTGCTACACCGGGCACGCCACTGTGGGCAAGCCTCGTCGCTCGTCATAGCCAAAGACGATATTGGCGCACTGGACCGCTTGGCCCGCAGCGCCCTTGCACAGATTGTCGATGGCGCCCGTCGCCACCAGCACGCCCGCGCGCTTGTTGAGCGCGAGGCCAATCTGGGCAGCGTTGGTGCCGACGACCGAAGCCGTCTTGGGCTGCTGGCCGGCATCGAGCACGCGCACAAAAGTGCGACCGGCGTAGAACTGCTTGTAATGGTCGACGACATCCTCAAGAGCCAGCGTGTCGAGAGCCTGCGGCGCGAGCGGCAGCGTCACCGTGGAGAGCAGACCGCGCTTGAGCGGTGCCAGGTGCGGGGTAAAGACGACGCGATCGGTCAGGCCAAGGATTTGCTCAATCTCGGGCGTGTGGCGATGCTTGCCCACGCCGTATGCTTCCAAATTCTCGTCGGCGCTGCAAAAATGCGTACGAGCGTTGCAGGACTTGCCGGCACCCGTCACACCGCTGATGGCATCGACAATCACGGGGCCGTTCTCGGCCACCCAGCCCGCGCGCACGGCGGGCGCGGCGGCAAGGCTCGTTGCGGTGGGATAGCAACCGGCGCAGGCGACCAGCACGGGTTTGCCGTCGGCATGGTCGGATGCGGCGGTCTCCAAGTCCTGGCAGAACAGCTCGGGCAGACCGAAGGCACGGGTCTTGAGCAGCTCGGGGCTCGTATGCTCGGCGGCATACCAAGCCTCAAAAACGGACGCGTCGTTCAGACGGTAGTCGGCCGAAAGATCAAAGCAGGAGACGCCCGATGCAAGCAGCGCGGGCACCTGTGCCATGGCAGCCGTGTGCGGCACGGCCAAAAAGACCGCGTCGCAGTTCTTGAGCTCAGGGGCATCATGCGTCGTAAAGACAAGATCGCTTACGCCGGTGAAGCTCGGGTACACCGCAGACAACGGCTGGCCGGCATCGGCGTTGGACGTAATGGCAGCAAGTTCAAACTCGGGATGACCGAGGACGAGGCGAATGAGCTCGGCTCCGGCATATCCAGCCGCGCCGACGATTCCAACCTTCAAAGACATATCAGACTCCTTGTCTGCGATTTATGCACCGATGCGCATTTCGCAGCAGTCGTTATGAAGTGGGTTGAAACTTTAGCACCAAAAGATGCATGAATACGTAAATGGCTTGCATATTCATGCATTGAAACATTCCCGACACATTCGCTTGAAGGAATTGACAAATGGAGCGGGCCCCGTATTGACCGGCGCTCCTAACGGCGCCGGGCAATACGGGGCCCACCCATGCGAAAACCAAGTTGTTAGGATGAGCCAGCTGGCTAGAGCTCGACCGGCACCCATTCGTCGTGATTGCAGATAAAAGCCTCGGGATCCTCGACGCTAAAGAAGACGAGCGTGGGGTCGTTAGGCCCCTCATAGTGCTCGCCCAGGTGCTCTAGATGCTTCCACCCGGCTTCGCGCATTTCGCCTAAAGCCCGGTCATCCAAGCCGGCACGCCCGCGCAAGATGAGCCAGCCATGGCCCGGCCACCAACTCGTGGCCTCAAAGCGCTGGTTTTGCAGCAGCTCTTGCCACACATCTTTGGTGCGCGCTGTTACAAACCACAGCTTGCCATCCTGGATCTGCGCAAACGAAAACGGACGCACATGAGGCTGTCCGTCAACGCTCGTCGCCAAATACCATGCCGGCACCGACGTCAGATACTCCAACACCGTATTCAATCCGTCCATGTGTCCTCCTGGCGCTAGCTAATTCGGAACGGGTAGTTAATTTGAGACGCGCTAGAGCTCCAGGCGCTCCTCGCTGCCGTCGATATCACAGAAGCGCGCGGCAATGTTGCGGACCGAAAAGAAAGCAAGGCGGCCGTCGTTGGCACTCTCGTGTTCCTCGCCGATGCCCACCATGTGCTTAAAACCCGCTTGACGCACCTTGTCGCTCGCAACTGCGTCGTCCTCAAGTGCGGCTTCGCCGGTCAATACGATCCAACATTCCCCCGGCTTCCAGCCCGAGAGCTCAAACTTGGGATTCGCACTCAGCTCCGCCCACACGTCCTTGTCGCGCGACGTGCAAAACCACAACTTACCGTCATCGACCATGGCAAAAGAAAACGGCCTCACACGAGGCTGATGCCCGTCGGCCACATCGGTCGTGGCCAGATACCACGCCGGAATGCGCCTGAGATATGAACAGGCGCGCTCAAGCTGAGCCGTGCGATCGTTGTCGGTCATAGGGACCCCTTTCTTGCGCTCGAATCGCGCCTAAACAAGTTGAAGGTTGATGACGATGACACAGATGAGCAGCAGCGCCGTCACCACCGCAGCCAGCGCATCCCCGCGGCGAAATGCAAGCGCATGCAGGCGCGTGCGGCCCTGCTCACCGTGATAGCAGCGTGCATCCATGGCAGCAGACAGCGTCTCGGCATGGCGGAAAACGCCCGTGAACAGCGGAATCGCCACACTGCCGAGCATACGCACGCCGCCGAGCGGACCTCCCGTCACGCGTGCACCGCGGCTTGCCTGCGCATCGGCCGTCTGCTTCATCTCGGTGGCAAACTGCGGCATAAAGCGTAGCGCGATACCCATGATCATGCCGAGCTCGTGCGCAGGAAGTCCCACACGCGCAAACGGCGCGAGCAGGCGCTCAAAGCCCGCGGTGAGGTCGAGCGTGGGCGTGGTGAGCGTAATGGCGCTCATGCCGGACATCATCAACGTCAGGCGGCACGCCATAAAGGCGGCGGAATGCAGCGAGCCCTCGCTTATCTGCAAAAAGCCAAGCTGCCACAGAATGCGCCCGCTCTGGTCGGAAAACAGGTTGAGCACTGCGACCACCACGACAATCGCCAGCAATGGTGCCATCGATGATAGGACCCGGCGCAACGGCACCCGGGACACGGTATAGATCAGGACAACGAAGATTGCGACCGGGGCCAGTCCGCGGAAGCTGCTGACCGTGAGCGTCGTGATCAGAAACACAAAGCCCAAGAGCAACTTAGTTCGCGGGTCCAGGCGGTGGATCGCACTATCGCCGGGATAGTAGCTGCCAAACGAAAACGCCTCCATTAGCAGCCCTCCTCTCGCGCGACCGTCTTGGATTTAGCAATGTCCGCGACGTTAGAAGGACCGTCTGAGCGACCGATCAGCAAATCTGCCAGCTCGTCGGCCAGCGACTCAACCGTATAGAGCCCGCCGCAACGCAGCGGCACGCCCGCCTCCGCGAGCGCCAACGCCATGCGCTGAGCAGCAGGTACGCCCAAGCCGATCGACTTGAGCTCATCGGCATGTGCAAACACCTGCGCGGGGGTTCCCTCGGCAAACACCGCACCTTCGTTCATCACGACGATGCGGTCGCAGCAGTTGGCCAGGTCATCCATACTATGCGAAACCATGACAACGGTCAGGCCATCGCGGTGAAGCCGATCGATAAGCTCAAGGAAATCCCTGCGCGCAGCCGGATCGAGCCCCGCCATGGGTTCATCGAGCACCAGGACTTCGGGCTCCATGGCGAGCACACCGGCGAATGCCACGCGCCGTTGCTGACCGCCCGAAAGCTCGAAGGGACTCTTGTCGCCGACCGTGGAAAGGTCGAGGCCCACGCGCGAGAGCGACGACTCGACGCGACGGTCGACTTCATCTTGCGGCAAGCCAAGGTTGTGCGGGCCAAACGCCACGTCCTGCGTCACGGTTTCGGCAAACAGCTGACGCTCGGGATATTGAAACACCACGCCGACCTTGGCCTTAACCGCGGCGGCGTCTTTCTTGTTTGACAGATCGAGCCCCAGCGCGCGAACGAATCCCTCCTGGGGGCGAATCAAACCGTTGAGATGCTGGACCAGCGTCGACTTACCCGAACCGGTATGACCTGCCAAGCCCAGGAACTCGCCGCGACGCACCGTCAGCGATACATCGCGCAGCGCCCACGGGCTGCTGGGGTCGTTTCCCCAGAGAGCCTGTTTGCTCGATTTGCCCGCAGTGACCGAGCGCTTATGCCAGCGGCGGCGCTCGCGGGCACTCAGCGAGTAACTATGCGAGAGGTGCGAAATCTCGATGACGGGCTCCGACACGGCTGTCCCGTCGGTTGCAGAGGAGACGTTGTCGAGCACACGAGAATCGGATGCAGAAGGCCGCCCTGCGGTGTCTTCCCCACTCCGGTCGGCATATACCTGCACAATCTCGGCGACCATATCCGCCTCGCGCACCTGCGCATGAACGGGCACGCCCTTCGCACGAAGCGCCATGCCCAAGCAGCACGACGCCGGCATATCCAGGTTGAGCTCCACGAGCCCATCTGCCCGCGTCAGAATCTCCTCGGGCGTACCGAGCATGGCAACGCGCCCCGCCCGAAACACCGCGACACGATCGGCCTCGGCGGCCTCTTCCATAAAGTGCGTAATCATCACGATGGTCATGCCGCGTTCGTGCAGCACGTGACAGGCCTTCATAAGGCCCTTGCGCCCGCGCGGATCGAGCATCGAGGACGCCTCGTCCAAAATGAGCACGCGCGGTTCCATGGCGAGCACACCGGCAAGCGCCACACGCTGCTTTTGACCGCCCGAAAGCGCATGGGTCTCGTGGCGCTCAAAGCCCACCAGGCCCACGCCCTTCAGCGCCTCGCGTACGCGCTGCGCAATTTGCGCCGATGGCACGCCAAGGTTTTCGGGACCGAACGCAACGTCATCTTCGACAAGCGTTGCCACCAGCTGGTCGTCGGGATTCTGGAACACCATGCCTGCGGTCGAACGAATGTCGTAGACCAGCTCGGGATCGGACGCATCCATACCGTTGATACGTACCGTGCCCGCATCGGGCTGCAGCAGCGCATTCAGATGCTTGGCAAACGTCGACTTGCCCGACCCATTGCCACCGAGGATGCAGAAAAACTCCCCGTCCTCGATGTTCAGATCGACACCGTCGAGTGCCGACACGGCACCGTCATAGCTAAAGGAAACGCCCCGACACTCAATCATGCGCGGCCTTTGACCTGGTCCTTTTTAGGCGTGATGAGGTTGGAGACTGCTTTATACACCGCTAGCGTCAACACCGAGTTAAGCACGGTCTTGATAAGGTTGAACGGCAGCACGGCAGGAATCATAAGCGGGGCGATCACATCGACCGAGCCATACCAGAACCATACGCCAATGGTAAGGTTTGCGACCATAGACAACGCCGTAGCGGCAATGACACCGAACACTAGGCCAATCACGGCACCCTTATAGGTATGCATCTTCTGGTACACGATAGCCGCGGGCAGAATGTAGCCCAGCGTAGCAACCAGGTTCATAAGTGCGCCGACCCAATCGCCCGTGGTAAGCGCATGGATAACAATCGCCATAGCGGCAACAGCAGTACCGGCGCCAGGACCATACGCAAACCCGCACACCATCGCCGGCACCAGCGACGGGTCATACGTCAAAAACGGCGCGGAGGGAAGGATGGGTAGCTGCACATACATAAACAACGCGCTCAAGGCACACATCAACGCCATGGTAACGAGCTGTTTGGTGCTCCACCTATTCGTGTTCTCAAAATGGATATGCTGCGACTGTTCAGACATAAGATCACCTGCCTCTTTCATCCGGACTCTAACCGTTGGTACTGGGATCTCACCAGTTCAGCCGGCATGCGAACCAACGCACACACGGGTCGCGGACTCATCGGCTCGGCCGCAGGCACCTCGACTGCGCCACGGCACCCCTTTAGCACCGCCCGATTTACCGCCAGTGGGGAATTTCACCCCGCCCTGAAACAGCAATTGCAAGTGTAGCACCAGTAGGCTTTCGCGCAAGTATGCCAAGGGTAATTTATGGCGGGGGAAACGCTCTAGAAATGCGGCCGGGACAGAGCAGCGCGACAATAACGTACCCGCCCATCCCAAAGTGCTGCGCTTTTCGCGGCAAAGCCGCGAAACAGCAAAAGGGAAAAGCCACCGCAACAACCACGTTCCCCATCCATCCCAAAGTAGCGCGCCTTTCGCGCAAAGCGCGAAACAGCGAAGGGGACACGTATCCCTATCGACCACGTCCTTCTCCGCCCGCCGACCTCAAGGCCGTAAACGCAGGGAATCCGGGGGCGTGACGGGGGCTTCTCTCCGGAACATTCCGCAGGACGCAAAGAGGCTCCGCAGCGCGAAGCGCGATGCGGAGCCTCTTTGCATGTCCGAGGACGTTCCGGAGAGAAGCCCCCGTCACGCCCCCGGATTCCCGGTGGGAGTTCTAGACCTTGTCGGCCTTAGTACATACCGCCGCCCTGCTGACCAGCGGTAGCAGCAGCGATAGCGTCCTCAAGCTGAGTGTTCTTGGGCACATCGGAGACGGTAGCCTCGGTGATGAGAATCAGGCTGGCGACAGAAGCAGCGTTCTGCAGGGTGACGCGGCTGACCTTGACGGGGTCGAGGACGCCCATCTCGATCATGTCGCCCCACTCGCCGTTGGCAGAGTTGAGACCCTGGCCGGCGGGCAGCTCGGCAACCTTGTCGACCACGACGGCGCCCTCAAAGCCAGCGTTCTTGGCGATGGTAGCGACCGGAGCGGTCAGAGCCTTCTTGACGATGTCGACGCCGATCTTCTCCTCGGGGTCGTCGAGCTCAACAGCGTCGAGCGCAGGAGCAGCGTCCATGAAGGCGACGCCGCCACCGGCGACGATGCCCTCCTCGACAGCAGCGCGGGTAGCCTGCAGGGCATCCTCGACGCGGTGCTTAATCTCCTTGAGCTCGGACTCGGTAGCAGCGCCGACCTTGATGACGGCAACGCCACCGGAGAGCTTGGCCAGGCGCTCCTGGAGCTTCTCACGGTCGAAGTCAGAGGTGGTGTTCTCCATCTCGCCCTTGATCTGAGCGATACGGGCGTCGATGGCCTCCTTGGAACCAGCGCCGCCGACGACAACGGTGTTGTCCTTGGAAATGGTGACGGACTTAGCGGTGCCGAGCATATCGGCGGTGATGTCAGCGACCTTCACGCCCAGCTCGTCCAGAGCAGCCTGGCCACCGGTGAGGACGGCGATGTCCTCGAGGATGCGCTTGCGGCGATCGCCGTAGCCCGGGGCCTTGACGGCGCAGACGTTGAGAGCGCCACGGATCTTGTTGAGGACGAGGGTCGGCAGAGCCTCGCCGTCGATGTCCTCAGCGATAATGAGCAGGCCACGGCCAGCGCGCTGGACAGCCTCGAGAACGGGCATGATGTCCTGAACGCTGGAGATCTTCTGGTCGGTGATGAGGATGTACGGATCCTTCATCACGGCCTCCATGCGGTCGTTATCCGTGACGAAGTAAGCGGAGACATAGCCCTTGTCGAACTGCATGCCCTCGACGGTGTCGATGGTGATATCGAACGTCTGGGAATCCTCGACGGTGATGACGCCGTCCTTGCCCACGACCTCCATGGCCTCGGCAATCTTCTCGCCGACCTCGGGGTCACCGGCAGAGATGGTACCGACGGAAGCAATCTGCTCCTTGGTCTCGACCGGCTTAGCCTGCTTCTTCATCTCGGCGACGGCGGCGTTGACGGCCTTGTCGATGCCGCGACGGATGGCCAGCGGGTTGGCGCCGGCGGCGACGTTGCGCAGACCGTCGTTGACGATGGCCTGAGCGAGCAGAGTTGCGGTGGTGGTGCCGTCACCCACGGTGTCGTTGGTCTTGGTGGCAACCTCCTTCACCAGCTGGGCGCCCATGTTCTCGATGTTGTCCTCGAGCTCGATCTCCTTGGCGACGGAAACGCCGTCGTTGGTGATGGTCGGGGCACCGAACGTGCGCTGCAGCGCAACGTAGCGACCCTTGGGGCCCATGGTGACGGTAACGGCGTCGGCCAGAGTGTTGACGCCCTTGGCGAGCTTAGCGCGGGCATCGGTGTTGAACGTAATGTTCTTTGCCATAGTAGGTAATCCTCCAAAAGAAATGTGACTCGCGTCGCCGCTTCCGAGTCCTATGCGGCGAGCGCGCTCAAAGACGAATCAGAGATTCTGACGAGACTAGGCCTCGACGACTGCGTAGATGTCGTCGGCGCGCATGAGCAGATACTTCTCGCCGTCGACCTTGACCTCGTTGCCACCGAACTTACCGTAGATGACAACGTCGCCGACCTTGACGTCCATGGGGATGCGCTCACCCTTGTCGTTGACCTTGCCGGCGCCCACGGCAACGATGGTGCCGCGCTGCGGCTTCTCTTGAGCGTTGCTGGCGATGTACAGACCAGAGGCGGTCTTCTGCTCGGCCTCGTCGGGCTTGACCAGGACGCGATCTGCAAGCGGCTTCAAAGACGACATGCTTGTTTCCTCCTTTGTGGGCCGCGCGGTCATGCCGCGCGGGTTAACCCTTTTTGTTTGCGTACGCGTTGAATGGTACCCACGAATGGCGGGTTATACAACACAGAGTCAAAAAATCTTATTTTTTGGCACTTAGATTTTCTGAATGCCGGGGGATAACTTAGCGATGCCTCCCGTGTGGCTCCGGAGGGGCGGGGCATAAGGTTTCCTGCTCGGGCAGTCCTGCTCGCACGAAGGCCACATTAAGTGGCCTTCGGCTCGTGCGGAACTCGCGATAAACCTTATGCCCCGCCCCTCCGGAGCCACACGGGAGGCAGGTTAACTAATTCGGGCCCGGCATTCAGAAAAGTCAGTGCAGCAAAATGGCGATGCGGATAGCGACATGTGCATGGTTTTCGCTGCGCGCACGGGTCCCCTGGGGAGCACCGTGCATTTTTGGGAGTATTCAGCAGACTAGGACGGCTGCATACGTGCCGGACACACCATATTGGTCCCAAGGACGCCTTCGGCCGGCGATTTTGGTCGGCAGGCAAACCCCGTCAGGACAGAAAGGCATGCCTCACGCCGCACCGGAGCACAAAATGACGTCAATCTCTGCAACGTTACTCAGCCGCAGCGGCACAGGCAGAGCTCGCGGTGCTGAATACTCCGTTTTTTGCACGGCGCGGACGGGGGTACATCAGGATCCGGAAGAACATCCCAGCCTTTTTATGCAATTCGTAATGGAAAGTATGCAAAACACCTAGAGATAGCATTGCTGCTGTCCAAATTGGGCGCGGGGCGGCGGCGCCTCCGCCCCGCGCCCAAATCAAGCAGGGCGGGGACGCTCCTAACGAACCCCCCATTTGCAAACAAACGCGGCTCGAGCGCCATCCCAAAATAGGCTGCACGAGCCGCGTTTAACGGTACGACATGAATATTAGCGCTCGTAGACCAGGTTGCCGGCTAGGTAGGTGGCTTGGACTTTGGTGGCTTGGAGTTCTTGGGGGTCGATGGTGAGTGGGTTTTGGTCCAGGACTACCAGGTCGGCGTATTTGCCGGGTTCCAGGCTGCCGAGGTTTTGCTCGTCGCCTGCCGCGTAGGCGCTGCCCAGGGTGTAGTTGCGCAGGGCCGTTGCCGCATCGATGCGCTCGCTCGGCAGCCAGCCGCCCTCGGGCCAGTGGCTTTTGGGGTCTTGGCGCGTAATAGCCGTGTAGAGCACGTTCATGCTGGTAACGGCCGTGATGGGGCTGTCGGTACCGAAAGCTTGACGGATACCGCGCTGCTGATAAGTTGCGAACGGCCACATGATGCGGCTGCGTTCCAGGCCCAGGTCGCGCTCCGGGCCACCCGGGTCGAGCGTGATGTGGCAAGGCTGGCTCGAGGCAATGACGTTGAGCTTGCGCAGACGATCGATGTCCTGAGGCAGCAGATTCTCCAGGTGCTCAAGCGTATTGTGGCCGTGCTGGGGCAAGCCGTAGAGCTCTGCCGCCTCCTCAAAGATATCGAGTGCGGCATGGATGGCACCGTCGCCGATAACGTGGATGCGCACGGTATGGTCACGCTCGGCTGCCGCCAAAACCAACTTGCGCATACGCTCGACAGGGACCGTCAGGCGGCCTTGGTCGCCCGGGAAGCGCGGGTTGGTATAGGGCTCAGTGAGGTATGCGGTATGCTCGCTCGACACGCCGTCGAAGAACTGTTTAAAGCCTGGCGCCGAGAGCAGCGCGTTGTTCGCGTAGCGGGTCTGGAGTTCTTCCAAGCGCGACTGGTCATCCAGCAGCGTGGGAAACAGATGGGCGCGGATGCCCAGCTTGCCGGAGGCCTGCAGCTTGTCGTAAACATCGTCGCGAATAAAGTCGCAGCCCGGCATGGGCATGAGCGACATATCGCAGATTGAGGTGATGCCTTGCTCGGCCATACGCTTCATCTGGTCGGCGTAAGCGCTCGCGATGCGGTCCTCGCCCAGCCACTCCAGGCAGCGCGGCAGCAGCTGCATAGCAGCCGCCTCGTGGGCGATACCCGTAAGCTCGCCATTTGCATCTTTGTCGTAACTGCCACCCGCCGGAGGCTCGCTGTCGCGCGTAACGCCAAGCGCCTCGAGTGCGCGGCTGTTGAGCCACAGCGTGTGCCCGTCGCCCGAGTACATAACGCAGGGACGATCGGGAAATGCCGCATCGAGGGAGGCCTTGGTAGGGTGCTCGGGCGGATCCCAGCGGTAATCGCGCCAACCCTGGGTCACGACCCAGGCGTCATCTGGCAAGCCTTTGGAAAACTCGAGCGCATGCTGCACCAATGCTGCCTCGGACGTGCCCATATCCATGAGCATGTACGGCGAGGAGCCAACCGAAGTATGGAAGAAATGCAGGTGCGCATCGTGGAAACCGGGGCAGACAAACTGCTCGCCGTAGTCGATAACCGGCGTGGCGGCAGGAGCGGCGGCAATCACATCATCGAGCGTACCGACTGCGACGATACGGTCGCCTGCAATGGCAATCGCCAGCTCGCGGGCGGTATCGATACCGTCTTGCGCGGTAAAGACGTTCTTGGAGCGGATAATCCGATCGATATGTTGCATGGGCATCCCCATCTCTGGCAGGAAATTCAACACCCCCGAGTGTACTCCCCCGCTCCAGCTACAAAACGCCAAGCGGCAAACGGCACCTTTGCCAGGCCAAGTGGCAGGTGGCATACTGGAATGAGCTTGTACGATTTTGCAAAACCAGCAAGGAGCAAATCGACCATGACGAAGACCAAGGCACAGCAGATTATGGCGGCAACCGAGGTTCGCGCGGCAGACGACGTCACCGCGGCTATCCAGGATATCGCCGCCGAGTTTGAGCCCTACATCATTAAGCAGCGCCGCCACTTCCATAAGCACCCGGAGTTGAGCCTTGCCGAGGAGCGCACGACTTCCGACATCGCCAACCAGCTCGACGCCATGAATATCCCCTACGAGCGTCCCCTTAAGACGGGCCTGGTGGCGACCCTTCGCGGCACCGCGCCCGACGCCTACCGCGAGGACGGCACGCCGCGCCGCCGCATCCTACTGCGCGCGGATATCGACGCCCTGCCCGTCACCGAGCAGACCGGCGAGGATTTCGCCAGCGTCAACGAGGGCTGCATGCACGCCTGCGGCCACGACTGCCACATCGCCATGATGCTCGGCACGCTGCAGATCCTGCGCCATATGACCGACGACATCCACGGCGAAGTCCGCATCGTCTTCCAGCCCAGCGAGGAAAACGGCCAGGGCGCCAAGCTCATGATCGGCACGGGCGTGCTCGACGGCGTCGATGGCGCCTACGCCGCGCACATCTGGAGTGAGGTCGACGCCGGCACCGTGAGCTGCGAGCCCGGACCGCGCATGGCCAATACCGACTGGTTCCGCATCGATGTTCGCGGCACCTCATGCCACGGTGCCATGCCCCAGCGCGGCCACGACGCCGTTATGGTGGCCGCCGAGATCGTCAATGCCCTGCAGACCATCGTTTCGCGCGAGATCAGCCCCTACGAGCCGGCCGTCATTACCGTCGGCGAGCTGCACGGCGGCACCGCGCGCAACGTTATCGCCGGCACGGCCTACCTCGCCGGCACGGTGCGCACCTACGGAGATTCGACCCACGAGGAAATGCCGGAGCTCATGCGCCGCATCGTGGAGCATACCGCGGCCGCCTTGGGCGCCGAGGCAGAGCTCACCGACTACACCATCGCCAATTATAAGGTCGAAAACGATGCCGCCTCGAGCGAGCGTTGTCGTCAGGCCGTGGTCAAGTGCCTGGGTGCAGCCGGCGAAGGCCATTATCGCGGCACACTTTCGGGCGAGGATTTTTCGGAGTACCTGCGCCGTGTACCGGGCGTGCTCGCCTTTGTAGGTACGCGCAACCCCAAGATTGGCGCCACGTACGCCCAACATTCCTGCTTCTACAAGATCGACGAGACTGTGCTGGCAAAGGGCTCCATGGTGGCCGCCCAGTATGCCATCGACTTTTTGGCCGAGCCCACGCAAGAGGAGCTCGACGGCCCCACGATTGCCGCGGTCGCCGAAACCAACCCCGACCTGGCCGCCAAGTTGCGCTCTGCCAAGGCAACGACCGCCGAGGCTCGCGACGCCATCCATGACGCCCGCACGGCACGCCATGCCGCGATCAAGGGCATCCACGATGCACGTGCCGCCGCTCGCCGCGAGGAGAAGCGCGGCGAGTAGTCGATTCGCGGCCATCTCGCAGTCATAGCCACATCGCGATATCAAAGCGGGGGCGGACGTTTCGACACGTCCGCCCCCGCTCATTTGTCAAGCGCTATTTCTACCGTTTCTACCCCGTCCCCAAATGGCAGGCGGCAGGGCTACTCGTCCTGCGGGTCCTCGTCGGAGCTTGGTGCAGGCTCGGGCTCGGGCTCCGGTTCCGGCATGGGCTCGGGCTCCGGTTCCGGCATGGGCTCGGGCTCAGGCGCAGGCTCGGGCTCAGGCGCGGGCTCGGGCTCGGGCGCGTGCTCGGACTCGGGCGCCGCAGCGGAATCGGATACGGGCGCTGCGTCGGCGCTAAAACCAGCCGGAGCAGACTTCTTCTCAAACGGCAGCACAAAGGTCAGGACGTCATCCTTATCCTCATCAGCCCATTCAGCTGCATAACGCGCTACCCAATAGCCAACGGCACGATGCTTGAGCATCTTGCCAAAGACCGTGAGGAATACCGTGACAAACGCCGTCAGCACCAAGAACAATACGAGCGTGATGCCACCGCCGGTAACAAGCGCCTCAATAGCCGAAGGACGGTAGTAGTAGCTATACATACCGACAGAGGCAATGGTGCCAAAGACGAGCGTCAGGATCCATGTGACAACGTTGGCGACCAGGCCCGTCAAAAACTCGGGAAGGAACGAAGCGCAGAACAGTTTGGTCTTGTTGTGCTTAAAGGCCGCCCAGACCTTATCGAGCGAAAACGCGCTCTCGACACGACCGGTCACCGCAAAGTGCATCACGGCAATGTCGGCGAACATCTTAAAGAAGACCCCCAAGACCGCCGTGGCAATCATAGCCAGGACAAGCAGGCCAAGCGAGCCGAACAGCGCTGCCTCGAGTGCATAAGAGCCGTAATACGAATACGAGCCCGCGGCGCCAATTACCACGCTCTCCACCAGCGAAAGCACTACACCGATAACGGGAATGGCAGCAATAACCTCGAGCACGACCGAGATAACGCTCGAAAAGACTCCGAGGCCAAACGACGTGGAACGCATGAGTGGACGATCCATACCGTCATCAACCTTGAGCGAAAGATCACGGCCCCACTCGATACCAAAGCCGGAACCACACACGCTCGCAATGCAAGCTGCCAAAAAGCCGATGGCAGCCGCAATGCCGCCAATAACGGGAATAAACAACACGAGCACCGACACAACGCAAATCAGCGCCGGCAAAAACGCGATTTGGCATACACGCTGAAGCACACCCGGAGTCTTGGTCATATCTTGGAACGCCTGAGCCACACAGCCCTTTGGCGCATTCGCCACGGGCGGTTGCGGAACAAACTGCTGGGGCTGAGGCTGTCCCTGGGGAGCGGGTCCAGCGGCACCGGCATTAGGAGCGCCGCACACGCCGCAGAACTTGTCGTTATCGCCCATGGGGGCGCCACACTGCGAACAGAACATCGAAATCATCCCTTCGTATCTAGAGCGAATCACCTGGATCGCAAACGATGTCTTTAGCATCATTATCGCCCAATGTGGGGACAAATACCCCAAGATGGCCGATTTGCAACGTAGCCGGCCTTATTCAATGATTCGAAGGGTGCGTCCGCGCTAGTTCGTGCCGCGGAAGCCCTTGCCGACGATTTCGGAGCTATCGACGATGGTGATGAAGGCGCCAGGGTCAATCTCGCGGGTATAGCGGCGCAGTTGCACTGCCTCGCGACGGCTCAGCACGCTCATGATCACCGTGACGCACTTGCCCGAGAAGGCGCCGTAGCCACGGCTGATCGTTGCCGTGCGGTTGAGATGCTTGACGATAAACTCCTCGACTTTGCGCGGTTCGGCGCAAATAATCGTGCAGACCTTGCGCAGGTGAATGCTCTCGATGGCCTTGTCGACCACAAGCGTCTTGGCAAACAGGCCGAGCACGCAGTACAGGCCGACGCGCGGGCCATACAGGAAAGCCGCGATGGTCACGATGCCGATATCGACCAGCAACAGTGCGCGGCCAATCTCGAGCGTGGTGCGGCGTTTGAGGATCATGGCAAGAATGTCCGTGCCACCCGTCGAGGCGCCAATGTCAAAGACAATAGCACTGCCGAGCGCCGGCAAGATAACGGCAAAACACAGGTCGAGCCACATATCGCCCGTCATCGAAACATCCGTCGGGAGGAAGAGCTCGAACAGCGAGACGTAGGCCGAAAGCGCAAACGAAGCGAAGACGCTCCACAGAATCGCCTTGCGCTCCAAAAAGATAAAGCCCAGAACGACCAGGATTGCGTTGATAATCCACATAAAGACGCCGACGGGCAGGGTCGGGAACAGCGTAGAAAGAATGACCGACACGCCCGAGGTGCCGCCGAAGGCAAAGTGATTGGGGGTTTTAAAGGCCACGATGGCAAAGGCCGTCAGGATCAGGCCCAGGTTGAGCTCGGCAAAAAAGCGCGGAAAGCCTGGTTCCTGGCTGCGCTTGCGGCCGGCACGCTCGCCTTGCTCAATAACATCGCGATCGACAACGCGCTCCATCGGCACCACCGGAGGACGATGCACCTCCTCGGCGGCACGCGACGCCGCCTCTGCCGCAGCGGCCTCAATCGCCCATGCCCTGCTTTCGGTCTCGTGTTCGTCGGCCATTACGGCAACCCCTCGTTAACAATTTGGAAACAATGCGCCCATTAGGGTAACGCGGAACGTGGGGATTGCAACCCTTAGTTAGACGAGCGGTATGACTACATCGGGAGCGTACAAAAACGGCCGGCCACGCTTTTGCTTGCGCGGTCGGCCGTTTAACGTTTTCGCAGATAAAACCTGCCAAAACAAACCTGTCCCTTTTTGGAAGGTTATTCGTGCTGGCTGGTGCGATGCTCGTACTCCTCGGGGGTGATGACATCCTCGATGCGCAGGTTGACGCCCGCCACCTCAAGGCCAGTCATCGCGGCAAGGCGCTCGGTGACACGTGCCTTAACATCGTCAAAGATCGCGGGCGCATAGGCGCCGTACTCGATGATGACGGAGATGTTGACGACCACGCGATTATCGTCGGTGACCTCGACCGTCACGCCCTTGGTCAGATTCTCGGCACCAAACTGCTCCTGCACAAAGTGCATGAGGTTACCCTTCATGCCCAGAACGTGCGGAACCTCGCGGGTGGCCATGGCAACGATCTTCTCGATCACGCCGTTGGAATAGGTCAGCGAGTCCTCGGACTCATCCGCTTCCTCGTCGTCCTCATCCGTATCGGACTCGGCCTCGACGAGAGCCTCATCCTCGAGCGTCACATCCTCAGCTTCGGCGACGACCGCCTCGTTCTCCTCGAGCTCGGTATCGGCTACATCGACCTTCGTATTAAAAGCCATGGTTCCTCCTTATGCCTGCCGCGGATGCGACAGTCGAATACATATTAGCGGCCGCTAAACAGACGGCCGAAGAAGTTGACGATCCCGTTCTCGCCGTCGCGAATTTGGCCGATCACAGCGCCGATCAGCACGAAGAATGCAATGACGAGCGTGTCCCACAGGCCCAACGTGAGCACCAACACGGCGAGGATAAAGCCGGCGACGGCGCCGAGCGTGGTGTTGGGATGACGCACAGCATAGCTCCAGATGGCAGCGCCCGTACCCTTGATGAGACCCATAGCCTCGTCAAAATCCGCGGCTGCCGCGTCTTGTAACTCGGTTGCCTCTGCTTTGGAATCAACAGGTTCGCTCGCCGACGTGGCGCTCTGGTCAATCGTCAGGCGCGGCGTACGAGCGGTCTTATCTTGATTGGTATCACTCACCGGAAACCTCCACGGTCTGGACGGTAGTCTTGGACGGCAAAAAACGGACACGCGCGGTCGTACCCGGCGTGCCGAGCATGGTGTCGCAGGCCTTCTCGATGCGCTGCTGCATCGCGGTAGCCAGAGATGCCACGTCCTTATCGTCAAGCGCGATAGCCTCGACCTTAAAACGGACGTGCGAATCGTCGGGGCCTTGGACGCGAGCCTCGACATGCTCGACCATCACGCGGTCGTCGCGCTCGGCAGCAACCCTGGCGCACGAAGAAAGCGCCGCAAGGGTAACCTCGATATTGCGCTCCCCCGCCGGATGCACGCAGGACGGCTCGCGACGGGCGAACATCAGGCGGAAAAAGCTCAGCAGTACGCCAAACGCCACGACGCCGGCGCACGCCGTCACGACGATGCGCGGCATGGGGTCGCGCATCAGCAGCATAAAGCGATACGTATACGGCCCCCAGAACTGGCAGACAAGCGTACCCAACGCCACGATGGCGGCGGCAAGATACACGATCGCTAGGGCTCGTTTGAGTACGCGCACGCGCGCTCCCTTCAGGTTTCGGTCCACAGAATGCAAAACGATTCGCATCATTATAAAAGAGCCGGGTCCGGTGCCATACGCACGCGGATCCGGCTCATCTATTCCACGAGGCTTGCATGCTCGCTTCATTATGCCCAGATATGCACGGCTTAACCCGTGCAGGCGCTACTCCTCCTCGAGGGCAGCGATGACCTCGTCGGTCATGTCCATGGTGCTGTAGACGTCCTGGACGTCGTCGAGCTCCTCGAGACGGTCGATGAGGCGCTGAACCTTCTTGGCGTCGGTACCGGAGACCTCGGTCGGGGTGGTCGGAACCATGGTGGTCTCGGAACCCTTGACCTGGACGCCCTGCTCCTCGAGCGCCTTGGAGACAGCCATGACGTCGTTAGCAGCGGTCCAGACGATCCACTCCTCGCCGGCGTCCTCGTAGTCCTCGCCACCGGCCTCGGCGATGGCCATCATGAACTCATCCTCGTCACCGGCAGCACCGTTGGCGATCATGGTCTCCTTCTTGGCGTTCTCGTCCAGGATCTCCTTGGCGACGACGATCTGGCCCTTGCGCTCAAACTGGAAGGCGACGGAGCCGGAGGTGCCCAGGTTGCCACCAGCGTGGGAGAAGGCGGAACGGACATCGGCGGCAGTACGGTTGCGGTTGTCGGTCAGGCAGTCAACATAGACGGCGACACCGGCGGGACCATAGCCCTCGTACACGATGTTCTCGTAGACGGCGGCATCGGCACCCGAACCAAAGGCCTTGTCGATAGCGGACTTGATCTTGTCCTTGGGCATGGACTGAGCCTTGGCCTTAGCAACGGCAGCGGCGAGGCTGGCGTTGTTCTCGGGCAGCGGGTCACCGCCGAGACGGGCAGCAACGGTGATGTTGCGGCTCAGCTTGGAGAAGAGGGCGGAACGCTTGGCGTCCTGCGCGCCCTTACGATGCTTGGTTGTGGCCCACTTAGAGTGTCCGGACATACGTGTCTCCTATCGGTTTTGACCTAAAGCCCAGCGCAGATGCTCGGGCAATATAAACAAACGTCGTTATGATATACCTACTGGCCTGCGAGATAAACCCCAAAATGAAGGCGTCGCGATGATGCCATCCTTTGGTGCAAAGCAACCTGTCCCCTTTACACCAAATTAGGACCAGAGAAGGTCGCTGCGAGTGATGGTGGCGCCGATGGCAAAGGGCATGCAGGCGATAACCGGATACAGGTAGCGCATATAGGTCGAACCGTTGCAGGGACCGATCAGACACACGGCGAGCACGCCCAGCAGCGGCACCCAAATGGCCAGCCCGCGCCACGAATGGCGGCGCAACAGGTAGACCACCACGGCGATCATAATCCACACATAGGTGGCCGAGCTCATGGTGAGCGAGATAAACGGAATGCGCTGCACCGCCACGCGATACAGGTTGATCAGGTGGTCGCACCAGCGCACAACCTTGCTATCGACCGGATGGAAGTCAAAGTACTTGAGGTTATCGGGCTTCGCCATAATCTCGGCACTGCGCGCCGTGCTGTAGACCCACGCATCGCGGGCACTCGGATAAAAGTAGCCGTAGTAGTTATTGATGAGCGCCGAGATGTAGCACTCGGGATCCTTTTTGAACATCTGCGCCCAGACCTCAAAATAGGCCTTGATGTCCTCCTGCGAAGCGTACTCGTTAAAGCAGTTCTTGACGGCGTCGGACTTGTCGGGGTTGTAACGGCGGCCCAGATTGTCGTACTTGAGCACACGGTCGATCACGGCACGCTCATCGTCGGTCACCAAGCCGTCGCAAGGAGCCTCCACGATAGTACCGTCCTCCTTAACCGTAGGGTTGACACCCGAGTTGAGGCCGTCGTGCTTTTGGACGAAACGAGCCGTCTGCTGGAACGGAATCGAGAGGATTTCGCGCTTGGAACCAGGCGTAATGTCGTGCGCCGGCATAAAGACCTTGGTGAAGTACATATTAGAGGCAAGGCAGAGTCCAAGCACCGCAAGAACTCCCACCCAGCGGAAACGCGAGATGGCGCCCGAAGGCGCAGCACCGGCCTGCTTGACTGCACGACGAGCCACATGCGCGTCCCATGCGCAAAACGCCGCCGCGATTACGCATGCCGCCAGGGGAAACACCAGGCCGCCGTTGCGCAGAAACGTGGAACCCATGGCACCCAGAGCGAGCAGCAGCCAGTCATGGCGCGCAAAGAGCACGGGCCTCTGTTCGCCCGCACGCTCGGCATTGGCATCGCGACGGGGCAGGCCGCAGGCCACGAGCTTCACGGTCTGCACCAACAGCACCAAAAACGCGTCGGCAAACAGCACATCTTTGGTAAGCAGGGCCGCGTAGTTGGAGAACATGGGCATAAACACAAAGAACAGCAAGATCACGCCGCGGACCGGCAGACTCACGCCCAGCTTGCGCAGCGACGAGATGGAATAGGCCATGCAGGCGGCCGTAATGACGAACTGAGCGCAGGTGTAGATGGCAAGACCTGCGTTGGCACTGTTGAACAGTGAAAGCCCCAGCTGGACGCACGAACCGATGATAGCCGTGTGCACCACGGGGTGATGTCCGTTGAGCAACACATTGGGATTGAGCAGACGCAGGTAGTCACTCGTGCCGTTGGGGTAGTTGAACCACTGGCGAATCTGCGCACCCGTATCTCCCATAAAAAGGCCGGGCAGCGAAGCGATGAGCGTGGGCGCCCAGGCGACCATAAGCACCAGGAAGGGCCCGACAAAGGGATGGACCGAAAGCACGGCGTGAGCCACACGCCATACGCGGCCAAAGTGCGCTTCGGAAAACGGAATGCGCCGAGAGCTCAGCCAATCTAGACACTCAAAAGCCAGGTAGAAGGCAACGACCGCCAAGAGCATCCAGCCCGCACCGCCTATCCAGGCGCAGATGATCCGAGCCTTGTCGCCGAGTACGATCTCGGCAGAATCGGTGAGGTCGTAGCTGCGGCCAAACACCATGCAGACGGCAAAGAACAGCGACGGAAGGATCACCGAAGGACGCCAAGCATCGCCGCGGCCAAAGAATACGTAGCGAAACGGCAGAGTGAGCAGGCAGGCAAGCGCAAGCAGCATGACCGCGTCGGTATGGCCGGCAAACGAGAGGAGCACCTCGTAGCACACGTACAGCATGCCCGAGGCTTTGGGGTCAATCGCCAAGACTGCGTTGCTCGAGACCGGCGCGGGATCGATGGAAAACGCCGTGGTCGCCAACAGCGCGAGCAGAAATGCGATGAGCGTCTGCTTGGCGGGGTAGCGCTTAAACCAGACGATGCGGGCAGCGTCGCGCGCAGCCGTTGTGGAGAGGTCGGAATCCTTCACAGTCCAAAGAGCCTTTCTAGAAACCCGCCAAAAAGGGACAGGTTTATTTTGGCAGGTTTTATCTGGGAAAACGTTACAGTTCTGCCATCGTTGCCCAGCAGACCACCACAAAGGCGCCTGTCCCCTTTGTGGTGGTCTTGGTTAGGCGTCCAGGTAGACGCGCTGGGGACGGTTGCGGTGTCGGGCGAAGATGATGAGCGCCAGACCCGCGATTACGAGCGGCAGGCTCAGCAGCTGACCCATGGTGATGACGCCGCCCAGCAGATAGCCCAGCTGGGCATCGGGGACGCGCACAAACTCGACGAGGAAACGGACGATGCCGTAGCCCATCACAAACACGCCCATAAACGTACCCTGGGGCAGCAGCGGTTTTTTGCGACTGAGCACCTGCAGGATGCAAAAGAGCACGATGCCTTCAAGAAACGCCTCGTAGAGCTGGGAGGGATGGCGTGGCACATCGCCCGCGGTGCCGCCAAAGACCACACCCCAGGGCAGATCGGTCGGCTTACCCCACAGCTCACCGTTTACGAAGTTGGCGCAGCGTCCCAGGCACAGGGCCAGCGGGGCGCCGATCACGGCAAGGTCGGCGACGGTCCAGGCGTCGAGCTTATACATGCGGCACACGATGATGCCGCCCAAGATGCCGCCCACCAGGCCGCCGTGGAAGCTCATGCCGCCCTCGTTGGTGGCAAAGATCTCGAGCGGGTGGGTCCAATAGTAGCCATCGCCGTAAAAGACGACGTAAAACAGGCGCGCGCCGATGATGAGGCCAAAGACCGCGCCGACCACGACGCTCGTCAGGTCATCGATCGTAATGTCGAAGCCCCAACGACGCTGCGTGCGGTACATAACGACCGCCGTGAGCAGGGCGCCGACCACGTAGGCCAGGCCGTACCAGTAGATAGTGATGGGGCCCGCCGAGATCGCGACGGGATCAAGCATATGGTAG
Source organism: Collinsella sp. TM09-10AT (assembly GCF_003436275.1). GTDB lineage: Bacteria > Actinomycetota > Coriobacteriia > Coriobacteriales > Coriobacteriaceae > Collinsella. Next base: position 38,149 of record NZ_QSOP01000013.1, read on the forward strand.
AGGTCGTTGAGCATATCGATCCCCTGCTCCCTACGTCCAAATATGCGGCCGCGGGCCTTACGCTCGCAGCCGCATATTTGGACGTAACGTCTATGCGGAGCGTACCGTCCGCAGCTTTCGCGTCTTAGAACGGCGCGTACTCGTCGTACAGGTCCTCGGCCTCGCCGGAAGCATTGACCTGCTCAACGCGGGTAACGCCGGGCACATGCTCCTTCAGGATGCGCTCGATACCCATGGAAAGGGTTAGCGAGCTCATGGGGCAGCCGGCGCAGGCGCCCTGCAGCTCCAGCTTGACAACACCCTCGTCGTCGACCCCCACATACTCCATATCGCCGCCATCGGCCTGCAGGTTGGGGCGAATCTCTTCAAGAACCTTCTTAAGCAGCTCTTCGTTAACAGCCACAGGGGCTCCTTTCTCACAATTACGCGGGCGCGCCCGCGAACAGAAGCTATGTTACTACAGCCATGTACCCGCTCACGAGCCGTCCATGCGCGCAGACGCGACTTTCACGAGTAGTCAATTTGGGACGGGGTTTTTTTAGCTGCTTTTGCCGACGCCCGGCGCTAGCACACGCTGCCGCTACTGCTGAGTTTGTTCCCCGGTGCCAATGTGGACATCGACGATAACCTGGCGGTAGCTGATGCCGCAGGAGTCGAGAATGCGACGGCTGATGCGGCCGTCGTCGGTATCGGCGTACTTATTGTCCAGGTAGACGACCTCGCCCACGCCCACCTGCGCCAGGATCTTGGCGCAGTCGTGGCACGGGAACAGCGTGACGTAGACCGTGGATCCCTCAAGGTCTTTAAGCGAGCCGCGGTAGTTGAGCACGGCGTTGGCCTCGGCATGGACTACGTAGTTATGCTTGTCCTGTAGCGGGTCGTCGCTCGTACCCCACGGGAAAAAGTCGTCGTTGAGCGCCGAGGGCGTACCGTTGTAGCCCACCGAAAGGATACGGTGGTTGGTGCTGGCGATGCACGCACCCACCTGCGTGTTGGGGTCCTTGCTGCGGCGCTGCGCGGCGATGGCCACGCTCATAAAGAACTCGTCCCAGCTAATGACGTCCAGGCGCTTGCCTGACGAAGTTTGATGAAGATCGTCCGACATGGCAGACACCTCCGTAATCGCAATAGTTTGACCCATTGTAGCAGGTGAAAGGTGGAGGCGTTTGTCCCACCGGCGCCCTCACTTTTACACGCGGCGGGGCTTTTGGTTGATGCGGTAGAGCTCGGCGAGGCCCCGCAGCGTCAGCGCGTCGTCGACCGTCAGGCTGTGGCCGACCAACGCCGCGAGTGCCTCAGCGTCGTCGCCGGTAATGACGATGGGCACGTCGCCCTCCCCCGCGGCCTTGGTCGCGCGCATCTCGGCAAGCACCATGTCGAGCATGCCGTCGATGCGGGCCACCTCGCCCAGAACCACGCCCGAGCGCATCGCCTCGCGCGTGTTACGGCCGATTACATGCGTGGGTGCCGAGGGCTCGACCTGCGGCAGGCGTGCCGCAGCAGCCGAGAGCGAGCGGGCGCCGAGCGCCAGACCTGGCGCGATGACGCCGCCGACAAAGGTACCGCGCGCATCGATGACCTCAATATTGGTCGTAGTGCCCAGGTCAATCACGATGCACGGCGATCCGTAGACGGCGCGGGCAGCCACGGCGTCGGCGATGCGGTCGGGGCCGATCTCGGCCGGATCGTCGTAGTGCACGGGCATGCCGGTCTTGAGGCCCGGCCCCACCGTGAGCACACGCCCCGTGCATGTACGGGAAAGCGCCGTCTTCCACGGGCGCTCGAGCGCCGGCACCACGCAGCTCAGCACGGCAGCCGTGGGCACAAGCGCGCCCGGCATGCCCGCATCGGCTGCCAGTGCACCCATGACCTGCGCGAGCCTCATGCGCGCCTCGTCGGCTGTGATGCTCGACGGCGTGGTGATCTCGCACGTCGCGAGCGGGCATTCCTGTGCCGCGGCTGAATCCTCGGCAAACAGGCCAAAGCGAATGAACGTGTTGCCCACGTCGACCGTCAATATATATGCGCACCCATTAAGCATCGTCGGCGCTCCTTTCGTCTGCCCAGCAGTATATCGCCTACCTAAACCAGTCATCCCAAAATGACTAGCTTGCGGCTATACTGGTGCGCGGTCGCGCGCGAGCTCACGCGGCGGCCCTTGGTAACCCGACTTCCCGCGCCGTATCCGTAGCGGCGCTCCCGGGGGAAGCGGATATACGCAAAGGAGTTCTATATGAGCAATCCCTCGAACCGCGCCTCGATGCGCGGGCAACTCACGCTGCGCGGCGTCGTCATCGGTGTCCTTGGCTGCGTGATCATCACGGCAAGCTCGGCCTACACCGCCCTCAAGATGGGCGCACTCCCCTGGCCGATCGTCTTCGCTGCCGTCATCTCGCTGTTCTTCCTTAAGCTCATGGGCAACGCCAGCCTCAACGAGGCAAACGTCACCCACACCATCATGTCCGCAGGCGCCATGGTCGCCGGCGGCCTGGCGTTTACCATCCCGGGTGCCTGGATGCTGGGCTATGCCGACCAGATCAGCTGGCTCGACATGTTTATCGTGGCACTCGCCGGCACTATCCTGGGTCTGCTGGCCACCGCGCTCATCCACCGTCACTTTATCGTGGACGCCGCGCTGGAGTTCCCCACCGGCAACGCCGCAGCTCAGACCCTGCGCGCCACCGAGGCCGGCGGCAAGACCGGCAAGCAGCTCTTTGGTTCCATGGCCATCGCCGGCATCTACAGCGTGCTTCGTGACGCCCTGGGCGTGGTGCCCAGCATGCTGTGCACGCTCAACATCCCCGGCGTGACCTTTGGCATCTACAACTCGCCCATGCTGCTCTCCGTCGGCTTCCTCGTGGGCTTCGCCCCGGTCGCCTTCTGGTTTGCCGGTGCCCTGCTAGGCAACTTTGGCATCATTGTGGGCGGCACCGCTGCCGGTCTGTTCGACGTTGTAACCGCGCAGGGCATCGTCAAGTCCCTGGGTATGGGTCTCATGATGGGCTTTGGCGTCGCCGTCGTCCTCAAGGACATCCTGCCGCAGATCGCCGGCATCGTCCGCGGTCTTGCCGCCGACAGCTCCACCGACACCGACGAGCAGTCGCTCATCTCGGGCTCCCTTAAGCTCGACGCCGGCATCATCGGCCTAGGCGCTGCCGCCATCGCCGTGGTCATCGCCATCGTGCTTGACCTTGGCCCCGTTCCGGCCGTCATCGTCACGCTGTTCACCTTTGTCACCACCATCATGAGCGCACAGAGCTGCGGCCAGACGGGCATCGACCCCATGGAAATCTTTGGCCTCATCGTTATGCTCATCGTGGCTGCCTTCGCACAGATCGCTCAGGTCAAGCTGTTCTTTATCGCCGGCATCGTAGCCGTGGCGTGCGGCCTTGCGGGCGACGTCATGAACGACTTTAAGGCCGGTGCCGTGCTGGGCACCAACCCGCGCGCACAGTGGATCGGCCAGGCCATCGGCGGCATCGTGGGCGCCTTGGTCGCCGCAGCCGTCATGGTCGCGCTCGTTACCGCCTATGGCCCGGACGCCTTTGGCCCCGACAAGAGCTTTGTTGCCGCGCAGGCAAGTGTGGTCGCCACCATGGTCTCGGGCATCCCGAGCGTGCCGTGGTTCGCCGGCGGCTTTATCGCCGGCATCGTCATGTACTGGCTCGGCATTCCGGCCATGATGATCGGCCTGGGCGTGTATCTGCCGTTCTACATGTCACTCACGGCATTCCTGGGCTCCTGCGTCAAGCTCGCCTACGACAAGTGGTCCGCCCACCGCGACGCCACCGCTGGTCTTTCTGACGAGGAGAGGGCTGCCAAGGACGCCGCCTTCCAGGAACAGGGCCTGGTTGTCGCCAGCGGCCTGCTCGGCGGCGAGTCCATCGTCGGCGTTATCCTGGCGTTTGTCTCCGTGGGCTTAAGCCTGCTGGGCTAAGCTGAGCAGCTGCTCGACGGCAACCATATTGCCTACGACTTGCCCGGTCGGTAGCTTTTGCGGCTGCCGACCGGGCTTTTTGATACCAACGCAAAGAAAGGCCGGCGCGCTGCGTATGACAGCGCGCCGGCCTTATCGTTTGGCTATCGAGACGGTCCCGCTATGAACCGAAGTTCGTTGCAGAAACTACGCTCGAAACGCTACATCTGCTTGCGACGACGATCGCCGAGCGTCACACCCGCAGCCACGAGTGTAATACCGCCGATAACGAAGACCTCGCCCGCAAGCGCGGAGTCATCACCGGTCTGGGCGAGCGCGGCAGGCGCAGCCTGTTTCTTGGCAACGGAGACCTTTGCAGCAGCCTGCGCAACCTGAGGCTTGGCCTGCGGCTCAGCCTTGGGATGATACTTGTCGTACTCGGCCTGAGCGGCAGCCAGGGCATCCTTGGCATCGCCAAGCTCGGCAAGCGCGGCGGCATAGGCGTCGTTGGCATCGGACAGCTTGGCATCGGCATCGCTCAGAGCAGCCTTGAGACCAGCGGCGGCATCGACGGCGGCCTTATAGCGAGCGTAGGCAGCGTTCAGCTTGACCAGCTTCTCGTTACCCGTCGTGCCCGCGGCAAGGGATGCCTTGTGGTCGACAGCCTCAAGATCGGCCTTGAGCGCCTCGTCGTTGGCAAGCTCGGCCTTGGCCTTGACGATATCGAGGTTCGCATCGACGACGGCTTCGTTGGCGGCCTCGAGCTGCTTCTGGGCATCGGCGACACCGGTGACGGCAGCGTCATAGGCGGCCTTGGCGTCGTCGACCGCCTTCTGAGCGCCGGCGAAGCGCTCGAAGGCCTTGTTCGCGGTAGCCAGCTCGCCCTCGGCGGCCTTGGCCTTCGCCTGTGCGTCGGACAGGGTCTGCGTCTTGGCGGCAACTGCCTGCTTGGCGCCCGAAAGAGCGGTCGCGGCGTGCACATCTGCGGCCTGAGCCTTGTCAACGCCAGCCTGGGCAGTGTCGTCGGCCTTCTTGGCATCGTTAAGCGTGCCCTGCTTGTTCGCAAGATCCGTCTTGGCGGCATCGCGCTTGGCGGTAAGATCCTTGACCGAAGCAGTGGCATTGTCATACGCCTCATTGGCCTGCTCGGACTTTGTCTTGGCGGCGTCGCGGGCGCTGCGAGCCTTCGCCTTGTGAGCAGCGGCCTCGGCTGCCTTCGTCTTGCTGTCAGCAAGCGTGGCGTTTGCCTTATCGAGAGCTGCCTGGGCAGTGGCGGCCTTGCTCTTGGCGGCATCGAGGTTCTGCTTGAGGGACTCGATGTCGATTCCGCCGAGTGCGTCCTTCGCGGCGTCGTATGCCGTCTTCGCGGCGGCGGTGTCGGACTTAGCCTTCTCGTACTCACCCTTGGCGGTGTTCATGTTCACATCTGCTGCGGTGAAAGCGTCCTGGGCGGCATCCTGCCCGTTTACAGCTGCGAAGTAAGCTTTCCTAGTAGTTCCAAAGTTCTTCTGCGCCTCGGCGAGCTTGCCCTGAAGCTCCTTGAGCTGCTCCTTCTGCTCCTGCGTGCCGCCTGCGTTGTAAGCGGAATCGATGTAGTCGTTGAGGAGTTTCTTGAACTCGGAGACAGTGAAATCGGCCTGAGTGTCATCAGCGCTGTAATCGAATATGGTTACCTCGGAATCGGTGTTCTTACCGCTACCGGTCGCGATACCGATAGCCTTCGTGCCGGCATCGATGATGTTGAGATAGTGCCCGCACTCTTTGTAGATGCTGTAGTAGTGCTGGTAGATATAGTATGAATCATATCGATGGCTTCCAAGTGCGTCACCATACTGTTCGACGTACTTATCGAATGCCTTTTTCTCCTGGGTGTAGAGACCGGTATATGGCCAGCCAAGCGTATCCTCGGTCTCGCCGCCGGTATATGCGCCGCCTCCGCCAGCAAGATTTTCGCCGTTGTCGAAGTAACAGTTCGAGTGTCCCCAGATGTTCGATGAATATGATGTATTAAGAGCGGCTGCCGCAGTCATGCGGAGGCTGACGCTGAGCGCCGACTGACCGTTCGCCTTGCGGAGGTTGTTCTGGGTGTCGAGATATGTCAGGGCGTTGCGCATCTGCTCCAAGGAAAGCGGGTTGGTGTCGCGAGACATGTCCTGATCGACGTACTGGTCATACCATTCGGCCTTGTCAGCGGCACCGGTCAGCATCGATACGGCTTCCTGGGCGTTCTTTTTCTGCGTGGCTGTGAACTGGCTGCCGTCGCTAATATAGTTCATGAAGCCGAGTATACCTTGGCTGATGACTTCCTGGTCAACGGTCATGTTGGACTTGAGCTCAGCAATCTGCTGCTCAAGAGCCTCAACCTGGACATTAGCAGCGTCATAAGCCTTTTCCGCGGCGTTCGAAGCAGCGCAGGCTGCCTCCCACTCGCTGCGCTTCTGCTTGCGAACTTCGACAAGCTTATCGTACTCCGCCTTCTTGTCGGCCTCGGTCTGCTGGGCCTGCTCGTATGCCGTCTTCGCGGCGTCACGCTTACTGGCCGCGTCCTTGTACTCCTTGTTTGCCGCATCGTATGCAGACTGGGCAGATGCCACAGCAGCGTTGGCGGCGTTGGCCTTCTCCTGCGCGGCAGCGACGGCAGCCTGGGCGGCCTGCAGATTTGTCTGTGCGGTGGCGTCGGCATCCGTCGCGGCATTGAGCTCCGCCTGCGCGGTCTTGAGCTCACCAGCAGCAGCTTTCTTGGCGGCCTCAAGCGCACTCAGGTCAACACCCGTACCCGAGACGGCAGCATCGAGCGCGGCCTGCGCCTGGTTGAACTTCTGCTGGGCGTTATCGCGCGCGGTGGTTGCGGCTGCGAGAGCAGCGGCAGTCTCCTGCTTCTTGGCCTGGGCAGTCGTCAAAGCCGCCTCGGTATTCTGCTTTTCCTGCTGGGCGCTGGCCTCGGCAGCCTTGGCCTGGTCCAGATTGGCCTGTGCAGTAGTAACGGCCTTATTGGCGTCATCGAGCTTTGCCTGCGCGTCCTCGACGGCCTTCTTGGCGGCCTCGTACTCGTCCATACCCATGGCCTCGAGCTTGGCCTGGGCATCATCGAGGGCCTTCTTGGCCTCATCCTGCTTTGCCTTGGCGTCCTTGAGCGCCTGGGTCTTATCCTCGACACTCTTGTTGGCCTGTTCGAGCCGATCGTTCAGGTCGCCCAGCTTCTTCTGCTGCTGCTCGGTCTTTTCGACGGCGGCTTTGAGCTCGTCAATCTTCTCCTGGAGCGCGGCGACTTCTGCTGCGTTCTGCTCGGCGGCGTTATCGGTCACGGCCTGCGAGGCCTGATTCTTTTGCTGCTGCGCCTGCTTTTGAGACTGGCCCGCCGCGTCGGCCTTCTTCTGGGCGGCATCGTAGGCGGCCTGAGCGTCCTTGAACTGCTTTGCCGACTCCTCGGCCAGCTGGGCAGCCGTCTTTACGACCGCTTGGTTACCGGCGGCAACGGTGTTCTCTACAGAACTACCCCCCCCCTGAACAGAATCGCCGTTATCTGCCGTCGGTGCGGCGATTGCCGCCAGCGGCGACATGAGCGGCTGAGCGATGAGGCCCGCCGTCAAAACGGTTGCGACGGCGCGGTTGGCAACGCCCTTGACGTTGACGGCCTTAGCCCGAGGCTCAAAGTGTTGTGGACTGTAGTTTGCCATGGCTTTCTCCCTTTGACACGGATGTATCCATACGATTCAAACTGTAGGTGCCGATTTTTGAATTCTGTTGCGCAACATTGGTCACCAGCGGATTTTTTTGAAATTCGCGCTCTCGTGCTTCACAATTTCGTCACATATGTAGGAGCTGGTGCATCATATTCTTGCGGGATCGAATTGAGCCTGTGATTTGCATTTGCTCCCGCGTCATCCGCCCTATCGGATCCCGCATCCAACAGACACCCCGCCCGCCACGGTGTAGAGTTAGGACAACGGGCGCGTTGCGCGGCCCGTGCCAGAACGAGGTGGACATGGAACTCGACAAACAACAGATCAAGCGACTACGCGAACGCCATCACCGGCGCCACGGCATCCGCCCCGCCCATAGCGAGGCCATGGAGAACGCCACCCGCTTCCTAAAGCAAGCGTTCAATATTCGCGAGGGTCGCGCGCCCTACCACGTGATTCGCAAGCGCTTTGTAAACGGGGCACGCCTGACCGGTTCTCACCTGTGCATCCTCATCATCGCCATGCTCATCGCAAGCATCGGCCTCGATATCGACTCGGACATCGCCATCGTGGGCGCCATGCTCATCTGCCCGCTTATGGGATCGGTCCTTGCCATGGCATACGGCATCGCCACGCTCGACCGCGAGATTACCGTCGAAGCCGTCGCCGGCCTTGCGCTGCAAATGGCCTTTTGCCTGGTCACATCCACGTTGTACTTTAAGCTCTCGCCCCTTGGCGCCACCACAGCCGCCATTATCGACAACTCGACGCCCACCGTGTGGGACCTCGCCGTCGCGCTCGCCGGCGGCTTTGCGGGCGGCCTAGGCAACTCACGCGACCAGGAGCCCGCAACGCTCATCGCCGGCGTGGCCGTGGCGACCGCGCTCATGCCGCCCCTGTGCGCGGCGGGCTATGGCATCGCCATCGCAAGCGGGTCGCTGTTTCTCTCGGCGCTTTACGAGTTTGGCATCAACGTCGTCTTTATCGCGCTGGCGGCCGAAGCCGTACTACTTCTTTTGCGCGTGCCGCTCAAGCGTGACCTCAACGGCGACGGCATTGTGACCGCCGAGGAAAATGCCGAGGTCGACGAGCTGTCGCGCAAAGTGCGCCGCCGCATCATCGTGGACACGATCATCTTTGCCATCCCCTGCATCGTTATGACCGCGGGGTCCATTGGCTCGGCGCAGGCCGGCGTGCAGGACGGCTACGGCATCACTGAGACCACGCGCGAGCTTGCCGCGGTGCTGCCGGGCTTTAAGGATTACACCGTTGCCGTCGAGACCTCGGCAACTGAGGGCAACGAAGAAGGCATTGTCGAGCGTGAGATTGTCGCCCACGTGACGACAAGCGAGGCGCTCGGGGCGCACGACCGCCACGTCGCCCGCAAGCTCATCGACCTCAATGTACCCGAACTCGATCGCGTGGAGTTTGATGTGAGGTAACGCAGGGCGCAGGCCGAGACGAGGCGCAGACGCGGCACGAATACGAGCAAAAAGCGGGGGCGTAGTTCATGACCGCGCCCCCGCTCGCTGCTTTATTGCCGTAAATCAACTTTCCACATCGACATCGCCGGACTCCACCATAAACGCCGGATAAGTGCTCACCAGATTAAAGCGGGTCACCTTGGTATCTCTAAATAGGTAGAGCCAACCCTGATCGCGTCGACGCGAAATATACGCCACGTGGACCGTACCGAATTCTTCACCGTTTTCCTTCTTTAATAACAGGATGTTGGGGTCATCCGTACGCTTAAACTGCCCGTCTGTGCAGATTCCGTCTTGGTCGACCAGCTGCCATCGACAGTTGTCCTCCTCAAGAAAAGCCAGGGTTTCCCGACTCGTTTTGTCATCCCGATAGTAACCATCAATGGCAAAGCCTTCGGAAACGCATTCCTGCATATAGGACGTTTCTCGGCTTATAGCAAACAGCCCTGTAGCGCCCAGGAGCACAGCCAGGCAGACCACTGCAAGGGTTATCGAGACAAAACGGCGGCTCATGTTAGCCAGCCCGATACTTGTTTAACGGAGCACGAAACATACTTGGTACCTCCGATATCAGCGCAAACGTCACCTACGGCCCGCCGGCAATCATATGTTTCCAACATCAAACCATATGGTTACAACTCGTTGGAGATAGGTTCCATGAACGGACGATAATTTGCGGCGAACGGCTACATATGTTCATTATCTCAGGGTTCTGGAGGCAATTTTTGGTGCCACCGAGACGTTGTTTTCGGAAGTATGCGGCAAATTCCGGAGCCCTCGAGCACACCCCGGTTTTTCACCAATAAAACCGCAGGCACAGAGCTTGGACATATCCAGCGTGCTCGGCCTATTCAAATTTTGCCGCATACTTCCGAAATCTAAGTTCGCAGGGGGTGATAGTTGGACCGTTTACGCAACAGATGTCCAGTAAAAACGGGTGGTAACCGGTACGGCTGCCACCCGTTTGTCCCATATCTAGCCCATAGCAGGCCAGTTACTTCTTAATGCCGCGTCCCAGGCGCTCGGCGACCGATGCCACGGCCTCCTCGCTGGCCGGCCCGCAGCTCACACAGCCGTCATGAGCACGCATCTGGCCGGTGACCTCGTCCATCGCGAGCGGCGCCACCTTCTCGAGCTTAAAGCCCTTACCGGCGCGCATGTTCTCCTTCGCCACGCTGATCATGAGCTTAATACGGTTGAGCTGGTTGACCTCGGACGCACCGGGGTCGTAGTCCACCGCGACAATGTTGCTCTCGGGATGCTGACGGCGCAGCTCCTTGATTACGGCCTTGCCCACCACATGATTGGGCAGGCACGCGAAGGGCTGCGTGCAGATGATGTTGGGCGCACCGTGGTCGATCAGGTCGAGCATCTCGGCTGTGAGCAGCCACCCCTCACCCATGTTATTGCACACCGATAGCACCGTGCGGGCCTTGTCGGCCATGGTGCCGATACGCTCGGGCGCCTCAAAGCGCTGGGACTTCTCGAGCAGCTCCTCAACCGGCGTACGCATCCAGTCCACGAGCTTGATGAGCGCCTGCATGCCCGCACGTGTCGTAGCGGAGCTGCCCAGCTCGTCCTTTTGCAGCTCGGCGTTGCTCATGGAGTACAGGAAGAAGTCGAGCAGGCCCGGCACCACGGCCTCGCAGCCCTCGCGCTCGATGACATCGACCACGTGGTTGTTGGCCGTGGGGTGGAACTTGACCAGGATCTCGCCGACCACGCCCACACGCGGCTTGGTGCCCTCGCCCACAAGTGGCATGGTGTCGAACGCGCGAATGGCCTCACGGCACAGCTTGGTGTAGTTATGCCTGTTGAACTTGGGCGCCAGCTTGCGAGCGCGCGCCATGTACTCCTCATAGAGCGCGTTGGCGGCACCGGGCGTGGCCTCGTACGGGCGGCAGCGGTAGAGCATCTGCATCATCACGTCGCCAAAGAGCACCGCGTAGACTGCCTGCTTAAGCAGCGCCGGCGTCAGCTTGAAGCCGGGGTTGTCCTCGCCAAGCGCCACGGCCGAAAGCGAGATCACCGGGATCTCGGGGTGGCCGCTCTCGCGCAGGGCCTTGCGGATGAGCGCGATGTAGTTGGTGGCACGGCAGCCGCCGCCGGTCTGGCTGATGACCACGGCGGTCTTGGACAGGTCGTACCGACCGCTCTCGATGGCCTCCATAATCTGGCCCGTCACCAGAATCGACGGGTAGCAAATGTCATTGTTCACATAGCGCAGGCCAGCCTCGACGGCATCGTGGTCGGTCGAGGGCAGCAGCTCCAAGTTGTAGCCGGCACCGCGGAACACCTCTTTGACCAGGTCAAAGTGGATCGGCGCCATCTGCGGGCACAGGATGGTATAGCCCTCGTCGCGCATCTGCTCGGTAAAGGGCACCTTGGGCCATGCGGTCGAAGCACTCTCGCGCTGAGCCTCGAACGTGTACTTGCGGCTCGCGAACGCGGGGGCATCCGTGGAGGGCGCCACCGGCGCAGCGTCGCCCTGCTCAAAGACCTTGCCCGCAGCCGTGGCCTCGGCCAAGCGCTCGGCCTCCTGGTCCTTGAGTGCCGCCATGAGCGAGCGGATGCGAATGCGCGCGGCGCCCAGGTTGGACACCTCGTCGATCTTGAGCACGGTGTAGATCTTGCCACTGGCCTCCAGGATCTCCTGCACCTGATCGGTGGTCAGGGCATCGAGGCCGCAGCCGAAGGAATTGAGCTGGATCAGGTCCAGGTCGTTGCGCATCGTCACAAAACGGGCGACGGCGTACAGGCGACTGTGGTACATCCACTGGTCGACGACGCGAATCGGACGCTCGGGCTTTACCAGATGCGCGAGCGAATCCTCGGTAAAGACCGCAAAGCCAAAGCTCGAGATAAGCTCGGGCAGGGCGTGGTTGATCTCGGGGTCGTTATGGTAGGGACGACCGGCGAGCACGATGCCGTGACCGCCGTGGTCCTCGACCCACTTAAGAGCCTCCTCGCCCATGGTCTGGATGTCCTCGTGGAAACGCGCATCGGCCTCAAAGGCGGCGTTGACGGCGGCATCGACCTCGGAGCGCGTGATCTTGGGACCGCGCACGCGTCCGCGACCGGCCTCAGCATCGGCCACACGGTCGACGGCGAGCACCTGGTACAGACGGCGCTTGAGCTCGGTCTTGTCATGATAGGGCACAAACGGGTACAGGAACTCGATGTTCTGCTCGCGGATCTCGTCGATGTTGAGTGCCAACGCCGTGGGGTAGCTCATGACGATGGGGCAGTTGTAACAGTTGCCGGCGGTCGGATCCTCCTTGCGCTCCCAGCGCACGCACGGCATCCAAATGAAGTCGACATCGCGGTCGATGAGGTTCATCACATGGCCGTGGCTCATCTTGGCCGGATAGCACACGCTCTCGGACGGCATGGACTCGATGCCCGCCTGGTAGGTCTTTTTGCTCGACTGGTCAGACAGCTGCACGCTAAAGCCCAAGCGCGTAAAGAACGCGTGCCAGAAGGGGTAGTTCTCGTACATGTTGAGCGCGCGCGGGATGCCGACGGTGCCGCGCGGGGCCTCGTCGGGGCTCAGCACCTCGCGGTTAAAGAGCAGATCGTTCTTCTTTTTGAAGAGGTTGGGCGCCTCGGTCTTTTGCTTTTTGTGGCCGGCACCCTTCTCGCAGCGGTTACCGGTAATGAAGCGCCTGCCGCCGCCAAAGTCGTTGACGGTGAGCTGGCAGTTGTTAGAGCAACGGCCGCAGCGGACGTGTTTTTGCGTCACGGTGAGGTGTGCGATGTCCTCGGCAGAAAGAATGGTCGAGGTGCCGTCGGCACCAGCGCGATCGCGGGCGAGCAAGGCCGCACCGTAGGCGCCCATGCAGCCGGCGATGTCGGGACGCACGGCGTGAACGCCGGTGAGCTGCTCGAACGCGCGCAACGTGGCGTCGGACATAAAGGTGCCGCCCTGAACGATCACCTGGCTGCCGATCTCCTTGGGATCGCGCAGCTTAATGACCTTGAACAGGGCATTCTTGATGACGGAATAAGACAGGCCGGCCGCGATGTCGCCCACCGTGGCGCCTTCCTTCTGCGCCTGCTTGACGCGCGAGTTCATAAAGACCGTGCAGCGGCTGCCCAGGTCGACGGGGGCCTTGGCATGGATGGCGGCATCGGCGAACGCGCGTACGTCCATGTTCATAGAGACGGCGAAGCTCTCGATAAAGCTGCCGCAACCCGACGAGCAGGCCTCGTTGAGCATGATGTGCTCAATCACGCCGTCCTTGACGCGCAGGCACTTCATGTCCTGGCCGCCGATGTCCAGGATAAACTCGACGCCGGGCAGGAACGCCTTGGCGCCGCGCAGGTGGGCGACGGTCTCGATCTCGCCGGAATCGGCCTTGAGGGCCTCGATGAGCAGCGCCTCGCCGTAGCCCGTGGTGGTCACGTGGCCAATGGTGCAGCCCGCGGGGATGTGGTTGTAGAAATCGGCCATGATGACCTTGGCCGTGCCCAGGATGTCACCGTTGTTGTTGCCGTACCAAGTGTGCAGCAGTTGACCGTCCTCGCCCACGAGCGCGGCCTTCATGGTGGTGGAGCCGGCGTCGATGCCGATGAACACGCGGCCGGTGTAGCCGTCGAGCTTGCCCTTGGGGACGACTTCCTGGTCGTGGCGACCCTTGAACTCGGCAAAGTCCTCGTCGGTGGCAAAGAGCGGATTCAGACGCTCGACCTCGGCGCCCTGCGTGTCGCCCAAGCTGTCGATGGCCTCGATGAGCTGCGGGAACGTGCTGAGCTTGTTGGACTCGTGCGCCATGGCGGCGCCGCTCGCCACAAACAAGTGAGCGTTTTGGGGCACGATGCGGTGTTCCTCGTCCAGGTTGAGCGTGAGGTAGAAGCGGTGGCGCAGCTCGGAGAGATACTGCAGCGGGCCGCCCAGGAAGGCGACGTTGCCACGGATGGGACGGCCGCACGCCAGGCCCGAGATGGTCTGGGTCACAACGGCCTGGAAGATGGAAGCGGCCACGTCCTCGGGGCGGGCGCCCTCGTTGAGCAGCGGCTGGACGTCGGTCTTGGCAAAGACGCCGCAGCGGCTGGCGATGGGATAGATGGTGGTGGCGTTGGCCGCGAGCTCGTTGAGGCCGCTCGCGTCGGTGTGCAGCAGGGTTGCCATCTGGTCGATGAACGCGCCCGTACCGCCGGCGCAGGTGCCGTTCATGCGCTGCTCGATGCCGTTATCAAAGTAGATGATCTTGGCGTCCTCGCCGCCCAGCTCGATGGCGACATCGGTGGCCGGGATGAGGGTCTCGACGGCACGCTTGCTGGCGATGACCTCCTGGACAAACTCCAGGTCGAGCCACTGGGACAGCAGCAGGCCGCCCGAGCCGGTAATGGCGCAGGTCATCTGGGCCGTCGGCAGCACGGTCGCAGCGCCTTCGAACAGGTCGCGGGCGCAGGCACGGACGTCGGTGTGGTGGCGCTGGTACTTGGCGTAGACGATCTGGTTGTCGTCGTTGAGCACGGCGAGCTTAACAGTGGTGGAGCCCACGTCGATGCCCAGGTGTAGGTTGCCGCGGGCGTTCTCGGGATTGAAGATCGCGCCTTCGGGGGCGTGGGCGGCGGCTATGGGCTCAGCGGCGGTGGCGGGCTCGCTAGTAACGGACGTCTCCCCTGCCGCGTTCTTGGCATCGGCAACTGCCTCGGCAACTTTCTCGGCTGCCGCGGTCGCGGCCTTCTGCGCGGCGTCCACCACGGCGGGCGCGGCCTCGCGTGCGGCAGCAACCATACGATCCTTGATGCCCTCGACGAGTTTGCTCATCTGTCTCTCCTCTTAGTTGTTGGACTCGACGGTTGCGGCGGTGTCGGCCGCGTCCTCGAGCTGCAAGTTCAATAGCTTCATGCCGTATTCCGGCACGTTGATATCGATGGGTTGGCCATACAGGTCACCAGGACGAACAAAAGCGAGCACCGTCATAATGCGCGCCATGGCCTCGGGCGATTCGGAAAGGTCACGCTCAAACCAGCGCTGAATCATGCCGACCTCGGCACTCACGACGTAGGTGACGTAGTAGTCAAAGAACGTGCCCAGCGCCAGGCCCAAAATGCCCGTCTGCGCACGCGGCACCACAGCCTCACGCGCAGTGTCGATAATCCTTTTAATGAAGGCCTGGTCGCCGCCCGGCCCCAGCAGCGCACCGATTAAGTCGCGGTTGGCCGCAAGATAACGCAGCAGCTCAACCGAACCGGGCGCCGGCTCGAGCTCATCGATATTGTGATAGAGATCAGGCAGCTGAGCTGCGGTAATGAACTCAATGCGCTCACGGATCTCGGCCAGCAAGCCGTCCTCGATTTGATTGATAAAGTCGGAGATATCGCGGTAGTGCGAATAGAACGTGCGACGCGTAAGGCCAGCGCGCTCGGTGAGCGACGCGACATTAATGCGCGAAAGGTCGCCGCTTTCGGCAAGCTCGCTGGCAAGCGCCTGGCGAAGGGCACGCTGCGAGCGAAGGGACCGGCGATCGCATTTCTCGAGCTGGGACAAGCGTCCTCCTTGTTACTCAGCCTGTGCGCTATTGCACAGTGCGAGTATTATTGCACACCGTGTGTATCAACACGTAAAGGCAATATTTGGAATGTGACGAGGGGGCAGTCTCTTTGTCACATTATTCGATGACGGTGCGGGAGTTTTGCTTGCGCATGGTGGCGAGCATGTGTTTGGGGACGGCGTGGACCATGCAACTGCCGATAGTTGCGCTCGCGGCGGCCTTAGCTGCATCGCTAGCGTTTTTGGTCGCGTAGCTGTGGCGGAAGCGTTTGAGCATGGCGATATCGTTGCCGCCGTCGCCGTAGACCGCGACCTCGTCCTCGGCAATACCGTAGTAGCCCGCCAGCCATGCCACGCTCTCGCCCTTGTTGCACGCCACGTCCGTAATTTCGAACATCACCGGATCGAACGGCGCGTTGACCACGCGGTCCGAGCGCTCGGCCAGATACGCCTTAAGGTCGCACTCCAGCTCGGGCGAGGTCACGCGACAGTTGATCTTGCACACATCGTGGCGCAGGATGTCACCGATCGACTGGTCGAAGTACTGTTCCTCGTGGTACCCGCCACGCGCACGCATGCCGCGCATCACGATGCGCTTGATAGGGCTGTCTTTTTTAAAGCCCGCCTGGTGCATCTCGAACGATCCGCTCGAAAACATGCCGTCGGGCGTGGAGCAGTCAAAACAGATATCCGGAAACTCCTTGAGCAGCTCCTCGGTGATCTGCGGATCGATGGTCCAGGTCTTGAGCACCTCGCCATGACTGTCGCGCACGATGGAGCCGTTAGAGCAGCAGGCATCGAGCGCCAGCCCCGTAAAGCCATGCTCGCCGATCGGCAGCGTCGAGCGTCCGGTCGCGGGAACCACATGCAGGCCGGCCTCGGTCAGCTCGCGAATGGCACGGCGGATGGTCCCATCCGCCTCGTGCAGGGCGTTCAGCAGCGTTCCGTCTAAGTCACTCGCGAACATCTTGATCATGGGCGTGCCTCTCCTTCGTCTGCACGATATTGTAGACGAAGGAGAGGCATGCCCAAACAATGCCGTCCCGGCGCGGCGGGCCACTGCCTCCGCAAATTCACGGTGCCCCAGCACGTTAAGACAATCGCCGCAAGCGATTTTTCAGCCGATAAAACAGAGCCGTCGTCAACGTCAGCACCGCCAGCATGCCTGCGAATACAATCGCCGGTGTCCATCGATCATATGCAACCCCGTACGTCAATTGGCCGATAGGTGTTGCGCAGGAAAGGACCATGTAAACGACCGAAAGCACTTTTCCGCAGAGCTCAGCCGGCGCTACCCGCTGAACAAACGCGATGATTTCAACCGACGCAATGCTTGCCCACACCATGATCCATGCCGAACCAACCGCAAACACGGTGAACACGCATACATCTGCGCCGAACAGTAGCGTAACGATAATCGGTACGACTCCAAAACAGATCCTCGCAACATATCGACATATGCCATTGAGAGAAAAGCGATGCGGCCAAATGCTGACCAAGCCACTGCCAGTAAGACCACCCAAGCCCAGAGCAACCTCAACTATCCCAACGCAGGACGATTGCATGCCGAGATGCTTTGTAACAATAATGGGAGCGCCAATCGTTAGCCCAACCAACGCAAGGTTCAAAACGGCCGCAAGCAAAATCACAGCGACCAATGATGCATTTTGCAACAGATACCGAATCGACTCCCAAAAATCGTTTCGGTATGTCGTACGAGTCGCGCCGTCTCCCATCGTTTCAGATGAGGCATTTTGTTTGATTGCGACCCCAAACAAGAGAGCTGAAATCGCAAACGCCACCGACGCGGTTGCGCAAAGAGCATCGATGCCAAAGCACCCATAGACTGCCGTCCCGACCACAGGACCCGAGATATTGCTCACCATGGTCACCTGCGAAACCAATGCAGTGGCCCGCTCAACCTTCTTTTCACCCGCCATGTGCACCGTCTCAATTTGGAGCATTGGCTTTAGCAGCGATTGAACACCATATTGAACACAAAGTATCGCTACTACGACGACCGCAAGAGGCAACGAGCGCTTCATGGGGATAGACAGCAGCGATGCAGTCATCAGAGCAATGCCAAGGGCCACGAGGACCTCGCGATGTCTTCCCCTATCCGCCAAGATTCCGCCAACCGGAGTTGCGAGTACGCCGGGTATGAATGCCGTCGCCACGACGACGCCATATAACGTTGACGATCCACTGCAATCGAACAAGTAAAGTGGATACGCAAAGCACAGCGCCGACAGCATCGAATACGTGCACAGCTGCGCAACCAGAAGTTCCGCGAGCCTGATTGACCGCACTGTTTTTGATTTCAACGAGACGCCGACGTCTCTCAGCCCAGCCATAAGCCCACCCCCTATACATACCACTAGTATGTATTTAATGACTTGAAAAGGGCAGCCGTGGCTACCCTCACAAATCAATTACATACCGTTGGTATCTATATTACCACCCAGCGCGGTCCCATACGTCCCAAATCCGTGCCGTTGTCTGGAGCACTTCCTCGCCCAAATCGAGTCCCACCGCAGCGGCCATCTGCGCCAGACATTGTGCACGAGCGAGCATTCGCTCCTTGGGCTCGAGCGGACGGAACAGTGGCAGCAACCAGAGATTCGCCAGCAACGACACGGCCTCCGCCGCTTCGCGCGGGCATTCGCACGCAATGGAGCCGTCGGCGATGCCCTCCTCGATCACTGGCAAGAGACAGCCATCGGCTGACTCGTCAAACGAGCCCTGGTACTGCATCGCCAGTAGACGCGAGCTTTTTACCGGATCCGCCGCAGGATGCATGCGTGCCCATAGCTCAATTTGCGGAACAACGGACTCGGGCGCGTACAGCCGCCTGAGCTTTTGGGCTCCGGTCATATTACCGACGCCAAGCATCGAGCGGCGGTGCTCAACAATCGGAGTCATCGCCCGATCAAACGCGGCGTTGAAAATCTCTTCTTTGCTCTTGAAGTGATGATAGACAGCGCCCTTGGTCATGCCGTCGAGACGGTCAACGATATCTTGAATACTCGTCCCCTCATAACCCTGTGCGCAGAATAGCTCCAGTGCCGCGTCGAGAATCTTCGCGACCGTCTCCTCGGGATATTTATTGCGACCCATAATCCGCCCATCCGCAACGCAAGTCTTGTGCCTCATTGCAGCATTTTAACGTTGCGGATGGCAGGCGGTCGATCCTACACCGCGGCGGGGCCGTGTTCGCCGGTACGGATGCGGATAACTTCCTCGACCGGCTCAATCCAGATCTTGCCGTCTCCAACGGCGCCGGTACGGGCGGCGTTGCAGATGATGTCGACAATGCCGTCGACATGTTCATCGGCGCAGATGAGGGTGAACTGCACCTTAGGGATCGTGTTGACAAGCAACTCGTTGCCGCGCACGTATTCCTTCCAGCCATGCTGCGCGCCGCAGCCCTGCACCTGGTTGATAGTCATGCCGCGAACATCAGCAGCAAACACCGCGTCTTTAAGAACCTCAAGCTTTTCCTGGCGCACGATAGCCGTGATCTTTTTCATAATGAATTCCTCTCAAAAATCAACGTATCCCTTTACATGAGACGCGGGTTTCCCAGGTGCCGCAAACCAACCTCAGAAATCAAAAAGTTCAACTGACTGGTCTTAGCAGGTTTCCCAAGTGCCGCAGATTGCCGTGAAAGAGGAGCGAAGCGTACTTAAGTACGTGAGCGACGATTGAACGGCAAGGTGCGGTGCTTGGGGAAGCTGCTAATCGAGTCCGGAGAACGAAGGATAAGCGCTCTCGCCGTGCTGACTCGCATCCAAGCCCAGCGCCTCATCGGCCTCGTCCACGCGCAGGCTGCCGCGGAACAGCGCCTTGACCACCGCGGCAATCACCAAGTCGAGCACCAGCACAATAGCGACCGTCACCACAATGCCCAGGATTTGCGAGATGAGCAGCGACATGTCACCCGTGTAGAACAGGCCGCCCTTACCGGTCCACGAAAGCTCCGGCACGCAGAACAGGCCCGTGAGCACGCCGCCCAAGATGCCGCCGATACCATGGCAGCCAAACGCGTCGAGCGCATCGTCGTAGCCGAACTTGGTCTTGAGATGGCTGATGGCCAGGTAACAGACGGGAGAGACGATCAGGCCCATGACCAGCGCCGCCCACGGCTCGACAAAGCCCGCGCCCGGCGTGACCACCACAAGGCCCGCAACCAGACCGGTGCTGGCGCCCACCAGCGTGGGACGACCGGTGTGCACGCGCTCGACGGCAAGCCACGAGACCATGCCCGCCGCGCTGGCCGTCACGGTGTTGAGGATGGCGAGTGCCGCCACGGCGTCGGCCTTAAACTCGCTGCCGCCGTTAAAGCCAAACCAACCAAACCAAAGTAGACCGGCGCCCAGCGCCACAAACG
This sequence comes from Collinsella sp. TM09-10AT, assembly GCF_003436275.1. GTDB lineage: Bacteria > Actinomycetota > Coriobacteriia > Coriobacteriales > Coriobacteriaceae > Collinsella. The sequence goes on from NZ_QSOP01000013.1 coordinate 58,124, forward strand.
GCACGTTATGCGGACGGTAGCTCACCATGCCAAAGCCGCGACGACGGCCGAGCATTAAGCAGAGAATCAGGCCCGTGAGACCAGACGAAATGTGTACCACGTCGCCGCCGGCAAAGTCGAGCGCGCCGATGATGTCGCCGATAAAGGAACCATCGCCGCCCCAAACCATGTGGGCGAGCGGCGCATAGACCACGAGCAGCCAAATGCCCAGGAAGGCCGTCATGGCACCAAACTTAACGCGGCCTGCCAGACTGCCCGTAACGATAGCGGCGGTGATCATGGCAAACGCCATCTGGAAGGCGATGTTGATGATCTGAGGGTAGACGGCACCGCCCGCGGCATTGCCCTCGGCCGCCTGCAGCACCTGGTTGAGCACCGGTAGGCACAGCAACTGGTCAAGGCCTCCAATAAACGGACTCGAGCCGTCGCCGCCGTAGGCCAGCGACCAGCCGGCAACAATCCACAGCACACCAACCAGGCCAATGGCGCCAAAGCACATAAGCATGGTGTTGATGACATTTTTGCGCCTAGACAGACCGCCATAGAAAAACGCCAGGCCCGGTGTCATTAAAAACACGAGCATGGTGCAGATGAGCATAAACGTTGTCGATCCCGTATCGTACATTCGTCCCCCTTGGTCGCATGAACGTTGTCGGCGCCCATAATGCGGCCGAGGGGCAACTGGTGTAGACCAGATACGGCGTTGTTAAACGCTGCGTTGTCGAATGGAAACGGTGCCGCAATCTTGGAAACGGCGCGGCAACGGGCGCGAAACGAACGGGAAATACGCGAGCAAGGAAGCCGTGAGCGCGCCCGCCCCGCCTAGCGCCGGAACAGCTCGCGAGCTCGGTCGCGGAGATCGGTGGCCCGGATGACGCCCTCGTAGCGATTGATGCGCAAGCGCGGAAAGGCATTGAAGAAGCGCAGGTCGCGACGACTGAGCGACACACTCGGCACCGGACGGCTCATGCGCTTGCCGGCAAGGCGACGACTGAGCGACGGACGCGGCATGCTCGGCGCGGCATCGGCAACGCGGCGGGCAGCAAGCGCCAGGCCGCGAGCACCATCCGAGATAAACGTCGGCATCGAAGCCTTCTCGCGCAGGGCATCGAGCGCCGCGTCGCCCAGCTCGGCCAGCCAAGCGTTAACGGCGCGACCGCGGATATGCGTCTGCGCCACCGAGTCGATCGCCGAATCGGGAATACGTTCGAGCATAGAGTCGGAGGCGTCGGCAAGCGACTCATTGATGCGGTCGGCAAGGTCGGCACGCACACGCTCAAGCTGATCGGACAGGCGGCGCCAGCTGGCCAACGAGCACACCGCATCGACCATCATCGCGACCGCGACGATAAAGGCGGACAGCCGCACAATCAGCACCGGCAGATGGCCAAGCAGCCCCAGCAATGCCGGCTCCACTAAACGGCAAATACACAACGCACCCAAGCCAAATGCGCAGGCCCAGTACAGGCAGATGCGTCCGTGCAGGTTAAACGGCAGATGCGAGTAATCCCAAAACCGGGCACCCGTCGTTTTTTCCAACAGCACGCCCACGCTATATTCGATCACGCTGCATACGAGCGCGGCAGCGACAAACTGGCTCGAGGCGTCTGGGATTCCACGCAGCAGCAACCAGCACGCGATGCCGCCCGCACCGTAGATGGGACAACACGGCCCTAGCAAAAAGCCGCTGTTGGCAAAGCGTCCGTGGTTGAGCATGGCGCAGACTGTCGACTCCCATACCCAGCCGCAAAAACCGTAGAAGGCAAACGAGAGTACCAGCGCCGAGAGCGGACAGGCGGCAAGCGTCGCGCCGTCAAATGCCATGTCGATCGCGGTTCCCACCGTCTACCCACTCCTCTTTTCGTTCGATTCTTTGCTCGAGCCGTCACTCGACCCCTCGTTCAAATCGTTCGCGCCGCCTTTGCGCGGCAGACGGCCGGCAATCGTCTCGCGCAGCGCGCACCATTTATCCGCCAGGCACACAATCCATGCCTCACGACACGTCGGCGGCACCGGTACCAGCGGAAACATATGCCGTACGATAATATTCCGCTCGCGCGGCGTCAGCTCAAAATCTTCCTCCGCACGCGCCAAGGCAAAAAACGGGTGGCGAAAGCCATGCAGCCGATGGCTTGGGTCGGGATCGTGCCAGTCATAGAGAAAGTAATCGTGCAGCAGGGCCCCGCGCAGCAGCGATAAGCGGTCGACGGAGATACCGACGCGGCCCAGGCGCTCGGCAAAGGACAGACTTGCCCGCGCCACCGAGGTCACATGTGCATAAACCGTCACATCGCCATGTTGGATAAACTCATGCATCAGGTCCAAGCGGCCCGCCTGGGCAAGCTGACGGGCGGCATCGTCGACCTCGCGCGCGATTTTCTCGGCACGAACGGTATCGGACATGCGGCCTCCTTCCGGCGGCGCTCGGCGGCAAGCCGCAGCCTGCACGCAATGAATAAAATCATCATGGAACTTATCAGTATGGCATCGGACAAAACGTTTTGCCCCACCAGTTGGCGAATTACCGCGCCGCCGTCACATATCAAACGCCAAAATGTGCGAGACTGTCTTGTGCAATTGTGCCGGCCGAGGGAGTGCCGGCGCACGATTCGCATGGAGTAACCCACAACGATGCTGCTTACGCAAACGACAACGCCCGAGGACGTCAAGGCTCTCGATCGCGCCGAGCTTCCGCTGCTCTGCGGCGAGATCCGCCACGCCATCCTCGAAAGCTCCGCCGCCGTCGGCGGGCACGTTGCCCCCAACCTGGGCGTCGTTGAGCTTACGGTTGCGCTTCATCGCGTGTTTAACTCCCCCACCGACAAAATTGTCTTTGACGTATCGCACCAGACCTATGCCCACAAGGCGCTGACTGGGCGCGCGTACACTTATATCGACCCGGCACGCTACGGCGAGGCCTCTGGCTTTGCCAATCCCGACGAGTCCGAACACGACCTGTTCGCCATGGGCCACACCTCTACATCGGTGAGCCTGGGCTGCGGCTTGGCGCACGCTCGTGACCTGGCGGGCGATGCGTACAACGTCATCACCATCATTGGCGACGGTTCGCTTTCGGGCGGTCTGGCGTTTGAGGGCTTCAACAATGCCGCCGAGCTCGACAGCAACTTGATCATCGTCGTCAATGACAACGACCAGTCCATTGCCGAGAACCACGGTGGCCTGTATCGCAATCTGGCCGAGCTGCGCGCCAGCAACGGCACCTGCAGGCGCAACGTTTTCCGCGCGATGGGGCTCGACTACCGCTATTTAGACGCCGGCAACGATGTGTTGGCCCTCGTCGACGCGCTGCAGGAGCTGCGCGATATCGATCACCCCATCGTGCTGCACGTCTCGACCGCCAAGGGCAAGGGCTTTGAGCCAGCCCAGAGCGACCCCGAGCGCTGGCATCATGTAGGTCCGTTTGACATGGCGACTGGGCGCAAGCTCTGCCCGGGCCATCCGAGCGAGCCTGCGCCGCGCACCTATGCCGACATTACGGGCGAGGCCCTGAGCGCTGCCATAGAGCGCGATCCGCAGGTTGTGGGCATCACGGCCGCAACGCCCTACATCATGGGCTTTACGCCCGAGCTTCGCGCCGCGGCAGGCAAGCAGTTTGTTGACGTGGGCATTGCCGAGGAGCACGCCGTGACCTTTGCCACCGCGCTTGCGCGCTCGGGCGCCAAGCCAGTCTTTGGTGTGTACGGCACGTTTTTGCAGCGCGCCTACGACGAGCTGTGGCACGACCTGTGCCTCAACGACGCCCCCGCAACCATCCTGGTATTTGGCGCGTCGATCTTTGGCACCACATCCGAGACGCATCTCTCGTTCTTTGATATTTCCATGCTGGGCGGTCTTCCCAACATGCGCTACCTGGCGCCGGCCTGCATGGAGGAATATCTATCCATGCTGAGCTGGTCGCTCGACCATCGCGAGCATCCTGTGGCGATTCGCGTGCCCGGCATTGGCCTGGTAAGCCGCCCCGACTTGGCGCCTGCCGAGGACGCCGATTACGGTGTCGCGCGCTACAACGTGGTGCGCCAGGGCCGCGACGTGGCCGTGCTCGCGCTTGGCGACTTCTTTGAGCTGGGCGAGCACGTGGCAAATCGCTTGGCTGCCGAGTACGGCATCGAGGCCACGCTCGTCAACCCTCGCTTTGCAACCAAGCTTGACCGCGAGTTCCTCGACAGCCTTGCCGCCGAGCATCGCGTTGTCGTCACCCTCGAGGACGGCATCTTGGACGGTGGCTGGGGCGAGCGTGTCGCGTGCTACTTGGCCTGCACGCCCGTGCGCACGCGCACTTTTGGCATCGCCAAGGGCTTCCCCGACCGCTACGACCCCAACGAGTTGCTCGCTCAGAACGGCATGACGGTCGAGAACATGGCCGCCGAGGCCGTAAGGCTACTCAACGAGTAAAAAACCTCCGCAAGGGAAGCACCCCTGCGGAAGTTTTTATTTTTGAGCTCAACTATCTCAATCTGTAACATCTAGGGCCCGAATTCCCGTCTAACTGTTACAGATCTATACAAGACGTCTTAGTCCCTGACCTTTGTCTCAATCTGTAACAGATAGAGACCTTCTGGCCGTCTACCTGTTACAGATCGAGACATTCGAATCCCCCTGAAGAGAAAATCTCAATCTGTAACAGTTACTCGGCAAAAATGGCTGCAGATGTTACAGATCGAGACAAAACAGCAAGGCATGCCGCTGCATCGGCCAGAACCACCACAAAGGTGCCTGTCCCTTTTTGGTAGGTAGAATAACCCATAAGGTAAGTATGTTTCTGAGTTATTTCGTGTTGGCCCATTTGAGTGGGATAGGGTATAACTCTACTCAACCGCTAGGGATTTTATTGAGAAAGGTGTTCTACCATGAGCAAGAACCTCTCCCAGCAGGTCGTTCTCGACCGCCGCGGCTTCGTCGCCGCCACCTTCGCAACCGTCGCCGGCCTTGGTCTTGCCGGCTGCTCCGACACCAGCACCGAGGCCGACAAGGGTTCCGCCGGTTCCTCCAAGAGCTCCGAGGATACCGAGGTTTCCGCCACGCTCGACGCCAAGGCATTCGACAAGCTCGTCAACGACGGCCCCAAGGCCGATGACGACGCCATCGCCGCCAGCACCTGGGCTACGGCCGTCAAGGATGCCGGCGTCTTTACGATTGGTGGCGTCCAGACCTCCACGCTCTTCTCCCTCCTCAACGAGAAGGACGGTCAGACCCGCGGCTTCGACGCCGGTATCGCACAGCTCCTGTCCAACTACATTCTGGGCGAGAACAAGGTCGAGATCACCCAGGTGACCTCGGACACGCGCGAGTCCGTCCTGCAGAACGGCCAGGTCGACGCTGTCTTTGCCACCTACACCATCACTGACGAGCGCAAGAAGCTCGTCTCCTTTGCCGGTCCCTACTACTACACCCAGCAGGCTATCCTGGTGCTCGCCGACAACGACGACATCAAGAGCGTCGACGACCTGGCCGACAAGAACGTCGCCGTCCAGTCCGGCTCCAACGGCCCCGCCATCTTGGAGGAGTTCGCTCCCAAGGCCAGCCAGCAGGAGTTCAAGACCGACGAGGAGGCCCGCCAGGCACTCCAGCAGGGCCGCGTTGACGCCTACGTCATCGATAACAACATGCAGCAGAGCGCCCTGGTCCGCGAACCCGGTAAGTACAAGATCGCCGGCAAGTCCTTCGGCAGCAAAGAGCCCTACGGCATCGGCCTGCCGCTCGATTCCGACGGCGTCGCCTTTGTCAACGACTTCCTTAAGAAGATCGAGGACGACGGCACCTGGACCGAGCTGTGGCAGATCTGCATCGGCGACCGTACGGGCGACACCAATGTTCCCGAGCTGCCCGAGATCGGCGCCTAGGCAGCGAACCTAGTAACGGCCGCTACGAAACCATATGGAAACGCGCGATGCGCTTTATTGCGCTAAACTGTTTCCTCACTGAGTTGTCGGGGCTTCCGTACACACGGGAGCCCCTTTCCTTACCGGCGGGAGGTCCGCATGAGTCTCTCCGAGCTCTGGTCGCTCTATGGCCAGAACTATATCGACGCGTTGCTAGCAACCTGGGGTATGACGCTCGAGTCGTTTGCCATCGCCATGGTACTGGCTGTCGCTGTCACCGTGATGCGCGTGTCGCCGCTCAAGCCGCTGCGCGTCTTTGGCGACCTGTATGTCCAGGTCTTCCGTAACATCCCCGGCATCGCGCTACTCATCATCGTCGTCTATGCGCTGCCGTCGCTCAAGGTCGTCCTGCCCTACCGCACCTGCGTCATCGTCGCCACAGTGCTCTTGGGTTCTGCCTTTGGCTCCGAGAACTTTATGAGCGGCATCAACACCGTCGGTGTCGGTCAGGTGGAAGCCGCCCGCTCGCTGGGCATGAGCTTCAGCCGTATCCTCGCCAAGATCGTGATTCCGCAGGCGCTGCGCTCGAGCGTGCTGCCCATGACCAACCTCTTTATCGCCGTCATGCTCACCACCGCGCTCGGCAGTCAGGTGCCGCTTAAACCGCAGGAGCTCACCGGCGTGGTGAGCTACATCAACACGCGCTCGCTCGGCGGCGTCGCCGCGTTCTTTATCTCGGCGCTCGGCTACCTGGGCACGGCCTTTGTGGTGAGCCACATTGGCAACTATATCGATAAGAAGGTGAGGATCCTCCGATGAGCAAGCACTCCACCTCCGCGCTCACCATGCGCGATGCGCTCTACGAGGCTCCCGGCCCCAAGATGCGCGCCAAGATTCGCGTCGGCACCGCCATCTCACTTGTTGCCGTGGCCGCGCTCATCGCTCTGGTACTGCAGCGCTTTTATGTGACCGGCCAGCTTTCGGTCCATTACTGGTACTTCTTTACGCACCTCACCACCTGGAAGTTCCTGCTTGCCGGTTTTGAGGGCACGGTAAAGGTCGCGCTCACCGCCGGCGCCATCGCGCTGGTACTGGGCTTAGCCCTCATGCTCGGCCGTACCAGCGACATCAAGCCGCTGCAGCTGGTCTGCCGCGTGCTCACCGATTTCTTCCGTGGCGTGCCGAGCCTGCTGTTCATCTACTTCTTCTTTTTGGTGCTGCCTCAGTACAAGATTTCACTGCCGTCGTTTTGGATGCTCACGCTTCCCGTCGCGCTCGCTGCAGCCGGCGTACTTGCCGAGATCTTCCGCGCCGGCGTCAACGCCGTGCCGCGTGGTCAGGTCGAGGCAGCCCAAGCGCTCGGTCTCTCCAAGGCCAAAATCACCTTTAAAATCGTATTGCCCCAGGCGATTCGGTTTATCATTCCGTCGTTGATTTCGCAGCTCGTGGTCGTAGTCAAAGACACCACCGTCGCCTACGTGGTGAGCTACCCCGACCTCATGCAAAATGCCCGCGTGCTCATCACCAACTACGACGCGCTCGTATCAGTCTATCTGGTGATCGCGGTCATCTACATCCTCATCAACGTCGCGATCAACAAGGCCGCTGTCTACGTTTCGCACAAGACCGGCGCGACCATCATCCGCTAACGCTTTACCATTTCGAGTCATAAGGAGCCGAGCACCATGGCACAGAGCACCTCATCCACCGGCAATCAGCCGTTGATCGAGCTCAGGCACGTCGATAAGCACTACGGCGATCTGCACGTCCTCAACGACATCAATCTCTCGGTCGACCGCGGCGAAGTCGTCGTTGTGATTGGCCCCTCGGGCTCGGGCAAGTCGACCATGTGCCGCACCATCAACCGCTTGGAGACCGTCGACTCGGGCGAGATTCTCATCGAGGGCGAGCCCCTGCCGCAGGAAGGCAAGGATCTTGCCCGCATGCGCGCCGAGCTGGGCATGGTGTTTCAGCAGTTCAACCTATTCGCACATATGACGGTGCTGCAGAACGTCATGCTGGGACCGGTCGACGTGCTGGGCGTCTCCAAGGACGAGGCCCGCGAGCGCGCCATGGACCTGCTGAGCCGCGTAGGCGTTGCCGAGCAGGCCGATAAGGTGCCCGCACAGCTCTCGGGCGGCCAGCAGCAGCGCGTGGCCATCGCCCGTTCTCTTGCCATGCAGCCCAAGGCCATGCTCTTCGATGAGCCCACGAGTGCCCTTGACCCCGAGATGATTAACGAGGTGCTCGAGGTCATGGTGCGCTTGGCGCAGCAGGGCATGACGATGATCGTCATTACGCACGAGATGAACTTTGCCCGCCGCGTGGCCGACCGTGTCGTGTTTATGGCCGATGGCCAGATCGTGGAAACCGGCACGCCCGACGGGTTCTTCGACCACCCCCAGACCAAGCGCGCCCAGGACTTCCTCAACTCCATTAAGGGCCACTAGCCAGCCACCCCGTGGGACAAATCCATTGAAAGTGTTGTCCTACGTCTCTCATGCGCCCTGTCACCTTTAGATTCGAAAGCAACACCTATGATCGGAACTCGCACTTCATCGTCATACACCCCGCACGTCGACGTCGATCCCGCCGACCGCCCGCTCATCCTCGTCGCGCCGCGTTGGGAAGAGGCAAAGCCGTTTTTAAGCGAGACGCTCTCCCCCAACGAGGAAATCGCAAGTGTCTTTGTCGATGCCATCCTTGCCGCCGGCGGCCTGCCGCTGCAGATGTCCATCACCGAGGACATTGAGGTCATCCGTCATTACGTCGACATCGCCGACGGCATCGCCATTCCCGGCGGCCCCGATGTCAATCCCAAACGTTGGGGCGATGATCGACCCTACGACCCCACCCTCTGCTGCGAAATCCGCGATAGTTTTGAGTTTAAGCTGGTCGACGAGGTACTCCGCGCCAAAAAGCCGCTCTTTACCACCTGCCGCGGCACGCAGCTGCTCAACGTCGCCACCGGCGGCACCCTGTGCATGGACGTGCCGAGCCTGGGCGCGCGCGAGGGCCGCACGCAGTGGCGCCATACCCACGTGCTCAACGACCCTGTGCATCCTGTCGAGGTCGTGCCGGGCTCGCTGCTGGAGCGCGCGGTTGGCGGGCACAGGCTGATCCAGACCAACTCCGCACACCACTGCTGCGTCGATCGTCTGGGTAAAAGCACGCGCTTGGTCGCCAAGGCAACCGACGGCGTGCCCGAGTGCATCGAAGTCGAAGGCCAGCCGTTCTGCCTGGGCGTGCAATGGCACCCTGAGTACACGTGGAAGACGCTCGAGACCGACTTTGACCTGTGGAAGTCGTTTGTCGAGGCAGCGGCCAAGGTTAAGCGGGCTCGCTAGCTCGCGAATCACACAGGCTTAAACCTTCCATGCCAGGGGGGGGCGGACACCAGCCACGGTGCCCGCCCCCCTGTATTTGATACGCTCGGTATGTTTATCCCTCACAAACAATCAAAGAAATCTCGACCACAATCGGTCGACCGTAAAGCAGATGGCAAAAACGCTTGCTACGTTTATGAGGCAGTCAATTAAAATCGAAACGCATTGACCGTCCCCCAACGGGGTCACGCCGCAAATCCACATGAGCATCGAGGCTGGAAGCGGAAGCATGGAATTGGCCCCGATCTGTATGTAGATCGCTACAACGTTGACAAGCAACAGCATGCCAATCGGACCGAAGCCGGACCCAAAATAGGAAACAACGATTACGCAAGAAACCACGTATGCAAGGCAGGCGGCGGCAGCAAGAACAAGTCGATAGCAAAATACATGCAGGTTGAAATACTGCTGAGCATCCAAAACGATCGCGCAGTTAAGACAGTACAAAACGACACTCGTCAGGATAAACGCGCCCAAAAGGGCGAAAGAAGACAGCATCGCTCGCGCAACGATAGCGCACACACGCTTCCCTCCCCGGGCCTCCGACAGCCCCCACGGTTCCTCGACAAAGCCCGAACTGACAAAGCGCGGCACAATACAAGCAGCAATGAACGGAAAGAACAATGCATGAGCCAACGGGGCTACGTTGAACAGCAGACCGCGAAAAACCTCTGCATTACCAAATAGAAGGACATCCTCCGCCGATAGCGGAAGCGTCGGGTCTGGGAAAAAGCCCAAGAAACTGTTCTCACGGAGGCTACAGAACCACATCGGGAAAGAATTAAGCTGCAATATCACCATGTACGCATAAATTACCAGGATTAAGGCGTACGCCCATTTGCTCACATGCTTCAATTCTGACTGGAGAAGTCTTTTAATCTGACGAGCCATTGAGCACACCCCCAGCGCGAAAGCTCAAGAGAGCGTAAATCAATACCGATAGACAGCTGGCTGCCACGCCATATCCCAGAAGCGTCAGCTGCCCCATATCGCTATACCCAAGGGCACATCCGACTCCAAGGTACGGCCCCGGAAGGAAGAAGATCCATCGCAAGGATGGTATAGGTGCCTGAAGGAAGGCTCCGTAGAGCGTCAAGCTCATGACAAATCCGACTATCACCACGGCCCCGCTCAATACAGCGCTGCCCGTTATCCGATAGATGGTCACCGTCTCCAGCGCAACCGATATCACCAATACGACGTTGACTATCATTGCAGGCAAAAATACAGTTAGTATGTTGTGCGAGTAGTTATGCCCTCCACGTATTATGGCTATTGCAAAAAGAAGAAGGCAAAGCGCACTATACGCTGCGCCAATTATTAAAGCAGACGAAAATGCATGGGCTAGAGCCCCATAAAAGCGGTTGAGACCTCTTGCCGAAGAAATTCGGTGCCCCTCTTTATAGCCATGCTCCTGTAAAAGCACCAAACAAACGATGAGTGGAACGAACAGGGATGTACCGGCAAAAGCGCTGCGCACAAGGGACTCATCGGGTGCAGAAGGATCGATTACATTCCAGATGAAACCAATATCCTCCCCAAAAACGCTATTGCCACAGGCGAGCAACGTTGTTCCGTTTTTTAGAAAGATGCCGAAGAGAAGGCCGAACGCCAGCATAAGCGCAAGACCAAACTTCGCCGGAAATATCCTGTGCAAACGCATCATATCTGCCTTTATGGGATGGATCGCCCGCTTCATAGCGAGACCACCTTCACCAAGCGCCTGTAATACTCTTTTAGGGACGACGCCTCATCCCTTATGACGTCCATCGATTCCTTTTTTATCAGTTCGCCGTCATGAATAAACAGGCAGCTTGTTGCAACCGATGCCAACTCATCCAAATCATGGCTAGAGATGAGCATGGTCTTACCCTGCTCTCGATTCAATCGACCGATAAGGGCCCATATACTCTCGATGCCCAACGGATCCAATCCATTTGCCGGCTCATCGAAAATTAGTACGTCGGTGTCGCCCAACAAAGCCGTAGCTATATCCAGTCGCCGTTTCATTCCCAGAGAAAAACTGCTCACGCTCTTTTTCTCATCGGCATCCAGTCCAACTAGGCTCAAAACGCGAGGAATCTCACAATTCTCATCAAGCCCCCATTCCGCACATCGAATCCGAAGATTTTCAGCCGCGCTGAGGGATTGGTATGCTCCGCTGGAATCTGGCACATAGCCGACACGCGTCCGCATCAGGCTCAGCTCTTTTTTCGACTTGCCTCCAAAGAGTTCCACGCTCCCCGACGATGGCTCGCAGAGGCCCAGCACTATTTTAATAAGCGTGCTTTTGCCCGCCCCGTTTGCACCAACAAGGGCGCAAAGCTCAGATTGATTCACCTCAAAGGAAACGTCATGCAACACACGCCGTTTTCCATAGCGCTTTGACACCTTTGATAGCTTTATCGCTGATGCGTTCATTGGCCTCCCGGTGACGCATAATTTCTTTCGCAAATTGACAACCGCATAGCGGAACACGGCC
>NZ_QSOP01000014.1 GCF_003436275.1 Collinsella sp. TM09-10AT
AAGGCGGGGCCGAGGCCGCCTCGATCAATTTGCGAAAGAATCTTGACGGTACCGGCCTCCCGTTCCGCTTGATAGCAAAACCGCTCATATCGTTCCTTCTTCCCTTTATCGTTTTTCATTGTTGTTATTGTTTTTCGATAACTACTATTTGTCAAGATAATCTAAATGAAAGAACCCGTGTTAGACACGGGTCCCTTCACGCTGATATTTCGTTTTAGTTGTTCGCCTTAAGCTACTCGTCGCTCAAATCGACAGCGAAGACTGATGTCGGAAGCGATGCCTCATTGCCTCCGCCATCCCGCATCTGCCTAACGGCATTTTTCGCGCGCTCGACAATAAGCTCCTCAAGCTCCCTCTCGCTCACGCGCTGAATAATATCTCCCGGTTGACAATCAAGCTCATCACAGATTTCGAGAAGCGTCTTAAGGCGAATAGCTTTTATTTTTCCGTTTCTTAGCTTTGAAATATTAGCCGGAGTATGCCCCGTCGCCCGAATCAGATCAGCGCTGGTCTTTCCGGTCTTAAGCAGCTGCGTCTCAAGCTCGATGATGAGATAGCTCATGTTTCCTCCTACACAAGCTCGTCAGACTGCTCTTGGAGCAGCGAGGCATAACTCCAGATCGCCGAGATAAACAGACAGACAACTGCGCCGATAACCGACCCCGCATCAAAGGTAGCGCCTTGGCAAATCTCAATAACGAAGGAATGAGGCACGATGTAAAGCTCCAGTCCGCCAATGGTGAGATTGACCGATTCATAGGCACCAACAAACGAAACCACGGCGTTAACAGCAAAGGCAAGCGCGAGAACACGGATAAGCCGCACATGCGCCTTGGTAAAGGGCGAGACGCCCCGAGAGATGTTATGGCTGATTCCGCACAAAACGACAAGCGAAACGCCCACGACGAGTGCCAGGCACAGCCCGCTTGGGATAACGATGCTCCCGCCATCGAGAAGCGTCACGACACCGAAAGAATCGACAGAAACAACGTTTGCAACCGCATACCAGATCACGTAAACAACCAACGCGGCAAAAGCGATGAGCATCCCTGCAAAAACGGTTGCCATGCAAAAACCAAGCTTCCTGATATTTTCGCCCGCCTTGGCCATACGCTGAACGCTGTTGGACATACACTCACCCTCATCGACTCTATCGTTATTCGAACAGTTTATCGAACAACGATATGGATTGCATGCGGAAAGCCCCGCCAGTGCGCATAGCCCATTCACTAATCAGAAGGGGTGAGAGTGGATTTTGGACACGTATCGAACGAGAGTGGATAATCTCCCACTTTGAGGCCGCCACCGGGCCTAAAACGGGAGATTATCCACGCTCATAGTCATCAAGGCTCACAGCCTCTTACTCGGCCGCCTCGCGCAAGGCCGACATCGTTGCCGCATATTGCTGCTGCAGCGCATGCATTCCCTCGCGAGCGCCGTCAACGGCATCGGCGCCGCGCAGCGCTTCGGTCACCACAACCGCCGGCTCGTACAGATTATCGAATCCCAGGTTCTGGCTCACGCCCTTGAGCGTGTGCGCTGCCATAAACGCACCTTCGGCGTCTCCTGCCGCCATGGCGGCCTCCAGCTTGCCCATGCTCTCGTCATCCAAAAACTTGAGGGCAAAGCGGGCAAGCATTTCCCCGCCCATCAGCCGAGCGCACGCGTCGTCATAATTAGCGCCGATCTTCTCATACGCTTCACGCATGGAAATCATGGATTCAAACTCCTTTGGTCAAACTAAATCGTAGGAAGCGCAACGACCTCGGCAGGACGCGCCAATGTTTCGGCAATACGGTCTTGCACCTCGAGCAGGCAGTCGAGCAGCAGCGGGTTAAAGGTGCCGCACTTACCGTCCAGGATCATCTGAATCGCCTCCTCGTGCGGGATGGCATCCTTGTACACGCGGACGCTCGTCAGCGCATCGTACACGTCGGCCACCGAAACTACCTGCGCGGCGATGGGGATATCGTCGCCCTTAAGGCCGTCGGGATAACCCTTGCCGTCCCAGCGCTCGTGGTGCCAACGCGCAATCTGGTACGCATATTCCATAAGCGCATTGCCGGCGTGATGGCGGCCCAGCTCATGCAGCATGTCGGCGCCGATCGTGGTATGCGTCTTCATAATCTCGAACTCCTCGGACGTGAGGCGCCCGGGCTTGTTGAGGATCGCATCGTCAATCGACATCTTGCCGATATCGTGCAGCGCCGAAGCCAGGGCGATCGTGGAGCGTTCCTCATTGTCGAGGGAGATCGTGCCGCTACGCTGGACCAGATAGCCAAGCAGCAGCTCGGTCAGCTTTTCGATGTTCGTAACGTGCCTACCGCTCTCGCCGTTGCGAAGCTCCATGACGCCGGCCATGATGTCGATGAGCATGCGACTGTTCTTGACGCGCTCGTTGTACTGTTGGGACAGCAGGTTCGTCAGGCGGCGCTGTTTGGCGTACAGGCGGATGGTGTTGCTTACGCGGCGGCGCACGACACGGGAGTCAAACGGGCGGTTGATATAGTCTGAGGCGCCCAGCTCGTACGCGCGCAGAACCGCATCATCGGAATCTTCGCTCGAAATCATGATGACAGGCAGATTATCGATACCCGATCGGCGCGACAGATCGGCCAGCACCTCAAAGCCGCTTATGCCCGGCATCACAATGTCCAGCAGCACGAGCGACAACTCATCGCCATAGCGGTCGACCATGTCGAGCGCCGCACGACCGTTATCGGCCTCGAGGATGCAATGCTCGTCCTTGAGCATCTCGCTGAGAATGGCTCGGTTCATCTCGGAGTCATCGGCGATAAGCACCAAAGGCTTTTCGCTTTGGAAGGCCTCGATGGAATCGGCATCGGTCACGACCGTACCGGCTTTTGCCTTAGCGCGGCTCAGTAACTGAGCAGCGCGGCCAACGCCCTCATCGACCGTCTCGCCATGAATGCGAACGCCACCAACACATGCCGTCAAGCTCACGTACTCATGGCCCGGAATAATCGTGGAATGAACGGCATCGGACACCTGATGCAGGCGACGGGTGAAGTCATCGGAGGGAATATTGGGCATGACAACCACAAACTTGTCGCAGCCATAGCGCACAAGCTCGTCAGTCGAACGGATTCCGCTGCGTATGGCTGTCGCCACAGCACCGAGCGCAAGGTCGCCGGCATGACGGCCACACGTATCGTTGAAGGCCCTAAAATCATCAACGTCGATCATCGCAACGCCGGCATTCATGCGGGCGCTGCGAAGCTTTTCCTCGTAATATCGGCGATTGCGCACGCTCGTCAGCACGTCGGTGTAGACAAGGTCCTCTTCCGCGGCCTCTTGCTCATCAATCGGACGCACCATCAGCAAGACGTGAGGCTCGCCCTCGACCTTCAGAGGGCGTAGACGGGCGCGGTACTCAGTGCCATCATTGAGCAGTTGCTCCGACACCTCATCGGAGTCTGCCAAAGCCTCAAGACTCGACTGACGCAGACAAGGGCAGCGATCGCCGGCGAGCAAGCAGTTAGGCTCACTCTTAATCTGATCGGCCGACAGTAAACGCACCACGGGGTAGGTCTTCGCGACGCGGGCGACCTCGACGGCAGCCTCCTCGTCGGTTAGATTGACCTCGTGAGTATTGAGCATATGGGGCCCTTTCGATAGTTTCGCATGGAGCGGTGGGTTCCAAATGTTACAAGGGTAACACCTTGTCGATGCAGGTAAGTACGTGAATGCTGCCACATTCTTATGAGTTGGCAGACGGCGCGATTGAAGCCGCAGACGCGAGGTTTTGAGCACGTTTGTTAATACGGCCGAAACGTTTGCGGATGAAGCCTGCTTTGGCTATTGCGGATGCTAGAGCCCCAGGATGCCACGGACAGCCCGGGCAGCCGCTGCCGGGCGATCGCGCAGACCGTTATGCGCGCCCGGGATCGTCACGAGAGGGCAATCGAGATATTCGGCAGCCGCTCGCGTGCCAGCCTCGCGGGGCGCGCCAATCGAGAGCTCGCCTAGGAGCACGGCGGCCACCGTTTTCGACGCGCGAACGCTATCCCAATCGGGAACGCAGGTCATAGTAATCCCGTATTCGTTTGCCATGAAACTGCGGCCGTTGCGCAGGGCATGCTTGGCTTCTGCCTCGGTCGTTCCAGGAGCCTCGGGGTCCAAGTCGCCGAGGGCTCCCAAGAAAAGCCGGAGCGCCCTTGAAACCTTTCCAGCCGCAATCATATCGAGCAAAACCGGAGCTGCGCCCATGCCGACGCCTTCGGCCGACACAGCCGGCTCATGCAGAATCGCACGGGCGACGAGATGGGGTTCAGTGCGAAGAAGCTCCAGCGCCACCAACGTACCGGCGCTGTGCGCAAGCACATTTGTCGGAGCGCCAACGTGTTCGATCACGGCCTGCAGGTCGGCGGCCTGAGCGGCAAGATCATAGCTGCCGTCTGCCGCTTCGCTGCTGCCACCACAGCCGCGGCGGTCGTAGGCAATGACGCGGTAGTCACAGGCGAGCTCGCGGGCGATACCGTCAAAAAAGACGCCGTCAACACAAGCGCCGTGCACGCACACCAAGGCAGGAGTATCAGGCGACACATCCGGGCCGGCATATTCGCGACAGGCAATCGTGGTGCCCGCATTCTCGACCGTAAAATCCATGTTGTGCCCCCATCATCAATGCTCATCCAGTTGCACGTCAGCACGGTTGGATGGACCCGCATTGCTTTACGCCTTGTTAACAGATTAACTGTACCCGACCCGAGGCTTTTCATGGCACGGCATCATGAGCGACGTGAAAAAACGAAACTTGTAAAGCAAGAGCCCACACCTTGCTTTGGAGCCGATGCTATGCTTAGGCACAATTGTCTTGAGGAGCATATGCCTATGTCTACGTTTTTGAATGCCAGCCCCATCTTTGGGCCCGTTCGCAGCCGTCGCCTTGGTCTCTCGCTCGGCGTCAACATGATGCCGGCCAGCGGCAAAATCTGCACGTTCGACTGCATCTACTGCGAGAACGGCCTCAACGCCGAGCGCCCCTGCCATGAGCCGTATAACACGGCTGCCGTGGTACTCGAAGCGCTCGAGGCAAAGCTGCGCGAGATGGCAGCCGAGGGCGAGCCCCCCGATGTAATCACCTTCGCAGGCAACGGCGAGCCCACCGCCGCACCGGAGTTTCCACAGGCCATCGCCGGCGCCGTCGCGCTGCGCGATCAGCTAGCCCCCAACACCAAGATTGCCGTGCTTTCCAACGGCACGCGCGCCGACCAGCCCGCTGTGCACGATGTGCTCATGATGGTCGACGACAACATTCTTAAGCTCGATACCGTCGACCCGGCGTTTATCCAGCTGCTCGACCAGCCCGTTGGCCCCTATGACGTCGAGCACCAGATCGAGACGTTCGCAGGCTTTAACGGTCATGTCATTATCCAGACGATGTTTTTGAGCGGTGAGTACCGGGGCAAGTCTCTCGATAACACCGGCGAGGAGTACGTCGGCCCTTGGCTCGCGGCGCTCGAGCGCATTCGTCCGCAGGAGGCGACCATCTACACGGTGGCACGCGAGACGCCGGTCGCCGGCCTTGCCAAAGCAGCGCCCGAGGTGCTCGACGCCATTGCCGCGCGCGTCCAAGCCCTCGGCATTCCCTGCCAGGTGAGCTACTAGCAAAACCACGCAGCGGCTAGTGTCAGCCATCCCGCTCCATCAGTTGCGGTGATATAGTTCCTATTTGTGCTGTTAAACCGCTTAAATCGGAACTATATCACCGCAACTTTTATGGACGCGTGGGTGGGCTATACTAGCTGCGAATGAAAGGAAGTTAGCCATGTATGACAAAGGACCCGTGCCTGGCCGCAACGACGCTTGCTGGTGCGGCAGCGGCAAAAAATATAAGAAATGCCATAGCGCCTTTGATGAGCGCCTCGAACGCTTGTGGGAAGAGGGCTGGGAGGTTCTGCCCCGCACGCTCTACAAGACTCCCGCCGATATCGAGGGCATCAAGCGATCGGCCGCCATCAACGTGGGCGTGCTCGATTACGTAGGCGAGCACATCGCCGCGGGCATGACCACCAACCAGATCGACCAGATGATCTACGACTACACCGTCGAGCACGGTGGCACGCCGGCCGACCTCAACTACGAGGGCTACCCCAAGAGCGTGTGCACCTCGATCAATGATGTGGTCTGCCACGGTATCCCCTGCGATACGGACGTGCTGCACGAGGGCGACATCATCAACGTGGACTGCTCCACGATCTTGGACGGTTACTTTAGTGATTCGAGCCGCATGTTCTGCATCGGCGAGGTCTCGGCCGAGCGCCAGCGCCTGGTCGACGTCACCCGTGCCAGCGTGGAGGCGGGTCTGGCGGCCGTCAAGCCATGGCTGCCGTTGTCCGTTATGGCCGAGGCAGTGCAAAAGACCGTCGAGGACGCCGGCTTTAGCGTGGTGCGCGAGTACGGCGGGCACGGCATCGGTAAGGAGTTCCACGAGGACCCGTTTGTGGGCTTTACCACCGAGGCGCCCGATGTGGACACCATCATGGCCCCGGGCATGGTCTTTACCATCGAGCCCATGGTCAACGCCGGAGCGCCCGACATCAAGATCAGCAAGGGTGACGGCTGGTGCGTGCGCACCAAGGACGGCAGCGATTCGGCCCAGTGCGAGGTACAGCTCGTGGTGACCGAGGACGGCTACGAGCTGCTGAGCTGGTAGCCGCGGATGCGCCGGATGCTGACGGGCACGCTCGTCTTGCATCCGGCGTTTTTGTTTGAACGTTTTACCTGATAAAACCTGCCAAAAATAAACCTGTCCCTTTTTGGTAGGTTGAGCGGAGAGGACTGCTTGTGAACATCCTGGTTTTGTTGCCCGTCAACAATCGCCATCGCGCAATTCTTGAGTCGAGCGCTCCGGGCGAGGACTTTATCTACACGAGCGCCGACGCCGCCACGCGCGAGCAGGTCGCCGGTGCGGACGTGATCTTGGGCAACATCGACCCTGACATGCTCACGGCATGCGAGCATCTCCAGCTGTTGCAATTGCAGACCGCCGGCTATGACGACTACCTTGCTGCTGGCACCGTGCCGGCTGACGCCAAGCTGTCTTGCTCGATCGGCGCCTACGGTCAGGCCGTAAGCGAGCACATGTTTGCCATGGTCCTTTCCATGATGAAGCGCCTGCCTGGCTACCAAGATTTACAGCGCGAACATCGCTGGGAAGACCTGGGGCCGGTCACCTCGCTCAAAAATGCCAACGTGCTGGTGCTGGGCGCGGGCGATATCGGCGGCCACTTTGCCACGCTCTGCCGCAGCATGGGTGCACACGTCCGCGGCATCAAGCGCCATCCACTCGTCTACCCCATTGTGTTTGAGGACATGGACGGCATGGACGCCCTGCCCGAGCGCCTGGCCGAGGCTGACATCGTCGCATCCTTTATGCCCAGCACGCCCGAGACCCGCGGTCTGGCGAACGCCGAGTTCTTCGCCGCGATGAAACCGGGCGCCTTCTTTGCCAACGGCGGCCGCGGCGATCTTGTGGTTGCCGACGACCTAGTTGCCGCCCTGGAATCAGGACATCTCGCCGGCGCCGCGGTCGACGTCACCGACCCCGAGCCGCTGCCTGAGACAAGCCCGTTGTGGGATACGCCCAACATGCTCATCACGCCGCACATCTCCGGCTGGTTCCACTTGGCCGCCACGCTCAACAACGTGGTCGACATCGCCGCGGAGAATCTGCGTCACCTGCAGGCCGGCGAGACCCTGCGCTGCTGGATCGAACACTAATTGTTCCGGCGTTTTGCCAAACGCCGGAACCCCTCGACGCTGCGAGCCCGCCAGAGCGGCAATCTGACGTTCAATCGTCGGGCATGGCCAAAAGGCCTATGCCCTCCTCTTTCACGTCACCTTGCTCACTCTGGCGGGCTCTCGCTGACGTTTGCTCAACCTGCAGGGTCTTCAAATTGCTAGAGCGTTGCTAAATAATTTTTTGCGTCTTCTACACTCATTGCTGCGACGGGTGCGTGTGAACAGAGTTTGACATCGTTGGTGACCAGTAGATCTGCTTGAGCGCGTATCGCTGCCGCAATGATTAAATCGTCTTCGTAATCGCTATGGAGCTCACGCTGCCTGCTCGACATCCAGATGTCGCTCAGGTCACAGGGCACTGGCGTGGCAAGCTGCGACAGCACGCTAAGACAATCCCATGCAAGCGATGTCGCTGCCGCAGCGGCATCTTGGGAAAGCGAACCATGCTCGCGCCGATACCATGCCTTATGTTCGCTTGAAATCAAATAAAACAGGTCTTTGGACGATGTCGCCGCATACAGCAAATCAACCTGCGCCGTGCATGCATCGCGTAAAAACTCAATCGCCACCGAACGACCACGTCGTGAGGGAATGAAGTAATCGAGCCACACGTTGGTGTCAACCAAGATGCGCTTTGGAGTCTCACTCATAGAGCCAGCTCATCTCCTCGCCATAGCGATCCGCATAGGCATTCCGTTTGAGCTCTTCGTCGTCCGATGGCTGAGCCTTGACCATATCGATTCCCGATTCACAGCAAGCGGCAGCGAACAGCTTCGACCCCTGATCCATAAGCTCGAGCTTACGTTTGACAGCCTTTTCGCGCTCGCGCTGTTCCGCCCGGGCACGACTGGGCAGCAGGATATCCTCGAGCGCACCGGGGCGATCGGCCAGCGACGCTGCAAGCTGCCAGAGCGCTCGCACCGCTTGGCTCGGCGTCATACCGGCCTTGGAGAGAGCGGCGTCCCCACTCCTTTTAAGATCGGCATCGAGACGTACGTTGATCTGAGCGGCTGTTGTGGTCATGACCCCTCCTTAATACTTCGAAACTATCATAAAACTCTATGGTAGATACGTAAAGCATGTATAGCATTTACAAGCATCAGCCGTACTCTGTACACAAAAAGCCGCCGAGGCACACTGCACCTCGGCGGCTACGCATCACCAATCCAGTTCGGTTTCACCTTTTGCATTCGCCCAGATAAAACCTGCCGAAATTAACATCCCTTTTTGGCAGGTTTTAGAGCTCCACGCTTTCGGCTCCGTTGATGGTCAGGTCACGCTCGTAGAAGGCGGTAAGGGCGCGGATGGCGTACATCACGTCGCGCACGCCGCCGGTCTCGTAGCTCGAGTGCATGGCCAGCTGCGGCAGGCCCACGTCCACGGCATGCATGCTCGCCTGCATATTGGACAGATTGCCGAGCGTGGAGCCGCCGGCCATATCGCTCTTGTTGGCGAAGGCCTGCGTGGGCACGTCGGCGTCATCGCAGATAGCCTGGAACACCGCGCGGCTAAAAGCATCGGTGCAGTAGTGCTGGTTGGCGGCTTCCTTGATGACGATGCCGCCGTTAAGCACAACCCGGTTGCGGGCATCGCACTTCTCGGCGTGGTTGGGGTGCACGGCATGCGCGTTGTCGCAGCTCACGAGCATCGAAGCGGCAAGTGCGCGGTGGTACGACTCGCCATCGAAGCCCAGCGACCCGTTGATGCGGCGCAGCGCGTCGGCCAAGAACGTCGACATGGCGCCCTGCTTGGTCTCGGAGCCAACCTCCTCGTTATCGAAGCAGCAGAAGACCGAAACGTCGTGCGCATTCTCGGCACCCAAAAATGCCTGCAGCGAGGTGTAGGCGCAGGCCAGGTCGTCGAGCTTGGGCGTCGAGATAAACTCGTCGGCCCAGCCCCAAATGCGCGCATCCTGACGATTGACCAGGAACAGATCGCGGCCCAGAATCTGCTCGGGCTCAACGTCCAGCTCTTCGGCGATCAGGGCATCGAAGTCACCCTGCTTAAGCTCGCCGGCGCTGATGAGCGGGCACAGGTCGACGGCTCGGTTGGGAGCAAAGCCCTCGTTAACGCCGCGGTTCATGTGGATGGCAAGGCTCGGGATGATGGCGACTTCGCGCTCGGTGGCAAGCAGGCGGCTCTCAATGCGGTCACCCTCGCGCACCAGCACGCGGCCCGCGAGCGCCAGCGGGCGATCGAACCAGGTGTAGTCGATCATGCCGCCGTAAGCCTCGGTGTTCAGGCGCAACGTCTCGCCTGCGCCATCGAGCTCGGGCACGGCCTTGACCTTAAACGTCGGCGAATCGCTGTGCGACGCCGTGAGCTGAAAATGATAGTCACCGGCAACGCCGTCCTCGCCCCACGTCGCAGCCAAGTCCTCGCCCACCTTAAAGGCGATAACGCTCGAAGTATTGCGCTGCGTGTAGTAACGACCGCCCGGTTCGATATCCCATGCCGCGTTCTCGGGCAGATAGGTAAAGCCTGCCTCGTCGAGCTCGGCCATAATGGTCGCCGCCGTATGGAACATGCTGGGGCATGCCTCGATAAAGTCGATAAGGTCGTTGGCGGCCTCGATATCGTCGGCCGTCACGTGCGTGCGCTCGGGCGTTTCCTGATCCGTCATGCTCTCCCCTTTCGCTGGGTTGATGGTCCCTTCCAGCATACCCCGCCGCGCCAGCGCCGCACTCTTCATTCCGTGCTTAATTCCGCGCCGCTCACCAAGTTGAGTCATCATGCCCGCACTCCTTTTGCGACAATTACGCTAACAGGACGAGAGGAGTCGTCATGAAGCCACGTAACATTGCCATCGCCTACGGTGTCGCGGGAGCCGCCGTCGGCCTTGCCGCTGTCACCGGTATCGTTTATCACAAGCAAATCAAGTCCGCCGCGTCGCTCAAACGCTTGACCGACTATGCGGATGGCTATGACCTGTACGCAATCGACATCGCCTACGACTACGATCTTGATCGCATCATCGCTGCTGGCGTGCGCGACGACCAGGCCTACATCGATGCCGTGGTGGCGCAGGTGCTGCCCGGTGTGCCGACACATGTCCAGGCACCCCAGTTTGCCTGCAGCGCTTTTGTCGCCGTAGATGCCGAAGGCCGCGTGCGCACCGGTCGCAATTACGACTTTAAGGACGACACCTCGGCGCTGCTGGTGCGCAATCACCCGCGTGACGGCTATGCCTCCATCGGCTTTGCGGCCCTCAATAACCTGGGCGATAACACTCCGCTTGACTCCGTCGCCGGACGCGTCGCCGCACTCATGGGCCCGTTTGCCCAGCTCGACGGTGTTAACGAATGCGGCGTGTCCGTTGCCGTACTCACCCTGGATTCCAAGCCCTGTGACCAGGACACGCAACGCCCCGTCATCAATACCTCGCTCGCCATCCGTCTGGTGCTCGACCGTGCCGCCACCACGCAAGAAGCTGTCGACCTGCTTTCCGCCTACGACATGCACGCCATGGCAGGACGCGATTACCACTTCTTTATCAACGACGCCGCCGGTGACGCGCGCGTAGTAGAGTGGGACCCGCGCGATCCGGACCGCGCTTTCAAAGCGACTCCTGTACGCCAGGTTACGAACTTCTACGCCTGCTATGGCGACGAAGTGCTCCCCAACCAAAAGAACGGCGAGCTGGGCCATGGCAAGGAACGCGCCATCGCCATCGCCGATGTCCTCGACGCCCATGTCGGTGCCCAAGACGAAACGATTGCCTGGGAAGCCCTGCGAGCCGCAGCGCAAGAGCCCAATCCGGAAGACATCACCAGCAATACGCAATGGTCGGTCGTCTTCGACAATACCGAGCCCGCTGCCGCCATCACGCTGCGCCGCCACTGGGGCAACGTCGATGCCTTCGCACTGTAAGGAGCCAGGCCCGTCGACCTTACGTTCCCTGACGTTGCTTACATTTCCATACGCTTGAGCTAACACGTTTTACCCCCGTATCAACAGTGTGCGGGGGTAAACTTATGCGCATGTTATAACTTGCCCGGAAGGATTCATAATGCTCAGGATCGGTCTTCTTACCAGTGGCGGCGACTGCCAGGCGCTCAACGCCACCATGCGCGGCATTGTCAAAACGCTTATGACCAATAGCGAAGAGCCTATCGAGATCTATGGTTTTGAGGACGGCTACCAGGGCCTTATCTACAGCAGGTTCCGCGTCATGACGCCCGCCGATTTTAGCGGCATCCTCACCCGCGGCGGCACCATCCTGGGCACGAGCCGCACGCCGTTCAAGCGCCTGGACATTCCCGAGGCCGACGGCGTCGAGAAGGTGCCCGCAATGGTCCACACCTATCATAAGCTGCAGCTCGACTGCCTGTTTATGCTGGGCGGCAACGGCTCCACCAAGACCGCCAACCGCCTGCGCGAAGAGGGCCTCAACGTTATCGCCCTGCCCAAGACCATCGATAACGACACCTGGGGCACCGAGTTGACGTTTGGCTTTACGAGCGCCATCGACGTCGCCACCAAGTGCATCGACGACATCCACACTACCGCCTCGAGCCACGGCCGCGTGTTTGTCATCGAGATTATGGGCCACAAGGTCGGCTGGATTCCGCTGTATGCCGGCGTCGCGGGCGGCGCGGACGTCATCCTGATTCCCGAGATCCCCTACGACATGGACAACGTCATCAAGACCATCGAGCATCGCATGGAGACCGGCAGCCGCTTTACCATCGTGGCCGTCGCCGAGGGCGCTATCTCCAAGGAGGACGCGGCGCTGTCCAAGAAGGAATACAAGAAGAAGCTTGCCGAGCGCACGAGCCCGTCGATCGTCTACGACATCGCCAAGGAGATTGAGGCCAAGACCGGTCGCGAGACCCGTGTCGCCATCCCCGGCCACACGCAGCGCGGCGGCCAGCCCGATGCCCAGGACCGCATCTTTGCGACCCAGTGCGGTGTCGAGGCAGCGCTCGGCTGCCTGCGCGGCGAGTTTGGCTACATGATTGCCCTGCGCGACGGCAAGATGTGCCATATGCCGCTCGAGGATGTCGCCGGCAAGCTCAAGTTTGTCGATCCCCAGAGCGATCTGGTGCGCGAGGCCAAGGCGTTGGGCATCAGCTTCGGCGACGAATAGCCTCGGCTGGAACCGCCCCCATCGGGCCCTCCGACCCCGCCCGACGTATTTCGATTTGGCTCCTCCCTTGACTCCGTCAAAGGTCGCCAATCGAAATCGTCGGGCGGGGTCGGAGGGCCCTGCGTTTACATACTCGCCGGGGCTATTCGTCTTCTTGCTGCGGGTGCCTGGGCTGGAATTGA
This sequence comes from Collinsella sp. TM09-10AT, assembly GCF_003436275.1. Taxonomy (GTDB): domain Bacteria; phylum Actinomycetota; class Coriobacteriia; order Coriobacteriales; family Coriobacteriaceae; genus Collinsella. Next base: position 13,039 of record NZ_QSOP01000014.1, read on the forward strand.
GTTGCGGTGAAATAGTTCCTGCTTAGTCCGCAAATGGCTGAATCCAAAAACTATTCCACCGCAACTTACTGAGTGGGGGCTCTTGGCTGCTACTTGCACTGACATTTGTCCCAAAATGGCTGGTCGTTAGGGATTGCTACCGGTAGTTGCGGTAGGGTTGGGGCGGATTCTAACTAGAAATGGTGGTCGCTACCGGTTGTTCTCGGCATACTCGGCTCATTCGATTCGACCATCAAACGAAAGGAACCACCATGGATCTTGCGATGGCACAGCGCCTCGTCGATCGCCGTAAAGCTGCCGGCCTTTCTCAGGAGGCGCTTGCTGCCCAGCTGGGCGTAAGCCGCCAGGCTGTTAGTAAATGGGAGCGCAGCGAGTCCTCACCCGATACCGATAACCTCATTGCGCTCGCCGCGCTGTATGACGTGTCGTTGGACGAGCTGTTATATGGGGAGGCGGTGGCTAGCGCTGATGACTCACAGGCTGATGATGAGGCACAGAACAGCAACGCCGGCACCAAAGCTTCAGATAAGGCTGAAGAGGCTGAGGCTTCTACTGAGCACGCTGATTGCAGCGATAAGCCACTTGTCGATATTTCCCTCGCGCGCGGTATCCACGTCATTGATCCCAATAAAGGCGAGGAAGTCCATGTTGGTTGGAGCGGCATCCATGTGACCAACGAGCGCAAGGGCGAAGAGGTGCATGTGGGGCCGGACGGCGTGCATATCGATACGCTTGAGGACGATGGACATAGCGTACGCACCAATGACGACGGCACCGTCACCATCGACGGCGAGACGTTTTCCAGCTGGAAGGAAGCACACGACAAGCTCGACCATCATGGCAAGCATTTCCACACCAAGGTCGGACGTGCATGGAACAAATTCCCCTTCCCCGCACTTGTCACTCTCGCCTATCTGGTGCTCGGCATTGTCTACGGCACATGGGGCATGGGGCTTTTCCTCGTCTTTCTGGTTCCCGTCTACTACGCGATTGGTGACTTCATCGATCGGCGCCACCTGTCTAAGCTGATCGAGGCCATCTACCCGGCAGCCGCCATCGCTTGGTTCCTCTACATGTGGCTCTGTTTGGGACAGCCCCATCCTGCATGGATCATCCTCATCACGATTCCCGTCATAAAGGCGCTCATGCGCTGGTGCCGCAAACAATGGAAGTGCCGCAAACAGGCCTAAACCACCCATTCAGGCCCAATCTCGAAGGCTAAAGAGAGCCTCTCATCCACGCCTGTGAGCGAAAGCCAAATAGAATGAAAGGCAAATGGAAAGCCCGTTTGACGAGCGGAGGACATATGCGCGACGTAGCCGAAAGCGACTGGAAGCTGTTCAAGAAAATGCTTCCTCAATGGCAAGAACGTTATATGGAAAAGCTCATCGGCCAGTACGTTGAGATACTGAACGGCGACAGCGAAGCGTCCAGTAGATTTTGGGCACTAGAAGAGCGCCTCAATAGAGACAAGCTGTCCTCAGGCGTAATTGCAAACGACATTCGCCGCAGCACAATGCACCGCGAGATAGCCAATTTGCTTATCGACAGCGTGATCACCCTTGACGACCTTGACGGTTTTACCGAGGACATTAAGAGCTATGCGCAACACTGGATTGGCCAGTAAGAGCACTGAACGACAGACATCCCCAGCAAAACGGGGCAAACGCCGGGCCACCTAATGGTTGTCCGGCGTTTGCCCCGATAAAACCTGCCAAAATAAACCTGTCCCTTTTTGGCAGGCTACTCGGCGCTCTTGAGGGCGCCGACCATGTCGATCTTATTGAGGGTGCGATTGGTAGCGAGGTTGACGATGATCGTAAAGCCGAAGGAAAGCACCACGGCGAGCACATAGCTCAGCGGCTCGACCTCGACGTCAAAGTACAGCGACGGCATCTGCAAAATGTAGGTAAAGCTCTCGGCCAGCAAGCCGCCCAGCGGCACGCCCAGCGCAGCGCCGATCGCTGTGAGGATCAACGTCTCCTTGTTGACGTAGTGATGCACCTCGCCACGGCGGAAGCCCAGCACCTTGATGGTCGCCAGCTCGCGTTCGCGCTCCGAAATATTCGTATTAGACAGCGTAAACACCACCACAAACGACAGGCACGCCGCCATAAAGGTCACGAGCACCACGACCGAATTGATAATCGTAAAGTTCGCTTCATAGTTTTCCCAATGCTCGGCCGTACTCGAAATTGTGAGCCAACCGTCACTCTTAAGCTTCTTGCTAAACGCAATCTGATCGGCCGACGAGCCCTTGAGCAGCGCAAGGATGCCGTTGAGGCGCGCGCTTCGACCGAACGCGCGCTCATAGGTGCCCTGCGTCATGTAAAGCGTGTTGCCTAGATAGTTGAGCGAGATGTCGCTGACTTTGACCTTGGCAACATTGAGCGACGAATCCTGGACGTGAGCCGTGTCACCCGGCTTGATCCCCAGCACCAGCTGAGAGCTCTTGCTCAAATACACGTCTCCGTCACGCAGGGCGAGCGGTTCTTTGGACTCATCCTCCAGGCGCACGTAATCGCCCAAGTCACCCGTGCGGTCGTCGGGAATCACGATGAGCTGCACGGTCTCGCTCTTGCCGCCAAACGTAAAGGTGACGTTGTCGGTCATAATCGGCAGGGTCGAGGTCACCGTCACGTTGGAATCATTGGCCGTGCTGCGCTCATCCAATGCCGCGCACGTCTGCGAAAAATCGTCGGGATTGGCGACCGCCAGCAAGTCATAGCGCGTGATATGCCCGTACTGTTTGGGCGAAAGCGCCACCGACGTGTCGCGAATTCCCATACCGCAAATCACGAGCGCCGTGCAGCCGGCGATACCGAAGATGGTCATAAAGGCGCGCTTTTTGTAGCGGAATAAGTTGCGTGCAGCGACCTTGTTCAAAAAGCTCATGCGGTGCCAGATAAAGCCGATGCGCTCGAGCAGAATGCGCGAGCCGGCGCGCGGGGCCTTGGGGCGCATGAGCGAGGCAGGGGTCTCGGCCATCTCGTGGCGGCAGGCGATAATCGTGGCTCCCACCACGCCCACGGCAAACAGCGCCACCGAAACGATCGAGGACACGATGTCGTACGAAAGTAGCATCTGGGGCAGCGAGTACATGTCGTCGAACACCGTAAACAAGAACAGCGGCAGACCCACAAATCCGATGATATTGCCGAGCACGCCACCGATCAGACACGCCCACAGCGAGTAGTCCACATATTTGGACAGGATACGCCCGCGTGAATAGCCGAGTGCCTTGTACAGGCCAATAAGCGTGCGCTCCTCCTCGACCATGCGGGTGGCGGTGGTGAGACTGATAAGCACGGCGACGATAAAGAAGATGAACGGGAACGCCGTGGCGATGGCCTCGATCGAAGAACTATCGCTCTCGACGCTCGAGTAGCTTGCGATATTGCCGCGGTCCTGGATGTACCAGGTGCATTCGCCCAGGTCGGAGAGCTCGGCGCGGGCATCGGCGAATTGCTGGTTGGCGGCGGCGCGGCGCTGGTCCAGGTCGACCTGAGCCTGCGCACGCTCCTCGCTGCCCTCGGCCATGCGATTGATGTTGTCCTGCTCGATCCCAAAGACCATATTCGCCTGACGCTCAGCCGCGTCCAAGCTCGCCGGTGTGTCGACCGTCAGCTCCTGGGCGCGCGCCTTCTCACGCTCCTCGCGGATCTTCTCGATATTGCCCTTGACCTCATTGATCTTTGCCGAGTAGGCATCCGAATAGGAGTTGAGGCTCTTGGCTCCCTCGACGACCACGTGGACAGCGGAGTAGGAAGAAGATGTCGCGGCATCCTCGCTCACGTAGAACTTGTAGTCCGCAGTCGAAGCAGCGCGAAAGGCGTTGACTGTCGAGTCGGAGCTCACGTCGGTAGGATCGAGAACCTCGGCCGTGATGGTGTAGTCCCCATCGGTAAACTGGTCCTTGGCGCTTTGGTTCGACGAGCTCGCATCGTTGGCGGCAAAGCTCACCGTATCGCCGATTTTCTTGCCCGAAGCCTTCAAAAAACGTGAGGTCACTGCCACTTCGCCCGAAGTCTCGGGCAGCTCGCCGCGTACTAGCACCGGTTGGTCAATATTCTCTTTGGAGAGGCTCTGTACGACGACACGCTCGCGCGTTGTACCCACGGCGGTGTAGGCGGTCTCGGTATAGATGCCCTCGGCCGTCTCGACGCCATCGACCTCTTGGATCGCAGCAAGATCGTCATCGGTCAGACCATAGGTCGACTGCACGTTGATGTCATAAACATTCTGCTGGTCAAAGTAAGCGTCAACCGAATCGCACAGGTCCTCGCAGCCCGCCTTAAGGCCGCACATCACGCTCACGCCAAGCGCGGTGATAACCACGATTGACAAGAAGCGCTTAAGACTGCCGCGGATTGTGCGGTAGATGCCACGGCGAAAAACCGTCGGCACCATATCGTTTGAGCTTTGAGCGGTGCGGTAGGTCGCGAACTCCCGGTCGCGACCCATGTGCTCCGTATCGTGGTTTTGGCTGTTTTGGCGATCTTGCTCCATGGGCACTACCACTCGATCGTCTCGATAGACACGGGATTTTGCTGAACCGTCTCGCTCTCCACGCGGCCACTCTTAAAGCGGATCAGGCGATCGGCCATGGGCGCCAGCGCGGAGTTGTGGGTGATGATAATGACCGTGATGCCTTGCTTGCGACAGGTGTCCTGCAGCAGCTGCAAGATCTGCTTGCCGGTTTTGTAGTCGAGTGCACCCGTGGGCTCGTCGCATAAAAGCAGCTTGGGGTTCTTGGCCAGCGCGCGGGCGATGGATACGCGCTGCTGCTCGCCGCCCGAAAGCTGCGCCGGAAAGTTAGCGAGGCGGTCGCCCAGGCCAACCTGGCGAAGCGTTTGCTCGGCATCGAGCGAATCGGGGCAGATCTGCGCCGCGAGTTCGACGTTCTCAAGCGCCGTCAGGTTGGGGACCAGATTGTAGAACTGAAAGACAAAGCCGACGTCAGCGCGACGGTATTCCACAAGCTGAGCCTCGTTGGCAGAGCTCACGTCACGCCCGTCCACCGTCACGGTGCCAAAAGTTGCCGTGTCCATGCCGCCCAGAATGTTGAGGGCCGTGGTCTTGCCGGCACCCGAAGCACCCAAAATGATGGCGAGCTCGCCGCGCTCGACCGTAAAGCTCGCGCCGTCGAGCGCGTGGATGCGGGCATCGCCCTCGCCGTATGCCTTGATGACGTCTTTGAATTCGATATAGGCCATCGATTAATTCCCATCTGGTCGGATAACTCTTTAGTATTACCCATTTCCCACCTACCAAAAAGGGACAGGTTTATTTTGGCAGGTTTTATATGGGGAAACGGCAGCTATAGATAGGGCGCCGGGGAGGCCGAGAAATCATCAACGGGGTCAGGCCGACCGCCAAACACAACGCACGCATCTCAATCTGTCAGCCAAATCATTCGAACAGTTGTTCGTTTCTATGATATGATTCAACTATCTAAGCAGGCCAATACGCAGAAAGGCGGCCAACATGGCGTTCGACTTTAAGAAGGAATGCAAGGAGCTCTACAAACCTGCAAGCAAGCCGAGTATCGTAACTGTCCCGCCTATGAGCTACGTTGCCGTTCGCGGAAAGGGTGACCCAAATACCGAAGGTGGCGAGTATCAAAACGCCCTGCCGCTACTTTACGGCATCGCCTATACCGTCAAGATGTCGAAGAAAGGCTCCAGGAGTATCGAGGGCTATTTCGACTTTGTGGTACCGCCGCTCGAGGGTTTCTGGTGGCAAGAGTCCCCGAGCGGCGACATCGATTATGTACGCAAGGACAATTTCAACTTTATCTCGTGCATCCGCCTGCCCGATTTCGTCACCCGAGATGACTTTGGCTGGGCAGTCGCGGAAGCCACGACCAAAAAGAAACTGGACTTTTCCGCCGTCGAACTGCTTAAAGTTGACGAGGGTCTCTGCGTTCAATGTATGCACACCGGGCCCTACGACAACGAACCGGCGACCGTAGACGCTATGCATGAATACACGACCGAGCTGGGCTATGTTCCCGACTTCTCAGACACCCGTTTACATCACGAAATCTATCTCTCCGATCCACGCAAATGCGCACCGGAGAAACTTAAGACCGTGGTTCGTCATCCTATCAAGCGCGCTGAATAGCGTGGGGCGTCATTTCACGCGCTAGGTTTTAAGCCAGCCAACCAGCCGCCTCCTAGGCCGTCCGGTAATTATCTTGACGCGGCCCGTCGCATCTTATAAGTTTGTTTTGCTAAAGCTGGAAAGCCTCTCAACGATGCGCAACTCCAGCTCTTTTTCTATCAAGAGAGCAAGTGTCGGAAAGCAAAATGTCAGAAAGCAGCGCTTCGAGCAGAATTAAACGCCTGGTCAACACCTATAGTTGCCTCGTGCTCATGGGCGCCGTCGGAATCCCTATCGGCGTTATCGTTGGCGCCATCAGTGCCCTTTTTGGTCGTGTGCTCCTGGCAATCGGCGCCTTCCGTGACGAGCACATCGTACTGCTCCTTCCCTTCCTCGCCCTCATGGGCTTGGCCATCGTATTTGCCTACCTCACCTGGGGCAAAGGCACCGATCGGGGCATGAGCTTAGTATTCGACGTAGGTCACGGATGCGAGGACGCCATCTCCCCGCGTCTGGTGCCGCTCATTATGCTGAGCACGTGGGCCACGCATCTCTTTGGCGGCAGCGCGGGACGCGAAGGCGTAGCCGTGCAGATCGGCGCAACCGTCTCGCATTGGATCGGCCGACGTCTACCTTTCCGAGAACCCGGCAACACGTTTTTGCTTATCGGCATGGCCGCCGGCTTTGCCGGACTCTTCCGAACGCCCCTCGCCGCCACGGTCTTTGCGATCGAAGTACTGGTCGCAGGACGCATGGAATACCGCGCGCTGTTTCCCGCGCTTACAGCCTCGCTCGCCGCAAGCATGACCTCCGGCGCTCTGGGGCTCGAGAAGTTTGAGGTCGCCGTTACCGCCTCGTATGCGCTCGACCTCCCCGGTCTTGGACGACTGGCGTTGTTGGGTATCGCGTTTGGTATGGTAGGTGGAGCTTTTGCCTGGTGCCTTGCCCATGCCAAGACCCTTGCAGCGCGGCTGCTCCCCAGCCCTTACATACGCGTTGCCGTTATGGGCCTTGCGCTGTCGGCGATTCTGTTCGCGCTGTGGCAGGGGCGATACTGCGGCCTTGGCACCAACCTGATATCCGCGGCACTGGGTGACAACGGTGAGGCGTCGATCATGCCTTGGGACTGGGCGCTCAAATTCGTACTCACCATCGCCACGCTTGCCGCAGGATATCAGGGTGGCGAGGTGACGCCGCTGTTCTCCATCGGAGCCAGCCTGGGTGTCGTACTCGCCGGGATTCTCGGCATGCCCGTCGAGCTCTGCGCCGCGCTGGGATACGCCGCCGTCTTTGGCAGCGCCACCAATACGCTGCTCGCGCCCATCTTTATTGGCTGCGAGGTCTTTGGCTTTAGCAGTCTGCCGACGTTCTTTATTGTCTGCGTCGTGGCCTACCTGTTCAACATGGATAAGTCGATCTATGCGCTGCAGGAGCACAGCCGCACCCGATAAACAGGGCGTTTGCCACCAAAAAACGCGCACGACAGGCCGGGCCCGCCGCGCGCGTCATCCTATACACGATTAGTTATTGTTGTTGGTCATCGAAGCCACTGCTGCCGCAAGATTGGAAATGGGCATTGTCTGCAGCCAGATGCGCCCCGGACCGGTGAGCACAGTGTTGAACACGCCTTCACCGCCAAACATGATGTTTTTGACGCCCTTGACCATATGCGCGTCGATGCTCACCGTCTCCTCAAAGCCGGCCACGTTGCCGGTATCTACAATCATTTGCTGGCCAGCAGCAAGCTCGTACTCAACTAGGTCGCCGTCGATCTCGGCAAAGGCAATACCCGAGCCCGTGAGCTTTTGCATGATAAAACCCTCGCCGCCAAAGACGCCGGTCTTTGCCTTCTTGTTAAAGTGGATGCTCAGCTCAACACCACTTTCCGCGGCAAGGAACGAACGCTTCTGCAAAATCCAGCTCTTACCAGGGCCAATCTCGATCGGTATAATGCGGCCGGGGAAGCAAGAGCCAAACGCAATCATGCCATCGCCGTGCGCGGTCCAAATGTTTTGGAACAACGCCTCACCCGAAAAAGCCTTAGAGAACATCTTGCCTATACCACCGCCCGAGGTGGACATCTCCATGTTGGGGGTCATCCAGACCATGGCACCGCTTTCGGTGATCATGGATTCGCCGTCGCTAAGGTTGCACGTAACAACCGGGAAAGCCCCTCCGCCGATCTCGTACTGCATGACCGTCTCCTTTCCTTCGGGAGCCGAACAACGATGTCCATATTTTAGCAGTTAGAGGTGCGTTTATTTGGGTCGGTGGCGTTCATGGCGCCGATCACCGCCAGCCTCCGCTGCCGTCTGCACAGATAAAACCTGCCAAAATAAACCTGTCCCTATTTGGCAGGTCTTAGAGGCGGACGGTGAAGGTAATCTGGTTACCGTGGCCGCAGACAGAAGCGCTCCCGCCATGGGCTTCGGCGATGGCACGCACCACGGATAGGCCCACGCCCGAGCCGCCCGTCTTGGAGCTGCGCGACACGTCCGCACGATAGAAGCGGTCGAACAATCGATCTAGGTCGCCTTCGGGCAGCTCGTCCACGGCGTTCGATACGACAAGCTCGGTGGCGCCCTTACCCTTAACGCGCGAAACGGCACGCAGGCTCAGCTCAATCACGCTGCCCTCGCTCGCATAGCGCGTGGCGTTGTCCAGAAGCAGCTCAACCACCTGCGCCACCGCCGCAGCATCGGCATGGGCCCGCACGCCGCACGCAATCGACGTCGACAGACGCTTGCCGCGCGAAACCGCCACCGATTCAAATGGCGTCGCAGCCGTGTCCACGGCCTCCGAAAGATCAATCGTCGCCATAGTAAAGCCTGCCGAACCCTCGTCCATACGCGCCAGGAACACCAGACGCTCCGTGAGCGCCGTCAGCCGCGCAACCTGCTCGTGAATGCTCTGCGTCCACTCACTTTCGCCGCTCTCGATCTCTTGTACCTCATTGGCGGCGTCAATTACAGCCAGCGGCGTCTTGATCTCGTGGCTCGCATCGGTAATAAAGCGCTTTTGCTTGCTGTAGCTCTCGACCATCGGTCGAATCACCGCGCCCGAGGCACCCGCCACAATTGCCAGCACCGCCAGCCAGCCAATGCAACTGATCGCCACGCTCGCGCTCAAAAACGAATGAAAGCTTGCAAGCTCGCGCGAGCAGTCCACGAACACATAGGTGATCTCGTCGTCCTGGACGTCGGTCGTATAACGATAATTGCCAGAGAAGCCCGAGGTCCAGCCCTTGGCATGCAGCCTTGCGGCAATACTGGCGGCGCGCTTGGCACCAACCGCGGCAATGCGGGCCGTATTGACATCGGCAACCTGTCCGGCGTCAATCGTCACCGTAAAGTAGCGCGTGTCGAAGGGAGACTCCGCCGTCATGCCTTCGAAGTGTCTGATGCGAACGCCCGCTTGGCTATCGCCGGCATCCTTGCCATTAGCGGGCTCGGCTTTAGACTCGTCCCCCCAATCGATACCGTCCTTGCCCGCCAGAATATAGTCCAGGCGAGCATCGGCCATCTTGCAGACATGCGAATAATTGACGATGTTGATGCCGGCGATGATGAGCGTGAGCACCACGGTCACGGCGCCCATGGCAACGAGGATAAACTTGCGACGCAGACGGCGGCCCAATGCGTCAACAGAATTAGCCCGCCCCTTACTACTCGAGGCGGCGTGAAACCACTCCGTCATGCGCTTGCACCACGCGCTCGCGCTCACGCTTATTCGCCTTCCTCGACAACCTCGAGCGAATAGCCCTGGTTACGCGACGCGCGAATGGCAACGTTGGCACCAAGCGCCGTCAGCTTTTTGCGCAGGTACGAGATATAGACCCACACCACGTTGGCGCCTTCGGGCGCGTCCTCACCCCAAACCTCGAGCATCAGACGTTCAGTGGGCATGCGCGTGCCGGCGTTGCGCATAAAGAGTTCCATAAGCTGAAACTCGCGATTGGCCAGGTGCTCCTCGCCCAAGGGTCCCACAAGCGTGCAAGCCGCCGTGTCGAGGCGCACGTTACCCACGCTGAGCGTCGTGGCGTCAATTGCCGTCGCGGCACGCGTCATGGCACGAATACGCGCAAGCAGTTCCTTGGCGGCAAACGGCTTGGTCAGGTAATCGTTGGCACCGGCATCCAGGCCCTCGACCTTATCGGACACCTCGCTTTTTGCCGTGAGCATGATGATGGGCAGTCGCTTTCCGGCGGCGCGTGTACGCTTGAGCACCTCGATGCCGTCCATGCCGGGCATCATGATGTCCAGGATTGCGGCGTCGTAATCGTTGGTGAGTAGATTCTCGAGCGCCGTCAAGCCGTCGAGGGCGGTGTCAACCTCGTAGTCGCTATGTTGAAGAATCGCGGTGAGGGCGCGGGAGAGACCAGGTTCGTCCTCGGCAAGCATCAGCTTCATAGTTGCTCCTTTGGCGCATGGCTCTACAGGTTTCGATACTGCCGATGATAGCGTACCGTCAACCGCCTTAGCGCAGCCTTAGCTGCTCAACCTGCGCGTTTTTAAATACGCAGGATGTGGCTTAGCCAAACTTAAGGCGCACGTGTCGAGCGCTTTGACGCATGCCGGGCGCGAAGGGACAGTGACTCGTCCTTTCACGGCGTCCTAGTTATGCAAAGTGCTCGAGCGTTACTCCTCGTACGCGCCCTCAAGCCGAAGCAGCCACTCCTTGCGGTCAAGCCCGCCGGCATATCCGTTGAGCGAACCATCGGCGGCAACTACGCGATGGCACGGCACGATAATCGAAATGGGATTACGCGCGACCGCAGCCCCCACAGCACGGGGAGATACAACGGGTGCCTCGTTCCCCGGCACCCGATGGCGGGCGGCAACACGCTGGGCGATCTCGCCATACGTAGCGACCTCGCCACGCGGGATAGAAAGCAGCTCGTACCAGACTTCACGCTGAAACGCCGTGCCAATCAAATGCAACGGCGGCGTATACCGAGGCTCCTGCCCTGCAAAATAAGCATTCAACCAAGCCCAAGAACGCTCGAGCACCGAGGAGGCCGCACCATTTGCGGGATTCACCAAAGATATTCCACCGGTACCGGAAACCGCGTCGGCGCCTTCAACATGTTCGGAGTCTTCCCGGAGAAGCGTGGAACCAAAGTGCTCCTGCCCCTCAAACCAAAGCCCCGTCAGACCGCGGCCATCAGCGGCAAGCAAGATTTCGCCCAAAGGCGAGGCAAATGTCGTCGTGACCACCAGCGGCTCCTTTCAAAACTCCGCAACATAATACCGCGAATTGTGCAGACAACCCCAATCGACCCCAAAGTCACCCAAGGCAGCAAGCGCGACAGCGCCGCAGCTGCCGCACGACCCCAAAGTCCCCGCAGGCAGCAGGCGCAACGCGCCACAGCTGCCGGCCGCGCCCCAAAGTCCCCCAAGGCGGCAGGCGCGAAGCGCCGGGGCCGCCGCCGGGACCAGGGCCCGCAACAACCACGTGCCCCCACATCAGCCCAGCGGCCCCAACCAACAACGGCCCCATCGCGGGCAGCTCGCAGCAACGTCACCGCAGGCGGGGGCCGGGCTTGGTTTTCAGAACACTCCGCAGACCAGTGTGGCGCCTTGTCCGCGGCTCCGAAGGAGCAGGACAAGGCGCCACACATGGTCGAGGACGTTCTGAAAACCAAGCCCGGCCCCCGCCGGACAGGTCAACCGCTACTCGCAGAGCAGCTTAGCGATCTGGACGGCGTTGGTTGCCGCGCCCTTACGGATTTGGTCGCCGCAGCACCAGAAGGTGATACCGCGCACGGCCTCGGGGTTCGAGATGTCGCGACGCACGCGGCCGACCCAAATCAGGTCCTGGTCGGACGTATCCATCGGCATGGGGAAGCGATCGTGCGCATCCTCGGCGCTCATATCGTCAACCAGCTTCACGCCCGGAGCGGCAGCCAGCGCAGCACGGGCCTCCTCGACCGTAATGTCGCGCTCAAACTCGAGCGTAATGCTCTCGGAGTGCGAACGCAGCACGGGCACGCGCACGCAGGTGCAGTTCACGCGCAGCTCGGGCAGATGCATGATCTTGCAGCCCTCGTTTTGCAGCTTCATCTCCTCGGAGGTAAAGCCCTCCTCCTTGACACCGCCAATCTGCGGAATCAGGTTGCTCGCGAGCTGGGCGGCAAAGGCGCGCGGCTCGGGAATCTCCTCGCCGCGGCCCAGAGCGGCCAGCTGAGCCTCGAGCTCAGCCATACCGGGAGCGCCAGCGCCCGAAGCCGCCTGGTACGTCGAAACGATCATGCGCTTCACGCCGGCGAGCTGATGCAGCGGCCACGTAGGAACTAGGCCGATGATGGTCGCGCAGTTGGGGTTGGCGATAAGGCCGTGATGCCACTTGATGTCGTCGGCATTGATCTCGGGCACGACCAGCGGCACCTCGGGATCCATGCGGAAGGCGTGGCTGTTGTCGACCACGACGGCGCCGCGCTTGACGGCCTCGGGCAGCAGCTCCTTGGCGATATCGTCACCGGCAGCGCCGAGTACGATGTCGCAGCCCTCAAAGGCCTCGGGGCAAGCCTCTTCGATCACGATCTGCTCGCCGTGGAACTCAACGGTCTTGCCCGTGGAGCGCGCGCTCGCTAGCAGCTTGAGCTTGCCGACCGGAAACTCCTGCTCGTTGAGGCACTCGAGCATCTGGGTGCCCACGGCTCCCGTCGCGCCCAAAATAGCAACCGTGTACTGTTTCATGCTTCCCCCTTTAAAGGTTGTGGCTTTTGCCCGCACGCCGAGCAGGCCGATTATTGTTGCCAGTGTATACAAGAACGGGGCGGATACAAAACCCGCCCCGTCGAAACGAAACCGAAACGAAACGCCCCGCCGTAGTTTTTGAGGCAAGTCCCAAAAATCTACTGGGATAGCAGCTACTTGTAGAGCGCGGCCGGGGCGGGATCGACCGGCACGGGAGCCTCCAGGTCGGAGACCTTCACAATGCCGTTCTCGTCGGAGAAGGCGCGGTAAATGGTCCGAATCGCCAGATCGAAGTCCTTCTCCTCTACGCCGATAATGATGTTGATCTCGTCGCAGCTCTGCGAAATCATGCGCACGCTCACGCCGGCCTGGCCGAGCATACCAAACAGGTGGCCGGAAATACCGGCGCGGCCGCGCAGGTTGCGGCCGACGGTCGCGATGAGCGCCAGGCCCTCAACAACCTCGATCTCGAGCGGCTCGACCTCCTGCTGAATGTCGCCCACGAGCGAGTACAGCGAATCGCGCACATCCTGCTCCTGCACCACGGCGCCAAAGCGATCGACGCCGGTGGGCATATGCTCAACGGAAACGTCATAGCGCTCGAAAACCGAAAGCGCGCGGCGCATAAAGCCGACGCGGGGCTTGGTACGGTCGCGGGCCACGTTGATGGCGACAAAGCCGCGCTTGCCGGTCACGCCGGTAATGATGGGCTCCGCCTCGCCCTCGTCTGCGGTCTCGCTAATGATGGTGCCGGGATCCCGCGGGGCGTTGGTGTTCTTGATGACCAGCGGAATGCCCGCCTCGCGCACGGGGAACACGGCCTCCTCGTGCAGAACGCTCGCGCCCATGTACGAAAGCTCGCGCAGCTCCTCGTAGGTAACGCGCGCGATGGGCTGAGCCTCGGGAACAATACGCGGATCGGCAGAATAGAAGCCCGAGACGTCAGTCCAGTTCTCGTACAGGTCGGCACCCAGGCACTTGGCCAGGATCGAGCCCGAGATATCGCCACCGCCGCGGTCGAGCAGCTTGATCTGCCCCTCGCGCGTCGCGCCGTAGAAACCGGGCATGACAAAGCCGCCCTGCTGGCCATACTCCTGCACCAGCTCGGAAGTGCGGTTCATGCTGAGCGTACCGTCGTGATGGAACGCCACGACCGTCGCGGCGTCCAGGAACGGCAGGCCCAGGTACTCGGCCATCAGGCGGGCGGTAAAGTACTCGCCGCGGCTCACGAGCTCCTCGGTGGAGTAGCCGCCCGAGCGGGCGCGCTCGGCAAAGGCCGCAAACTCCTCGCGGATGGGATAGGTGAGCTCCAGCTCGTCAGCGATATCAAAATAGCGCTGGCCGATGTCCTCGAGCAGTTCCTCGCACGACACGTGATACTTAACGTGTGCGTTAACCAGATAGAGCAGGTCGGTCACCTTGGTGTCACCCTTAAAGCGGCGACCGCAGGCGGAAACCACCACAAAACGGCGGGCCGGGTCGGCATCGACAATGGCCTTGATCTTCTTGAAGTGTTCGGCGTCGGCGACCGACGAGCCGCCAAACTTGGCAATCTTTATCATGGCGTGGAGGTTACCTTTCTAAAAGCCTCTGCAAACCTGTTTTGCGCGCTCTGATACCATGGGTTCACCGATTGGGACCAAGGCATCCGAGGAGCAGTGTTATATGGGAACTTATCATAGTACACGAGGACGCACTTTATCGTGCTCAAGTAAGGTGGCAATCCGCGCCGGCATCGCTCCCGACGGGGGTTTGTTCGTCTCGGACGAGCTTGGCACCCAGCAGCTCGATATCAGCACACTTGCCGATAAATCGTACTTTGAAATCGCTCAAGATGTGTTGGGAATGTTACTGAATGATTACACGCCCGAAGAAATTTCGGCCTGTGTGAATGAGGCATACCGCGGCACGTTTGCAAGCGAAGAGGTCACGCCGCTCGTCAAACTCGACGCCGCACCGGGCGCCGACGCCCCTCAAACCTATGTAATGGAGCTCTTTGGCGGCCCCACGAGCGCCTTCAAGGACGTCGCCCTGCAAATGCTCCCCCGCCTCATGGCCCGCACCTCCGCCAAGGACGGCGGCGCCGAGCGCATCATGATCGTCACCGCCACGTCGGGCGACACCGGCAAGGCTGCACTCGCCGGCTTTGCCGATGCTCCGGGCACGGGCATCTCCGTCTTTTATCCCGAGGGCAAAGTCAGCCGCGTGCAGAATCTGCAGATGTCCACGCAGGAGGGCGATAACGTCGCTGTCTGCGGCATCCGCGGCAACTTCGATGACGCCCAGAGCGCCGTCAAGCGCATCTTTGCCGATAAGGAGCTTGCCGAGCGCCTGGAGGCCGCCGGCACCGTGCTTTCGAGCGCCAACTCCATCAACGTCGGCCGTTTAGTGCCGCAGGTCGTCTACTACTTTGCCGCCTATGCGCAGCTGCTGCGTGCCGGCGCTATCGAGGCCGGCGACGCCGTTGAGTTCTGCGTGCCGACCGGCAACTTTGGCGATATCCTGGCCGGCTACTACGCCAAGCGCATGGGCCTGCCCGTCGCCAAGCTCGTCGTCGCAAGCGACAAGAACAACGTGCTGGCCGACTTTTTGACCACCGGCGTCTACGACCGCAACCGTCCGTTCTTCACGACCATCTCGCCGTCGATGGACATCCTTATCAGCTCCAACCTGGAGCGCATGCTCTACTTCCTGTCCGACGGCGACTGCGAGCTCGTTGCCGGCCTTATGGAGCAGCTGGCACAGACCGGTCGCTACGAAGTGCCCGCCAATCTGCTCGCAAAGATTCAGAGCGTCTTTGGCTGCGGCTGGGCCAGCGAGGACGAAGTCCGCGCTGCCATCAAGAGCTGCTGGGACGCAAACGGCTACGTGATTGACCCGCACACCGCCTGCGGCTATCACGTCTTTGAAAAAGTCACCCCCGCCGAGGGCGCCAAGGCCCGCGTGCTGCTTTCGACCGCCAGCCCCTACAAGTTCCCGCGCGCCTGCTGCGACGCTCTGGGCCTCGACGTTCCCGAGGATGATTTTGAGGCTATGCGTGTGCTCGAGCAGGCCACCGATACGGTCGCCCCGGCACAACTTGCCGAGCTCGAGTCCAAGCCCGTCCGCTTTGAAGACGTCTGCGACGTCGATGAGATGGCAAGCTACGTCGAGTCTGCAGCAAAACGAATGAGCACCAACTAAACCCCTTATTAAGCGCCGGCGAAAGCCGGCGCACCTTCTTTTTATTAAGCTTTCGGGATGATGACGAGCATGCGAGCGGGTCTGGCCGTTTAGTTCGTCGCGAGTTCCGCACGAGCCGGAAAGCACTTAATGTGCTTTCCGAGCGAGCCAGGACTGCCCGAGCAGCGAACTAAACGGCCAGACCCGCCCAGGAGGACCCACATGATCAAAATCACCGTCCCAGCAACCAGCGCCAACCTAGGCATCGGCTACGACACCCTCGGCATGGCCGTCAGCCTCTACTCGCACTTCACCTTCGAGCGTACCGACAAGCTCACCATCACGGGCTGCCCCGAGGAGTTCCAAAACGAGAACAACCTGGTCTATGTGAGCTTTGTCGATGCTCTGGCCGCCTGGGGCGAGCAGGCCTTCCCCGTTGCCATCGACATCCAGACCGACGTGCCCGTCGCTCGCGGCCTGGGTTCCAGCTCCACCTGCGTCGTCGCTGGCATCATGGCGGCCGCCGCGCTGACGGGCCACACCGTCGACCGTGCCGAGCTCGTCCGCATTGCCACCGAGGTCGAGGGCCATCCCGATAACGTCGCCCCTGCCATCCTGGGCGGTGCCGTTTGCTCCTTTACGCCGACTGATTCGCTCCCCCAGTGCCTGCGCTACGAGGTAAGCGATCGCTTGCGTTTTATTACCGTGATTCCGCCCTACGAGGTGCATACGAGCGAGGCGCGCAAGGTTGTGCCGCAGGAGATTCCACTCTCCACCGCCGTATGGCAAATGGGCCGCATCGCCGGCATGACGCGCGGCCTGGAGACCGGCGACCTGGATCTGATTGCCGCCGCCAACGACGACCGCATCCAAGAGCCGTATCGCCGTCGCCTCATCCCCGACTACAACGCCGTGCGCGACACCTGCCTTAACGGCGGCGCTAAGACCATCTGGATCAGTGGTTCGGGCTCGACCCTCATGGCCGTGACTGACGACACCATCGTGGCAAAGTTCCTACAGGTCAAACTGCGTGAACAGTTCCCCAAGTGTGACACGCACATTCTGACGTGCGACACGGAAGGCGCCCAGATCGAATACCTGTAGTCGCCGTACCTTATACCCGCCGGGGAGGCCAGGGGCTTTGCCCCCAAATCGTCCTCGGACATGGCAGGACCCCCGCTGCGCACTTCGTGCGGCGGGGGTCCTGTCGTCCTGCGGAAAGATTTGGGGGCAAAGCCCCTGGCCTCCCCTATGTTAACTTCGCTGGCGGCGGCTACAGGGACCTACGCTCTGGAAAGTCGCCGGGCTGATAGTTGCTTTTTATTGGTAGGGGCTCTTGCTAGGCTGGAGCACTTCCTAGAGGCGGGCATCGGCTGTGTGCTTGGTTTAGGCGGCGCTGGTTTCTTTGTATTCGAAGACTGGTTCTAGGAGATCTTCGATGTTGCAGTGGAGGGCTTTTGCTATGGCTCTTACGCCT
Organism: Collinsella sp. TM09-10AT; assembly: GCF_003436275.1. GTDB lineage: Bacteria > Actinomycetota > Coriobacteriia > Coriobacteriales > Coriobacteriaceae > Collinsella. Next base: position 30,481 of record NZ_QSOP01000014.1, read on the forward strand.
GTTACCGAAGCTTCATTGATGTTTCTCTGGCGCTGCTCGTACATTTGGATTGAGCGGAGTGATACGCCCGATTCGTATGCCAGGTCTTGTTGGGTTTTCTTGAGCCGCTTTCTTGCTAGCGCCAGTTTGGTTTGACGAGGTGTTTTCTTCGCCATGTCGCAAATAAGACGCGTCACACGTTCCTCCGAGGCTTCGTGCCAGGGATGATACAGGTTATGCAGCACATCAAACGGAGCGACATGCAGCAGGTCTTCAAAAGACTCTCCCAGGCGCCACTGCAGATACGCCAATATCCAGCCCGTCCAGTATTCCGGTGTTTTCTCAAATCGATAGGTGCGGTCCGGCATAGACGTGGCTTCATAGCCCGACCTTTCGGCGATCAGTGCGAACAGCTCAACGCCCGATTTTCCCGATACGACCCATGCGTTGCCACGCTCAAACTCGCGGGCAACCCCGCTCAGACAAAAGAGTTCAGCAACTTCAGATCCTTCTGCTCCATAGTCATTGACGGCATAGTCAAAGCAGTCACCGAGGTTGTTCATTGCATCCTCGAGGTAGTAGACGGGGTATGTCCTACTCGGCCCACAATCCGTTAACTCTTGGATCATTTAAATCAACCCTCCCTGCCATTAAATCCCTAATGTCGATACCTTCGGAATCGAACCCGTTAACCGTATCCAAGTATTTGCGTCGAGCATTCTGCTCACGCTCAAAACGCTTGGGATAAAACTCAGACCCCGAAGCCTGCTTCCAATCGCAGAATCTAATCACCGAAAAAGCGCGCTCGCTCATAAGAGCATATTGAATACCCAAATCACCCAAGCGCATGATACGTTGCAGCTGTCTGAGCGATATCATGCCGCTGACAAACTGTCTTGCAAACGAAAAATAGGAGTCGTCAGCGCGATAGCCCCGAATAACGTCATATGAAGAAATATCAATCAGGCAGTTATCAAGTAGAAATCGTAGCCCTTCGCGCGCCAATGGCGTCGAGACATTGAACTCTCTGTTATTCGCCAGAATTGCAAGCCAGTTGAGAATCGAGAACTCACCTGATTCCAAATCCAAAATCGCAAGACCATCTAAATCAAGCTCATATCGATTCGCAATGCCATCAGACTCGGTCCGACATGCCCATTCCATCGCCATTTCCTCATGTGGCGTGCAATAAAACCCACGCCCATAGTCGTTGAACTGTCTACATCTATCCAGCGATGGATGTTCGACAACAACCTCCGACCCGTGCCATAGCTCCATAGCGACCTCCAAAAAATATCACCTCAGTGATAGTTTACCAATAACTATCACTGAGGTGATATAGATAGGAGCTTTGGGGGGGTTAACCTGATTAGAGGCAAGCCTCAGCGATGCGGCGCTTGAGCTCGTCGATGCCCACACCGGTCTGGGAGCTTGTGATGATTACGTTCTCGGCCGGGACATTGAGCTGCTTTTTGATGGCTGCTGCCTGGCGGGCCTGCTGGGTGCGGCTGAGCTTGTCGGCCTTGGTGAGACAGACGATAAAGTTGAACTCGTTGCCCTGCAGATAGTCGATCATGTCGTGATCGAGCTTGCTGGGGTCGTGACGAATGTCCACCAGCGAGACGACCAAGTTAAAGCTGCGCTCCGAGTCGAAGAAGTCGCCGATAAGCTCTGCCCAGCGGTCGCGCTCGGCCTTGGAACGACGGGCGAAACCGTAACCCGGCAGGTCCACGAAATGCACGTCGTCGGCCTCAAAGAAGTTGATGTTGCTCGTCTTGCCCGGCGTGCTGGAAACCTTGACCAGGTTCTTGCGGCCAAAAAGCTTGTTCATAATCGACGACTTGCCCACGTTGGAGCGGCCGACAAAGCTCACCTCGGGGCAGGTGGACTCGGGAATCTGCGAAACCTTGCCATAGCTGGCAACGAACTTGGCAAGCTGGTAGTTAATGGAATCGGCCATGGACACTCCTTGGTCGTAGGTTCTTACAAAAGAGCGCGCTAATAGATAGCAGCGATACGGCGGACGATATCGAGCGTAATGCCACTCGCGGTACGGGCATACTCGAACAGGTCGAACTCACGGTCGCAAATCGCATCGTACGCCTCGTCACAATTATCGCTGATAGCGCGCAACACCAGGCAATCGACACCATTTTTAGTTGCGACATGGGCAATCGCCGCGCCCTCCATGCCAACACAATCGGCATGCGTCGCCTCGATAGCGTCGTTGCGCATGGCGGCACCCGTCACAAAACGGTTGCCCGTGGCAATCGTGCCGACCAGGAACTGCTTGGTGCCCTCGTTCGAAGCGGCTGCATTTGTCGAAGCATTGACAAAGCCACGCTCAGCAAGCACATCGGCAGCAATATCGACCAGCGCAGGCGTCGAGCCAAACTCCTCGAGCCCCGGTGCAGACTCGGCGATAAGCGCGGTATCGGTATCCAGATAGCGCAGGCGTTTGCCAATGACTACGTCGTCGATATGGAGCTTGGGGTTCAAACCGCCTGCAATGCCCGAAAACACAACAGCCTGCGGAGCATACTTGCTAATGAGGTGCTGTGTTGCGGCGGCAGCGTTCACGGTACCCATGCCCGCCGTTGTGGCGACAACTGTCAGTCCGTCGAGCCCGCCGGCCACAACGTTCAAGCCCGCCTCCTGTACCATGCAAACGTTACTCAACTCTTCCTTAATCTGCATGATCTCTTTTTCGAGCGCACCGATAATCGCGATGGTAGCCATGCCATTCCCCAAACCTATACGAAATACTCAACCACGGTATGGTACCAGCATTTTGTTTGACCTCGCCAAACGAACACGCTAAGCCAGCGTAGCGCGGGTATCATAGAGCGCCTTGGCGATGGCAGTCACAACCTCACTCGAATGGTCGCTCCATGGCATCGATGTCATGATGCTCATAATGTAGGTGTCGCCGTCAACATCAATGAGGCCAGCATCGCACGTCGCATTGCAACCTGCCTCGCTGATCCAGCCGGCCTTGTTGCGCACCAAAGCTTGGTCGTCCGCAATGCCATCGCGCACTCATTTATGTCTGTCCCCAATGAGTGCCCTTGGGGAGCGAAAATGGCTCGCTAGCCGATGGCGTTTTTGAGTTCCGCACGGCGCTTTTTCATGCCGGCCATGACGGCGTTGCGCAGCTCGGGCATGCGCGCGGTATCCATCTGGGGCACGCCCTCGAGCTTATAGGGAATACCCAGCTGCTCGTACTTGACGACACCCATCGTGTGATACGGCAGCATTTCCAGGCCCACCACGTTGTGCCATGGAGCGATCAGGCGACCGAGCTTCTCGCATTCCTCCGCCGTATCGGTGATACCCGGCACCACCACGTGGCGAATAACAACCTTAATCTTGCGACGGGCAAGCTCATCGCCAAACGCCAGGATGCGCGCAGGATCGCAACCGGTCAGCTTTTTATGCTCAACCGGATCGGCATGCTTGATGTCGAGCAGCACCATATCGGTCTCGTTGAGAACAGCATCGAACTTCTCCGGATGCTTGGGATCAAATGCATAGCCACAGCTGTCTAGGCAGGTGTGTACGCGGCCATCGGGGTTGTTGTGCATTGCACGGAACAGGTCGGCCAAAAACTCGGGCTGCAGGAGCGGTTCGCCGCCCGAAACGGTAATGCCGCCGCTACGGTAGAACTCATGGTTGCTCTGGAACTCGTCCATGAGATGCTCGACGGTCACCATCGTGCCGCCGTTAACAGACCAGGTATCGGGATTGTGACAATACGCACAACGCATGGGGCAACCCTGAACAAACACTACAAAGCGGATGCCGGGACCGTCGACCGTTCCCATCGTCTCGATCGAATGCACGCGACCCAGGGCATACGCAGAGTCCTCGGGATGAGCATCCACACCCTCAAGCGTCATCTCAGCCATTCCCGCAACCTTGCCTCTCTTTGGTTTTTGTCAATTAAAATGCCAGAGCCATTCTAGCCCATACGCCTGATGGCGAAACGGTTTAGCGGTCAATTTGATCGTCCTATTTGACTCCACGCAAAAGCGGCGGGAAGGTTGTCACAACCCGCTCGCCGCCGAAGCAATAGAAATCGATAGACGCCAGGCCCTACGCCTTAAGCGTAAGCACCGCGCCAAAGGCGGTCGGGCCGCAGTGGCTCGAGATGACGCCGCCGACCTGAGTCCAGGTAACGTCCTTAAAGCCCAGGTCGTGCGCATAGACTTCCATATCGTCGCGCAGCTCCTCGGAAAGGCCCACTGAATACGCCAAACCAATGTGCGAGTAATCAATATCGCCCTTCGCAACCATGTGGTCAATAAAGGCACGGGCACATTTGAGCATAGAGCCGCGGAGCTTCTTGGTCGCCACGAATTTGCCACCCGTTACCTCAATGCAGGGCTTAATCTTGAGCAGATGGGCGCCAAGAAACGCGACGTTGGACAAGCGACCACCCGCCTTAAGGAAGGCAAGGTCCGTAGGAACAAAGCCCAGCAGCACGCGGTCCATCACCGAATTGGTAAAGGCGAAAATCTCGTCGACGGTGGCGTCCGGATGGGCTTCGATATACTTGGCGGTCTCAACGGCGACAAGCGACTGGCCCACCGACACAAAGCGCGTATCCATGGAGAAGACGTAATCGCGGCCCTTTGCCGCAATCTTCGACGACTGATGCGAGCAGGTCGTAACCTCGGAATACGCAAGATGCAAAATGGTCGCATCGGGCCGCTCGGCGTGGATGCGGTCGTACACATGCGCAAAATCCGCCGGCGAGCAACCGCTGGTCTTGGGCATCACACCAAACTCGTTGCAGCGCGAGTAAATCTCAAGCGGGTCGATCGATCCGTCTTCGACGGTCTCGTCACCAATCGTGACATGCATGGGCACGCGCACGATGCCATAGCGCTCGCAGAGCTCCGGCGTCACATCCGAACCAGACTCAACCACGATTACGTACTTGCCCATTATCATCACGACCCATCTCGACGTTGGCTTTTCACTACATGACACACGCCCGGCGCACTGTTGCACAACGGCGTCCAAGCGCCAAAGAGACGCCGCCCTTTGCACATAACAAAGGACAGCGTCTCCCTGGAAAACTCCGTGCTTAACTGAGATTCTACACGGTTTATTGCTAAGTGTTACTTACTCCGCAAACGGTAGCTATACGCGATAAACGGTAGCAAGCAAGAATCCAGAACGCTCAACCCATCAGGAGAGTTCCGCCTAAAGGGTGACTACACAGGACCCCGCCGGGGCTGTTTGGGCTACCTCCCAAAACTTTCCGCAGGACGCAAGAAGCCCTCGCCGCACGAAGTGCGCAGCGAGGGCTTCTTGCATGTCCGAGGACGTTTTGGGAGGTAGCCCAAACAGCCCCGGCGATCCTGCGGGAGTTAAACCCCTTTAGAACTTGTTGTGGAAGGTACGCGAAATGACCTCGTCCTGCTGCTCCTTGGTGAGCGTGTGGAAGTTCACGGCATAGCCGGAAACGCGGATGGTCAGCTGCGGGTACTTCTCGGGGTGAGCCTGAGCGTCGAGCAGCGTCTCACGGTTGAAGACGTTGATGTTCAGGTGGTGGCCACCCTTCTCGGCGTAAGCGTCGAGCATGTGGACCAGGTTATCGGCCTGAGTCTCGGAAACTTCAGAAACCTTCATAATGTGTCTCCTTCGATTGATAGGCGCCGGCCGAAACCGACGCGCTAATCAGTAATCGTTATTGTTAGTATAGCACTAACAATAGTTACTCGCCCAGCTGATCAAGGTCGATATCACCAAAGAACACCTGGTCCTCCTTGCCGAGCGCGCCCGGGATGATGGAGAAGGTGTTGGAGATGCCGTCCTGAGCATCGCGGAACGGGAGCTTGGAAACCGAAGACAGCGAAGCGATGGCGCCGTGGCTATCGCGCTTGTGCATGGGGTTAGCACCCGGGGCGAACGGCTGGCCAGCCTTGCGGCCGTCGGGCGTGGAGCCGGTCTTCTTACCGTACACGACGTTGGAGGTAATGGTCAGAACCGAGGTCGTGGGCACGGAGTTGCGGTAGGTGTCGTTCATGCGGATGTACTCCATGAACTGGTGCACAACGTCGTGAGCGATCTGGTCGACGCGGTCGTCATCGTTGCCGTACTTGGGGAACTCGCCCTCAGTCTCAAAGTCGACGATGATGCCGTTCTCGTCACGGACGGGGTGGACCTTGGCGTACTTGATGGCGGACAGGGAGTCAGCCACGACGGAAAGGCCAGCGATGCCCGTAGCGAACCAGCGATGCACGTGCTTGTCGTGCAGAGCCATCTGGATGCGCTCGTAGCAATACTTGTCGTGCATGTAGTGAATGATGTTCAGCGAGTTGACGTACACGCCAGCGAGCCACTTCATCATGTCGTTGTACTTGGCCACAACGTCGTCGTAATCGAGCGTATCGCCCTCGACGGCGCGGTACTTGGGGCCGACCTGCTTCTTGGAGACCTCGTCAACACCGCCGTTGAGTGCATACAGCAGGCACTTGGCCAGGTTGGCGCGAGCGCCGAAGAACTGCATCTCCTTGCCAATGCGCATGGAGGACACGCAGCAGGCGATACCGTAGTCGTCGCCGTGGTACACGCGCATGAGGTCGTCGTTCTCGTACTGGATCGAGGAGCTGGCGACAGAAGTCTTGGCGCAGAACTTCTTGAAGTTCTCGGGCAGACGGGTCGACCACAGAACGGTCATGTTGGGCTCGGGGCTGGTGCCCATGTTCTCGAGCGTGTGCAGGTAGCGGTAGCTCATCTTGGTAACGAGCGTACGGCCGTCAACACCCATGCCGCCGATGGACTCGGTGACCCACTGCGGATCGCCGGTAAACAGGGCCTGGTACTCGGGGGTACGGGCAAACTTGACCATGCGGAGCTTCATGATGAAGTGATCCACGAACTCCTGGATCTGCTCCTCGGTGAAGGTACCGTTGGCAAGGTCGCGCTCAGCGTAGATGTCGATGAACGTAGAGGTACGGCCGATGGACATAGCGGCGCCGTTCTGCTCCTTGACGGAAGCCAGGTAGGCGAAGTACATCCACTGGATGGCCTCCTGCGTGTTGGTAGCAGGGTTGGAAATGTCGAAACCATAGGTCTCGGCCATCATCTTGAGCTCGCCGAGGGCGCGGATCTGCTCCTGCAGCTCCTCACGATCGCGGATGTTGTCGGCGGTCATGACCGTCGGGGTGGAAGCCTTCTGGGCCTCCTTGTCCTTGATCAGGTAGTCGACGCCGTACAGGGCAACACGACGGTAGTCGCCGATGATGCGGCCGCGGCCATAGCCATCGGGCAGACCGGTGATGATGTGAGCCGAGCGGCAAGCACGCATCTCGGGGGTGTAGACATCGAAGACGCCGGCGTTGTGAGTCTTGCGCTCGAAGGTGTAGCGCTCGACAACGTTCTCGTCGACCTTGTAGCCGTGCTGGCTGGCAGCCTGGCAAGCGATGCGGATACCGCCGTTGACGTGCAGCGCGCGCTTGAGCGGCTTGTCGGTCTGGAGACCGACGATGGTCTCCTTGTCGCGATGGGCGTTATCGATGTAGCCAGCGGGGTGGCTCACGATACCCGTGACGGTCTTGGTGTCCATATCGAGGACACCGCCCTGCTCGCGCTCCTTAAGCAGCAGGTCGAGAACCTCGCCCCACAGCTCCTTGGTACGCTCGGTCGGACCGGCGAGGAACGACTCGTCGCCCTCGTAGGGGGTGTAGTTCTTCTGGATGAAGTCTCGGACGTCAACCTCTCCCGTCCAAATGCCTTCCTTGAAGCCTTCCCATGCCTCCTGCATTGTGTAACCACGCTCCTAGTTACGTATAATGCGGCGCTCTCTCACACCGCTGCTTATTGAATTCTTGAATTATCGGCTTGCACTACCGGCTTCTTCCGTTCTTCACCACACGTTGGTACAGGGAAAAACGTTTGTCCACCTTGGAACTGCAACCCAAAACCCAAGATTTCACCCGTTTGAGAAGGATAGCATAGCCACCCCCTTCATCAGGGCTGTTATATGTTTCTTTTTTTATACCATTAGGGTGTTTTTAGCAAATCCGCAGGAAATGCGAGCGCGAACAACTACCGTTCACCGATTTGTTTGATATTTCCCCTTGCCTTTATACGTCCATCACTCTAGCTGTTATGCCAGCTTTAGCAGGATAAAGTGCCTCTGAGTAGGCTTTAGGACATGCCTAGAGATCTACTCCCTAACTTCGCTGATACCGACGGTGTACGGAGGTCGCCTAAAGGTAGTTTTCTAGGCATGTCCCAAAAATCTACCGTATAGGGTGCGCGTGCAGGGGTATCATCTTCCACCGAAAATAGTTTCTAGTGTTAGGGGTTTTCGGTGGAAGATACCGATTTCCATGAGCTTGGACGTCAGCTCTTAACTGAGTTTGGCAGCATGCATCATCGCATTTCACGCTCTGCGGACAAAGCTCTCGGCGGCGAGATGGCTGTCATGCGCGCCCTCATGCTCGCTGGCGGTTCGCTCACGCCGAGCGAACTCGCAAATCGCGCCTGGGTCTCGAGTGCCCGCATCGCCAATATCTTACGCACTCTCGAAGCCAAGGGCTGGGTCGAGCGCGAGCACTCAAAGACCGACCGTCGTCGTGTACACGTCACGATGACCGACAAGGGATTCCAGAATCTCGAAATCAAACGTCGGGAATTCGAGGAGCGCACCGCGGCCTTCCTCGAGCAGCTCGGCGAAACAGATACCCAAGAGATGGTGCGCCTTCTAAGGCGTCTCAACGAAATTATCGACCGCAATCAAGAAAGGAGAGATGCCGAGTGAGGATTCTCAAGCTCTTTAAAAAGCATGTCCTGGCACTGTTCACAGCTATCGTACTTATCGTAATCAGCTGCAACGCCGATCTGGCACTGCCTACCTACATGAGCGACATCGTCGACGTGGGCGTACAGCAAGGCGGCATCGCCTCGCCCGTGCCCGACACCATTCGTGCCGAATCGCTCGACGACCTCGAACTCTTTATGAGCGCCAAGGACGCCAAGACAGTAGAAGCTGCGTTTGGCAAGGCAGACAAAAACGGCATTCGCACGTACAGGGGAACCGAGGATGAGCGCGCCGACGGCGGCAAGATTGCCGATATCATGAGCCTGCCCGAGACCGTCGTCCTTTCGCTCAACCAAGGCATCGACGCCAGCTCCATGGGCGACATGATGGGCGCGTCCAGCGAGAAAGGCAACAGCGACGCCCAAGCCATGCCCACGCCCGAGCAAATGGCAGCGATGACGCCCGACCAGCTCGCCGAGATGCAGCAAAAGGCCGCAGCGGCGCAGAATATGCAAAAGCAGATTGATGCCGACGGCGGCAAGATCACCATGAAGAGCCTGCGTCTAGGCGTTGAAGGCGGCCTAATCGACCAGGGCAAGCTCGTCGAGGGCGCCAACGGTATGGCGGACAAAATGGGCTCCATGTCGGGCTCCATCGTGACCCAACGCGCCGTGAGCTACGTGCAGGACGAGTACAAGGCACAGGGTATCGACCCCGCCGACGTGCAGAACGCCTACCTGGGCCGCATGGCGACCACGATGTTTGGCCTGTGCCTGGTGTCGCTTGTCGCCACCATCCTGACCGGCGCCGTGGCTTCGCGCACCGCCTGCTCCATCGCCCGCGACCTGCGCCGCGAGACCTTCAACAAGGTTATGCACTTCTCGCCGGCCGAGGTGGGCAAGTTTAGCCAGGCTTCGCTCATCACCCGCTGCACCAACGACATTCAGCAGATCCAGATGGCCGCAACCCTGTTTATCCGCATGTGCCTGATGGCCCCCGTCATGGGCGTCGTCGCTGTCATGCGTGTCCTGGCCAACCACACCGGTCTGGAGTGGACCATCGCCGTGGCCATCATCGCGGTCTCGGCCGTCGTCGGCGTGCTTATGGGCCTCACCATGCCCAAGTTCAAAAAGATGCAGAGCTTTGTGGACCGCGTGAACCTTACCGCCCGCGAGCTGCTCGACGGCCTTATGCCCATCCGCTCGTTCAACCGCGAGGAGCATGAGCTCGAGCGCTTTGACAAGGCTTCGCTCGACCTTATGACCACGCAGCTCTACACCAACCGAGCCATGAGCTTTATGATGCCGCTCATGATGCTCGTTATGAACTGCATCACCGTGCTTATCGTCTGGTTTGGCGCGCAGGGCGTGTCTGACGGCGTGATGCAGGTCGGCAACATGATGGCGTTTATCTCCTACACTATGCAGATCGTCATGGCGTTTATGATCCTCACCATGGTGTCGGTCATCCTGCCCCGCGCCGAAGTCGCAGCCGAGCGCGTGGAAGAGATCATCACCTGTCCCACGAGCATCAACGACCCCGTCTCGCCCAAACTGCCCGCGGCCAACGCGCCGCGCGGTGAGCTCGCCTTCCACGACGTGAGCTTCCAGTATCCCGATGCCCGCGCCGATGTCATCAGCGGTGTGAACTTCACCACGCACGCCGGCCAGATGCTCGGCATCATCGGCTCCACGGGTTCGGGCAAGTCCACGCTTGTGCAGCTCATCCCGCGCCTGTACGACGTCACCGGCGGCAGCATTTCGCTCGACGGCATCGACGTGCGCGATATGACCCTTTCCGAGCTTCGCCGCCGCATTGGTTACATCCCGCAGCAGGGTCGCCTGTTCTCGGGCACCGTCGAGAGCAACCTCAAGTTTGCCGGCGACATGGTGGGCGATGACGACATGCACCAGGCCGCACGCATCGCCCAGGCCGAGGACTTTATCGCCGAGCGCGAGGGCGGCTACGACTCCCCCATCAGCCAGGGCGGCTCCAACGTCTCGGGCGGCCAGCGCCAGCGTTTGGCCATCGCCCGCGCGTTGGCCAAAAAGCCCGAGGTCGTGGTGTTCGATGACTCGTTTAGCGCCCTCGACTACAAGACCGACGCGCGCCTGCGCGAGGAGCTTGCCAAAAACGTTACCGACGCCGCGCTCGTGGTCGTGGCCCAGCGCATCGCGACCATCATGCACGCCGATCAGATCATCGTGCTCGACGACGGCCACGTAGTGGGCACCGGCACGCACGAGGAACTGCTGCACAACTGCCCGGCATACCTGGAGATCGCACAGTCGCAGCTTTCCGCCGAGGAGTTGGGGCTTACCCAAGAAGAGATTGAAGCCGTCATGGAAGGAGGCGAGCGCTAATGGCAGACGAGACCAAGACTCAGATTCCCAAGCCCACCCGCCGGCGCGGTCCCATGGGCCGCATGGGTGGTATGGGCCGCGGCGAAAAGGCCAAGGACTTTAAGGGCACCATGAGGCAGCTGCTCGGCTATATCGGCCAGCACAAGATTGCCGTGTTTGCCGCCGTCGCCTTTGCCGTATGCTCGGTCATCTTTAACATTGTGGGGCCCAAGGTGCTCGGCCAGGTTACGACCAAGCTGTTCGAGGGCCTGGTTGCCAAGGTCAACGGTACCGGCGATGTCGACTTTGCCTGGATCGCCAAGACGCTCGGCTTTTTGCTCTGCCTGTATCTGGCAAGCTCTGTCTGCGGCCTCATCCAGGGCTGGCTCATGACCGGCGTCACGCAAAAGATTTGCTACCGCATGCGCAAGGAGATCGCCGCCAAGATCGCCGTCGTGCCGATGAGCTACTTCAACGGCCACAGCAAGGGCGACGTGCTCAGCCGCATCACCAACGATGTCGACACGCTGGGTCAGTCACTCAACCAGAGCGTGACACAACTCATCACATCGGTGACGCAGATTATCGGCGTGCTCGTCATGATGCTGTCGATCAGTCTGCCGCTCACCGGCGTCACCGTGCTCACACTGCCGGCCGCCGCGATTATCCTGACCGTGATGATTCACTTCTCGCAGCCGTACTTCCGCGAGCAGCAGCAAGTCCTGGGCACCGTCAACGGCATTATCGAGGAGGACTTTGCCGGCCAGAACGTTATTCAGGTGTTCGACCGCGCCGAGGCCTCAATCGAGGAGTTCGACCGTCAAAACGACCGCCTCTTTATTAGCGGCTGGCGCTCGCAGTTCCTGTCGGGCCTGATGATGCCGCTTATGAGTCTGGTGGGCAACATGGGCTACGTGGGCGTCGTCGTGGTAGGCGCGCAGCTCGCGCTGACCGGCAATGCCACGCCCGGCGACATCCAGAGCTTTATCCAGTACGTTCGCAACTTTACGCAGCCGGTGCAGCAGCTGGGCAACGTGAGCAACACGATGCAGTCGATGGCCGCCGCCACCGAGCGCGTGTTTGAGTTCCTGGCCGCGCCCGAGGAGGAGCAGAAGGCCGACGCGCAGATTCCCGAGAAGCGCCCCGGCCACGTGGAGTTCGACCATGTCAAGTTTGGCTACACGCCCGACAAGACCATCATCCACGACTTTAGCTGCGAGGCGCAGCCCGGCCAAACCATTGCCATCGTCGGCCCCACCGGCGCCGGCAAGACCACGCTCATTAAGCTGCTGCAGCGCTTTTACGACGTGGACGGCGGTTCGCTGCGCGTCGAAGGCGTCGACGTGCGCGACTGGGACCGCGCGGCGCTGCGCGGCGAGTTTGCCATGGTGCTGCAGGACACCTGGCTGTTTAACGGCACCATCCGCGAGAACATCCGCTACGGACGCCCCGATGCGACCGACGCCGAGGTCGAGGCCGCCGCACGCGCCGCACGCTGCGACCACTTTATCCATACGCTCGCCGGTGGCTACGACTTTATGATCAACGAGGAGGGCACTAACCTGTCGCAGGGTCAGCGCCAGCTCGTGACCATCGCCCGCGCCATTTTAGCCGACCGTCCGGCGCTGATTTTGGACGAGGCGACCTCCAACGTCGATACCCGCACCGAGGAGCTCATCCAGCGCGCCATGGATGCGCTGATGCAGGGCCGCACGAGCTTTGTCATCGCGCATCGCCTGTCCACGATCCGCAACGCCGACGTGATCTTGGTGATTCGCGACGGCGACATCGTCGAGAAGGGCACGCACGACGAGCTGCTCGCCCAAGGCGGCTTCTACGCCGACCTGTACAACTCGCAGTTCGACGAAGCGGCGTAAATTCTGCCGCAGGGAACGAATAACGCCCGAGAACGGGGACGCAGGACAATCTGCGTCCCCGTTTTTGTTTTGCAGCCCTCGAACCGCCTCCCCTGGGACCTGATTGACGCCCTCCCTCAAGGCCCCGTGGACAAAAAATGGCAAATATGAGTACTGTCACCTTTTTAGTAACAGCCAAAACTGCCCCAAACGACCTCATTGCGGCCTAGATATGCCTTCAAATTGATCAAAATGCCCGGTAGCATACTTCTGTGTGCCAACGTTAATGAACATATTTACTGTTGTGTCTATTATCTTGTAAGATCGATATGATACTACGCTAGCAACAGTACTCATATTTGCCATTTTTTGTCCACAGGGTATGCCGCAGAAGATCCAACTTGCTCCAGCGTGCCGTACGTTGGCCCTCCCCTTCCGGCGAGCGCCGACATTTCCCCAGATAAAACCGACCAAAATAAACCTGTCCCTTTTCGGCAGGTTTCACTTGCACTTTAGCGTGCGACAGCGGATAATGCCGAGCATTCGAGAATTCGCCAATTGTTGCCGTTAATTGATAAAGGAGGCCCCATATGGCCATGGAATTCAAGCGCAGGCTGCCGATCCCCATGGAGATCCGCGAGGAAATGCCGCTTTCCGCCGAGCTTACCGCCAAAAAGCAGGCATTTGACGCCGAGGTCGCCAAGGTCTTTACCGGCGAGGACGCACGCAAGGTGCTCATCATCGGCCCGTGCTCTGCCGACCGCGAGGACTCGGTACTTGAGTACATGAACCGACTGGCCAAGACCGCCGAGGAGGTCAAGGACAAGCTCATCATCATTCCGCGCGTCTACACCAATAAGCCGCGTACCAAGGGCACCGGTTACAAGGGCCTGCTGCACAACCCCAACCCCGAGGCTCCCGACGACCTGCTCGAGGGCGTCAAGGCCATCCGCCATATGCACCTGCGCGTTATTGAGGAAACGGGCTTCTTCACCGCCGACGAGATGCTCTATCCGTCCAACTACCAGTACCTCGTTGACCTGCTGAGCTATGTTGCCGTGGGCGCACGCTCCGTCGAGAACCAGGAGCATCGCCTGGTGTCGAGCGGCATTTCGGTACCCGTCGGCATGAAAAATCCCACTGCCGGCTCTACCACCGTTATGCTCAACTCCATTTACGCCGCGCAGGCGCACCAGAGCTTCATCTTCCGTAACTGGGAAGTTGAGTGCGACGGCAACCCGCTTGCGCACGCCGTTATGCGCGGCTACATCGGTCTCGATGGGCGCACCTACCCCAACTACCACTACGAGCACCTGGAACGCCTGGCCGAGCGCTATACCGAGCGTACCGGCTATGCCAATCCGGCGGCGGTCATTGACTGCAACCACGATAACTCGGGTAAGCGTCCGCTGGAGCAGTATCGCATTTGCAAGGAGGTGCTCGACAGCTGCCGCCGCAACGAATCCATCTCCAAGCTGGTCAAGGGCTTTATGATCGAGTCCTACCTGGAGGACGGCAACCAGCCGGTCGACGGCGGCGTCTTTGGCAAGTCGATTACCGACCCGTGCCTAGGCTGGGAAAAGACCGACTACCTCATCCACGAGATCGCGGAGCGGGTTTAGTTACGCGGGCCGCATTTGGACAATCTGACGTTCAACTTCAAGGGCGCGACCAGAAGGTCAGCGCCCTTTCGTTTCACGTCACCTTGTCTCAAATGCGGCCCGCTCGCTGTCCGTCCTCTACCTGCGGCGTTGTCTTGCTCCGGATGCGGCAGTTAGGGACGTTCCTTTTCTGCCGGCAGTCTGGGATGTTCCTTGGGGTAGTCATTGGGGACGTTCTTTAATGACTGGTCGTTTAAGAACGTCCCCAACGACTACCCAGAATGAGAGTGGATAATCTCCCGTTTTTGGCCTATACCAGCGCTAAAAGTGGGAGATTATCCACTCTCATCGAGCAAGTGTCCGAAATTCCGCCCTCATTCCTTCTTAGGACCCTCCGTCCCCGAGGATTCGAGGCTCGTCTGCCGAATGGTTGATGCGGCAACGATGTCGCCATGTCACACTCATAGGTGGCCTGACCCAACCTGGAAGGAGCCTCCATGAGCCTTGACAACGTAACCCTGCGCGCCGCCACGCTCGATGACCTGGCCGGCATCGCCGCCATCTACAACCAGCTGTGGTGCAACACGCTGCGCAACCGCGGCGACGTCGAAGCTGCCGATTTCTGCGCGCGCTTTAACATCGCCATGCAGCTGCAGCGCTCCCCCATCGCACTCGTCGCCGAGACCGAGGGCCGCATTATCGCCGCCTGCTGCATCGGCATCTTCGAGGACGGCAAGCCGCGCACCAATCCCACGTGGGAGCCCTGCTATAACGAGATGTTTGCCCAGGCAACCGAGATGGCAAAGACCGCCGATGCCAAGCTCGAGGGCTCGCTCTTTGGAGACAGCCGCGAAAAGGCCACAGCGGATCGCTTTGCCGCCACAGGCAACGAATATGCCCAGGGTCAACTCAACTTGATTATCATTATGCCTGAATGGCAGGGCAAGGGACTCGGCCGCAAGCTCATCGACCTTGCGCGCGCCGAACTCGCCAAAGCCGGGTGCACCAAATTCTTCCTGATGAGCGACTGCAACTCCGACTGGCAGTTCTACGAGCACCTCAACATGAAACGCATCCTCGAGGACCACAGCCAGGACACCGGCGACGGCTTCATCGTCTACATGTACGGCGGCAACACCCAGGACTAACCCGCCAATATGGACCAGAACCACCACAAAGGTGCCTGTCCCCTTTGTGGTGGTTTGGAGCTCGATGCGGCGGAATGCTAGACTTGCGACGTATCAATTTGGGCCAAAACACAGGGCATACGCAGGGAAGGAGATGCCGTGGCGTCGCTTGCACCGTTCAAAACGTTCATTGCGCCCGCCACCAAAATCGTCGCCCGACTGCGAGGCTCGCTCACCTACAACAACGTGCCCTGCACCGCTCAAACACGCCCCTACCTGGGCCACGTCCCCTACTTTGCACCCAAGCTCGTTTCCGATCCCGAGCAGCGTGAGCAGTAATCCAAGATGCATCTAGCACCGCACAACTCGCGGCGCTACTGTTTTGGTGCAAAGCGACCTGTCCCCCTTGCGCCAACGCCGGGATTGTCGATGCTGCGACCGCGGCGCGATATGAGGCGCGAAACCTCGCCCAGCAACACGCCGATCACCACACCCATGAGGATCGGCAACTTTGACATCTCGGCGGGCGAGCTGTTAAGCGGCACGATTGTCGCAACAATCGAAAGCACGAACTCCACCACGGGAATCGCAAGCGCCACCGCGAGCACCTTGCCCTCGAAAGGCGCACGGAACACACGCGAGCGATTATCGTGCTTGCGCAGACGCCAAAACGCTGGGAACATGGGGATATAGCTCATGAGCAGAAAGACGACGTTCATCGAGAAGAAGACCCAAAAGACGTCGGAACCCTCACCCAGCGGAATCTGGAGCAGCAGCACCAGACTGGCAAAACAGCCGTTAATGAGCGCCGAGCCGTTGGGCATGCCGGTCTTTTTGGACACCAACGCAAAGGGACGCGGCATGTTGCCATGGCGCGCGGCATAGCTCGCTACGTTGTTGACGCCAAAGCTCCAGCAGATCATATTGGCGAACAGCGTCACCAAAAAGGCCACGCCCACGACCATCGTCAGCGGGTGGGTGCGCCCCACCATAGCGGCGGCTGCGTCCACAATGCCCGAATCGAGTGAAAGATGCTCGGTGGGAACCGCGGCTCCAATGCCAATGCCACAGATGATGTAGATCGCCGCAATGGCCACGCCACCGGCAATAACCGCCTTGGGGATATCACGCGACGGGTTCTTCATCGTGCTGGCAAAGGTCGCGACCACCTCAAAGCCCATAAAGTTGAACAGGATAATCGATAGGTACGTCAACGAATTGGTGTCGCCCAGATCTGGAATGAAGGTCTTAAACGACATGTCGTTGGCAAAGCCGTTGTTGCAGGCAAACCAGATGCCGATGATTCCCACCACGGCGGTAATGAGCACCTTGATGACGGCGCCGCCATCCATGACCCAATCGGCCTCGGCCACCGGCTGCATTGCCATGACCGTGACGCCCCACACAAAGGTAAGCTCGATGGCAATTCGGACCCCAAGCGAAAATTCGATGCCCCATACCGCATTGATGACACTGGGGAACATGCAGGCGATACTTGCCACCCACAGTGGAAAGTTGACCCAATAGCACCAGGAGCAGCGTGCACCCCAACGGTCTCCCAAGCCCAGGCGAACCCAGTCGTACAGGCCGCCCTCGGAATCGAACGCCGTACCGAGCTCGGCCACCACCAGGCCATAGGGAAGCAAAAACGTAATGATAAGGAAGATCCACCAGAAGAACTGCACGTTACCCATGGCAGATGCCGGAGCAGCCGCCTCGATGGTAAAGACAACGCAGATAACCGAGAGGATGACCTCGAACAGGGAGAACTTTTTACCTGCCATGGCACGCTTCCCCTACAGCAAAAAGGATGGCATCTGTACCGAAGGCGCAGCCCAAGGTAGGGTTGCAGGCCGCGTCACCGGTGCAGGTGCCATCCCAAAGAGAAGAGAGGATGCAATTGTTGGACCAACGCTCGCGGAACAGGCGCGTGTAGATAACGATACGCTGGTACATAGATACTCCGATCAAAACGGCCGCGATTGCGACCGGAATCTTTTGGCAATTGAAGACGCGTCTGACCTGGGATATTCAAGCGAACAATTGGCCTAACCCGCAATAAATCCCAGATCAGACGCGTACTCAATCAAAGAGGCGGGCACTCCGAAGTGGAGGCAACGGAGTGCCCAAAGAAAAACCCAGCCGACCAAGACATCGAATAAACCGACCATCAATGCCCCGAGATGGTCACGGTGCGATTCACCGACTGTCCGATTGATCGGCTGGGTTTCTGAGGTGCGGCAGATTCCCGTGAAAGAGGAGCGCCGCGTACTTTGGTACGCAAGCGACGAATAAACGGGAAGGTGCCGTGCCTCGGGAAGACAGACAATTACGCGGACGGCTCCTGCTGAGTAATGCAGTGGATGTTGCCGCCACCGAAGACGACCTGCTCGGACTGAACGCCGACGCACTTGTAGACACCCTCGCCCCAGACCTCGTCGTAGATCTTCTGGAGCGTGTCGACGGCCAGCTGGTCGTTCTCGTCGCCGTACTGCGGGACGATAACGCCGTGGTTGGTCACGAGGTAGTTCATGTAGGAGGCGATCAGCGGCTCGTCGGGGACGCGCGGCTCGGCGTTCTCGTCGGCGTCGATGGTGTCGCAGGAAGCCTGGTCCATGAACAGCGGGTTCACGGGCATGCAGAGCTTGTAGACCTTCATCTTGCGGCCCTTGGCGTCGACGGCGTTGGAGAGGGTCTCGTAGGCAGCGTGGCACTGCTCGTAGAACGGATACTCGGGATCGTCGGTCCAAATGCAGGCCATGACGCCCGGCGCGATGAACGTGGCGACGTCGTCGATGTGGCCGTTGGTCTCCTCGGGGTCGATGCCCTCCTTGACCCAGATGACCTTCTCGACACCCAGGTAATCCTTGAGGTGCTCGTCCATGTAGGCGCGAAGCTCCTCGCTCCAGGGCTCAAACTTCTTGCGGTACTTGGGCCAGATGGACTCGGGATCCTCTTCCTCCTCCAGAACCGCAGAGCAGGTGCGGCCCGGGGAAAGCAGGCACTGGTCGGTCACGACAAGGGTGCCCTCGCCGTCGACGGTGATGGAGCCGCCCTCGAGGATCATGTCGTCGGGACGATAGCGGCGGCAGCCGGAGAGCTCAGCCATCTTGAGGGCGATCTGCTCGTCCTTGTCCCACGGGAAGTACAGGCCGTCGACGAGGCCGCCGTAGGCGTTGAAGTGCCAGTGGTTGGCGCGCTTCTCGCCCTTGCCGTTGATGACGTAGGTGGCGGCAGTGTCGCGGAACCAGGCGTCGTCGGTGGTCATCTCGATGACGGTGACGTTCTCGTCGTTCTCGAAGACGGCCTTGCAGTTGGCGTAGTCGACCTGGTTGGCGCACATATAGACCGGGGTGAACTCGGAGATGGCGCGGGCGATGGCGGCATACTGCTTCTGGGCCGGCTTGGCGCCGTGGGCCCAGGTGTCGGTGCGGTGGGGCCAGCCCATCCACACGCGATCCTGCGGGGCGAACTCGGCGGGCATGAAGAAGCCGTCGGCCTTGGGGGTGGACTCGGACTCGGTGATCGTACGCATAAGATTTCCTCCAAATCGAACGATCGCTTGCTGCGGGCGGGTTACCCGCAGCCTAAAACCAAGAGATGGTAGGCGCCCGTTCCCCGGCAAAGGTCGGGGCGCCCGGTGCCGGTTTTCACGGAATCGCACCGGCAAGCGACGACGTAACCAAGTGCGTGGAGACAAAACGCACGAAGGATACGGAAGAGAGATTGGGGTGGGCGGTGGTTACCGGAGCTATCGCTCACACCCACCCCGGGGGAATGGTTAGCAAACCTGTCGCTTGGACACGCCTCCGAAGAGGCTAGAGTGCCCGGAGTCGGGAGCGACAAGCCCGACGAAGCGCGCGTTGGTACACGAGGAGGGTTGGAGCCCCAGAACCGGGTGCTCTAGTTCTCCTCGGCCTCGGCGGCCTCCTCAGCGAGACGCTGGGCTGCGAGCTCAGGGGTCAGACCCTTGTACTCGGTCTCGCGGCCCTTAGCGCTGACGACGCGGACGACCTCGCCGATGAGCACGAGCACGATGAAGATAACGATCATCGGGACCTTGTCGCCAATTTCAGCAGCGGAGAACGGGATCAGCGTGGCAACGATGGCAAGAACCAGCTCGATGCAGGGGATGGCCAGCATGACCTTCATCATGGCGCCCTTAAACGGGAACGTGAAGATGCGCTCACGGTTGGGGTCGTTCTTACGAAGGTTGAGGAACGCCGGGAACATCGGGATGTAGGTCAACAGCAGGAAGACGACAGAGGTGCCAAAGAGCATCCAGAAGACACCGTTGGAGATGGCGTCGATGGGAACGAGCTGCAGGCACAGCACCAGGGAGGCAACGACAGCGTTGACCAGGTTGGCGCCGTTGGGCATGTCGTCATCCGAGATCATCGAGGCGAAGACCTTGGGCATGTTGCCGTGCTCGGCAGCGTAGCGAGCAACGGAGTTAACGCCGAAGGACCAAGCGGCCATGTTGGCGAACAGGGTGATCAGGAAGGCGATGCAGATGACCTTAAAGATCATGGAGTCGCCCACCATGGTCTGGACTGCGACGATCATGCCGTAGTCGGGATCGATGGAGTCGGCCGGCACGGCGGCGCCGATGCCAAAGCCAGCGAACAGGTAGATCACGGCGATGGACAGGCCACCGACGATGATGGCCTTGGGGATATCGCGAGCGGGATCGGCCATGTCGTCGGTCATGGTGCAGATGACCTCGAAGCCCATGAAGTTAAAGATGATGATCGACAGGTAACCGAGAGCGTTGGTGTTGGTGAGCTCGGGCAGGAAGGTGGCAGCGGACATGTCGTTCGCAAAACCGTTCTCCATGGCATACCAAATGCCCAAAGCGCCAACGATAACGGCGACGGCGACCTTGATGATGGCGCCACCGTTAAGGACCCACTCGGAGTCGGCCGCCTTGGAGCGGCCCATGAGATAGACGATCCACACAAAGGCAAGATCGATACCCATCTTGGCGATCAAGTTGAACTCGACGCCAAAGACCATGCCCAAAATGTCGGGGAACATGGTAGCCAGCGAGGCGATCCACAGCGGGTAGTTGACCCAGTAGTAGTACGAGATGCGGGCGCCCCATTTGTCGCCCAGGCCATCGCGTACCCAGTCGTAAATGCCGCCCTCGCCGTCATAGGTGGTACCGAGCTCGGCAACAACCATGCCGTAGGGAAGCAGGAAGGTCAGGATCAGGAAGATCCACCAGAAGAACTGCTGGTTGCCAATGGCAGCAGCAGGAGCGGCGGCCTCGCAAACGAAGACGACGCAGATGATGGTCGAAATGACCGTCAAAAAGGAAAGCTTTTTCTTTCCGTCGCTCATGATGAGCTCCTTCGCTCAGTCTTGGACAGATCCGAGGCCCAAGGTACTAAGGCAATTGCCTGAGCCTCGGTGAGCGGGCGACAGGAGACGAGCATCCGCCGCCCGCAAACGTGCGTTTAGCAGGCTTAAGGCTTAGAGCTGCTCGAGAGCCTCGAGAGCGGCGTGAAGCTCGGCCTTGGCGGAGTACTCGACACCCTCGTCGTTGAGCGGGGCGCGCTTGCCCAGGGCAGCGAGGAGAGCACGGATGGAGTGCTTGCGGTTCTCGGCCTCGACCCAGCACAGGGAGCGCTCGGGATCGTCCATAACCTCGTCGACGACTTCCTCGTTGCGAGTGGCCGGCAGGCAGTGCATGAACTTGGAGTTGGGGCCGGCGAAGTTCATCATGTCCATGGTGACCTGATACTTGGGGTAGAACACGTCCATGTAGTTCTCGCCCGAGACCTCCTCGTCGTACAGGCCATACCACACGTCGGTGTAGATGAAGTCGGCGCCCTTGATGCACTCGATGTCGTCGGAGATGACGACGGAGCCGCCGGAGACCTTGCAGTTCTCCTCGGCGATGGCCATCATCTGCTTGCCGAACTCGGCGCGCTCCTCAACGGTGCCAACGTGCAGGCCGCCGTCGGGGATCTGGTGGCCCCTGGGTCCAAACTGGACAAACTTCATGCCGACCTTGGAGGCGATGAACATGAGGGAGACGCAGACCTGGGTGGCGTCGCCGATGAAGGCCAGGGTGCAGTCCTCGATCTTCTTGCCCTCGGGGAGGTTCTCGAGCATGGTCATGAGGTCGCCCATCTCCTGCGTGGGATGGTTGAACTCGGACATGCCATTGATGACGGGCACGGCGGAACCCTTGGCGAGGCCGACGACGTCCTTGTGACGGTCAACGCGAGCCATCATGATGTCGAGCAGGTCGCCCATGACGCGAGCGGTGTCGCCCAGGGACTCGTGGCCACCGAGCTGAATGGTGCCAGGGCCATAGAACTGAGCGTGGCCGCCGAGGTCGCACATGGCGGTCTCGAAGGAAAGACGGGTGCGGGTGGAAACCTGCTGGAAGATCATGCCAAGGCTCTGGTTGCGGAGCAGGTGCGGATAATAGCCGTCAACCTTGATGGCCTTCTTCATTGCCAGGCCAAGATCCTCGATAGCCAGGATCTGCTCTTTTGTGAAGTCGTTGGTGTCGATGAAATCCTTAGGCAGCGCCATGTCGATTCCTTTCCGCCGGTCGTGCCGACTATTGCTATGAGGCGCTCGAACATCACGCCTCGTGTTGACAAGACCATCATTCACCCGTATGCAATTTTTACCTAGTTTATTCGGGATTAAAGACCGTTCACGGAGTTACATCCCCTCTAAACCAATATAAACCCGCAGGTAGCCAGCTTGCAGGGGGTTTACTATCTAGAACCGCGAACGGTATACGGCTATGCTGTATCTCGGCGCCTAATCCGCAATGGAACGAAGGGTTGAGACGTCTATATCCCACAAGGTATACAGAGCTCGGCCATAGATTAAATGAGATGGGACGGTGACAGATGAACACCCTGATGTTCTTCTATACCCTAGCAATACTCGTGATCTGTATTGTGACGGCAGTGCTTTCGCTTGCCGCCTATGCCTCGTCTCGTCGACGCTTCTTTGTCTATGGCAGCGGCGTATTTATCTGCTATGCCATCGAGATGACCGAGATTTTCTTTTTTGAATACACGCTGCAAAACCAGAGTTTTCCGGCCAACGACTATTACTCCATTACCATGCCTGTGTTGCGGACCCTTGTGGCGACCGCTTCGCAGGCTTTTATTTGGCTGATTGCCATGGACTTGCTCGACAAACATTCTAAAAAGCAGTTCGCTATCCCCGTCTTAACGTTTTTGCTGTGCGAGTCGCTGATTATCGTCGCTGTCCCCTACGGCCCCATTCATCAATGGCTCTACTACACGATGCGTCAGGTATTCCTTGTTTTCGTGGGGCTATATATCTTTTGGACGGCACGCAAGAGCACACAAGTCGAGCTGAAGGCACGTGTCAACAACCAACAAAAGCACCTGATTATCGGCGCTATTCTGGTCGGTTGCATCGTTGCCGAGGATTTCTACAACATTCTGATTGTCCCCATGAGTCTGGCGCCCTCTTGGCTGCAACTATATCTGTCCGAGCGCAACTTTAGCGAAAACGTCTTTGCCTGCTACTTTGCGATTCTGCTGATCATCTACTCCTACCACGTGCTTTCAATCCGCATGCAGGAGGCGCCCGAGGAAAAGAACGTCAGCGATCTTGATCGACACATCGAAGAGCAGATGCCCTTCTATCGCAACGCCTACAAGCTCTCCAACCGCGAGACCGAAGTCATGCGTCTGGTTGTGTTGGGCAAATCGAACCAAGAGATCGCTGACGAGCTCTTCCTTGCCGTGGGTACCGTCAAGACCCACATCCACAACATCCTGGTCAAAACCGAACAGCAAAACCGCACGACGCTCATCCTCCACTTTTGGAAGCGATAACCTGCCAAAAAGGGACAGGTTTATTTTGGCAGGTTTTATCTGGGTAAACGCAAAAAACCGCCGCGAGGGAGCTACTTTCCCTCGCGGCGGTTTTCTAGCAGTAAAACCAAGTGAGTAGGCTTTTGGCGGGATGCCGAGCACGCCCCAAAACACCACCGCCCTGACCTGCGGTTTTGTTGAGCGTTTGTCGCAATGTGCTCGGCAGATCCAAAAAAGTCTACTCACTTATTTTTGAGATGCATCAGGCGGGCAAAAAACCGCCGCGAAGGGGGCCCGGCTCCCTTCGCGGCGTTTGTTCGCTGTGGTTATGCGACGGTTTTGCCCGCTTGCTACTCGCTGTAGCGGGTGGCTATGGCAGCTCGCACCATGCCGGTGCTCATGAGGTAGGTCACCAGGAAGTAGCCACCATAGGCTGCCAAGAAAATCGCACAGGTAAGACCCACGGTGCCGCCGATGCTCATGTTGCCAAACGTGCTCACCAGCTCGATGATCACCTTGAGCGCCACAAAGGAGTGCGCCAGACCCACTGCCAGCGGGAACAGGAAGAACACCGCTTGCTGCGCCATCACCGAATGGCGAATCTGGCGGTCGTCACAGCCGATCTGCGCCAGCACGCGATAGCTGCGGCTTCCGTCGGCCACATTGGAGAGCTGCTGGATCGACAGAATTGCCGCGCATGCAACGACCAGTACAAAGCCGATGTAGATAGCCAGATAGCTAATCATGCCGTTCATCTGCGCTGCCTGCGTATATAGCTCGGAGCGTGTCATGAAGACTCCCCACGACCCCGGCTCCTTGCCGTCAACGAGCAGATTGTCGAGCATGGTGTATTTAATGAGCTCATCGGCCTCGGTAACATCCATCCCCTGCTTGTAATTAACGAGCAGATTACTGGAATACGGCTGCAGGTTAAGCTGGGACAGCAGCTCGTCGGCTACGACCACGGTACCGGGATTGCTGCCGAGTGCCGAGTTGGCGATGGCAGCCGTGTCCTCGTCCGACTTATCGGTTGCGGGCTTGAGCGTATGTCCGCCCAAGGTGAGGGTATGGCCCCCAGCCATGTACTTGGTGTACAGGTCGCCCAACTCGCCGCCCATATCGCACGTAAGCAAGTACTGGTCGCGGCCAATGCTCACCGGCTCCTCGCCCATCATCTGGCGCAGTTTGTTGTACTGGCTCGCCGGCGTCACAAACAGGCCCATATCATCGGCATTGCTACCCTCGAGCGCCTTGGGGAGCTTTTCGCCCATGGCCTTGCACATCTCGCCCGCCGTCACCGAAGGATCCGAGCCGCCAAGCGTATAGCTCAGATACGAATCAATCTGCACATGCTCGCCGGCAACGTCGGCGATATTGACCTTCTTTCCGGCCTCGTTGCCATTATCTGCCGACTTGCCCTTGATACTTTCCGCAACGTTATCGGAATCGATACGGTCACCGTGCCATGCAGAGTACAAATCGACCGTTGCGTCTGCCAGCACCATGCGATCGGCCTCGGAAGGATTGACATACTCCTTGTAGTAGTCGAGCCTATCGGGCATGTAATAGATATACGTCTGCGTCATATCCGCCGGCGTATAGCGCTCGAGGTTTTCGTTCATCACGTTGGCGATCGACATACCGCAGGTCACCGAGGTAATGCCCAGAAACAGGATCATCGCGATAACGCCCATCGAAAAGCACACCGTGTTGACCTTGGCCGCAAGCTGGCGCACGGTAAACATGTTGAGGCCGCGCCAATACACGCTGCGCAGGCTCTGCAGCAGCTTGATAAGCATGCCCGAAAGGCCCCAGAACAGGGCAAAGGTACCCACCGTAACCATGGCCGTGGTGATACCAAACTGGTTCATGGCCTCCTGCAGCTTACCCTCCGTCGCGGTGAGCGGGAACCCATCGCGCAACAGGCGGTAATAGGCCACGCCCACCAGCACCACGCCCACGACAAAGATGGCGATCGCAATCCAGGGGTTGCGCGTCTTGATGCTCTCGTTGCGCCGCTCGGCGCCCATAAGCTCGATGAGCTTGGTACGGCGCACGGCGCGAAGGTTCAGCAGTAGCGTAAGCACAAACATCACGAGCATGCAGGCAAGGGTCAGGTTGAACGCATGCACCGAGAAAAAGAAGTGGAAATTAGCGATCTGTGTCTTAAAGAGCGAGGCCGTAAAGAATGTCATGAGCTGGGAGAGCCCCACGCCCAGCACAATGCCGGCGACAAAGGCGCCGACCGAAACGATCACGGTCTCGAGCGCCATGATCGTGGCGACGCGCCCGCGGCGCATGCCGAGCACCTGGTACAGGCCGAACTCCTTTTTGCGGCGCTTCATGATGAAGTTGTTGGCATACACCATCAAAAAGGCCATGACGCCGGCCAAAAAGTACGTCAGGTAACCGAGCATGCTGCCCATGAGCTCGGACAGTCCCTCCTCCTTGATGCCGGCAATGTCGACCTGCATCGAGACGGTATTGAAGGCATAGAAGACCGTGACACCCAGGGTGAGCGTCAGCAAGTAGACGAGGTAGTCGCGGCCGGCGCGGCGGACGTTGCCCCAAGCGAGTTTACAGAGCATCGGAGCCTTCACCGCCCATCATGGCAACGACCTCCATAATGCGGTCGAAGAACTCTCGGCGGTCGGTGTCGCCGCGGCGCAGCTCGGTGAAGATCTTGCCGTCGCGAATAAACAGCACACGGCTCGTGTAGCTGGCGGCAAAACTGTCGTGCGTAACCATGAGCACGGTGGCGCGCAGGCGGCGGTTAAGGGCCTCCAGGCTCTCGAGCAGCAGGCGAGCGCTCTTGGAATCGAGGGCGCCGGTGGGCTCGTCGGCCATGATCATGGTGGGGTCGGTGACGAGCGCGCGAGCCGCGGCAACGCGCTGCTGCTGGCCGCCCGACATTTGGTAGGGATACTTGTCGAGCACCTGACTGATAGACAGGCGCGCGGCCACATCCTGCACGCGGGTCGAGATCTCTGCCGAGTTTGTGCGGGCGATGGTGAGCGGCAGGGCGATGTTCTCGCGCGCCGTGAGCGTATCGAGCAAGTTGGAGTCCTGGAAGATAAAGCCCAGCTCCTCGCGGCGGAACTGCGAAAGCTTGGCCTGCTTCATGCGCGTCACGTCCTGGCCGTTGATGCGGATGGTGCCACTCGTGGCGCTATCGATGGTCGACACGCAGTTGAGCAGCGTCGACTTGCCCGAGCCCGAGGCGCCCATGATGCCAACAAATTCGCCGCGGTTGACGGTGAAGCTGACGTCGTTGAGCGCGCGGATCACGTTGCCCAACGCGCCGTATACCTTTTCGAGATGCGCGACCTCCAGTACCGGGGTCGCCATGTGCGTGGTTTGCATACCGAGTCCTTTCTTGCAATTAGTCTACGGCATCTATAGTCGCAAGAAGCCGAGTCGGCTACCATCGATATGGCTTACGCTTGCCTTACCGTTGCGTAAGGTAAGCGTAGTCTGCCATGTGTTGATGTTGAGAGAGGGCTCCTGTTGAAGACTGTTCATGTTGCCGCTGGGATCATTCGCAAGGAAGGATCTGACGAGCTGCTTGCCGTGCAGCGCGGCTACGGCAACATGCAGGGACTATGGGAGTTCCCGGGCGGCAAACTTCTGCGCGGCGAGACACCCGAAGACGCCGTGCGCCGCGAGCTTATGGAAGAGCTACAGGTAAAAGTCACCAACCTGCGTGATTTCTACACCGTTGAGTATGACTACCCCGATTTTCATCTCTCCATGGAGTGTTACTACTGCTCGCTCGCCGATGAATCCGATGAGCCCCAGAAACACGACCGCCAGCTTGATATCCGCTGGATTCCACGCACCTCGCTTGCCACGGTGGAATGGATGCCCGCCGACAAGGGGCTCATTGATGCTCTGATTGAGTTAAAGGAAGATCGGCTTGAGGCAAGCTCCGCCGATGACGCCGCGCCCAACACAACCGACAAACCCGCCACCAAACCCAAGCGCGCACCTAAACGCCGCAGCAAAAAGCGTCCCAAGCCCGGTCTGCTCGACGGCATCGATACCTCGGACCTCTCCGCTGACGAGCGCGAACTGGTCCGCCGTCGCGCCGCCATCAAAAAGTCCATGAAGGGCAACAAGCGCGCCAACACCAAGCCCGAGCTGCTCGTACGTCAGCGCCTACGGGCCGAGGGCCTTACGGGCTATCGTTTGGAATGGAAGGTACCCGGCAAGCCCGACATCGCCTTCCCCGGCCGCAAGATCGCCATCTTCGTCAACGGTTGCTTTTGGCACCGCTGCCCCAAGTGCAACCCAAGCCAGCCCAAGCGCAACGTTGAGTTTTGGGAGGCAAAGTTCCGTCGCAACGTCGAGCGCGACCGTGCTGCTGTGGCAGCGCTCACTCAAATGGGCTGGACGCCCATAACCATCTGGGAATGCGAACTCAAAAAAGACCGCATCGACGCCACGATGGAAAAGGTCATCGAGCAGGTGCGCGCCACAGAGCCGCAGCGCTAACAGCGAGCATTCACACGCTACGCACGTCCGCGCCACATCCACGTCACAAACCTTAGAAAGCCCTTAAGCTCAAAACCTTTCAAGAGTGTTACTCGATACCTCTGACCTGCAGTTTCATCGTAACACCAAACCAGGTTAAGCCTTTCTTTAGCGCTTCTTTGCGGCAGCCGCGGCATAATGTAGCCAGCGCACGGGACCTAGCAGCAAACCCCGAGCGCATCCTTTTGGTGGATATCGAGGAGGCCGCAAAAGCATGCATTCTTCCAATGACGCAGCACAGCAGCCATCCCTAAAACATGCAAACCTTTTCTCCTTCCCCCCGACACAGAGAAACGGCCTCCTCGACTCCCCCACCACAAAAACCAAGCGCTCAGCCGATCAGAGCCTCAACTTACGAGCATCCTTCGAAAAGCTCCAAGCATCCCTAGACAAGGCGTTCCCCGAACAGGCAAGAGCAATCTAAGCCCATTGCGCTTTATACTGATGCCATGCGAAACATGGATCACATAGAATTGCACCGCGGAGGACGCGAGGAAGCGTTTCCCGAGACCGCCGAAGACTGGCCCTATATTGCCGAACGCGCAGAATTCGCTCGCTATCCGGGCAATTCCGTCCCCTGGCACTGGCATTCCGAAGTTGAGCTTTTCTACATGGAGCAGGGAGCGATTGACTATCGAACGCACGCGGCTCATGAGCACGTACGCTTTGAGGAAGGGTCCGCCGGCTTTATCAACGGCGGCGTTTTGCACAGCACGCTGCAATCACCCAATTCGGCGCCAGCCATTCAAATGCTGCATATCTTTCAGCCGTCGATGCTCGGCGATCCCGCGGGACGTCTCCAAAAGCGCTACATCAACCCATTGCTTCAATGTCGAGGCGTCGATGTGCTCAAATGGTCGCCCACCAATCCCGACGATATGCCCTTTATCGATTTGCTGAAGAGCTCCTTTAGCCACGACCTTCAACGGCCGCAGAACGAGATGGCGCTTCGAAATAGTTTGTCAGAGCTCTGGATTCAGATTAACGCCAAGACCGAACCGCTCTTTTCTTCCGACGGCGCCTCTTGGATGACCAGCCGCGACGTACAGTTCAAGGCAATCCTGGACTTTATCCGCGCAAACTATGCAGCCGCTATAGATGTGCCCCAGATGGCATCTGCAGCCGGCGTAAGCGAAAGAGAGTGTTACCGCATTATCGAAACTTGTGCAGGAACGACCCCGGCGGCATATCTACGCGCATACCGCATAAACCGTGCTTGCGAACTTTTGGCACACACCACGCGAACGGTACAGACAGTCGCGTGCCAATGCGGATTTATAACAGCAAGCCATCTTGGCCAGGTATTTAAAGAACAAATGGGGTGCACTCCTTCGAGCTATCGAGCAGCGAGGCAGAATCTCGATAGCACCAGGCAGAAATCCCGCTAGCCCTTCTTCTGTCACTGCATCAAACTTGCAGGCAAACAACAGAGAGGAGCAATCATATGAAGCACTTTGACCATATCGTATTTGACGTTGATGGGACATTGGCAGATACAGAAGAAAGCGTTCTGTCATCGCTTGTCCAGATTGTCCAAGAAGAGACCAGCAAAACGCTTCCCCGACACGAGCTTGACTTTGCCCTCGGCATACCCGGCAAGGATGCCCTTGAGAAACTTGGGATCTACTCGCAGGCAACGTTGGATCGCTGGTGCCAAGTTGCCGCCAGCTTTAAAAGCACCATCAGCGTGTTTCCAGGTTTGCTTGAAGTCATCGCAACGCTCGCCGATAGCGGCTGCAAACTTGGCATCGTCTCCTCACGTGCGCGCGACGAATACGCAAAAGAAATGGCTCTGTTAGACCAAGGTTGACATAAAAACGATGTCACCGCGAGGCGGTA